>NZ_JYNN01000008.1 GCF_000934765.1 Thiomicrospira microaerophila | reverse complement strand
CTCATCTTATAGCTTTGCTGAGCCCAATCAATAAAGGCGGATTCAAAGGCGTTTGGATCAATAAGTGAAAACACCCGACCAAAGGTGTCGTGCGAGGGAATCCCATTAGGTAGGGCTAAGAAACGTTTAAACCAAGCCTCCTTAGCACGTGCAAACATGGCAATGGCATGCCAATCATCCATACCAGAAAGCACGGAGCATAAGGTGATGGTTAGGATATCGGAGAGGTTATGTCGTTTGTTTTTTGTCTCACGACGTGGATCGGCAATTTGGTCAAAAAAGGGTTGAGGGTTAGCAAGCATGATGTGTTATTTCCGCGTGTTAAAAAGAATAACTCATGCAAAAAACGTGCTAACTTTGATATTTCTTGTTTAATAGAGCAATTTATTTTTGTGTAATTGTCAATACTTCATGTAGTGCGATTGCCCTGCCATCAGCATCAGGTGCATTATCATCACCAAGCCGACTTTATTATCGATGAACACACTCTCTTTGAAATAGGCGGCGCGGGCAAAACCAAAAAACAAATTAAATCGCTCGACGCTAGCTATCTTGCGCTTGATAACATTGAAGTGGGTCACCACCATACCATCCCGCTATGGATGTTCGGATTGCTGTATTGAAAATGGCTAATTTAAAGGCAAGGGAATAATCGCGCTGAGTACGCTTTGTTTTTGATGTCATTACCGTTATTATCATGGTTCAAACATCCGGGTTAAAACAGAAGGCGTGCTGGCTCGCTTGTATCTCATCCCCACTTGGGTTGGGATAGCTTGAGGTTTTTGCTGTCGATGGCGATGCTGGCCTTCGCCGGGATGAGGTGGGAACGAGTGTTGTGATCAGATAGCCGGCACTTTTGATTGCGGTCAAGCAAAACCAACTAAAACGGTTTTGCAAAAATTGTGGTAAAATCACCAGATTATTTTTATAACCAAAGTCAAAGCGCTATGTCAGAAAATACTATCGAACCTAAGTTATATGATTCTTCATCCATAAAAGTCTTAAAAGGTCTTGACGCTGTACGTAAGCGTCCGGGTATGTATATCGGGGATACCGATGATGGTTCGGGTCTTCACCACATGGTGTTTGAGGTAGTCGATAACGCGATAGACGAGGCGCTCGCTGGGCATTGTGACATTATCAAAGTAACCATTCATACTGATGGCTCGGTATCGGTGTCTGATAACGGCCGAGGTATTCCAGTCGACATCCATAAAGAAGAAGGCGTATCAGCGGCGGAAGTCATTATGACGGTATTGCACGCGGGTGGTAAGTTTGACGATAACTCCTATAAAGTCTCTGGCGGTTTACACGGTGTGGGCGTTTCCGTGGTCAACGCGCTCTCCGAAGAGTTAAATCTAACCATTCACCGTCACGGTAAAGTCTGGAAACAAACCTATCATCTTGGGGTTCCCCAAGCACCTTTAACCGCTGTGGCTGACTCGGATAAAACCGGTACTGAAATACGTTTTAAACCCAGTGCTGAGATTTTTGCCATCACCGAATACAACTTTGACCAACTGCTAAAACGCTTGCGTGAACTGTCTTTCTTAAACTCAGGGGTTTATATTGAGCTGATTGACAAGCGTGATGACCGCAAGCAAGTGTTTCAATATGAAGGCGGTATTTTGGCATTCGTTGATTTTATCAACCACAACAAAACACCGATTAACGCCAAGGCATTCCATTTCACCACCATGCGAGATGATATTACGGTCGAAGTGGCAATGCAGTGGTCTGAATCCTACCAAGAATCGATTGTTTGTTTCACCAACAATATTCCGCAACGTGATGGTGGTACCCATTTATCTGGCTTCCGCGCAGCACTCACGCGCACACTCAATAGTTATATTGAAAAAGAAGGTCTTAACAAAAAATTCAAGATCAACGTATCGGGTGATGATGCCCGCGAAGGCTTAGCGGCGGTAATCTCGGTTAAAGTACCTGATCCAAAATTCTCATCACAAACCAAAGACAAACTAGTGTCTTCTGAGGTGAAAACCGCCGTTGAAACCGCGATGAATGAAAAGCTCGCTGAATATCTAATGGAAAACCCCAACGAAGCCAAAGCGGTGTTTGCCAAGATTGTAGATGCCGCCCGCGCACGTGAAGCCGCGCGTAAAGCGCGTGAAATGACACGCCGTAAAGGGGCGCTGGATATTGCCGGCTTGCCTGGTAAGCTAGCCGATTGCCAAGAAAAAGATCCCGCGCTTAGCGAACTTTACCTGGTGGAGGGTGACTCCGCTGGCGGCTCAGCCAAACAAGGCCGTGATCGCCGCCGTCAGGCTATTTTGCCGCTGAAAGGTAAAATTTTAAACGTTGAGCGCGCGCGTTTCGATAAGATGATATCCTCTGCCGAAGTCGGCACACTGATTACCGCACTGGGTTGCGGCATCGGTCCTGATGAGTACAACATTGCTAAATTACGTTATCACCGCATCATTATTATGACGGATGCCGACGTCGATGGTTCGCACATTCGTACCCTATTGCTTACCTTCTTCTACCGTCAGCTACCGGAGTTAATTGAAAACGGCTATATCTATATTGCCCAACCACCGCTTTATAAAGTGAAAAAAGGCAAACAAGAAACCTATTTAAAGGATGACGCTGAACTAGAAGGCTATCTATTAAACAGCGCGTTGAACGATGCCGCGCTCTGGGTATCGGATCACGGCCCAAGCATTAAAGAAGTCGCGCTAGAGCAGGTCGCCAAGCAATATCTGCAGGTTAAACGTATTATTGGTCGTTTATCGCGTCGGTTTAGTCAAACCTTTTTGACCCTATTAACTGATGCCGATGCGCTCAACATCGCGCTGATGAATGATTTTGACGCGCTAACCTTATGGGCAAAAAACCTTGAGCCACGCCTTCAAGCCATCGGGGAATTGCAGAAAGTCAGCTACACCCTTAGCGTTGAACCCGCTTTAGATGGCGATGCAAAATTTCAATTACGCTTAGGTCAACGTGAGCACGGCACACTAAGCACCCAAGTGTATGGTGAGGAATTTATTCTATCACCTGAATATGCCGCAATGGCAAAACTCAGTGAAACCCTACAAGGGTTGCTCACCGAATCGGCTTATGTTCAACGTGGCGACAAACAACAGCCGGTTGATAACTTTAAAGACGCTTTAGAATGGTTGCTGAATGAAGCGAAGCGTGGCCAAAGCGTACAACGCTATAAGGGTCTAGGTGAAATGAACCCAGAACAACTCTGGGAAACCACGATGAACCCTGAATCCCGCCGTTTGTTACAAGTTAGAGTGCAAGATGCGATTGAGGCTGATCAGGTATTCACTACACTAATGGGTGACCATGTAGAGCCACGTCGTGATTTTATTGAAAGCAATGCACTCAAAGCCGAAAATATTGATGTTTAAGACCTTAGAATCTTATGGTTTAAGTGGTAATCGTTTTACGTTTTAATTTATAGCAAGCAGGCCTGGTGATCCAGCCTGCTTATTTCACTAAGAAAGGAGGCATTATGTCTGCAACTCACCCTATCGTAACGGTCACAGGTTCATCTGGTGCCGGTACATCATTCGTTAAACGTGCTGTAGAACAAATTTTTGCACGTGAGAACCTGAATGCCGCGATTATCGAAGGCGACAGTTTTCATAAATACGACCGTATGACCATGCGCGAAAAAGTAGCGGCAAGCAAAGCGGATGCATGTTCACGCGTATTAACTCACTTTTCAGAACATGCCAATGAATTTGGTAAGCTAGAAGAGTTGTTTGCTCAATATCGTAAAACCGGCACAGGCAAACGTCGTTATTACATCCACAGCGACGAAGAAGCCGCGGAATTAAACGCGCGTTTAGGTACAGACCTTAAGCCCGGTGAATTTACCCCTTGGGAAGATATTCCTGAAGGTACCGATGTCCTATTCTATGAAGGTTTACATGGCATGGTTAAGCGTAAAGACCATGGCCCAGCAGAAGGCATGCATGACGTTGCACAATATGTTGATCTAGGTATTGGCGTATGTCCTGTCGTTAACATTGAATGGATGCAAAAAATTTACCGTGACACCTCTGAGCGTCCTTATTCAGTCGGTCAGGTTCGTGATGTGATTTTAGAGCGTATGGAAGACTACATTGAGTATGTTGTACCGCAGTTCCACCGTACCCACATCAACTTCCACCGTGTACCCTTAGTGGATACCTCTGATCCGTTTTCAACCTTGAAAGACGAAGCGGCCTTAGTACCTGAGCCTAAGAACTCATTGATGGTGACTCATGTTCGTCTTAAAGATGTCGATTTACAAGCCGTGTGTGACAAAATTCCAGGCGCTTGGTTGCAAACGCCAGAAACCTTAGTTTATAACTCTGAGCATATGGTATTAGCGATGGATTTATTGATGTCGCCGATTATTCATAATCTTGTTGAGAAAAAACGCGCTGCGTTAGCACAAGGCTAATTAGCCTCGTTCCAACCTATTTTGAGGATCCATTTTCTCAAAATAGGTAAACCTCCTCATAAATTCACACTATTCCAATTATTTTTCTATATAATAAATACTTATTTATACCGTGGAAAAACGTCATTAAAACGTTAAAGATCTTTCTTATTTGGCTTGTAATGAGCCTATACACCAGCACCAGCATGGCGTTAAATCAACGCGATGAGAACTTACTGTGGGTGGGAACCGAGGTTTTTCCAGCGCTTGTTGCGGCTGTCGAACAGCCTCCTGTACACGCTACTATTGCCGTTGTATATGATAAAAATGCAGCACACGCACAGATTATCGCTGAACAACTACGTAAAAAAGTCAAGCAACCTATTCGCGTTATCTCACAGCAAGCTTTTTTAACAGCCGATCATTATGGTTTTGTGTTTATCTGCCACCCTGCGCTACACAACAAAAGACTGTTAGACCATATCAATAACAACAACATGCTAAGCTTTTCACCCTTTATGAGTGCGCTTGAAAAAGGGGTCGACACCAGTATTTTGATTAGCCATCAAGTCCGCCCCCGATTAAATTTAAAACAAATTGAAGCAAAAAACATATTTCTTAAGCCTTTTTTTGTTCAGGTATCAGCCCTCTATGAACCCTAATAACCGACCCAAAAAACATGGCCAATTAAGCCTTATTTTTATTAGCGTTACGCTCGTTCTCATTTTAATTGCATTCAGTTATTTTTATAATATTTTGCAGCCAAGACTTCACCAAGAAGCGCAAAATCAATCGGCCTTATTAATTAACTCCATTAGCCAAGACCTAATGCAGCGGCAGGTGATTGAAGATGCTTTTTTGTTACAGCGTGAAATAAGCAAAATACTACTTTACTCAAGCGAGCAATATCAACAGCCCTATATTAAGGGCTTGAAAATCGAATTTAACCCTGATTTATTTCCGCACCATACGCGTCCACTCCAACGGGGAAAAACCCAGTGTAAACATTGCTTTGAGATCAGCAAACAGCTTTATTGCAACAGCACCAACGAACTGATTGCGAATGTACGTTTTCTGATTAACCCTGTTAACTATCAGCGCATGATTAATGATATCACACAAAAATTCTTTCTATTTTTAGGCGTGCTCGTATTGTTATTGCTTGTCATTTGGTTCAGCACACGCCGGCTATTTATTGCAAACCTAAACACACAAGATGCACTGAAAAAAGCGAATGAATACAATCAAAAAATTCTTAACACCCTACAAGACTGGGTGCTGGTCATTAATGATCAAGGCCGCATTATAAATGCTAACCAAGCCGCCTCTGCAGACCTTAATATATTTAACAATGCGCCTGATAACTTATTTATTCAGCAATTTGTAACAGCTGAAAAAACACAACAGCCCTTAATGAACCTCATCAAACAGCCAACGCAAGAGCTACAGCAAAACCTTATTGAAGTTAAAATTAAAACAGGCCATCAAACCGGTCATTATGGGCTATTAACCTGTTCGCGCTTTATTGACCCAGATCAAGCGCTGTCTAGTCAGTTTTTGGTGGTTATAAAGGATGTACAGGCACTCAAAATAGCGGAATCTAAACTGGCTTATCAAGCGCAAATGGCACATGCCAGCCGCTTAAAATCATTAGGAGAGATGGCCGCCGGTATCGCGCACGAAATTAATCAACCGCTTGCCGTTATACGCTTAGGTGCCGAGGGTATTAAGCAAACCCTATCGCGTCAGAACCCCGATGCATTTGAGGTTGAAATGGCACAAGATATGATTGACCAGGTTGATAGAGCCAGTCTTATTATTGATAACATGCGCTCATTTTCTCGACAAAAAAGCACAGAAAAACAATGGATAAGCGCACATACCCCCTTGAACAATGCCTTAGGATTTTTTAGAGAGCCTTTTAGAATTCAAGGGATTACACTGGTTGAACAGATAGATACCGGTTGCCCAGAAATTAAAGTCGAGATTCAAAAGTTTGAGCAAGTACTTGTCAATCTACTAACCAATGCACGCCAAGCACTCGAAAAAACACATCACCTAAACCCCAAAATCACCATTAAGCTCCAGTGTGATCAACAAAAAGTTACGCTCATTATTGAAGATAACGGTTGCGGTATGGATGAAACCACACGTCAGCATTGCCTTGACCCCTTTTTTACCACCAAAGAAGCTGGCGATGGTACGGGGCTCGGATTATCGATTGTCGATAACATTTTACATGAGCTAAAAATTGAACTTATTATAGAAAGCGAACTTGCAAAAGGGGCGCGTTTTATACTCCATATTCCCCACAAAATGACGGATAACCAAGATGACTAAACTATTATTAGTGGATGATGAACAAGCCATTTTAAAAGTATTACGGTGGCGATTAGAGTCGGTGGGTTACCAGATTGAGACCGCACTGAGTGGGTTGGAAGCGCTTGATAAAATTGAGCTGAGCACCCCCGATATGTTAATTACCGATGTACGCATGCCAAAAATGGATGGTTTAACACTGGTTAAAACCCTCAAAAAATCAGCCAATGCCACACTGCCTTGTATCGTCATGTCTGGTCACGGTGACATAGATATGGCCAGTGAAGTCACCCATATCGGTGCAGTAGGCTATATTCATAAACCGGTTAAATTTGAAGTGCTCCAGCTACTCATCAAACAAAACTTAAGAACCTATTAGGTTTAACCCGACTTAAGCCTGGTTTTCGACGAGGCGTTTTAGGTTTTGAATGTCGGTTTCGCTAAGGCCGAGTTCGTTGGCAAGTTGCATATCTGCTAAGGCTTCGGTCGGTATCCCTTCAGCGGGTAAATCGGGCAGTTGGTAATCGGTACAACCTGTTAACGGATGCTGGTACATATACGCGCCTTCGGTTTGCTCAATCTTAGCAAGGGTGTAGAGTTCCTCAAACACCTGTTCAGCATATTCAGCGGGCACAATCACCTTGAGCAAATCCATGTCTTCCCAACTATCGTAAGCCCCTGTGGTTTGCTCATTGCGCACGGTTAAAAACTCGGTAGCAAGAATATAATCGGGTTCGATATGTCCAAGCACCTGCGTTGAAGTACCTTGCGTAATAATTGCGCCAATCAGGGTTATAGGTTGGGTCAGCATCGGATTCATAGTGGTTTCCTAGCGAGGGTGATGGGATTGTTCAATACGCTGCAAAATATGCGGTGGAATATAGGCCGCGGCTTTATCCAGCTTAGTGATATACATAATGCCCATGCCAGGTGTATCCAATTGGCCTGCCTCATACATGCGCACAAAAACTTCTTTTTCTTGTTCCTCTGACACCATAATTTGAATCACTTCTTTTTCGGCTTCAACCGTTATGCTCAATAACCCAAGACGATCTCGCACCCCGGCACCGCGTCCGTAATGAATGGAAGCACCCTGCGCCCCAGCCGCACGCGCTGCCGCCACAATCTGATCACCCTTGCCTTTTTGCACCATGCAGGTAATCAGCGATACGCCGGTTAAGATAGTTATTTTCTTTTCAACACTCATTCCCGTTCCCTCTAAATTAAGGCTGTTTTAAGCAGTGATTATTCGGCATTTAACACTTGCAGGCGTTTTTCTTGCCAATAGACTTTTAACCGTATCGCCAGGCCTGTCAGTTGCACGGTGATAATAGGGCCAATGGATGCCAAGGCTAAGATACCAAAACCTTCAACCGCCCCCACGGCCAACCCTAAACCCAAGCCCATCGCTAATACTAAAGGCACGGTCACCGGTCCGGTTGTCACCCCCGCGCTATCCCAAGCAATATTGACGTATTTTTCATCGGAAATAACGGTTAACATCATCGCTAAAAGATAGCCTGGCAAAATCAACCAAATCAACGACCAATCAAAAATCACCTTTGCGACACCCAGCGCAATACCGCCCCCCACGCCTACGGCCACTGCATACATGAGCGCTTGCTTTTTAAATGCTCCGTTGGTGAGGGTTTCAACCGTCATACCTAAGGCATTCAAGGCGGGTTCGGCCAGTGTTGAGCCAAAGCCCAATAAATAGGCAAACAATAAGGTAATCGCAATGCCCAAGCCATACCAATAAAACGGTGAACCCTCGATACCTTGAAGTTCAGCAAAGGCCGCCGGAATGGTTGAACCGGTTTGCGTACCCAGCATGGCAAGCCCATAACTTAAACCTAAGTTAAAGATAATCATCCCTATAACAGTCAAACCCAAACCCAGCATAATCACACGACTATTCGCAAGCTTCTCACGCAGCAAAAACACCAAAATCAGCCCTAAAAAGGCAATTAAGGGCACAATCGCACGCAACCCATTAATAATCTCGACGGAGGGCGTCATCTGATACCAAGCCGGTTCAAAAACCTCAATATCAGACACATGTGCAAGAATTTCATCGACACTGATCGCGGAATGCACGTACAACGCCAACATCAACACCGCTAGAATCGGGAATAACGAGGCCAAGGTCACAATACCAAACCCACTCATTGATTGCTTACCGCTACCCGCCGCCGCCGCAATACCAATTCCTAAGGCTAAGACTAGGGGCACAGTAACCGGTCCAGTGGTGACCGCACCGCTATCCCAAGCCAAGCCAATCACACTGCTCAATTCCGGATTCAATGCGATATAGATTGTCAAAGCAAGAGTTGGAATCACCGAAGCAAAAATCAGCGGTTTAATGCTCCAGTCATAAATAAACCGCAACGTACCAATCAACGCCGCCAACCCGACGCCCACGCCCACCATTAACACCAGTGTTTCGGTATAAATATTGAGCATCGCGTAGAGATAAGGCGCATCCTGCGCAACCACATTTGCGCCCGCTTCTTTCAATGCACCAATGGAGGGTTCGGCAAAAGTCACCCCAATACCCAGTAAAAACGTCACCAACAACAAGACTGGTAAACTGGATTTTTGCGGCAGTTTATTCCCTATGGTTTCGCCAAACGGCATTAAACCGAGTTTTAACCCCTCGATAAACAGCATTAAACCGATCACCACCGCCACCAGGCCTGCAGTAATAATACCGGCATCGACAATCGGCTGACGTAGGATAATAAGTTGAAATAAAACGAGGTAAATAGATAAAGGCAAAACGGCACGAAGCTGGTCGCCTAAACGTTCAGAAATATAGGGTTTAAGTAATCGCCAAGCATCATAGCGACTAAGTTTTATTTTTTGAAAAGCAGAATCAGGTGTTTCAACCAATTCGTTATAACGAATAGAATGGGTTTCAAATCGCTCTTTTTGAACGACTTGGTGATAACGAATTGGTTTTTTTTCCATACAAATTTTTCTTTTCTAATTGGATACTTGATTCATCAACACAGAGTACAGCTATTGTTGCGCTAGCTAGCTTTTAGCATGGCGCTGGCTTCCGTGTTTAGTTAAGCTGTCGCAAAAAAGCGTCTGCGCACTAATTTTTCTAACTCAACTACAAAAAATACCAGTATACCAAACAGTAGAATACGCACCCAGTCTTCAGCACTGATCGGTGTTGTACCAAACAAGGTATTCATAAAGGGCGCATAGGTAAATGCCAACTGAAGCACGACTAATACCCCTGCCGCAATCCACATCGCCTTACTGCCAAAAATTCCATTAAAGCTCAATACCGATTGATCAATATAGCGAAGATTAAACAAATAGAATAACTGACCCGCTACCAGCGTGTTAATCGCAACGGTGCGTGCATATTCATCCATCACACCCTGCATTTCCATATAAACAAAATGCCCAAAAGTACCGGCCCAAAGTAACAACGCAACAAACGGAATACGCCATAACATCAGTCCAGATAGCAACGGCATATCAGGTCGTCGAGGATGGCGACTCATCACCCCTGGCTCGGTAGGTTCAAACGCGAGCGCCATTGCCAAGGTCACCGAGGTCACCATATTAACCCAAAGCACTTGTACTGGCGTCAACGGTAATTGGTGTGCCAGTAAAATGGCAAAAATAATCGTTAACGACTGCCCCGCATTGGTCGGCAGCATATGCAAAATCGATTTACGAATATTGTTATAAACCGTGCGTCCTTCTTTGACTGCATGGGCAATAGACGCAAAGTTATCATCAGCCAACACCATTTCAGAGGCTTCTTTAGAGGCTTCAGTGCCCTTACGCCCCATCGAAATTCCAACATCTGCCCGCTTAAGCGCTGGGGCGTCATTAACCCCATCACCAGTCATCGCGGTGACATGACCTTCAGCCTGCAATGCCTGGACTAATCTTAGTTTATGTTCCGGACTGGTACGTGCAAAAATGTCTACCTCAGTCACGACACGACGTAATGCCTCGTCATCCATTTGTTCAATTTCTTGGCCTGTAATGGCGGTTTTTCCATCACCAATGCCCAGCTGTAACCCTATCGCCCGTGCCGTAGCCGAGTGATCACCGGTAATCATTTTGACAGAAATACCCGCTTGATGACATTCAGCTACTGCTCGAATCGCTTCTTCTCTTGGCGGGTCGATTATGCCAAACAGGTTTAGCAATACGGCACCTTCTTCAACATCTTTGAAAGTTAATTCAACTTGTTGCATCGGTACTTTTTTAACGGCAATCGCTAAGACTCGCTGCCCACGATCCGCAAGCCCTTCCATCGCTTGGTGCCAAAAATCAGCGTCAATCGGCAGATCACCCTTATCCGTACGCTGATAGTTGCACATAGCAAGAACGCGCTCCGGTGCGCCTTTGATAAAGATATAGCCATGCCCTTCATGATCATGATGCAAGGTCGCCATAAACTTGTGGTCCGACTCAAATGGGATCAGGTCTGTTCGAGGAAAACTATCTGATTCTGTCTGTGAATCAAGCCCAGCCTTCATCGCCGCGGCTAACAATGCGCCTTCAGTCGGATCACCATTGACTTGCCAATCACCGTCTTTTTCAACCAACCAGCTATCATTACATAACAACGCGCCACGCAAGCCTTGCGCCAATGCAGGTCCAGCTTGTTCCAACTCAAGCATATGACCATCACGCTCAATAGCGCCCTGTGGCGCATAACCCACGCCAGAAACCTGGTATTCACCATCTGCGGTTATTAAAGCCTGAACCGTCATTTCGTTGCGTGTCAACGTACCGGTTTTATCTGAACAGATGGTGGTCACTGCGCCTAGGGTTTCAACCGCAGGTAAGCGACGAATAATCGCATTGCGCCGCGCCATTTTTTGCACCCCGATTGCGAGGGTAATGGTCATAATCGCCGGTAAACCTTCAGGAATGGTCGAAACCGCCAAACTCACTGCAGCAAGGAACATCTCCGCCGCCGCATAGTCACGCACCCAATAACCAAATGCAAAGATAAGCGCGGATAGGATCACAATTATGATAGAAAGGATGCGGCCAAACTCTGCGGTTTGACGCAGTAACGGTGTGCTAATGGTTTCCACTTTAGATAGCATAGCGCTAATTCGGCCAATTTCAGTTTGTTCGCCAGTGGCTACCACCACCCCACGGCCACGGCCAAAGTTAACCAATGTACCTGAATAAGCCATCGAAAAGCGATCACCCAAATCTGATTCGGTTGCCACCGTTTCACTGCGCTTTTCAACCGGAACCGATTCCCCGGTCAAAACCGCTTCTTCAATGCGTAAACTACGTGTATCAATCAAACGTAAATCCGCCGGCACTTTATCGCCCGCTTGAAGTAAAACAATATCACCCGGCACCAGTTGATCGGCTTCAATCGTTATACGCTGTCCATCGCGCAACACCACCGCCTGAGGCGACAGCATATTTCGGATTGCATCCAGCGCCTGTTCGGCTTTGCCCTCTTGCACAAAACCAATACTGGCATTGATTAACACCACCGCCAAAATAACAAAGGTATCCACCCAGTGTTCTAAAAAAGCCGTACCAATCGCTGCGGCAACCAATATGTAGATAAGGATATTATTAAACTGACGCAACAAACGCACCAGTGGGCCGCTTCGTTGACTGGTTTCGATCCGATTAGGCCCAAACTCATCTAGGCGCTTCTGGGCATCAGCAGGTTCTAAGCCCTCCTCACTCGTCGTAAAATGTTTGAGTGCTTCATTGGCATTTCGAGCATGCCAATTCAACGGCTTTGTTCCTACCGTAGTTTTATCTTGCGTCATAAAAATAACCTCCTAATACATATTTATACACCACCTAATAGCATGTCAAACTAGCGTCATTTAAATTCAAAATCCGTTTTTATCCTATCCGCGCTTTGCGTTTGGTCATCCATTGAGCGAAAATGCTGTATCCCAGTACCGTAATCATGGGGAATACTGAAGCAAACGCTATCAAGCCAAAGCCATCCATTAAAATATTACGCCCTTCAATATTGGTCGCCAAATAAATCCCAAATGCGGTAATCAGCGGCACCGTGATCTCGGACGTCGTCACCCCGCCAAGGTCAAACGCAAACGCGTGCATCTCCCTTGGCGCAAAAAACACCAGCAGCACCACAAAACCATAAAGCAGGGTAATCATTAACCAAATATCCATGCCATTGACGATTTTGTAAGTGCCCAGCAGAATGCCCAAGCCCACACCGACCGCGACTAACACGCGGATCAGGGTGACATTTAAACTCAATTCCGAATACTTGTCGGCTTGCTTAATCACCGCCACCAGCGCGGGTTCGGCCATGGTGGTGCC
Organism: Thiomicrospira microaerophila; assembly: GCF_000934765.1. Classification (GTDB taxonomy): domain Bacteria; phylum Pseudomonadota; class Gammaproteobacteria; order Thiomicrospirales; family Thiomicrospiraceae; genus Thiomicrospira; species Thiomicrospira microaerophila. The sequence continues at coordinate 119,348 of NZ_JYNN01000008.1, read as the reverse complement.
AAAGCCCACCAAGAACGCAAACAAGAAAATAAAGAACAGGCTATTCATATCCACCAAGTTGCCCGCAATCGATTCACCAATTGGGAACAAACCTAATTTAATCCCGAGTATAAAGCCATAAAGACCAATCACTAGGAAAACAAACCCTATCACCACACGCGATAGATTCGGTAAGCGTTTACGCAATACCAAAAACTGGAAGATAAAAATCGTGATTAAAATCGGCAGGATATTCAAAAAGGTATCCAATATGCCAGCTAAAACCACCATCGGTGCAAAATCAGCCAGTGAATAGGCTTCTTCAATCGGTTTTTCATAACCCACCCCCAGCATACTCAGATCATCACCCAGTGCAAAAATGCCATACAGCTGAATACTGATCATCGGTGTAATCGCCGCCAGCGCCACGAAGCCAAAACCATCACGCAATACACTGCGACCGCGAATCGACGAGGCAATACCAATGCCAATCGCCACAATCAGCGGCACGGTCGCCACATTGGTCGCCACCCCACCTGAGTCATAGGCTAAGCCGATAATTTCTTTTGGCGTGAAGTAGGTAATCACTAGAACAAGAATATAGCCCGAAATAATGATCTTAGACACAGACCAGCCAAACAAGGCGCGAACGATACCAAATGCGGTAATTGCACCCACGGAGCAGGCAATAATCAAACGCAAGGTAAAGGCATTAATCTCACCCTGGGTGATTTCTTCAGCTTGCAACGCGACCGCGATTATCGCGGGTTCGGCAATCGACGCGGAAAACCCAATCGCAAAACCAAAAAGCGTAAACAATACCACCGAGCGTTTTTGTAGAAACTCGTTCGACAGGGAATTCCCCAGCGGGAACACCCCAACCTCCAAGCCAACTAGGAAAAACGCCACCCCAATAATAACGATCACAAAACCTATAGCAATCGATAGCACATTATCGGGTAGTGTTTGAAACACTAAAAGCTGAAAACCGATAATAATAATCAGGATAGGTAAGATATTGCGCAACGACTCAAAAAGCGCGTGTTGCAGCTGTTTAAAAATTTCAATCATAACAAGTCTAATCTACCATTGACATTAAATAATCATTTAAATCCGTTACGCTCAGAACACCTTTTAATTCATTATTGTCAGTCACTAAAACACGCTTTACATTTAAATCCAACATAGTTTTAGCAGCATATTTGATATCAATTTTAGAGGATACCGAAAAAGCGGGTTTGCTATAGACATCAAACACATTCAAAAGTTCAATATCGCCGTCTTCCACTAAAATGGGTTGCAAAATTTGTGAGTTAGTTATAATTCCATAGGCATCACTGGCAGAACACTTTTCGACCACCAAAGATTTCAACCCATGCTTCTTCATCAACTGCATCGCTTCTTTCACAGTTGCATGCGGCTTGACTGTAATTACATGCGTCTTCATTACATCTTCAACTAGAATTTTTTTATCAGACATTACAAACGCTCCTCTTGTTCAATATTCATTTCAAATTTATGTAACATGGCTTTATCTAACCCAACAATATGATTAATCGGTGAGGTAAATGCCAAACCATCGTTATTAGGGCTATCAAAATAAGGTTTTAACCTTCTTAACACCTTTCTTGAAAGTCCTTCTTCCAAAATATATAGTAAAACACTACGATTACCTTCAAAAGTCAAAGAAAAAAACGAACGTTTTTCTTCCGCACCGCTGCCCTTCGCCTCCATAATAGTCGCCCCAACAGCACCGACTTCTTTGGCCATATTTTTAACTTCGGATTCACATTCCGCAGAAGTAATCACCACCAATGCAACAAACTTCATAGACCACCTCGCTATTAAACATTAATTTTGGTTGAGCTAATTCTAACCCGTTAAAAGTGCATTTTGTTGAAATTTAGATGAAAACTATAACTAAACCCAGGGCAAACGCATCTTAAGCAAAAATAAATCAACAACTTATAACCAAATCTCGCTCCCACGTTGAGCGCCTTGGAATTGGGTTCGAGCGCTGTTTCATAGGTTAAATCGGTCTGCATTCCCACGCACAGCGTGGGAACGAGATTAAAATCCGGGTTAAGAGGAAAAACTGTCATTGCGAGGAGCGCAGCGACGCGGCAATCTCTCAAGCGCGCGCACAGTCTGCCAGAGATTGCCACGGCCTTCGGCCTCGCAATGACGCGTTATTTTTTTAATCTCGCGATGCACAAGTTGTAAGTTGTTGATTTACTATCTACTTAAGATACGTTTGCCCTGTAACTTAACCAGGCCTGGTTAGGTTTTGATTGTAAAGGGAGATATCAATCAATCCCAGCGGTAAATATTTGTCATCTTGCTATTGCAAATTACTATCATTTATTTTAAATTAGACACTAACAACACAGCATTAGGTTTCAACCATGTTAAAACTCAGTGATATTCAAGTCGTTTATAACAAAACCCCCGTGCTAGACCAGTTTAATCTTGATATTGCAGCGGGCGAAATTGTCGGTATCCTTGGCCCTAGTGGATGCGGTAAAAGCACCCTGTTAAGAGCGATAGCCGGCTTTGTTGAAATTGCCAAAGGCGAAATTTGTTTAAATAATAGCTGCCTCGCCAGCTGTCAATGCACCATTCCGCCTGAAAAACGCGGTGTGGGCATGATGTTTCAGGATAATGCGCTGTTCCCGCATCTGAGTGTGGCGCAAAATATTGCTTTTGGTATTAACAAGCTGTCAAAAACCGAACGCAAACTTCGCGTTGCTGAACTGATTGAGTTGATTCAGCTTCAAGGACTTGAAGGTCGTTATCCGCATGAGTTATCGGGCGGTCAACAACAACGTGTTGCGCTAGCGCGTGCATTAGCACCTAAACCGAGTCTCATTTTATTTGATGAACCTTTTTCTAACCTAGACACCACACTGAGTGAACATTTAGCGGTTGAAATTCGTCAATTACTCAAACAGCAAAATACCGCTGCGATTTTAGTCACACATACCTTCCGTGAAGCACAGCTAATGTGTGATCGTTATGGCACCTTAGAAAGCTGCCTACTTGGCACCATGCAACACGCCGCTTAATTTAGTTAAAAAACGCCTGTTTGTTCAGGCTTTTTTTATTTTATTAAATAGTAATAATTATATTTAACACTTAGGATATTATTGTGAAGAAGATACTGGCTACACTGTTAACGACCAGCATTTTAGGTTTAACCGCCTGTTCTAATGATTCGGCTACCCCATCATCAGAAGGCATTCAGCAAGAAGATAACAAGGTGGTGGTTTATTCTTCGCGTGCTGAGCATTTAATTAAACCACTGTTTGACCAATTTAGCGCTGAAACGGGCATTGAAGTGCAGTTTCAGACAGGACGTGCCAATGCGCTGATTGAACGCTTGCGTGCCGAAGGCGCGAATTCACCGGCCGATATTTTAATGACGGTGGATGCGGGTAATCTGTGGTATGCCGCTGATCAAGGTCTGTTTCAAACCCTTAACAGTTCTATCGTTGAAAACAATATCCCTGCGCACTTGCGCGACCCCGATCAACTTTGGACAGGTTTATCCGTTCGCGCCCGCACCTTTGTCTATCATTCTGACAAAATCCAACCTAACCAGTTAACCAGCTATGAAGACCTGGCCGATCCAAAATGGCAAGGCCGCTTATGTTTGCGTACATCAGGTTCGGTGTATAACAAATCATTAGTTGCGGCGATGATTGATCGTCATGGTGAACCCAAAACCGCCGAAGTCTTGAGTGGTTGGGTGAATAATCTGGCGACGAAACCCACCGCACGTGATGTACATGTGATGGAGGCGATTCTAGCAGGGCAATGTGATGTCGGCTTGGTGAACACCTATTACTATGGCCGCTTAGAAGCCGATACCCCGAATACGCCCCTCAAACTCGCTTGGGCTAACCAAGACACCACCGGTACCCATATTAACGTCTCAGGTGCAGGTATTCTAAAGCACGCTAGTCAACCCAATAATGCACGCAAGCTGATTGAGTGGCTATCCTCTGAAACGGCGCAGCAGACCTATGGCGCGCTAAATCGTGAATATCCGGCGAATCCAACAATTAAGCTTGACCCTCAAGTCGCCGCTTGGGGTGAGTATAAGCAAGACCAACTTAACCTGCGTCAAGTCGGTGTGCTCCAGCAAAAAGCCACCATGTTAATCAACCGCGTGGGTTATGAATAATTGTCTTGTCATTTTTAGAGTTCAAATCGTTTAGAATAACGAGATGAACTCGAAAACGATTTGGCAAATTTCTTTGTGGGCACTGATTATTTTAATCAGCTTGCCCCTTTTGCGTTTATTAAGCGCTTGGTTTGAACCCAACACCGAAATTTGGCAACACCTCTATGACACCCTGCTTTGGACTTTAGTGGGTAATACCCTTTGGTTGCTGCTGGGTGTCGCCATCGGCGTAACGCTACTGGGTGTGGTTATGGCTTGGTTTGTCACCATGTGTGAGTTCCCAGGGCGAAAATGGTTAGAGTGGATGTTGTTTTTACCCTTTGCGATTCCGGCCTATGTACTGGGGTTTGTGTATTTGGGGTTATTTGATTTTCCCGGACCGGTTCAAAGTTTTTTGCGTGATACCTTTGGCTGGTCAGGCCTGGATATACGCCAAGGCAGCCTGAGCATTATCATCGTGATGACGCTGGTACTTTATCCTTATGTGTATATGCTGGCGCGTAATGCGTTTTATAGTCAAGGCAACGGCTTGATTGAGAGCGCGCGGTTGTTGGGTTATAACCCTTATCAAGTGCTCTGGCATGTATCCATTCCGCTTGCGCGTCCAGCAATTGCCGCCGGGGTGATGTTGGCATTAATGGAAACCCTCGCCGATTTTGGTACCGTCTCCATTTTCAACTATTCCACCCTCACCAGCGGCATTTTCAGTGTTTGGGAAGACTTCCGCTCACTTCAAGCCGCCGCACAACTCTCTACCGCCCTGCTCGGTATTGCGGTTCTTTTGATTCTAATTGAACGCTGGAGCCGAGGACGCGCGCGTTATGATGCAACCAAACGGATGAATTCGCGCCCTTATAAACTCAAGGGCGCGAAAGCCTGGTTGGTCACGGCCTTAGTCAGCAGCGTAGTTTTCTTGGCGTTTATTTTACCTGTTAGCCAACTGCTCATCTGGGCGAGCAAAACGCTAGTTGAAGAATGGGATAGTCGCTATCTTGATTGGATTAGCAATAGCTTTATGCTGGCTTTTGGTGCGGCCTTGTTAACCGTGGGCTTGGCGGTGATTGTTAATAGTGTGCGCATGCAGGCACGTTTGTCTTGGCCACTCAAGGTCGGTATTCGATTTGCAAACCTTGGCTATGCGCTACCGGGTTCGGTGTTGGCGGTCGGTATTATGCTGTTGATTATTGATCTGGGTGAGCTGGTAGCGCCGGGCGCCGGCATTTGGTTAAGCTCAGGCGTGTTTGCTTTGTTGTTGGCGTATATGGTGCGGTTTTTGGCGGTGGCGTATGGCCCAGTTGAAAGCAGCTTTGATACGATTACACCTTCGATGACCGAGGCCGCACGCAGTTTAGGCGCGTCAACACCACGCTTAGTGTCAGATGTCTATTTCCCTATTTTAAAACCAGGCCTGGTGATTGCCGGCTTTATGGTGGCGGTGGATGTCATGAAAGAACTCCCCGCCACCTATTTACTACGCCCCTACGGTTGGGACACCTTGGCGATTCGTATTTATGAGCTCAGCTCAGAAGGGCTGTATGACCGTGCCGCCATTCCCTCCTTAATGTTACTGCTACTCGGTTTAGCCAGCCTATATATGGTGCATCTCATCAATAAACGCTACAAGATTCGGGCGCGTTAAGATTAGCAGGACGCGAGGCCAATAAACCACTCGCAAACTGCCCGCGCCCTCCAAAGATCCCGGCTTGCGCCGGGATGACGGGTTGTTTCTATGCCATTCCGGCGCAGGCCGGAATCTCAAACCGACTGTACTCCCCCTCAAGAAATTGCCGCGCTTCGCTCGTAATGCCCGACTATTTTTGCGTGAAATTTATGAATCAAAGAAAGCAAAGCTAAATATCCGGTTTAAGACACCCTTACCCTAATGAACAAAACTTTAATTTGCATAAAAATTATTAATAACTTATAATCTTCCGTGCTTTACCTCATGCTCTCTCATTAGTGACGACTTATTATCTCTGTTTTTATTCGCAGATTGATTTCGCTAGACCGAGAGCCATACGGAGCTCGGGAACTTTTAAGTGGCCTTTTTCATGCGCTATTTCTTAACTTTCTTATTGCATCAGTCCAGTGTTGCTTTTGCCTGTTAGGCGTTTAGGCATCCTTTGGGATTTATGCCAGACAGCCGTTTTTCCGTTGAATGAGCCATTAAGCATTTATTTAATTATCATTTAAAGGAAATCTTTATGAGCGAAACCACTGTTGATGTTACATTTGAAAGCTTTAACCTCATTCCCCAAGTACTTCAGGCATTGAAAGATGTCGGTTATGAAACCCCGTCACCGATTCAAGCCCAAGCGATTCCATCTATTTTAGAAGGCCGTGATATTTTAGGTATGGCGCAAACCGGTACCGGTAAAACCGCCGCGTTTGCCCTACCTTTGTTATCGCGGGTTGATATCAAAAATACCAACCCTCAAATTCTTGTTTTAGCCCCTACCCGCGAATTAGCGATTCAGGTTGCTGAAGCATTCCAAAGCTTTGCGCATCACATGAAAGGCTTTCATGTATTGCCTATTTACGGTGGTCAGGAATATGGCGGCCAGATTCGTGCGCTAAAGCGTGGCGCACAGGTTGTTGTGGGTACGCCAGGGCGCGTCATGGACCACATGCGTAAAGGCACATTGAACCTAGACAATCTACAAGCTTTAGTATTAGACGAAGCCGATGAGATGTTACGCATGGGCTTTATTGATGATGTGGAGTGGGTACTCGAACAAACCCCGCAAAATCGTCAAATTGCTTTGTTTTCGGCTACCATGCCAAAAGAAGTGCATAAGATTGCCACTAAGCATTTGAATAATCCGGTTGAAGTGATTATCAAACAAAAAACCGGTACGGCTTCAACCATCACCCAGTCTTATTGGTTGGTTAGCGGTTTGCATAAACTCGATGCGATGACACGCATCTTAGAAGCTACAGAGTTTGATGGCATTATCGTGTTTGTTCGTACTAAAACTGCGACGGTTGAGCTGGCTGAAAAACTCGAAGCGCGGGGTTACTCGGCCGCTGCCCTAAATGGTGATATTGCCCAAAACCAACGTGAACGTATTGTTGATCAGTTGAAAAAAGGCAAAATTGATATTTTAATTGCAACCGATGTGGCGGCACGTGGTTTGGACGTGGATCGCATCACCCATGTTATTAACTATGATATTCCCTATGACACCGAAAGCTATGTTCACCGTATCGGGCGTACCGGTCGTGCGGGACGTGAAGGTAATGCGATATTGTTTGTAGCGCCACGTGAGCGTCGTTTGTTACAGCAAATTGAGCGTGCAACGAATAAAAAAATCGACATGCTAACGCTACCAAGCACCCAAGATATCAATGACCAGCGTGTAGAAAAATTCAAGCAACGCATTACGGAAGCGCTTGAGCAAGAAGGCTTGGAGTTCTATCAGCAGATTATTGAGGATATGCAACAAACCTCAAATATCCCAGCGCTTGAAATTGCGGCCGCATTAGCAAAACTAGTTCAGGGTGACGTGCCTTTCTTCTTAGAAGACAAACCCGTGCGCCAGGCCAGCTTCCGTGATGATGATCGCGGTTCGCGCGACTTTGGCCGTGATCGTCCAGCACGTGGTCGTGGTGATCGCAACGACCGTGATAGCCGTGGTGGTGATCGCCCAGAGCGTGCGCCGCGTCGCCCACGTGCCGACGGTCCACCTGAATCAGGTATGAAGCGTTACCGCATTAATGTTGGCTTTGCCAATGGCGTCAAGCCAGGCAACATTATTGGTGCGATTGCGAATGAAGGCGGTATTGAAGGTTCATCGATTCGTCAATTAAATATTCAAGATAGCTTTAGTTTAGTTGATTTGCCAGCGGATTTATCTAAGGCGCAATTAGCCACTTTGAAAAAGACTTGGATTTGTGGCCAACCTGCTGATTTAACTGAGGTGCGTGAAGGGGGTGCAGGTGCAAACGCATCTAGCCCACGCCCAAAGCTAAGCCGTAACAAGCCCGCTGGTGCACCACGCGCTAAACGCTAAGCAATAAGCTTCAAAACACAGGCCAACCAGGCCTGGTTAAGAGAATACTAAAAAGGGGCGAAAGCCCCTTTTTTATTGTCAGGCGATGGTGGCTGCCTGATTTTACACGATTCTTCTTTGGCGCGCGGCATTGAGAGTTGCATGAAGCGGTGACATGCCATTATTACCGTGCTCTTCAATAGGGTTTAAACAGGTAAGATGCGCTTTCCATTGCTTTGGCAAGTTTTACATCTGCTGTGACCAGCACGCTGTCTAACGATTGAGCGGATGCCATAATAATGGCATCCGGTAGCTTTAATGAACGCTTGATTCGGATATCAGCAATCGCATCTAATAATTTGGTATCCGCCATCTCAAGATTCAACACTTCTACACGCGAAACAAATTCTGTAAACATCTGTTTATCATGTTGCGATAGCGCTGAAAAAGCAAAAAATTCAAGACGACTAATCACTGATATAGCAATAAAATCTGCTTTATGGGCTAAGCCAACAACTTCAGGATGCCCTTTTAACCCGGATATTTCATAAAGTTCACGCGCCCTCGCTGGTCTATTGATTCCCCAGCACTTTTCTCTCAGTCGGCTGTATGAATAACTACAGCGCTCCTTCGAAAAAAGCACTGGGAAACCAATATCCTGCGCGATCATCACGCGAATTTATGAAATATCCGGGTTAATAAGGCAACAATGGCATTGGTATCAAAAAAATAACGTTTACCACTCATCACGCAGTGCTTTTTGTTCTGTGAGAGCATCTCCCTGCCATTCAAGTTTACCTACCAGGTCTGAAAAGTCATACGCAGCCAAATTATTAAGGTTTTTATTACCATGTGGCTTTTCAATAGTGTCTGCCAAAACAATTACTTTAACATGCTTGTTTTTGAGTTTTTCAAACTGAGGAATGCGCACATATTCACTTTTTAAATCGGCTTCAAATTCAATGGCGTACATAGAGTTTAGCTCCTTATTCAATTTTTTCCGTTTTATTATACGCCAAATGAGTTGTTGTAACTTGTTGATTTAATGTCAGGCGATGGTGGCTACCTGATTTCATAAGGTTCTTCTTTGGCGCGCGGTTAGGCGGTAGATTAGTGGGATGGTGAACAGGGTTAAAAGTGTCGATACGCCGATACCCCAAACAATCGCGGTGGCAACGGGGCTGAACATCAGTGAATGGCCACCTAACCCTATTGCCAAGCCCATTAAACCCGCCATCGTGGTGAAGGTGGTAATTAAAATCGGTACTAGACGGCGGCGAGCGGCATAGAGAATCGCATGAAGCGGTGACATGCCATCATTTCGGCGTGAATTGGCGGCTGATATCAATACAATGGCCGAGTTTACGGCAATCCCAGACAGCGCAACAACGCCGTAGAGTGTGTAAAGACTCAGTGGATAGCCACTAAACCATAAACCATAAGCCACACCGGTAAACGCCATCGGAATGGTGATGAGGATAATAAAGGGTTGAAAGTAGCTTCTAAACTGGGCGCCAAGAATCAAATACATCAAACCAATCCCCATCACAAACAATAGCAACATCGCATTCAGTGACTCGTTGATTTCATCCAGTTCACCAGAAAAGTCCAAATTTATGCCGGGGTGATTGAGCGCTAAGTCTTCCCAAGCCGCCTGCAAAATCGCATTGGCGCTAAGGGTGTCAATTTGGCTGCGATCGATATCGGCTTCTAGGGTAATCGCGCGGCTAAAGTTGTGATGGCGCAGGCTGACATAACCCTGTTGAATTTGAGTATCCACCAGTTCGCCGAGTGCAATCCGCTGACCACTTGGGCTGGCGATTTGGGTAGCTAACCAGGCCTCAATATCGTCTGTTTGCGGCAAGGCAGCGCGTACCCGTAAATCGACCTGTTCCCCCCGATCATTCATTTGCGCGACGACTTCGCCATCGGTGAGCAGTCTTAGGCTGCGCACCACCGTCATAGGGTCAAGCCCAGCACGACTGATGGCGCTCATGTTCAACTGTGTGATGAGTTGTGGACTTCCTAGTGTGGCATCGTTTTGGATATCTTTGATGCCGGGTGTATTTTCAAGTACATGGGTTAAGTCGGCTACGGCGGCGGCAATTTGGTCGTAATCATCGCCACGCACCTTGACGCTAATGGGCTTGGAGCTGGGTGGCCCACCTGAGAGTTTTAACACGCCAATTTCAGCTGGAATCGGCGCATGGGTCTGAACATGGTCGCGCAAGCCATCAATGATTTGATCGATGGTTCGTCCATTGGCTTGTTTTGGGTATAGGCTGATAAATACCTGACCATAGTTTTCACCCATCAGCGGTTCGGTTTCGGTAAACATTTGTCCGGCGTAACTCACAAGCGCACGTTTTTCTTCGGGTTTTAACCAGGCCTGGGCCAGTTTTTCAACTTCTAGGGTGGTGGCAAGGGTATTCTCCAAGGGTGTACCCGTCGGTAGCTCAACGTTTAGGTAAAAGATTTCTAGGGTATCGGAGGCGAAAAAGTTGGTGCTAATTCGCTCTGAGGCCACCAAATATACCGCTGAAGAAAACGCGCCAATCAGAATAATTAAGGTAAGCCAAGGATGACGAAAGCTTTTTACTAACGCGCGGCCATAAAGGTTACGCAATTTCATCAGACGGCGCTCACGCCCTGGGCTGAGGTGGTGGCTTTGGTTGGCTTTGAGATGAAGCGCATGGCTTTGTGAAGGTAGCATCCAAAAGGCCTGAATCAAACTAATGATTAACGCAATGGTCACCACCATCGGCACAATGCGCATAAAATCGCCCAGAATACCCGGCAGCAACATCAGGGGTAAAAACGCGGCAATGGTCGTCAACACCGCAGCGACCAGCGGCCAACCGACTTCGCGCATCGCCTCAATCGCTGCATCGAGCGTATTGCGCCCTCGGTGCATATGCTGGTGCATCGCCTCAATCATGACAACAGCGACATCCACCAGCATGCCTAACGCAATAATCACACCGAGGAGTACGGTTAAGTTCAGGGTTTCCCCCGTCATGTTTAATACAATAAACACACCGGTAAGCGAGAACGGAATCGCCATCGCGACTAAGACACCAATGCGCCAGCCTAAAAACAACCAGCTGACAAGCAGTACAAAGGCCAATCCTTGCAGTGCATTGGTTTGCATCATGGAAATCGCATCGCGGGTGGATTGAGTTTGGTCATCCGCTAACGTTAAGGTGAGGCCCTGCGCGTCATATTGTTGGTTGTAGTCATCGATAAAGTCTTCAAGCCGCTCAACCAGCTCGAGAGTATTGGCTGAGCCGGATTTCATTACGGCTAACATAATCGCAGGTTGATCGTTCATCGATACCTTTTGGGTGGCATCTTGACGTGCGCGTAGAATCTGTGCGACCTCTTCGAGCAACACCTCGCCTTGCGCTGTAGGGAGGGGGAGTTGCGATAGCGCCTGAGGATCCGGGTTTTGCCCAATATGACGAATAAGCCATTGTTCTTGACCGACACGTAATTTGCCTGCCGCCTGGTCTTGCCATTGGGCGGCAATCATATCGGCGACTAAAGCCGGGCTAAGTCCCAAATTCGCCAGCTGCTCAAAATCCATCCGCACCTGCAGTTCTGGCTTTTCGAGTCCAATCGTATCAATCCGATCCACACCGCGCAGGCGTTCAAGTTCGCGTTTAAGTTGATAACCTTGTGCGCGTAGTGTTTCATCAAAGGCTTGACCTTTTAATACCAAGGTGGCCGAGGGGTAGGCATTCGCACTGGTAATTTCAATCACCATGGGTTCGACTATATCGGCAGGCAGTTCTGGGCGTTTGTTTTGAATTTCGCGGCGTAAATCATTAACACGTTTATCGAAGGTGCGTTCATCGAGATCACGAAAGCGTACTAAGATATTTGATAGCCCGACGCGCGAGGTGCTTGATACGAAATTGACGTCATTGAGCTTACGCAACGCATCTTCAAGTGGCTGGGTAACGCGGGTTTCAATGTCCTCCGCGCTGGCACCCGGCAAAGCGGTGACAATAATGATCCAGTTAAAGTTAATCGTCGGGTCTTTTTGACGTGGCATATCCATATAGGACATAGCGCCAATGACCAACACCAGCGCAAACACTAAGTTAGCTAGAACCGAGTTACTTATAAAACGCTTCATCATGTTAGGTTACTCGCGTCTGAGGCGCTGTTGGCCCTGGGTGACAATCTCGATTTCATTTGACCAGTCCGCTGGAAGGCTATGGGGGCGGCCTTCTTGCGCCTGGGGTAAAACGCGAAATTGCAGTTGATTATTCTCTACAACAAACACACCCAAATCCTCGCCACGTTGAACAATCACGCTGGTAGGTAAATAGGCTTGAGATTGGGTGAGGAAAATCTGACCACTTAGACCAATCGGTAATGGGGTGTCAGAGGAGAACCAGAGTTTTACTGAGCGACTGCGGGGTTCAATATTGGGCGCTTGGCGTAACAGCGTAACGGACTGATCATCGAAGCCTTGTGCACGGAATAATGCATTCAGCTGACCAGGCCTGGTTGTGATTTCGGTGTTTTGTAGCCAATTAAAAGGCACTTGAGTTTCTATCTCAGCAGACTGGGTTTGCAGTAGATCAAGCAATGGCATGCCCACATTCACCCATTGCCCTAGCCCCACTTTTTGTTCGAGTACCACACCATCAAAGGGGGCGCGAATTTGGCAGCGATTAATTTGACGTTGGGTAATCGTTTGTTCAGTATTGAGCAGTTGTTGTTGGGCTTGAAGTTGCTGGACTTGGGTTTGCGCTTCATCCAGCTGGCTGCGATTGGTGAGGTCTCGGGCTTGTAATTGCGCTAGCCGAGAAACCTGCCGCTCGGCTAAGTCAAGGTTGGCTTGGGTTTGTTTTTGTTGCGCAGCTAAACGTTCAAGTTGCAGTTGTTGGTCGCGACAGTCCAGCTCAACTAAGATTTGGCCGGATTTAACCCGATCACCTGGGCGAGGATGAATGCGGTTAATGCGCGCATTGAGCTCGCTTGATAATGCGGTATGGTTCGGACTAATGACCTCGGCACTAAACGACTGGGATAATTGAATCACCACTTCATTGAGCGACTGAGTGACCACTTGCGAACGCCAAGTGTCTGATGCCCAACTAAACGTGTTCATCATTAACATACCAAAAAACATTATCCAACGCATAACGCCCACCCTAAAATCCATAATATTAAATATTATTATAACCACCCAGCCCGGATGTTTCATAAATTCGCGTGATGATCGCGCAGAATATGGGCTTCCCAGTGCTTTTTTGAAGGAACGCTGTCGTTATTCATACAGTCAGCTGAGAAAAAATACTGGGGAATCAATAGACAAGCCAGGGCGCGTAAACTTGATGAATCGAAGAAAGCGAAGTTAAATATTCGGGCTAGGAGCTTGTCACATTAGGCTCGATTTTTGGACGCCGCTTTTACTTTGTACATGGATTCATCCGCGAGGGTAAGTAGTTGTTGAATATCTTGCCCATCCTGCGGATAAAGACTAAAGCCAATGCTGGCGCTAATTGAAAGACGCAATTCATCCACGACAATATCTGTTTGAACAGCCGCCATAATATGACTTATCACAATTTGAATATCTGTTGATTCATTAATGTCTTTAACGATAGCAACAAACTCATCACCCGCTAAACGACCAATCACATCATTTTCACGTAATGATTGCTCAAGGCGCCTCCCTGTTTGCTTAAGAACCTGGTCACCAACATAATGACCACAGGTATCATTGATGGCTTTAAAATCATTAAGATCAATAAACAAAATAGCGACTTTAGACTGATAACGCTTGGCATCCGCAAGGGTCTGTTTGAGTAAACTTAACAAAAGCACGCGATTAGGTAAACCGGTTAGCTCGTCATAGTGTGCCGCTTGGTAAAGCTTGGCTTCCATTTGTTTTTCTAGCGTAATGTCTCTTGCCATACAAAGCAGCCGTTGGGTTTTTCGGTGCCCGCTTGCAAACGGCATATTTGACCAAAAACTAAGCAGGCTTTGGCCGTCTTTACGCACATTTTTATTCTCTGAAAAGGTGATTTTTTTATTTTCAAAAGCCTCTTTTATCACGCTTTCGACCTTATCAAGGTCTTGATGATGGACCAATAATGTAAATACATTTTTGCCCACCACTTCTTCGCTAGCATAATGAAAAGTATTTTGTGCTTCACGGTTCCAATTAAAAATGGTGCCATGCTGATCGATTTCAATCAAGCTAATCGGCGCATTTAAAAACAAGGATTCAAATTGTTTATGACGCAGATTAGCTAAATAAAACTGGTGATAAAAAATACCAGCCAATAAACCAATACTCACAAGCAAGACTAGAGCATAATAAAATTGCGTTTTGAGTTGCTGATAAGCCAAATCTGAGTTTTGGTAAAGAAGGCCTTGAATAGTTATATGTTCGGGTAAAATACCTAATTGCGCATAGGTCTGGGCAATATGGTGCCAGCGCCCTGGATTCATATAACCTATCTCAACCAAATCTGGGCGCATGATTTCGCGCATTTTTTGAGCTTCAAATGCCAAGTGTGCACGGCTTTTTCTTGAAGAATAGTCTGTCAAAATTAAATCAATGATTTCATCAGGATATTGCATCGCATAGCGCCAACCCTGTAATGACGCCTCTAGAAAGCGTTCCACCAACTCAGGCTGTTGCTGAATCATCGCCTGTGAAGTAAACAGGTTGTCACCATAAAAATCAATGCCCGCCATCGTAGGGCGGAATAATTGGGTTTCGATGCCGAGTTGCGCAAACTCAAACGGTTCGTCTGTTGTATAGACCGACATCGCTTTGACCTTGCCGTCAATGAGATCCTCAATAACATGATTATGCATGACTTGATTAATTTGTTTTAAACCAATCCCTTCACTCTTTAAATAAGCAAACAGCTCAAGCGAATTGGGTTCAATCATCATGGTTTCATTTGCTAATTGATGAATATTGGTGATGCCGGAAGATGCTAGGGTGGCAAAGGCTAAGGGTGAATGTTGCATAATGACCGCTAAAACCACAAGCGGATCACCCTGATGATAGTTTAACAAGACCTCACTGGTACCGACACCAAACTCGGCTTTTCCTTCTAGCACTTTTTGGATCAGATTCATGCCCGCCTGTGCTTCAATTAGGGTGACATCCAGTCCTGCATCTTGATAATAACCTTTTTCAAGCGCCGCATAATAACCCGCGAACTGGAATTGGTGTTGCCATTTTAATTGCAACTGAACCGGGGTTAAATGCATGGGAACGGGCTGAGCATGGGCTTGCAGACTCACCAATAATATTAGGCATAACCCATATGAAAAAGCACTAATTCGTCGTGGCATACTTGTTCTCAAGCGTCTTGTGCGCTGTGGGGGTTGTTGGCATGAAATCGGTTTTAAAAAACAGCATGTTTTCTTCCAAAACATGGGCTTGATCACGCAGGCTTATCGCTGTCGCGGCGGTTTCTTCAACCAAGGCCGCGTTTTGTTGGGTAACCTGTTCTATGTTAGCAATAGCATGGTTGACCTGTGCGATACCGTCCGCTTGCTCCACTGACGCATTCGCAATAAATTCAACCAGGCCTGTTACTTCATCAACTGCCTGAGTTATCGCCATCAATGCTTCACCCGATGCATCGGCAAGCTGCGTGCCTTCGTCAATTTGGTTGACACTTTCACCGATCAGCAATTTTATATCCTTTGCCGCCTCGGCGGATTTTTGTGCCAAACCACGAACCTCACCGGCCACCACCGCAAAACCACGCCCATTTTCTCCTGCTCTCGCAGCTTCAACGGCAGCATTCAGTGCCAACAGATTGGTTTGAAACGCAATCCCATCGATTAGACTCACGATTTGTTCAATTTTCTTACTTGAGGCTTTGATACCTTGCATGGCATGAATGGTTTGCGTCATCACAGCACGTCCTTGGTTGGCTTTTTGTTGGACACCAGACACCAGCTCACTTGCTTGCTGTGCATGCGTATTGGTTTCTTGAATACGCGTATTCATTTGCACCATCGAACTGGAGGTCTTTTCTAACGCCGCCGCTTGCTGCTGGACGCGTGAACTCAAGCCACTGGATGCTTGAGCGACTTCCGCGGCCGACGATTTTATTGTATTCGACGCCTCCATCACCGCGGTTACCACGCCTTTTAAATTGGCCAGCGAGTAGTTAATCGCTTCTTTAAGCTTGTCCAAATCGCCCTTAAATGAGCCATCAGGTAGTTGGACGGTTAAATCACCTGCCGCCTGGGCGCGCATCGCTTGACCAATTTGATTGACCGAATCCGATAGGACACGCATCGATGCATTGACGGAATCTTTAATCAAGGCTAACTCACCGCTGGCGGCGGAATCCACGCGACTAGTAAAGTGACCCGATTCCATATCCTGCATGACCTGAATAATCTCTCGCGATACATTGGCTTCATCGGTGCGATCTAACCATTCAATGACATAGCCAATCTTTTTTTCTCCTTGAAAAATCGGCTCAACCGTTAAACGCATCACCAGATCCGCTATCCTAAGTTCGCCCGACCAACAAGCGCTTAAATCAGTAAAAACAGGACTCGCTTCAGGAATCGGCTTTAAAAGCCTATCTATATAACTTCCAATGAGTTTAGAAACATCAAAATTGGCATAAACAGATTGAAGCGAAGCTTGGTTGCGGGTAAACATTTTCATTAAAGAAACATTGGCACTTTTAACCCTCAAATCAACATCCGTCACCATAATATTTGTACTCGCGGTGTTCAATGCCGTCATGAGGGTTTGTGATGCGTTTAAGGCATCATAGTTTTTTGCCGCCGCTTCCGCGACTCTTGAGCGAACCATATTTAAAGCAAACCCTAAGGTTGTACGACTGGCTATCGGTTGACGAAATACCCCGTTCGCAACATCTTCAAACCCCTGTTGCACCTCTTTGCTGAAGCGGTCTTTACGCTCTGTCGCCCAGATCAAATAGCCCAACCCCGCAATCGCAAAAGGCAGTAATGCCAATCCCGGAGTAGTCATACCCAAACCCAATAATGCCATAGTGCCGCCGACAAACGTAGCCGAGATCGCATTTTGCCAACGTAATCGTGCTGTTGAAGGTAAAGGGGTATAAGGAAATGCCGTTTGACCGGATTTCACCTGTTGATATAACAATTGCGCTTGGTACTTCTGTTCATTTGAAGCGGGATAACGTACAGACAGGTAGCCGGTTATTTTTCCCGCGACCTTAATCGGACTGGCATTCGCCGCTACCCAATAATATTGACCATTTTTACGCTTGTTTTTGACGATGCCAAACCAAGGATACCCCGCTTGAATCGTTTGCCAAAAATCTTTAAAGGCTTCTTTTGGCATGTCTGAATGCCTTAATAAACAGTGAGGCTGACCTATTAAATCGACATCATCATAACCCGATGCTTCTTTGAATGCTTGATTGTATTCAACAACATTACCTTTCAAATCAGATGTCGAGAGAATAACCATATCCTCTGAAAGTCGGTATTCATTTTTCGCAATAGTATCGGTCATGTTAAAGCTTCCTGTTTAAGTCTTACGCTATAAAATCGATCAATAAAAAACATACTTAATTAATTAGAATAAATCTGGTCTATAAGGATTATAGTAAAGTCCAATACTTGTCACTGACCGACTCTGACACAAGGGGAATCAAAAGAATAAACCAACAACTTCTCCTCCTCACTCCGATGCTGTAGGTCATGGCCATTAACCTGGATCTTTTGAGGTTATGTGCTGTCGGTTTGATATTCCGGACCCCGCCGGCATGACGGGTTTTCTTAACTTAATGGCTGTGACGTTGCAGGTGGGAGTGCTTTAGGAATGAGAAAAACTGACTTAACCCAGATTTTTTTCGCTTCGAGTGGTTTCATCCGACAGGCTCCTGGCACGGATTGTACCAAACAGTAAACTAAAGATGGTAAACCTCGCTAAATTGCGGTATTATCGTGCAATATATATTCAATTTTTATAAAAATACACATATCGAATTATTTATACTATATAAATAAAAGTAAAATTATATAGAAAATAATTACTATGAAATGGCACATTAAATGATAAAAAACTACCTCCCCCTGCTTGCAGGTGGTTTCCTGTATTTTTTTACTGCAAAACTGGGAATGTCAATTTTTTCATTACAGCCAACGGGCTTATCACTGCTCTGGCTTCCCTTTGGTATTGCGGTAATTTTAGTTGAAAAATACGGACTTAAATCCCTACCAATTATCTTTCTAGCCAGTTTTTTATCGCACCTTAACCTCGCAACTGACACAGATTTATTTGCCATCATCCATCGAATTATCCCCTCTATAGCCGATAGCCTTGCGCCGCTTCTGGCGGTTTATTTACTCAAAAAATATGTCAAAACCGATTTTAACAATATATCTATCCTGCTTCCATTCTCGCTGCTGGTCGGGGTCATACCTTCATTGCTCACCGGTGTGGTGATCAGTTTTAACTGGATGATTGCCGGCGACATTGCGCATGAAATGGTGATTAATTACATTGTGATGATTGTTTTTTCAGATACCTTAGGCTTGCTACTGCTCTATCCGCTTTATAAAAGCATGGATAACAGGGATTTTTCATCTAACGAAAAGGTTAATTTTTTATTGTTTTTATCCCTAGGGATCATTATCACCCTCATCTCGATTGAATACGGTTTTCTTATCTTCCTGCTCTATCCGCTTTTGCTGATTTCCGTGTTTAAACTCAATATTAAATACATTATGACCTTGTTGCTGTTGCTGGTCATTTTTACACTCGCGCTCTCATCGCAGTTTACTATTAGCTATTTCATCGCGGATACGCCAATGAGTGCTATTTTGATGCTCAGTTCATTTTTAGCGACCCTTACGTTTATTGTCATGGGCATGGCACTCGTAATGATTGCGCAAGACAGCATGAGTCAACATATCTGTCAAATTGAAAAAGACCATGTAAAAATAGCCCTGGAAAAAAGCCATGCCCAAGCTATTGCTAACAAAGAACGCGAAGATAAAGAACAGAAAGCACAGTTTTTAAGCATGCTCTCACACGAACTTAAAACACCTTTATCCGTTATCAGAATGGGCGTTTCACAACAAACCATGTCGGATAGTTTGCGCAACCACATCATTCAAGCGAGCAATGACATGGGCATGGTTATTGATCGCTGTGCGGTACTAGAAAAAGTAGATGAGAACGTAGCGTTAAAAATACAAACCGTTAATCTGGTATCCCTGATTAACTATGTAACCCATCACAGCCAGGCACCTGAACGCATCCGATTGGATTTTACAGATGCCATCACCAATCTTCATATTCAAACCGATGAAGATTGGTTAAAAGTGATCCTGTCTAACTTGATAGATAACGCATTAAAATACAGCCCAAAAGACACCTTCGTCCGCATTTATATTAGAAAAGAAAAAGCGACTTGGTGTATCGGTGTCTGCAATCAAATCAACGAACCCGCACCGGATGCTAAGCATATTTTTGACAAGTATTACCGCAGCCCAAAAGCACGGATGCAAACAGGCTCTGGTTTAGGTTTGTACATTGTGAAACGCTTAGCCCTGCAATTACAAACTCACATTGAGTATATTCCGATGAAAGAAAAGGTGATTTTTCGCTTATGTCTGACTATTCAAAATTAAAATTATTATTGGTTGAAGATCACCTAGCGCTGCGTGAGGTATTCAGTGAATTTTTAACCTCACAGGGCCACCAGGTCTGTGCGCATGAGTCTGCCGAACAAGTGCTTGCGCTTTCAGCAGCCACGGCATTTGATTTGGCCTTGCTTGATCTTAATCTACCGGGCGAAGACGGCTTGTATCTCGCTGAAAAACTGCGCATGCAGTCACCTAACATCGGTATTATTATGCTCACAGCCAGAAATAGCATCGAAGATAAACTGGCTGGTTATACCAGTGGGGCGGATATATACCTGCCCAAACCAGTATCGCCAGAAGAATTAAATGCCGCCATTCAAGCCGTCTGTAGACGCATTCCGAAACTCAATCACAAAGATTTAACACTTTATTTTTTAACCAATCAACTGGCTAACTTACAAACGGATATAACCCCAATATGCCTGTCGATTGAAGAAACACGGCTGTTAACGATACTGTCACAAGCACCGCAACAACAGCTTGAAATATGGGAGTTAGCTGAAAACCTCGATCTAGATTTAGATTCAAATACATTACGCGCTACCCTCGAAAAGCGCGTATCGCGTTTACGAAAAAAACTGGTGGCATTAGCCCAACCGGCTTCTTCGATTAAATTTATTCGCGGCTATGGGTATAAACTAACGGTTTCGATCGAGATTGTTTAACCATTCTGGATAACCTTCGGCGAGGCGTTTGGCTTTTATGCCCCGTTTTTGCAATTGATCTAATGCCTGTTGTGACCACATACAATAGGGGCCACGGCAATACACCACTAGGGTTTTGTCAGTCTGAAGGTCGGGCAGTTTTTGTGCCAGTTGTTCAATGGGGATATTGATCGCTTCGGGAATATGCCCGGCGGCATATTCGTCCTCGGGTCGAACATCTAACAGGGTATAAGGCTGTTTAAAGTCTTTTAAGGCTTTCAGCGAAATGGGTTCAAACGGGGTATTAGGTTGCAGATGCGTTTGCAATAGCGTTTGCATCGAATCGAGTTGGCTTTCAGTAACCTCGCGCAAACTGACAATCAATTGAAACACGCTAGGGTCACTCAGCGCATAAATAATATGTTGACCTTGACGTTGATGCCTAACCAGGCCTGCTTGTTTTAAAGTTTGCAAGTGTTTGGAAACATTGGCGATACTTAAGCCAAGCTTGTTATGCAGGGTTTCGACATCGCAGTCGGTTTGCGCCAGCACATCCAAAATCATCAACCGATTCGCATGCCCCAGCGCCTTGCTAACCTGCGCAAGTTGATCAAACAAGTTGTATTTAAGTGAATTCGTCATTGAACTTTAATTATATCCACGACAAGCTTGCTGCCATGCAACGGGGTCTTGAATATCTTTGAATGCCCCTGGGTTGGTTTTTAGAACCGCAGTTAGCTTTGATTTCAGTGAGGCGGTCTCACTGTTCAAGTTAGCATCCATTATCGGTTTTTCTTCAACGATTTGGATTTCTGACGAGTCCAAATGGTTAATGAGATATAAAAAATGCTCAAGCATTGAGTCATTCACATTGAGGGTAATTTGTCTCATATTTTGTTCCACTAAATAAGCTACAGAACTCTATTGTAACGGATTTATTATGGCGCGTTGCGGCATCTAGGCTATCTTATAACTGAGTTTGCTTTTGGTAATGCCGTCGGTAACGTTTTTATTTAGTTTGATGGATTCGCATTAAATGCGATGATTTTGTCCATGCCTTCTGGATAAGGTAGCATCGCGCCGAGCACTGTTTTTTTGAAGTCTTCTTGGCTCATGCTTAGGGTTGGATTATGGCGTTTTTCAAACCCAATGGTGGAAACCGGTTTACCGCTAATGCCTGCACCGCACACACTGCCCGCTTGCGCCCCAGGCAAAATTTCTAGGTAGTCGGGTAAGCTCAGTAGTTTGGTGTGAATCGAGTCATAGAGTTTTTCCACCATTTCTTCTTCGCGACCACGTAAATCAGGACGCCCCACACTGCCAACAAACAAGGTGTGGCCACTGACTAAAAACCAGGGTTCGTCGCAACGTGATTTGTCGGTGACCAATAAACAAATACTGTCTTCAGTATGGCCCGGAGTATGCAGAATTTGGGCATGTACATTGCCTGCCTCAATCACTTGACCGTCGGTCAGCGGGGTGAAATCACATTGTGCCGGAGCGTCTTTAAACAAACAATATTCGCCACCCGCGCGTTTCGCCAACTCCGCGCCACCGCTGTAGTGATCTGCATGAACATGGGTATCGACCACATGGGTAATCGTGACCCCTTTTTGCATCGCTTTTTCTAGATAAAGGTCCACTTCGGTGTTATGAACATCGACCGCTATGGCTTTGCCTTGGCCGACACAATAGAGTAAATAAGATAAAGAACCGGGTTCAGAGTCGGGGGTGTGTTGGAATAAAAACATGTGTTTGCCTCTCTTGCTAGATCAAATTGGAATTGACACTATACGACTTTGTCGGCTAATATTCAACCAGTTGGTTGAATAAGGCAGGGCAAACGCTTCTAAATAATATAAAAAAATCACGCGTCATTGCGAGGCCGAAGGCCGTGGCAATCTCTGGCAGACTGAGCACACCCTTGAGAGATTGCCGCGTCACTTCGCTCCTCGCAATGACGGGCATTTTCTAAGCTTAATGGCAACACGTTCAACGTGTGAGCGCCTTGGACTTGGGTTCGATCGCTGTTTCATAGGTTAAATTGGTCTGCATTCCCACGCAAAGCGTGGAACGAGGTTATAGTTGAATATTAAAGGCGTATTGATGCAAACTAGAATTGAACATGGCATACAAGCCAATCTATCACAAATCAGCCAACAACTGATTCAAGTGTTCTTGGTTGGCTTGGCCTTAGGGATGACCCGAACTGTAGTGCCCGGCCTGGCGGAAACAGAGTTTGGTTTAGCGGCACAAGCCTTTATGAGTCTGGTGATGTTTGTCTTGGTCTTTGGCCTAGTCAAGGCGACCATGAATCTGGTGGCGGGGCATTTAAGTGAGCAGTATGGGCGCCGTCGATTATTGGTAGTCGGTTGGTTATTGGCTTTACCGGTCCCCTTCTTAATCTACTATGCGCAAAGCTGGTCATGGATTGTATGGGCGATGGTGTTTTTGGGTTTAAATCAAGGCCTGTGCTGGTCGATGGCACTTAATAGTAAACTCGATTTAGCCAAGGCGAATCAAAAGGGATTGATTAACGGCTTAAATGAGTTTTCCGGTTATGCGGCGGTCGGTTTGGCAGGCTGGATGACGGCTTATTTAGCTGAAGTTTATGGCGCGCGTGAAGCCTTATTAGGTTTTGGTTTGGTGGTTATAGGTTTAGGTTTAGTGCTCGCGATTTGGAAAGTATTGGATACGCGTCCTTGGTCAAGCTTGCATCAACTTCATTATGACAACAACAAGCACAACCAATACCACGCTGATGATGGTGAAAAACAAACCGAGCAAAAGCAATCCCTGGCACAAGCCTTCAAAATCGGTACCTTTCAACATAAACAACTGGTCGCACTCAATCAAGCAGGCCTGGTGGAAAAGTTTATTGACGCCTTGGTATGGATTTTTATGCCGGTCTATTTGATTTCGCAAACCCAAACACTGGTGCAAGCCAGTGGGATTATTGCAGTGTATGGCGTGGTCTGGGGCGCGTCTCAACTCATCACCGGCCCGGCATCGGATAAGTTTGGTCGTCGCGCACTGATTGTTGGTGGGTTTTGGTTGTGTGCGATTACCAGTATTAGTTTTGTCTGGGTGGAT
Source organism: Thiomicrospira microaerophila (assembly GCF_000934765.1). Taxonomy (GTDB): domain Bacteria; phylum Pseudomonadota; class Gammaproteobacteria; order Thiomicrospirales; family Thiomicrospiraceae; genus Thiomicrospira; species Thiomicrospira microaerophila. The sequence goes on along the minus strand of NZ_JYNN01000008.1, from coordinate 95,796 downwards.
TCGATGGCCGCCTGGTCACTACTGGCCGCCTTTATGGGCTTTGGCATGGCGATGCTGTATCCCACGTTGGGCGCGGCGGTAGCCGATTACAGTCAGCCAAAACAACGTGCCTCGATGCTGGGGGTTTATCGCTTTTGGCGTGATTTTGGTTATGCCGTCGGCGCGTTATTGTTGGGCTTACTGGCTTTCTATACCCACTCGCTGGTTTGGCCGTTTTACTTTGTCGGTGCGATGATGTTTTTATCTGGCCTATGGGTCTGGTGGGCGTTGAAACCTAAAGCGCCGCTTTAATGCGTCGTTTCCTGCATCAATTTATTAAGTTGATCATTCGGCTTTGGTGGTGCCATCAAATCGGTTTCAAAGGCATTAATGTCGGCTTCGTTAAGCTGAAACAATTGCTGATTAAGCACAAAATTTTCAACGCAAAAAGCCAAATAATCAGCGTGGGATCAGGGCAAACGCATCTTAAATAATAAATGAACAAGTTATAACTAATACGCACTCCCACGTTGAACGTCATTGCCATTAAACTTAGAAAATGCCCGTCATTGCGAGGAGCGCAGCGACGCGGCAATCTCTCAAGGGCGTGCGCCGTCTGCCAGAGATTGCCACAGCCTTCGGCCTCGCAATGACGCGTGATTTTTATATTATTTAGATGCGTTTTCCCTGAGAGTGGCCCTGTATGGACTGGGTTATTTTTGCAAGAATGAAAACCATGGCATTGAAAAACTATTTAGTGCAAGTTGGTTGCTGTGTGGTGCCACTAATTCCTTAACTTAATGGCAGCTCGGTAAACAAATATCTACAATTTTTATTTACCAATACAAAACGAACTGAAAATACGTCCAAGTAGGTCGTCAGAACTAAAGCGTCCGGTAATCTCTGACAAGGCATTTTGCGCTAAGCGTAAGTCTTCGGCTACAAGCTCGCCGGCGGCAAAATGTTCAAGTTGATATTGTGCATTGTGCATGGCTTGTTGAGCGCAATTCAACGCGTCTAAATGACGTTTACGTGCCATAAAGACGCCTTCACTGGTTTGTGCTAACCCCATCGTTTGTTTTAAATGTTGGATGAGTAAATCTAAACCTAGCTTATGTTTAGCCGATAAATAAATTTCTGTATAAGCCGTTTTTTCAACCAGGCCTGGTTGTAAATTAGCCAAATCAATCTTGTTTCGAATTAAGGTAATAGGCAGTTTTTTAGGTAATTTATCTAAAATAGCTTGGTCTTGCGCATCAATGTCGTTACCCGCTTGTACCATCACTAACACCCTATCCGCACCCTCAATCGCTTGCCAAGCACGGGCAATACCAATTTTTTCAACTTCATCACCGGTTTCACGTAAACCTGCTGTATCCAGAATATGTAGCGGCATACCATCAATATGAATATGTTCTTTAACAATGTCGCGTGTGGTACCCGCAATATCCGTAACTATCGCACTTTCTTTACCTGATAAGGCATTTAATAAACTTGATTTACCTGCGTTCGGTCGGCCTAAAATAACAACAGACATGCCTTCACGTAACAAAACACCTTGTTGTGCTGTTTGTAAAACCTGGTTGATTTTTTGCATTAACTGATGCAATTGTCCAGCGACATGACCATCCGATAAAAAATCAATTTCTTCTTCTGGAAAATCAATCGCCGCTTCAACATAAAGTCTTAATTGAATAAGCCCTTCAACTAATTGATCGATCTGTTGTGAAAATTCACCTTGCAAGGATTTTAAAGCACTGCGCGCAGCTTGTTCTGATGAGGCATCAATTAAATCAGCAATGGCCTCAGCTTGAGCTAAGTCGAGTTTATCGTTTAAAAACGCCTGTTGTGAAAATTCACCCGGTTTGGCTAAACGCGCACCGAGTTGAACAACGCGCTCAATTAACCATTGCAAAATAATCGGGCCACCATGGGCTTGCAGCTCTAAAACATCTTCACCAGTGAAGGAGTGCGGCGCTTTAAAATAAAGCGCGATACCTTGATCAAGTATCTCATCGTTTTCGCCATAAAAAGCCGTGTAATGGGCTTTTCTTGCTTCAGGTAGTGCCTTGGTAATGATTTGTGTGATATGAGCAACATTTGGGCCTGACACACGGATAACACCTATACCACCACGACCCGGTGGTGTGGCAATAGAGACGATGGTTTCTTTTGTGTTATTACTTGTCATAAATTAATCAAAGTCAAAATCATCAAGGGGTGTAATAGTTGTTTTTCCATCATTCAATAAACGGCCACGTTGTTGAAAATAACTTTCCCGATAAAAAATATAAGGATCAGGCATGGTTTTTACTAAATCTACCAGGTCGATTACTTTTACATAACTATCGAATCCATCGCCTATCGTAAAAGCGATGCGGCCATCGTTAGTTGTTTGAATGATATAACTAAAGGTAGGATCATAACTAGAATCAACGCCTTTTCCAAATAAATCACGAACGGTATATCCGCCTAAAAAAGGCATCATTACAAACGCGGAATCATCCCAAATGCCCCATTTGTAAAGCGTATGACCAAAATCTGTTTTTTCATAGGGCAGTCCAGCCGGGGTTGCAATATCTATTAAGCCGCCAAAACCAAATACGGTATTTATTGAAAATCGCATAAAATCACCCAGTCCCTTTTCAACGTTTCCTTGTAAAAAGTTATTGGTCATATTTAATGGCATTTTCAGGTTGTTAAAAAAATTAGATACGGCATTACGTGCGGGTTGAGGTACGGCTTTTTTATAGGTGTTACCAACAGGTTCACCAATATAATCATGAAATGTTAAATTAAATTCAAACATACTTCGGTTAAATTTTTCATACTTATCGTCAGAGTGAAAAGGATTTGCAATCGCTTGAAAACTTAAACTGGTTAAAGTGATTGAGAATATTAAGTAAGTTAATTTTTTCATTTAATTTAGTATCATGGTTAATTTTGTTTGATTGTACAAGGAATTTGGATTTTTTGAAGTGCATTTATCATTGTTTTTAGTAATTGTTTACGTGGAAAAGTTTTACGCCAAGCTAAAGCCACTTTTCTTGGTGGAATAGGTGGATCAATCGGTTTAATGGAAAGTAACTCTTCATCATAAGATTGCACAGAGCTACAAGGTAAAATAGTAATACCTGCACCTGATGCAACCATATAGCGAATGGTTTCTAATGAGCTGCCTTCAAGTGTTTTTTGTAATTTATTGGTTTGAAAATTAATTTGTTCTTGGTGATTAAAAGCATCAATAACTTGATTACGAAAACAATGACCTTCTCCCAACATAAGTAATGTTTCTTTTTTAATTTCTTTTATACTTATTTTTTCATTATTATGTAGTATGTGATTTTTTGGTAATGCAACAACAAAAGGTTCAGTATAAATAACTTGTGTTTCTATATTTTTATGTTCAAAAGGCAAGGATAAAATAACTAAATCTAAATCTCCGTTAATTAGTTTTTCCATTAATAAATGAGTATAGTTTTCTTGTAAAATAATAGGTGTTTTATTTGCTAGTTTATGAAACATAGGAATTAATTTAGGTAATAAGTAAGGTGCTATAGTATAAATAGCACCTAGTTTTATTTCTCCAGTATGGTCACCTTGATCTTCTTTAGCTAATTGTTTAATTATTTGTGTTTTTTGTAAAATTTCGTCTGCTATATGAATAATTTGTTTTCCTATAGGTGTTACTAAAATTTCTGTTTTATTTCGTTCAAATAGTTCTACACCTATTTCTTCTTCAAATTTTTTAATTGCTATGCTTAGTGTTGGTTGACTTACAAAGCAGGTTTCTGATGCTTTTCTAAAGTGACGTTCTTTCGCTACGGCGACGATATATTTAAGTTCATTGAGCGTCATAAAGTTATCCCTATTATGTATTTATTGATTCTCTGTTTCTTTTTTTTGTTATTCTTGTAGTAGTGGGTATTTAGGTATAAGTTAATTTTTTTTAAATTTATTAAATAGTTAAGCTGTTATTAATATGTATAAAAAAATAGCTTAAGCCGGATGCATGGCTTGTGGATCAATTGTGGATAAAATTGTGAGTTAATAAAAGCAGGTAAGTTATCCACACTCATCCACAGCTTATTATAAAAGTTGTTGGCTTGTGCTGGGAGTTAAAAAATTAGACAATGGTCGCAAGAATTTAAATAAGAGCCCCAAGATGTTTAATCAACTCGTTAAAAAACGTCGAACAACCTATCAATTTCAACCTGTTACTGTTGATCTAGCCAAAATAAACGAATGTATTGATGCGGCGATATGGGCACCCAATCATGGTATGACGCAACCCTGGCAGTTTTATGTCATAGGCGAACAAACTAAAATACAATTGATGTCAATTTATGCTCAACTTCGCGCTGATAAACGGGCAGAGTCGGGCAGTCCAGAACATCAAGCTATTTATGAAAAGGCTTGTAAACGTTTCCTCGGTAATCCAGCCACTGTTATCGTTGGACAGGTTAAATCAGAAAATCCAGTGGTTTATAAGGAAGACTATGCGGCCTGTAGCTGCGCAATTCAAAACTTTCAGCTAATGGCTACCGAATTAGGTTTAGGCGTTCAGTGGAGCACAGGGCCCATTTTACAATCTGAACAAACCTTCTCAATACTTAATATTCATCCCGCTGAAATAGAGTTGATTGGCATTTTATATTTAGGTTATCCCGCCTGCGAAACCAATCAAACACGCAAACCTCGATCAGAAGTAACGCAATATTTCGACTAAGTCACTGCCATTAAGTTAAGGAATAAGTGGCAACTGGACTTGCTTCCCTTATTGCCGTGTCACCCTGCGCGAAGTCGCAGGGTCTATTGCCGTCAGCGGCTGGATCCTGCGACTTCGCGCAGGATGACGGTGCTAGGTAAAAAAATCGGTCATTGCGAGGCCGAAGGCCGTGGCAATCTCTTGCAGACTGTGCACGCCCTTAAGAGATTGCCGCGTCGCTGCGCTCCTCGCAATGACGGGCAATGACGGGCAATGAGGATAGGGAAAACACATCCGGCACTTGTGCATTAGATCCCGGCCTTCGCCGGGTATGACGGGATGTTTTTGGTCTTGCGATGACGCGAATTTATGACTTGAAGAGAGCGAAGCTAAACATTTGGGTTAAGACTGCATTTCAGAAATGACGTTGCCAAGGAGCTGGGTTAGGCGGTCGTTTTGTGAGTAGTCTACTGGGCAGTCTATAATCGACACCGTATTGTCTTGTAGCGCTTGTTTGAGCACGGGCAAGAGTTGATCAGCGGCTTCAATACGATAGCCTTTAGCACCAAAGGATTGAGCATACTGGACAAAATCGGGGTTTTTAAAATCGATGTAAGCGGCACGGCCATATTTACGTTTTTGTTTCCATTCAATCAGCCCATATTGGCTGTCGTTCCAAATTAAAATAACAATCGGCGTGTTACAACGTAGCGCTGTTTCTATTTCTTGTGAATTCATCATAAAGCCGGCATCACCGGTCACCGCGACAATCGCGCGTTCAGGATAAGCGAGTTTGGCGGCGATAGCACCTGGCACGGCAATGCCCATGCCGGCAAAGCCGTTGGAGATGATGCACGTATTAGGTTTTTCTGCGCGGAACATACGCGCCATCCACATTTTATGGGCGCCGACATCACAAATAGCGATGTCGTCATAGTTCATCGCCGTACGTAAATCCCAGATAATTTTTTGTGGCAATAGCGGGAAGGCGTCACTGTTGGCACAGCGGTTCATCTCGTCTTTGGTGGCATCACGCAAAGGATGATCAAGTTCAGTAGGCTCGGATTGATTAAGCAGGCTGCGTAGAGTTTGAATGTTTTTCGCAATATCACCGACCAGTTCAATATCCGGCATATAGCTTGAATCTACTTCAGCGGGCAGGGTATCGATATGAATAATTTGGTGGTTGTGGTTTGGGTTCCAAAGATGGGGATGGTACTCGACCATATCAAAACCAATACAGATCACCAGGTCGGCTTTAGAAAAACCCCCATTTTCATAATCACCCTTTTGCAAACCCGCCGTTCCCATCGCGGTGCGATTTTTAAAGAAAGGAATGACGCCCTTAGCCATAAAGGTATTAACCGTTGGAATATTGAGCTGTTTAGCAAAGGCATAAACTTCGCCGCCTGCTTTGGCACGAACCGCGCCGTTCCCGACCAGTATTAACGGGTTTTTAGCCTGTTGAATGGTTTGTGCTGCTTGTTTAATCAGCTGTTCGGCGGCGGTGGTTAAGCGTGTTTGGGTCACTTTTAACGGTGTGGCATCGGTATCCATGTCCGCAATATTTTCGGGGAAATCAATAAAACTCGCACCAGGCTTTTCGGCTTGTGCCAGTTTAAAGGCTTTGCGTATGACTTCAGGAATGGTTTCCGGTTCTAAAATTTGAGTGGCGTATTTGGTAATTGGTTTGAACATGCTGACCAAATCAACTACTTGGTGAGATTCTTTGTGCATTCGACTGGTAGCCGCTTGACCAGCAATTGCAACGAGGGGTGCGTTGTCCATGTTGGCATCCGCCACGCCCGTAACGAGGTTGGTAGCACCTGGGCCTAGGGTTGATAAACAGACCCCTGCTTTGCCGGTTAAGCGGCCATAGACATCCGCCATAAACGCCGCGCCTTGTTCATGGCGCGTGGTGATAAATTCGATATCCGAGTCGAGCAATGCGTCAACAAGATCCAGGTTTTCCTCACCAGGAATACCGAAAATATACTCTACACCTTCTTTTTCAAGGCATTTAACAAACAATTTAGCGGCTTGCATGCTGGCTTCCTAGCGTTCTAATAACTGATCAACATTTTGCCAAAGCTTGGCTTGGCTTCCACTCATTGATAGACTGGTAATATATTTACCATTCACCACGATACTCGGCACACCTTCAACGCCAAACGCTTCGGTTAAGCGCTGGGCACGACGCACAGCTTGATCGACTTTAAATGAGTTAAAGCTAGCGATGAAGGCTTGTTCGGTCACGCCAAACTGACTGTGAAACTGAGCGATAGAGGCTAAATTAGTCAAGGGTAATTGATCACGATGCAGGGCTTCAAAAAACGGCTGGTTAGAGCGTTCAATAATCCCCAAATCTTCAGCGGCATAGTAGACCTTCGCCATAAACACCCAGCTTGGGTTATTTAAAACCGCCGGAACCCGTTCGAAATGTACATCACGCGGTTTAGCTCGAAGCCATTGATACAGGCTGTCTTGCAGATTGTAACAATGGGGGCAGCCGTAAAAGAATACTTCGGTCACTTGTTTTTTGTGCGGTGCAATGGGCTGCACCACACGTAGATTTTTATAGTCCACGCCCGGGCGGATTGACGACCAGGCCTGGTTGCTCAGACCGGCTAATAGCGCCAGTCCTGAAAGTTGAAAAAAGCGTCTTCTTAACATGTTTTGCTCCTAGAGTTCACCATACGAATGTAAACCTGACAAGAAGATATTCACGCCGAGGAAGGCAAAGGTGGTAATAAATAAGCCGATAATAGCCCACCAAGCCATCGGCGCACCGTGCCAGCCTTTGGTCATGCGAATGTGTAACCAAGCGGCGTAGTTAAGCCAAACAATCAATGCCCATGTTTCTTTTGGATCCCAAGACCAGTAACCGCCCCAAGCTTCTGCCGCCCACATGGCGCCTAAAATAGTGGCGACGGTGAAAAAAGCAAAACCAATGGCAATCGAACGATACATGATGTCATCCATGATTTGATGACTTGGCAGTGCTTTAAGTAGTCCATTATTTGGATTACGTTTTTCAATGGCCAAACGCATTAACATCGCTACACCCACCATTGAGGCAATAGAGAATCCACCGTAACCCACAAAGTTAGCGGGAACATGGATTTTCATCCACCAACTTTGTAGTGCAGGAATCAGCGGTTGGATTTCATGCGCTTGGCGATCGAAGACATACCAAAGTACAAATAAAACCGATACGCTCATTACAATCATTACAAACCCGCCCATTGCGCGCGTTTTGAATTTTTGTTCATAGTAAAGGTACATCAAAATGGTCATTACGATGAATAGGATAAATACTTCATACAACGAGCTAACAGGGATATGACCATAATCTGGATGGATTAACCATGATTCTTTCCAGCGCACCATTAAACCGACAAATCCGAGGGTGGCGGCTGTCCAAGCAATAAAGGTTGAGAGTTTGTAAATAAACGCCGAATCTCTAAATAAGGCAAAGAAATAAGTCACTGTACTTACTAGCACTAAGAAACTCATCCACATAATCGCGGCTTGGCTAGAAATTAAATATTTTAGAAGAAATACATCGTTTTGCGCTTCATAGTCGAAGTCATTACGGGCATACATCCAAATTGCGAGTAAACTAATAGCCGTTACTACATAACTAAATGTTTGAAAACTACGCCAGTACCAACCTAACCAAACGGCAGATAGCGCTGTACCGAATAGGATGTAGACCTCGTAAATATCCATTTCATCTTGATACACCTGCCAAGCGATGATTGAGCCAATAAAGAGAATCAACGTCCAGAGTATGTCTCTGGGGGTAAATATCTCTAAAAAGCTTCGTTTTTTTATTGTCATGTCCATAATGTAGCCGCCTCTTAACTATTAAGCCCTAAAGTTGGTAACGAGTTTTTCAAACTCTTTATCTGTTTCCGGAAGTTTCCGGTTATCACGTCCTGCAATCGTAATATCGGTTTGTTCGCCATTGCGTTTTAGATGAATCCAAACACGACGTTGACGTACATAAAACATAAAGAATATCCCTAGTGTGAGTAATGCGCTGCCAAAATACACCACGTCCTTACCGGGTGATTTGGTAATCTGTAAACCGGTTGACCAACGTTGATCAAAACTAGTCATTTCAAAAAACAGTGGAGGACCATAGCGATTTAAACTTGCAATCGCCGTCATTGCATCCTCAAACCATACCTGGTGGGTTTCACTGATATCGCCTTGTGAATTGATTGGCACGCCTTCTTGTTCAAGAACATGTAAATATAGGGTTTGGAGTGCGTTCGCGAGTTGACCAAAGTAAAAAGACGCAACTTCTTGCTGTTGGTCTTGTGGCACATTGGTTTCAATAAAGCGGCTAATGCCATCAAACCCTGTTTCACGGAAGAGTTTAACTAATTGCTGCATCAGCTGCATGTGGGTTTCATAGTTAGCGCGTTCCATTTCCATTGGCTTGGGCATCGCTTGACGATAAATACGGTCTGCCTTGGGTGCATTGTTTACCAGAGCTAAGAATTCAAAGAAGCGTTTTTTGCTGCGCAAGTCATCAGCGGGTACAAACAAATAGCGGAAAGGCTCAGATACGGCATTTCGCACACCACTCATGTAAAACCAGCGACCTTCCTGTTCATCAGGAATCATATAGTTCTCATATTCCCAAGCACGGCCTTCTTCGTTACGCACTCTAAACAGTACGCTGGGCCCGTTGTTTTTCATTTTACGCCCCGTCGCTAATGCATCTTCTTCGCTGCGCGGCACAATATTGTGCAGTTTGAAATCACTAAATTCAACGCGGAAGCGACCAGCAGGGGTAGTCAAAGATTCATGACGGTTTATCGCTGATTCAATTTCGGTTTTGCTAACGATAGGTGAAGCGAGTGCATGCACATTCATATTCACCAAGGAACCGCCATCGCCATAAGAGGATTGGTAAATCGCATAGTTTTTGTAATAAAGCGGGTGGTTAACCTCAATGGTTTTTTCAATTGGTTCATCTAAATCATCGGCATACAACAACAGATCACTTTCGTAGGTACGCGGCATACCGTTGTCATAATAATCAATCCGGAAGGCTTTGACTTCAATTCGGAAGGGCAATTGTTGGACTAGATAGCCTTCATTCCAAGGCAAAAACAATACATCGGCATCACGGCCTTCGGTGATATTGACGTTTCCGCGATAAGAAAAGTTAGACGGGGGTAACCAAGCGCGTTTATCCACTTCACTCAGAGGGACGCTTCGAGTTTCAGCCTGCATACTGCCTGTTAACTCGAAGTATTTTAAATAAATATTACTATCCATTAAAGCACCAATACAGATAATAATAATCGATATATGGCTGAAAAAGTAACCGAGCCGATTCCAATGTCCTTTTAGACCTGCCACAGTGACCGACCCATCATCTCGTTGGTTAATGCGAGTTTTAAAGCCTTCGTGTTTTAAAAATTCAGTGGCATAGGCTTTTTGTTGTTCGAAATCACCGGCTACAGCAAATTGTGTGTGATTAGGTTGATGTTTGAGCGCATTGATCGATAGTTTTTCACTGTACTCTTTCATGTCCTTGATAAAAACCGGTGTATTTCGGGTAACGCACACACCGGTAGAAATCAGCAAGAATAATAAAACAATCATAAACCAAGCGGCGCCATAGACATCATACAGGGCTAGGCTGCCGTATACTTCATACCAGAAAGGGCCGAATTTGATAATATAGTCTTGAACCGGTTGAAACTGCTGTAGCACAGTACCAATGACCGAAGCAATGGCAAGCATAACCAATAAGGTGATCGCAAGATTCATTGATCCAAGAAATTCAAGCCAAACATTCGGTTTGCGTGATGGTTTGCTTATTTTTTTCTGCTCTGACATAGGTTTTTATCTTTTGTTGAATGCTAATAAAATTTTGCAGGTAGAAGAGTATATACTTCTCTGCACAAGAGTTAAAGACTCGCATGTAATTAACCTAGTAATCCTGTAGGGTATTTTAGAACCGACTAAATGGGTTAATAAGGATAAAAAACGGAACACCAAAGGAAAGAAGATTTTATGCAACATCCACTTTATCAAAAAGCCACCTATTTAAAGAGTGCCCCTAATCTTAGCCACTGCCCAGAAGATATCGGCTATGAAGTCGCCTTTGCAGGCCGTTCTAACGCCGGTAAGTCGAGCGCCTTGAATGTCCTTACTTCGCAAAAAAGCCTTGCTAGAACCAGTAAGACCCCCGGGCGTACTCAGATGATTAATTTTTTCCAACTCGATGAGCAGCGTAGTCTGGTTGACTTGCCTGGTTATGGTTTTGCCAAGGTCAATGTTAATGTGAAAAAATTATGGGAAGCGGGTTTAGCCGAGTATATTGAAAAACGTGACGCATTAAAAGGCTTGGTTTTGATGATGGATGGTCGTCATCCATTGCAACCGCTGGATGTGATGATGCTGGATTGGACCAAGGAAATCGGTTTGCCAGTGCATGTTTTGTTAACCAAAGCCGACAAGCTGAGTAAAAATCAAGCGAGTCAGGCGCTGTTCGGTTTACAAAAAACCCTAAAGCAAGATTATCCGCACGCCAGCGCCCAATTGTTTTCATCATTAAATAAGCAAGGCCTTGACCAGGCCTGGTTAAAATTAGATGAATGGATGGCGTTTGAGCGTGGTTAACCCGCTTTACTTGCCTTCACGCGCTAAACGGGCCTGTTCATACACCGGCATCAGTCTGAGTGAATAGGTTGTCAGGTCTTTGATGCGTGAATCATACGACGGGTGAGTACTCAGGAATTGGGGTGGCTGATTACCTTTTGAAAGTGCCGCCATACGGTGCCAAATATCGACAGCGGCGGAAGGATTGTAGCCGGCCATGGCCGCCAGTTCGATGCCAATACGGTCCGCTTCTACCTCATGCACTCGGCTGTAGGGTAGTAAAATCCCGACATTTAATAGCGAGCCAGCAATATCGAGTGTGCTGGCTTGCGCACCGGTAAGTTGACCTAAGGCACCTAGACCTAACTGCGTAGCCATGGCTTGAGACGTCCGTTCACGCGCGTGCTCACGCAAATCATGCGCCATCTCATGCCCCATAATCGCCGCTATTTCATCATCATTTAAATTGAGTTGATTAATCAGCCCAGTGTAAAACATAATTTTGCCACCGGGCATAATCCATGCATTAATTGTGTCTTCTTCAATCAGATTCACTTCCCAAGCCCAATTCACCGCATCCTTTCTAAAATGCGCTGTATGTGGAATCATATTGGTTAAGATAGTTTGAAGGCGAGCATGTAGTTGCGCATCGGTGTTGAGTGTGCCATCGGTTTTCGCTTGTTCTAACACTTGGCTGTAGGCTTGTTGACCGCCCTCTATCATTTGTTTTTGTGATACCAAAAACGTTTGTTTGCGCTCTACACCTACCAAGCCTGATTGGGTAGTATTAGTGATGGCACAACTGGTTAACATCAACGAAACAAATGCAACAGAAATTAAGCGAAAAATCATTTTTACTCTCCTTGAAAATAGAGCTTTATTTTAAATCAAAACTTGATTGGGAAAAGGGTGTAATCGAAAGTGCCGATTACCTTATCACCGTTCCCGTTCCCGCGTCATACTGCGCGAAGTCGCCGTATCCAACTGCCTGCAGCCATAGACCCTGCGACTTCGCGCAGGGTGACAGGGCATGAGGGAGACAACTCAAGCCGACACTTTAGATTGTAGCCTTGGGAAATATACAGATTTTGCACTATAATAAAATAACATAAATTAAAAGATAGGGTTTTAACAAGATGAATATTGATGCAGTTAAGGACTACTTACTGGCGTTACAAGACGACATTTGCGCCCAATTAGCGCAAGAAGACGGTGCGAAGGACTTTATTGTTGATGCGTGGCAGCGCCCAGGTGCAGAGGGTGCGATGGGGCTTACAGGCGGTGGCCGTTCACGCGTAATGGAAAACGGGGCGGTGATTGAAAAGGGCGGGGTGAACTTCTCCCATGTGCGTGGCAAAACCTTGCCAGCGTCCGCCACGGCTCACCGCCCTGAGTTGGCGGGTCGTTCGTTTCAAGCGCTAGGCGTATCGCTGGTGATTCATCCACACAACCCCTATATTCCGACCTCCCATGCCAATGTGCGTTTATTTATTGCTGAGAAAGAGGGTGAAGCGCCGGTTTGGTGGTTTGGTGGTGGCTTTGATTTAACGCCATTTTATCCGTTTGACGAAGACGTTAAACACTGGCACCAGATGTCTAAAAATGCCTGTGACCCGTTTGGTGATGACATTTATCCAAAATACAAAAAATGGTGTGATGAGTATTTTTATCTCAAACACCGCAACGAAACTCGGGGTGTCGGTGGCCTGTTTTATGATGACCTCAATCAATGGGATTTTGAAACCTGCTTTGCGTTTATGCGCTCGGTTGGCGATCATTTTATCCAAGCCTATCGGCCGATTATCGCGAAGCGTAAAGCGATGGCATACACTGAACGTGAGCGTGATTTTCAATTGTATCGTCGTGGGCGTTATGCTGAATTTAATTTGGTCTTTGACCGTGGCACGCTGTTTGGATTGCAAACGGGCGGGCGTACGGAGTCGATACTGATGTCGATGCCACCGCTGGCGGCTTGGAAATACGACTACCAACCCGAGCCCGGCACCGAAGAAGCCAAGCTTTATGATTATTTAACGCCGCGCGAGTGGCTGGATTAACCAGGCCTGGTCATGGAAGAGCAGAAAATAAGATGTGATAAATGGCTGTGGGCGGGGCGGTTTTTTAAAACCCGTGGTCTGGCTTCTGAAGCGCTAAAAGGCGGCAAAATCGAGCTGAACGGCAGCAAACCTAAAGCGAGTAAAACCCTTGCGGTGGGGGATAAACTGAAAATTACCCAAGCGCACCGTAAGGTCGAGGTAAGGGTATTGGTGTTATCCGATAAACGTGGTTCGGCCGAGCAAGCCCAACAGCTCTATGAACTGGTAAATGAAGAGCTACTTCAGCGTAAACCGACTGCGGATATGGCATTGGTAGGTTATCGTGAAAAAGGCAAGGGACGTCCGACTAAACGCGAACGTCGTCAGATAGAAACCTTTGTTGGTTTTGCAGACGACTCAAACTAAGCCATAACCCTAGTTATCCGAACAGCGTGTAAAACCTCGTTTTCACGGCCTAACCTAGGCACCTACGTTAGGCCAGGCTGCTAAAGAAGAAGGCGAAGCGAAATATCCGGGTTAAGACCGCTCGCGTTTTTTTGGTGTGGTTTTAAAGAAATCTAATTCTTGTTTAAGTTGAGCCGACTGATCCTTTAGACTTTCTGCAGCGGCACTGGTTTGTTCAACGTAGGCCGCGTTTTGTTGGGTTACGCCATCAATTTCGTTGATAGCGGTCTCAACCTGCAAAATCATTGATGACTGTTCAGCGCTAATCTTGGCAATACGCCCAATACTACCGGATACTTGTTCAATTGCTTGATTAACACCTTTAAGCATGTCGCCCGATGCCGTGGCTAGGCGGGTGCCTTGATTTATTTGTGAGGTGCTATTTTCAATCAGTTGTTTGATGTCCTTAGCGGCTTCAGCAGATTTTTGTGACAAGGCTCTGACTTCGCCTGCGACGACGGCAAAGCCGCGTCCGTGCTCACCTGCCCGCGCGGCCTCAACGGCGGCATTCAAGGCGAGTAGGTTAGTTTGGAATGCAATGCCATCAATAAGACTGACAATTTCAGCAATCTTTTCGCTGGACGCTTGAATTTTACGCATGGCCTCAATGGTTTGGTTCATGGTTTGTGTCGATTTAACCACTTGGTTTTGAACATCCTCTGCCATTTGCGCGGTTTGTCCTCGGCGTTGGGATGAGGTTTTGAGTGCTTCGCTCATTTGTTGCATAGAGGCCGAGGTTTGTTCAATGGCAGCGGCTTGTTCTTGTACGCGCTGGCTGAGGTGTTCTGATGCTGTATTGACCTCATCCGCAGCGTGACTAACAATCAAGCTGGCTTCTGAAGCCCGGCTGATGACCTCAACGAGTTTATCGGCGCTGCGGTTAATCGCATTGCGTAAGATGGCGAGTTGACCCTGGTAGTCATGATCAATACGTTCAGATAAATCACCTTCAGACTGTGCTACGGCTACGCGGCTGATATCTTCAACGGCTTGAGAGAGATTTAGCATAGCTTGGTTAATACCGTTTTTCAGGTCAGCTAGGGCACCTTGTGCATCTACTTGAATGCGTTGATCAAACTCACCTTGATTGAGAGCATTCATTGTCGTTAGGATCTCGCTAATGGTTTGATCTAGACTGGTCATGGCGGCTTGGGTGTTGTCGATCATCTGCTGATACTCACCCTTTAGTGTTCCATTCGAGCGATAACTAAAATCGCCTGATTTTAATGCCTTTAAGCTTGTATTTAGCTGTGTCATGGCTTGACTCATTTCATCCATTGAGTGGTTTACGCCGTCTTTCATTGTTGCTAAATCGCCTTTAAGGGGAGATTCAATGCGTTGGTCAAATTGCCCTTGTGCCATGGCCCCGACTACTCGGTTGGTTTCAGTTATCGCACGGTGCATATTTGATAGCATCGTCGTGAACACCCGTCCCATGGTGTCAATTTCATCTTTGCGCTCAAAACCGGTTAGCGTTTCAAATCGTCCCGTTTGATCAACCTGTATCATGCTGTCTGCTAAGCGTTTAACGCGCTGGCGAATTGATGTGGCCGTCAAAATCATTAATAGCGTAAACACCAAGGCGAGCAGCGCAAAACTCAGCGTGGTTTGTTGAACGGGGGTGGTAATCGCTTGCTCAAGGTTTTGTAATGGGATGCTAGCGGAAAGCGCACCCCGCACATCGCCGAGCGCCCAGTTAGTTTTGGGTGAATCAGGGTGTGTGTTATGGCAGGCCACACAGGAGGCTTGGTTCATTAGGTCGGGTACCGCGAGTCGAAAAAACGGCGCACCATTGATGGTTTCAATTTGAATATAGGGTTGTTCTGGATTTTTAGCCAGATGCACTAAGGCTTGTTTTTCAAAGTCATCGAGCTGTACGGCGCCTCTAAATTTAAAAGGCTGGTCACTGAACAATTTAACTTGCCCTAAATCGCCCCCTTGTGCCGCACTCATTTCGCCCAGCGCTATCATAACATTCGCCGCGAGGGGTAGGTTTGTCGGGTGTGTTTGATAATCATGGTTTAATGCTAACCCCGCTTGACGCGCTTTTGGTATGACTTCATCAACATAAAACGTACGCGAGTTTTGTGCCATCGCCACCATACTCAGCGCGGCATTTTGACCAGCCGCATGTAGCGCATCGTTTTTAAGCAGCTGCATGCGGTTATAAGAAATAGCTGCCCCCATAATAATTAAGAAGACTAAGGGGAGAAGAATCTTAGAAAATAAAGATAAGTCTAAATACTGATAATAGAGTGTTCTCATGATAGGCGCTCCTAGATAATGTTATTTAAATTAAAGCATTTAGTGTGCAAAATTTTTTTAAATATATATTATTCATACATTTAATAAGAGAATTATTACTTTTAATGCACCTGTTTTGTTTTATTTTGGTGCAAAATGTTTCGTGATTGTTAAGAAGCACGGCGTTTGCAGTGTTTTTTCATGATTTGTGGGTACTGTTTTTATTGACCTTTTGTGAGTGATTGCCTAATATGTAATTTATAAAACAAAAAGAATTAAAAGGTTGTAATATTTTTAGTGAACCTGGTTCGATGTGTACCGGGTGGCTAAAGGGGGATAAAATGAATGCATTGAAAAAAACTGAGACACGGAACATGAAAACGCATGACACACCAGGGCAACCCCATTTAAAGTCGATTCAAAATCGCCGCCGCCATTTTAGAATGGATATTAAGGCAGGGTTTGGTTTCAAAATCCTATCGCCAGAGCAGGCGGAAATCACGCGCTTGCCTAGAGATCAAGATGTTTATGATATCATTGATTATTTTGGTTCAGACCTGTGCAAGATGAACGAGGAGTTTTTACAGTTACTCACCAAAATTAAAGTCAAAAGTAAACCCTTAGGGATTATGTTTGAAATTTTGAATAACAAGTTGAATATGATTTTGAGTACGATGGATCAAAAGGATATTGGTTTGGTGTTACCACAGCGCAAAATTAACTTAAGCGGAAATGGGTTAGGTTTGGCTACGGCTCGCCAAGCCAACCTGGGTGATATTGTGGATGTGATGATTAAGTTAAGTCGTGAAGATGCGTTGATATTGATTCGCTCACGGGTTGTCAGGCTAGTGCCAGGGGAGCCAAATTACTTAGGCTTGTACTTTGAGGATGTGATTGAACAAGATCGCCGCCGTATTATCAGTTTCCTTTTTGATAAACAGGTCGAAGCAGCACATTAGTCTTTCAGTTATAATCGAGTTGATTATTTTTGTTAAAAGGACTCTTTATTCATGCAAACCGCTTTCTTAAAAAATCAACTGCCTGATTTCAATGCGCTTAGCGCCCATCAAATTGAACCTACGATTGATCAATTATTGAAGGATAGTCGCTTAGCTTTAAGTCAAATAGTGACCAGTAGCCAAGCACCGAGCTGGCAAAATTTGGTTGAGCCGCTTGAAATGATTGATCAGCAGTTCGAGCGTATTTGGGGGCCGATTGGGCATTTAGATTCGGTGCGTAATGCGGATGATTGGCATGCGGCTTATGATGCGGCGATGCAAAAGGTCACCGAGTATTACACCGAGCTGGGACAGAATGCCGAGTTATTTGCGCGTTTTGATGGCTTAGCGAACAGTGATGCTTATGCGCAACTCAGCCTTGCGCAAAAAAAGGTGATTGATAATGCCCTGCGCGATTTTCGATTATCGGGCATTGATTTGCCGAGCGAGCAGCAGGCGGAATATAAAAAAATCAGCCAACGGTTATCCCAGTTATCCAGTCAATTTGGTAATCAAGTCTTAAAGGCGACCCAGGCCTGGTCAAAACACATTAGCGATGTCACCTTGTTACAGGGTTTGCCTGAGTCAGCGCAGGGGTTGTTGGCGCAATATGCCCAGCAAAAAGCGCTAGCGGGTTGGCGCGTGACCCTGGACTTCCCCAGTTACTTAGCGGTGATGACGCATGCCGATAACCGCGCGCTGCGCGAAGAGGTCTATCGCGCGTTTGCCACCCGTGCGTCAGATCAAAGTGAGCATAACGAGTTTGATAATACTGCTTTAATTGAAGAAATTCGTCAACTTCGTCAGCAAAAGGCGGCGTTGCTTGGCTTTGCAAGTTATGCCGACTATTCGATTGCCACCAAAATGGTCGAAACAACCGATCAGGTTATCGATTTTTTACGTGATTTAAGTCACAAATCTAAACCTCAGGCGCAAAACGAACTCGCCACACTGCAAGCTTTTGCAAAGTCTAATTTAGCGATTGATGACCTACAGCCCTGGGATATCACCTATGCCAGCGAAAAATTTAAACAACAAACCCTCAGCCTGTCTCAAGAGCAACTGAAACCCTATTTTCCAGTAGAGCACACACTGGGTGGCTTGTTTAAGATTGTTGAGAAGTTGTTTGGTGTGCAGGTCGAACAAAAGACCGGCGTGTCTGTCTGGCATGAGGCGGTGCGCTATTATGAATTGCATAATACCGATGGCCAGGTGATTGCAGGCTTCTATTTAGATTTATATGCCAGAGAAAACAAACGCGGTGGCGCTTGGATGGATGTGGTACAAAGCCGTTGGCGTCATCCGCAGGGTGAGCTGCATTTGCCCGTTGCCTATTTAGTTTGCAACTTCACCCCACCGATTGGCGATAAGCCCGCTTGTTTAAGCCATGATGAGGTCACCACGCTGTTCCATGAGTTTGGTCATGGTTTGCACCATATGCTTACCGAAATGGAGCATTTGAATATCTCAGGGATTAGCGGTGTGCCTTGGGATGCGGTCGAGTTACCGTCGCAGTTTATGGAAAACTTTTGTTGGGAGCGCGAAGGGTTAGATTTCATCTCTGCGCATCTCGATACAGGCGAAACACTCCCCGATGATTTGTTAAGCGCCTTACAGCAAAGCCGACACTTTCAGTCAGCGATGATGCTAGCGCGTCAGCTAGAGTTTTCGTTATTCGACTTTTTATTACATGCCCAGTACGATGCACAAAACCCTGAACCCTTGAGTGATCTGGTTGCGCGAGTGCGTGCCGAGGTTGCGGTGGTGATGCCGCCTAGCTATCATCGGTTTGCCCATAGCTTTAGTCATATTTTTGCTGGCGGCTATGCGGCGGGCTATTTTAGCTATAAGTGGGCGGAGGTATTATCGGCGGACGCGTTTAGTTTGTTTGAAGAAACCGGCATATTAAACCCAGAAACCGGTCATAAGTTTAAAAACATTATACTGGCGGCAGGCGGCTCAATTGATCCGATGGTGTTGTTTAAGGCATTCCGTGGCCGTGAACCTCAGATAGAGGCACTGTTACGCCACTGCGGTATTTTAAGCTTAACCAAGGCGGCTTAAAACGCATAAAAAAGCGGCTATTTGCAACCAGGCCTGGTTGTAAATAGCCGCTTGAATCCGTCGATATTTAATTTCAATTAAGTAGAGTGTCTTCGGCTCTTTTTTCACGCCAGTTTAATATTAGTGCGATAAACACCCCTAACATAAAACCTAAAACTAACCCAACGGCAACCATGAGGCTGCGCTTAGGTTTTGATCTGTTTTCGGGTACTATGGCTGGATCGATGACTTTAAACACAAAATCCGCTTCGGTTTGCGCAAGCGTTAGGCTTTTGAGGTTTTCTTCGATAATCTTAAAGGCAACCTGGCGATGTTCTACTAGGCTAATTTGTTGAATTTGACGCTCAAGGAAATCAATTGAACGTTGCGCGCTTTGCATTTCTTGATGACGCAAGTGTTCGTTAATATCCCGCACTAGTAAGTTAACCCAGTCACGCGCTAAGACCGGATCTGTCCACTCTATAGCAACAGTGATGACACCTGTTCTACCACCATCGTTCGCTTGCAACGCACCGCGCAACCTATTTACCGAACGTTGCATGCTAGGCTCACCGGGCAACAGGATTTCTTGACCTTCGTAAGCTTTTGATTCACCGGTATCATCTGGCGTTCCACGCAAAGAAGCCATAATGCGAGAACGCAAGCCGGGTTCACCCACAATCCATTGACTTTGCTCTTTATCCCAATTGTCGGGAAAAAGTAGTGGCTTGAGTTGGTATTGGTCAATAAATCCACTTAAAAACCGATGAGAACGTAAGATTGTTAAGGCTTCTTCAGACTTGGGTGTTTCACCTCTAGGTAAGCTGATACCTGCTAAGCCTGCTAGCCCCGCATATTGACCAAGCCCACCTCCACCAGAACCAACGGGCATTAGAGTGGCCTGCGCCTTAAATTGATTGGGAATGGTGAGTGAATACGCCGCCACAATCACGCCCAATAACAAAGAAAGCCCGATAATGAAAAACTTGCGCTTATAGAGTGCTTGAAACAACTCGACCAAATCAATTTCATCATCATAGTGTGGCTCTTCTCGACGCGTCTCAGCTTGATTGCGTTTTTTTGTGTCTTCTGTTGATGATGTCGTATTTAATGGCTTTTCCATTAGTTAATGACCCCCAAAGTTTTAAGCGTCGCCGCTGTGACCGCAAAATTGGCTAGAATTTTGGCTACACTGTTCCATTTTAGCAGCGGGTTAACACGTTCCACGTCCATGGGTACGACAATGGTTGCGCCAGGCTGAAGCTTGATGTTATTAAACGAGCTAAACAATCCCATGCTGTAATGCTCTATCGTGCCATCACCTTGAACAATAAATATAGACTTTTTGTCTGCGCGTTTAGAAATGCCGCCTGCTTGTCTTATATAATCATTAATCGACATATCTGCTTGATAAATAAACGAAACACTGCGTAACACTTCGCCAGTTACCACGATTTCTGTTGGTCTTGGTGGGATTACTAGACGATCACCATCTAATAATGTCATTTGCATGGTCGACCGATAACGTCTTTCGTTGGCGGGATCCAAACCAATGACCAGCCTACCGAGTGCAGGGGATTGACGCATGCGCTCAACCAAGGCATTTCCCATCTGCAAAATAGAACCTGGGTCTGTGGTGTAAAAACCCGCATCGGCCTTCACGCTGAGGAGTAGGTTTTTCTCTAACTCATCGGCCGCCGCTTCAAGTTCGCGCTTTTCTTGAGCTTTTAAGTTTTCTCTTAAGAATACCGCATTATTGGGCGCCGCCCACTGAGTGAACCCACCTGCGCGCACGAGTATGGTTTCTAGGGTTTCACCTGGTTCAATCGTATAACGGCCAGGAAAGCGTACCTCACCCTCAACGAGAATGCTTCTCGCGGAATCTTCCCAGTTAGCTACACGTTTAATAATAACTTGATCGCCAGGTTCGACCAGTAGATTTGCGCGAGTGTCGCCAGCCATCACAGCGGACAGGTTGATAGTTTCCACCTCAGTTGTACGCTCTTCGCCGTTGATAATCCGGGTTCTTATAAGGTCAGCTTCTGTGCTTACCGCGTTAATGCTTAAACCACCGGCCAATTCAATAAGATCACTGATTCGGCTAGAGGCTGACAGGGGAAAGGTTCCTGCATTTCTGACCAGGCCTGAAACGGTGGCGATCGGAGGCGGATTGTTTTGTGATGATTGTGTCATTAGTTTTTCTATATCACCTGCCAAAAGTTCGGAACGGTTCATACTTTCAACATCAAACACATACACCTTATCCTTGGGCTTGAGTGCGACCTGATCGAGTTCAGTTAGTCGGTAGCGATTAAAGCTGAGCATTCCGGTTCTAGGCTCTTCACTGCGCACAAGAATATAGTCCTCGTCAATTTTTTGTCTCAAGCCACCAGAGGCGTCTAGCAAATAGGCCACGGTACTATTTTCAGGAACTGGGAAGGTGCCATTATGGCGCACCATGCCTGAAATAGAGGCAACCGCAGGTAACTTATTTTGTGAAGATTGTCTATTTAAAACGGTGATATCCGCAGCCAAAAGCGCCGCACGGTTTTGCTGCTCTAAATCAAACAAATAGACTTTATCATAAGGCTTAATTTTGACATTGTTGAGCTCAGCGTATTTATAGCGAGAAAATGATAGGTGGCCGGTTCTGGGGTGTTCATGGCGAACTAGAATGTAGTTTTCATCTGTTTTTGCCAATAAGCCACCTGATGCTAAAACAAGATCATGCAATGACATGCCTTGCTCAATAGGATAACGGCCTGCAAAACGAACATTCCCAGCAATGCTTGCAATTTGTGCTGGTTCAGAAGCGGTTTTTTGCTCGTCAAGGTAGCCTGTAACCTGTCTTAATAAATCGGCACGGGCTTCTTCTGACATGTTAGAAAATACAAATACACGGTCACCGGCTTTTAAGTTTGTACGATTATTGCTTGACCATGATTGGGTCACCACATGGTAGTTATCGCCAGGGTTTTCTTGACGAAGAATCACCAAGTAGCCCAGATCTGCGTCGCGTTTAAAGGTGCGCACATTGGGCAGGATGTCTTGTAAAACCATGCCGTTAAACCAAGGATAGACCCCTGGGCGCTGTACTTCGCCGATTAAACTGACCACCGAGTCGAGCTCATCCACAAGGCCCGGTACTTTGACAAGATCACCATTTTGAAAGCTAGATTTTAGATCAGATGACTTATTAAGATTTAGACCTAAAACCGTTGCAAAACCATTGTCTTGTATACGGGTGACCTTGGTGTTTTCGGCATAGGCTTTTGAGGTTAAACCGCCTGCTAGCTTAACCATGTCTTGGAAGCTTTTTTCGTTTTTAACCTCATATACAGCCGGACGATGGACTTCGCCCATTAAAGAAATCTGCTTGCCTTGAACTGGAATGAATACGGTATCACCTGGTTGTAGGCGGATGTCACTTGAGTTGTCGCCTTTGGTTAAAAGATCATACAAGTCTAGGCTGGCAACGAGCTCACCTTGGCGACGCAGTTCAATATTGCGAAATGAGCCTATGTTGGAGATGCCGCCTGAAATGTAGAGTGCATGGGTAATTGAAGCCATGCCTGATACCATGTAGCCGCCTGGCATCCGGGCTTCACCCATTACAAAAACGCGAAATGAGCGCATTTCACCCATAGTAATAACCGGGTCGATACCCACGCCTAGTGTTTCCAAACGTTTTTCTAAAACCTGTTTGGCTTGCTCAAAAGTGAGCCCTGATAGATTTACCGTTCCAACGCGCGGAATAGTGGCAAAGCCACTGCGGTCAATCGTTAACTGGAAACGCTCATTTCGTGAGCCAAACAATTGAATAATAATTTGATCACCTGGGCCCAATAAGTAGTCTAGTGGAACGGGCGCATCGTTGGTAGGTGCAAAGGTGGTGGGCTGTCCAGCAAACAATCCGGCGCCAAAGCGCTCAAGGCGTGTTGTAGCCAGCTGGTTGCGAGGCGCACTCAGTCCTTGGAATCGAGCTAAAGCGGGCTCGTTTGCAATAGCGACTTCTACTGTTTCTTCAACCGCTTTATTTTCAGAGGGCTTGTTTTCAGTAGGGAGCGGTTTAACTGTATCCGTAAAAGGCGCCGGGGCGCTAGATGGTGTACTTGAGGTTTGTCCACTCGTTTGCTGTTCAATCAGGGCTTGCTGCTGTGCAGCGGGCAGGCTTTTAAACAGTTCAATCTCTTGTGCAGTGGGCGCGGCAGATGCATGAGTGAATGTAAAAAGGATAGAAAACATTACGCCCAACCAGCGGGCTTTTGTGTTGATAGAGAATGGCAAGTACAACATATAAATTCCACTATTACTTAATTTTAAAGTACAGTATTATAAATGTTTTTATAGAGGCAAGACATTTAATTTATCCAAACAGCGCTTATATTTCCGTCGTTTACCGCCTAACGTATGCACACTTCTTTCTGCGTTTCCACGCTATGTGAGGGAACGCCAGTCCATTCGAGACGGTAGCGAGTTAAAGTAAAAATTGCCATATCAGGAGCCGGGTATATGGGTTTTTTTCGCTTCGACCGGTTTAGTCCGACAGGCTCCTAGGTTTGTAGATTAGTATAAGGCGTATTACAACTAAGCCGACAGGCGCTTAACCCGAAGCGAAATATTCGGGTTAAATATCCGCTAAAGTGAAGCCAACTCGCCTAAAATAGTTGTTTTAATTTTATTCTTTTTGGATTGAGAGCTATGGATGAACGCATTGCGCAAGCAATATTAAAATTACAACTTGGTGAGGTGATTGCTTACCCAACTGAAGCGGTATTTGGTTTAGGCTGTCATCCTTTTAACCAGCAAGCGGTTGAGCAGATTTTACGTTTAAAACAACGTTCTGTTGAAAAAGGTTTAATTTTGGTCGCCGCAGACCCGAATGCGTTGTCAAATTTAACCCAACTTTACCACCAGGCCTGGTCAGAAAAAGTATTAAATTCGTGGAAAAATCCTGCGCAAGCAATAACCTGGGTACTGCCTAAAACGGCGGCGTGCCCAAACTGGATTAGCGGCGAGCATGACTCGGTGGCGGTGCGTGTCAGCCATCATCCTATCGTTAAATCTCTTTGTGAAGCCAGCGAGCAAGGTGTACTCGTATCCACATCCGCCAACCCTGCAGGCTTAGCGCCCGCCCTCAATTGTCAACAAATTAAACACTATTTTGCCGATCAGGTTTGGTGTTTAGCTGGCGCATTGGGTGGCTTATCGCAGCCTTCTCAAATCTGGGATGCGCGCTCAGATCAACAATTAAGGTAGCCTATGCCATCCGATTCGAATCTGATTCGCCAACCTAAATTTTTTGCACTGTTTGTGGTGCAGTTTTTGGGGGCATTTAACGACAACCTGTTTAAAAACGCACTGGTGATGCTGATTACCTATCGAATTATGGTGGATAGCGATGCGGGCTTGACGATTACGCTGGCGGCGGGGCTGTTTATTTTACCGTTTTTCTTGTTTTCACCTTATGGCGGTTATTTGGCTGATCGTTGGGATAAAGTTTGGCTAATGCGCAAAATTAAGCTAGCCGAGGTGTTGATTATGTTACTAGCGTCCTTGGCGTTAGTGAGTGGTGAAATTGGTTTGATGTTGATGGTGTTGTTTTTACTGGGAGTACAGTCGGCGTTTTTTGGGCCAATTAAATATTCAATTCTGCCAGAGCAGGTTCCTTCAGGCTTGTTGATGCAAGCCAATGCGTGGTTTAGTGGTTCAACGTTTGTCGCTATTTTAATCGGTACCGTCATTGGCGGGCTGGTGGTGCTCAGCGAAGGTGGTATTATGGTATTAAGCGGCTTAATGCTCGCGCTGGCGTTAATCGGCTATACAGCTAGCCGTTGGGTGCCGCTTAATAGTGCGATTTCACAGCCAAGTTTTCTGCCAAGTTCACTGCCAATATCTGCTCAAACATCGATTCAAAATGAGCCAATTAACAACCAGGCCTGGTGGTCAATTTTCAAAAACACATTTAATCATTTTGCCGATGGGCGCGGTTATATTGTGGTGGCGATTTCGTTTTTATGGTTTATTGGCGCGTCGTTGCTGAGTCAGTTTCCCTTGTGGGTGAAAGACTTTCTGTATGCCGATGAGCAGGTCGCGGTGTTATTTATGGCGCTGTTTGCCTTGGGTTTTGCGCTAGGTGCTTGGGCGATTAACCGCCATCTAAAAGGCCGCACGCAATTGCGTTATCAACCGTTTCTGTTGGTTTTAATGGCGCTGGCGCTGGTGGATGCACTCTGGGCAAGCTCGCAAGTGCCTGTGCAAACCAGTTTGCTCAGCTTGACTGAGTATTTAATCCAATGGCCGGGCAATCGGGTGATGTTTGACTTATTGTTACTAGCCATCTTGGCGGGTGCCTATGCGGTACCGCTCTATACCCAACTTCAGCGTCAAGTCGCCGATGAAGAAAGAGCCCAAGCGTTTGCATTGAATAATGTAATGAACGCCTTGTTTATGGTTGGCTCGGCAATATTGATTATGCTCGGCTACAGCATCGGCTTAAATTGGTTATCCGTCGCTTCAGGCCTGGTTGTCGCGATATTATTAATGGCGCTAATAGAATGGCACTGGCGCAAACGTGTCGTGTTACATCAGGATGGTTAAAGATGTAAGTAAAATCTATTTTACTTTATATATTTTTTTAGTAAAATACATTTTACTAAAAAGGGGTTTTATGGAAAATATACTTGAATCTTCTCAATTATTGTATTTGGGTTTGCTTAAAAAGCCTTTACCCGCTTATGAACGTGAATGCCTGAGTCAAGTGGGTTTATCTAAAGCCAGAATTATTGGTATTTATGGTTCTCGCGGTGTTGGCAAAACGACCTTGATGTTACAGTGGCTAAAAAAACAACATTTGCCATTGAGTGAAACCCTGTATATTTCTTGTGATCATCCTATTTATAAAGGGGTTAATTTATTTGCGTTAGCCCAGTTTTTTGAGCAATATGGCATTAAAACCTTAGTGGTCGATGAAATCCATGAGTCAGACGGATTTGAACAATCGCTGAAGTCAATTTATGATTTTCTTTCTATTCGTGTGATTTTTTCTGGATCCTCTGCGATCTCACTTACCCACCCAGATTTAGCGCGCAGGTTTTCGATGTTTTCGCTAAGTCCATTGAGTTTAAAAGAATCGATTGAAATTGCCACGGGTCTTGTTATGCCTGGATTTAGTTTGCAGGATGTTTTGAATCAGCCAATGGAATCGGCTTTTGCGGTTACCCAAGCCTTAGGCGAATTAAAAATACTCCCGCTGTTTAATCAATATTTAAAAACGGGTGCTTATCCATTTTATTATGAAGACCCTAATAGTTACGCCCAGCGATTAACGGATACGATTAATCTTGTTATTCAGTTAGAATTAGGCATGATATTTAATATCCAACCCGATAAACTCGATTTTTTAAAAAAACTGTTGGTGGTTATTTGTCGCTCTAAACCACTGGAGTTGTCGATTGAAAAGATCACTACAAGTGTCGAATTATCAAAGCCGACACTCTATAAGTTTTTAGATTATTTAGAGCGCGGCGAATTGGTTCGTCAAGTTCCGCATGAGTTAAAAAAATATAAAACAATTAGGAAAGCAGACAAGCTCTATTTATTCCATCCTAATCTGTTTAGTGCCTTGTGTATAGCGCCTGAAATAGGTACCTTAAGGGAATCGTTTTTTGCGTCGCAGTTGGGGCGTCATCATCGGATTGAGTTTTGTGATCAAGGTGATTTTTTGGTAGATGAGCAATGGGTATTCGAAATTGGCGGCCGCTCAAAGGATTTTAGCCAATTAAAGCAACAACAACGTCCTGCTTATCTTGCTTTAGATGGCATAGAAGTGGGGACTAGTAAAAAAATACCGCTCTGGTTATTTGGTTTTTTACATGCTTGAGCGGAGAAGAGCCACTAAACATATTGAGGAGGCGAGATGAAAACACTAGTAAGGTGGTTGTTTAAGCTGTTGTGGCGGGTAGAGGTGAGAGGGCTGGAGCACTATACAAAAGTGGATCAAAGCCAAACGCCGATGCTAATCGTGGCGAACCACCAATCGTTGCTAGATGGGCCTTTGATTGACTTATTTGTGCCGGGGCGCACCACCTTTATGATTCATGCCGATCATACCGGCGGTTGGAAGCGTTGGTTGTTAAAGCTGGCGGACTTTATTGAGGTTGATATGCGCAGTCCGCTGGCCGCCAAGCACATGATTGAGGCATTAAGAGCCGGTAAACAAGGCATGATTTTCCCAGAAGGGCGCATTAGCACCACTGGCGGCTTGATGAAAGTGTATGAAGGCACCGGCTTAGTGGCGGATAAGACTGGCGCTATGATTTTACCCGTGCATATTGATAATGCGCATTTGAGTCGTTTTTCTTATTTAGATGGCCGAGTACGCTGGATTAAACGCCGTTGGTTTCCTAAGATTACCTTAACGATTTTAGCGCCTCAGTCACTTAACATTCCCGCTGAATTAAAAGGTCATGCGCGTCATGCCCAGCTTAAATCGGCGATTTACCTGCTGATGCGCGACAGCCAGTTCTATGCGCGCTATCAACCTAAAAATTTAACCCAAGCTTTGCTCGATGCCAAACAGCAGTTTGGTCACCAGGCCTGCTCGATTTCTGATGCGCAAGGCAATCAATTGGGTTTGAAAAAACTGGTGCTGGCGGCTCGGGTTTTAGGATTAAAGCTTGATCAAAGCTTGCCTAATCAAACCTATGTTGGCGTGATGTTGCCGAATGTGGCGGGGATGGCGGCGGTGTTTTTTGCATTACAGGCGTATGGCCGTGTGCCAGCGATGTTGAACTTTACCGCTGGTGAAGCGGCCTTGCGTTCGGCCTGCGAAACCGCGCAACTCAAAACCATTTTAACCTCCCGAAAATTTATTGAATTGGCGGGGTTGGAGAGTTTGGCGCAAAAATTAGCCGAACAGGTAGAGTTGGTATATTTGGAAGACTTGCGTGAACAGATTGGCCTCAGTTTAAAGCTTAAGGCGCTAAGCCGTTCGGTTAAAACCCTACCAGGTCGGGTTGTTAAGCCTTCCGAACCCGCCGTTGTATTGTTTACTTCCGGTTCGGAAGGCGTACCCAAAGCCGTATTGTTATCCCATGCCAATATCGTAGCGAATATTGAACAGGTCAGCGCGATGTTTAGCTTGCTACCGGGTGATCCGGTGTTTAATGCCTTGCCGACCTTCCATAGTTTTGGCTTAACCGCTGGGTTATTGTGGCCGCTGTTAAAAGGTGCGCGGGTCGAGTTGCATCCATCGCCGCTGCATTATCACATTATCCCCGAGCGCATTTACCAAACCAATGCGCGGTTGTTTTTTGCCACCGATAGTTTTTATCGGGGTTATGCCAAAAAAGCCGATGCCTATGATTTTTATAGCATTGATGCACTGGTCGCTGGCGCGGAAAAACTTAAACCTGAAACCCGCCAGTTGTATAGTGATCAATTTCATAAACCGATTTTTGAAGGTTATGGTGTCACCGAAACGGCACCCGTGTTGGCGGTCAATATCCCGCAGATGTGTCAGCATGGCACGGTCGGCCAGTTGGTGCCGGGGATGGAATATCGGCTGGAACCCGTAGCAGGCTTGGTTGAAGGCGGGCAGCTTTGGGTCAAAGGCCCAAATGTGATGCTCGGCTATTTTAAAGCCGATAATCCCGGTGTTTTGGAGCCTGTAAAAGAGGGCTGGTACGACACAGGGGATATCGTCACCATCAACGCGCAAGGCTTTATCACGATTCAAGGGCGCGCAAAACGCTTCGCTAAAATTGCGGGTGAAATGGTGTCTTTGTCAGCGATAGAAGCGGCGGTTGCCAGCGTATGTCATCAAGGTCAGGCGGTCGCGGTGCGCTTGCCTGATGAACTGAAAGGTGAGCGGATTGTGCTTGTGACCGATGACACGCATCTTAGCAAACAACAGGTCTCCCAAGCGATTCGTCAAGCGGGTTTAAGCGAATTAGCCGTACCGAAAACAATTTTATTTGTTGAGCAGATTCCCTTATTGGGCACAGGTAAGATAAACTATCCTGCGGTAGATCAACTGGCTACCCCTTAATGTTACCCCTTAATTTTATTTGAGATTTATTACATGTTAAAAAAAGTACTCCTTCCAACGATTCTTGTACTACTGGCCTATGGCTTCTGGGTCAGTCCTGATTTTAAAGACGTTGCCGCCGGCATTGCGCTGTTTATGTTCGGCATGATTTTATTGGAGGAGGGCTTTAAAGCCTTTACCGGCGGTGCTTTGGAAACAGTGTTGCGCAAATCCACCAGTCACCAATGGAAAAGCTTTAGCTTTGGTGCAGTGGCCACTACCTTGATGCAATCCAGTAGTTTGGTGTCTTTAATTACGATTTCGTTTGTCGGCGCGCAAATGATTACATTGGCGGCAGGTATCGGCATTATTATGGGGGCGAATATCGGCACCACCACCGGCGCTTGGTTGATTGCCGGCTTTGGTTTGAAAGTCGATATCGCCAGTTATGCAATGCCGATGTTGGTGTTTGGTGTGGTATTGCTGTTTCAAAAAAATAAAGTTTATAAAGGCATCGGCTCTATTTTAATGGGGGTGGCGTTTTTATTCCTCGGCATTCACTACATGAAAATCGGCTTTGAAGCCTTTCAATCTGGCTTTGATTTAACCGCTTATGCGGTACCAGGCCTGGTTGGAGTATTGCTGTTTACTTTAATCGGGATGGCGATAACCACTATTATGCAATCGAGCCATGCCACCTTGTTGATCACGATTGCGGCCTTAGCGACCGGACAAGTCACCTATGAAAACGCGCTGGCTTTAGCGATTGGTGCAAACCTAGGCAGTACCATTACCGCCTTATTGGGCGGGGTGGCTTCCAATATTTGGGGCAAGCGCTTGGCGTTTGCGCACCTTACTTTTAATATTTTAACCGCGGCTGTCACGATTATTTTTATCAACCAATTTGTTTGGTTGGTCGATCATTTAGCCTCGTTTTTAGGCATCGCCGATGATAGTTATTTATTAAAACTGGCCTTGTTTCACACACTGTTTAACCTATTGGGTGTGATTTTACTTTGGCCTTTTGTTAATCGTCTTGAAGCGGAATTGATCAAGCGTGTTGATTTCAAACCCGAATCGTCCGAGCAACCGCTTTATCTCTATCCTCAAGCACTAGAAACCCCAGCTACCGCCGTGAGTGCGGTGCGTCAAGAAGTGGCTCACCTTTTTGACAATGCCTATGGCATCCTCGCACACGGCATTAGCCTGCGTCGCGCGGTGATTGAATCTGATGAATCGTTAGAAGAGGCGGTTAAATACACGCGCCGCATTATGCCGCTGGATTTAGACGATAATTATGAAAATAAAATCAAAAGCCTGCATAATGAAATTGTGGATTTTATCGGTCAAGCGCAAATGCGAGAATTAACCCCCGAAGCGACTGAAGAACTCTATATTTTGCGTCAGGCGAGCCGTGATGTGGTGGAATCAGTAAAAGCGATGAAACACCTGCATAAAAACCTCAGCAAACATGGTGTATCCGGTAATTTAGCGATTCGTGAAGAATATGATGCGATGCGCTTAATGATTGCCAAACTCTTGCGCGCACTGCAAGTTGTGCGCAAAGACCCCGCCGAGGTGATTCCTTTATCCATGGATGCGCTAAAGTTAGAGCTTGAAAAATCATCGCGTCAATTGATTGCGCAACTGGATGACAAAATCCGTCACCGTCGAATTCAATCGGCTATTGCGACATCGATTATGAATGATGAAGGCTACAGTGTAGAACTGGGGCGTAATCTAATTGAAGCATTACAAGTGATATTAATTGAGTCAAACGTAAAATCAAACCAAGACTTGACACTAAGCGGTCATGAGATTGAACAATTGGCAACAGACACAGCGCAAAACCAAGCAAAGGCTTAAGCCTTAGGAGCGAAAGATGAAACTGAAAAAAATGCTAGAAAAACTCGGTTTATTACTCGATTCAGAAAAGCGAGAGTGTAAAAAGACAATTAAATCCCTGCGCGAAGTGCTAAAGGGGCTCAAGCAAAAAGAACAAAAGCTACGCTCTGAACTCGAACAGGCAGCGGATGAGGAAGCCAAGCAAGCGATCCAAAACCAACTCGACGTCATCGCCGCCCAACGCGCCAAAGGCAAAGAACGACTACTAGACCTCAGAGCCAAGTCACAGGCTAAAGTTTAGTTAGTTTAAAAAAGCATAAAAACCAGTCTTAAGCTTAGTCTTGGACTGGTTTTTGCTAAGCATTAAAAATGTTCCCTATCTAAAAGAAAACGGTTATGAAATCCATTAAATCCATCCTACTCCTACTAGCAACTCTAACACTAATAGCCTGTAACGGCGCAGACGAAGAATTGGCCCAGAGAAGCTCAAATCCTCCGCCAGTAGGGCAATCTACAAATGACCCTGCTGCCACAAACCAAACGCTCAAAAGCATCACACTGAGCGCATTAGGAGCAGAAGCGCCAGCTAATGCTATTACAGCGATAGGGTTTCAAGTGTTAGCAATAGGTAGCGCTGATTTACCCATGCCTAATCAAGCGATTGATTTTTTGACTACGCTTGGTTCATTGTCTGAATCATCGGCTACAACGGACTCCAATGGTTTAGCGACTGTTTTCTTGACCAGTTCACAAGTGGGAGTGGCAAAAGTAACCGCATCTGTAGCTGGGTTTGTTGAGAATGCGACAACCACTTTTACCGCTTCTCAAGCTTCATCTGTTAGCTTAACCGCTATTCCCCTAAATACTCAACCTGGACGATATTCAACATTACTTGCTGAAGTGTTGGATGTTAATGGTTTAAAACTAATCGGTGAAGCGGTAACTTTTGCTATCAGTACAAATAACTCGGGCGCCTATTTAACTACTGACTTAACAACAGATTTCGTTTATAACGCTTCACAAGTTCGTGTGAACTCGTTAAGTGCAACAACAGATGCCTTTGGCCGTGCAATGGTTTATTATCGCGCTGGTTCAAATGGAGGAGGTTTAGGCGTAAAAGATGTGGTTGAAGCCATTAGCAGTAACGGTATTAATTCAACGGCTTTTGATATCAATGTTGGTACGGCAGCTATATCAAACCTTTTAGGTTCGATTGAACTTACCCCAAGAAATAATGAAATTAACGCTAATGCTTCTTCAACTGTTGCAATTGATGTCGTGACTTATGATTTAAATAGTTCTGCTGGCGCGGTTGCCAGGCTTCCGAATACACAATTAACCTTAACTACAACCAGTGGATTACTTTCGGCTTCAGCTTCTAATTTTTTCGGCGCAACCGATGCACTGACAATTTCTACCGATGATAATGGCTCAGTTAGGGTGTTTTTACAAGCCTCTACCCAAGCAACCACAGCACTTATTAGGGCATACTCGGAGGGAGTTAGCGCGCAGACATCGGTTCAGTTTCGTGCAGCTCAACCGAGTGCGGCGAACTCAACATTAGTTAGTTCGCCCAGCAGTTTGCCAGCAGACGGACTAGGCACTTCGGTGATAACACTTTCTTTAAGAGATGCAAATAACAATTTAGTGGCCGATGGCACTCAGGTTACCCTACAAACCACAGCGGGGGCCATTATTTCAACCAACCCAGCTACAACAACATTAGGTCGTGCGACTTTTACTTTACAAGCCCCCTCCATCGCCTCCAACGCCACACTTTCTATTTTGGAATATCCTAGCATAACTGGAGCCGTTACCTTTGGTTCTGAAACTAATAGCAATCCAGCTAATCTTGAGTTCAATATTGCTAACAAACAACTTTATGTGTTTGGGGTAGGTAAGCAAGACACGACCAGTTTAACGATTACGGTCAAAACCGCTTCAGGTAATTTAATTGATGATGCAGAGGTGGGGGTAAATAATTTAAGAGTTAGTTTAAAAACCCGTCCCAATGCGGGTGAAAAACTGATTGGTAAAGATGCTTCGGGTAATGTTGTGGAGACCAGTTCGGGTGTCTCGACACTGCCATTAAGAACACTCAATGGCGTGGCGACGTTAACATTGCAATCTGGGACTTTACCTGGTGTGGTTGAGATTGAAGCCGAAGCCTTGATGCCAAATGGTGACTCGTTAGCTCCACGTTTAATTGGGGTGGTACCGCAAGTTTCTATTGCATCAGGGCCACCTCACTCGATTAATTTGAGCTATCCGGTAGCTAATGCAGTTAGTAACCTTGGAAATGGCGTGTATCGCAGAGTGGGTTCAGCCTTTGTGACTGACCGTTTTGGTAATGCCGTTCCTGATGGCACCGTAATCAGTTTAGGGGTATTGGATAGTGTGATAGCCAGTAATAATCCTAGTCCAGGATATGCGGTCAATACAGGGAATCCAGACTCGAATGCCTCCTTTGACTCTGGCACTAGTTTGTTGAGAGATAATACGAACTCTCCTTTCTTGGGAAGCATTACGCGGAATAATACCTCACGAGGACTGAAAAACAAGGACCGTGTTTTATTGTTAAATGCTCAATCGGAAGATAAAAGCCGTTTTGTAGATAACTTTACTGCTAATACGGTAACGGCTAATAAAAACTATCAAAGTCAGACTGTAAATAGTAGCCTTGTCTATGTCGCAGGCGCTTCTTTATTGAGTTCTCAGATTGATGGGATGAATATGCTAACAGGCACGCCAGTTAGAGGACAGGCAATCACCAAAGATGGATATGCAACTTTTTATTTACGCTACCCTGCTGATGAATTACATATTTTAACCGGTTGTTTTCAAGATAACCCGACATTGGATACCCGAGAAAGTGCTGCGCCCGCTGGTTCAGCCCAGGTTTGGGTGGTGGCTGAGAGTTCAGAAACTGGTGCAACTACGGTTGATAATCGAGCGTGTTTTAGTGCGCTACATGACTTTGAGTTAATTAATAACGGCATTTCCAGCGATGGTTCGGTAAGTGTCACGTTGCGCGATGCAACATTGATTCCTTTACCTTTTGTTTCGCTAAGCAGTTATGTCAGTTATGAAACGAATACAGGACTGCTTGCGGTTTCAGTTGGCAATTGTTCTGGGCGCACGGATCAACGCACGAATGCAAATGGAAATTGTAGGTTGCCAATTAATGTCACAGGTGGAGCATCAGGCGATTCAGCGACCGTAACAATAAGTGCGGGGGGTAATGCATCACCCATTAGTATAAGTTTTACTATCCCATAACGTTCTTTTCAATGAGGGTTGTTTTTCGCCATTGCACCCATTGCAGTTGATAAGTGTGGATGGGGTTGAACAAATTGGTGTGGGGACAACAAACATTAGTTTACGTGTTAGAGATGCCAGCGACATACTTGTGCCTTATATCACTATCGGTCATTCAGTTGATTATTTGGAGAGACCGGCTGGATTTTTAGTTACTGTGACCCCACAATGTTATGGCCCAAACAGCAACCGTACCGATGAGCTGGGTAACTGTTCGATGCAAGTGGTGGTAACGGCACCGAGCGTTGCTGATGAAACTGGCTCAGCCACTGTTAATTTCAGTATAGATGGATCTGTTGTTTCGGTCTCAGTTTCTGCAAGTTCATAACGCACTCCCGGCTCGAGTGGACTGGCGTTCTCACGCACAGCGTGGGAACGAAAACAACGTTGGAAAAGTGGTTGGCTCACGCCGCAAAACAACGTTAAAATAACTTTTTTTAATTAGGCTTGGTGGCATGTCGATAACAAACTTAACACTTTTACTGGTTGATGATGACTTGTTTTTACATAAAATTCAAACGGCACTGCTGACTAAATTTGGTCACCAGGTTGAGGCTGTGAGCAGTGGTGAGCAGGCGATCCAGCGCTTGTCTTGCCAGTCTTTTGATTTGATTTTAATGGATGTGATGATGCCGGGTATGGATGGGTTAGAAACCACGCGACAAATCAGAAAAGCCGGTATTCGCACACCGATTTTGGCGCTGACCGGTAATGATACACCTGCGGATCGTCAAGCGGCGCGTGAAGCCGGTATGAATGGTTACCTGACCAAGCCGATTCGCAAAGAAGATCTCGATAAACTGACAGCTCAATTGTTTTAGTATTGCTTTAGTATTGTTTAGTCCTGGCACCTTATCGCATCGAGTCGGTCCTGCCTATTAATCCTCCTAAAGCGTGAGGGAGGACGAGGTTCTGTCGAATAAACCTATCTCCCCCAGTGATTTTAAGGCACAAATTTTTACACAAATCCTTGTGTTTTCTATAGAATTTGCAATTATCTTTAATTTATAACTGTTACATCCTTATAAAAGGGCCGTTATTATGATGTTTGTTGGCATTACCGTTGCCTTTGTCTTTATTATTTTGGCTATGTTGATGGGAGGGGGGTTAGGCGCCTTTTTTGATGCGGTCTCTTTTCTAATTGTTATCGGGGGGACCGTCGGTGCGACCATCGCGAAATATAACTTTAAAGATATTGGTAAGGGATTTAAAACAGCGACTTTGGCAGCAAAAGGACGTAAAGATGTCACGGATTTAAATGAGTTGGTTAATATTACCGAAGAGCTTTTAAAGAAAACCCGTAAAGAGGGGTTAATTTCGATTGAGGGCCAATCGTCGGGCAATGATTTTTACGATGATGGCTTAGCCTATATGTTGGCGGCACCGGATGCTAAATCGCTTGAGCGTTATTTATCGGATCAAATTCAAAATGTGATTAACCAGGCTCAGCGTGGCAAAGCGGTGTTAGACTCAATGGCTGACGCCGCGCCTGCGTTTGGGATGATTGGTACGGTTATCGGCCTGATTTTGATGTTGGGTAACCTCGAAGATGCGTCGGCCATCGGCCCCTCGTTAGCCGTGGCATTGTTGACGACGCTGTACGGTGCGATTGTCGCCAACGCGGCCTTTATTCCGATGGCGGAAAAAATTGCGTCTTGGCAGGCGGTGACGGTGCATGAGCGCGAGATGATTGCGATTTGTTTGATGTATATCAAAAACGGCGAGTCGCCGATGATTATGCGAGAAGCCGTCAAACCCTATTTAACCCATGACTTTTATCAGTTACCTGAGACGTCCTAATGAGTGAAAATAAGTGCCCACCTGCTAAACCCTGTAAAAAGGGTGCACCCGGGTGGATGGTGACCTTTGCTGACTTAATGGCGCTGTTGATGGCCTTTTTTGCATTGCTTTATGCGATGAGTTCGATAGAGGACCATAAGTTTCAAGAAATCGCCACCTCGCTACAAAGCGTATTTGGTGATGCAAAAAGTGGTATCTTTGAGCATGATGGTAAAACTATTATTGAAATGCACCCTGATTCGCCAGTAGAAAATGATCATGAGGAAAACGAAAAGTTTGAGCAGATGGCGCAGATCATTCAGGAAATCTTTGAAGAGCAGCAAGATGTAAATGTTGATGTTAACCCGGAGGATCAAACGGTGCATTTGACCTTTGAAGGTGAAGCGTTGTTTCGTTCAGGTAGTGCGGATTTATTGCCTGAGTTTAGGGTTGAGTTGCGGCGGATGTTTCCTGTTAGGGATATAGATGATGCAAAGATTTTGGTGCGTGGCCACACGGATAGGATACCCTTAACCGGTAGCCGTCGTTTTCGCACTAACTGGGATTTGTCGGCTTCGCGCGCCGCTTCAGTGGGCGAGTATTTAATTGAGTTAGGATTTGTAAAGCCGACCAACTTAAGAGTGGAAGGGCGAGCGGATTCTAAGCCGGTGACGCAAGCCGGTGATTTTGCAAACTATGCTAAAGATCGCCGTGTAGAGATTATTATTTCGTTAGATGAAAAGTAAATGCCAAAAAGAAGACGCCTATGAAAATTGGAATGCAAAAAGTAAATGATAATGAGTGGTTGATACAAATGGGGAATGCGATTGTGCGTCTTGATCGTTTTACAACACATTTATTACGCATTAGTTTAAAGCACTCCTTGCGTTCAGCGGGTGCAGGGCAAGATCAGGATGCGGTGATTAAAAGCTATTTAAAAATGGCGCTAAAGCTCAAGTTTATATCATCGATAGATTGGCCACAATTTATGCAAAGAGTGGATAAATCGGACCTTAGGGTTTGGCTCACCTTGTTACAAGATCCGGATTTAAAACGCAATGTTTTACGTAATATGGGGCAGGCGTTGGAAAAACAAATGCTCGAAGATATTCAAACTCTGCCTTTACCAGATAAACTTGGGCAGAAAGAGGCGCTCGTGCGTATGATCCGATTGATTTATGAGCTTGAAGATCAGGGTGTTATCGAGTTTCACTACGATTCGTCAGCTTATTTGTAGGGTAATGTATGGATGTTAAGGTTAAGTGCAAGGATGCGCACACTTTTTTGATTGAAGCGGGTTATGTTATTATTACTTTACCCGATCAAGCGGCTGTTTCGTTGGTGGAGATGATGGATTATCGTCTCAAGCAGTTGACCCCTGAAGATGCAGCGGCCCTGCAAAAAAGCCTAGAAGCGCACCGTAGACTGGTGTTGAAAATGGTTGAAATTGACAATCCCACGATTCAGCAAGTGCTTACAGAACTCAATCCTATGCAAAAAGTTATTTTGTGTAATATTGATAAGTCGGGCCGTATCAAAAAGAAAGTGATGGAAAACCTGCCCAAAATTAAACGTAAAGAGTTGGAAGAAGATTTAGCGCACTACAAGAAAATTACCGTTAAAAAAGCGCTCAATCAAATGGATCATTTTATTGTTCCCATTTTAAAAAAAGCGATTCTTCAGCGCAAAAAAATTCGCGCCGAAGATGGTATTTGACCTTAACCCGGATATTTCATAAAGTTCACGCGCCCTCGCTTGTCTATTGATTCCCCAGCACTTTTTTCTCAGTCGGCTGTATGAATAACTACAGCGCTCCTTCGAAAAAAAGCACTGGTAAACCAATATCCTGCGCGATCATCACGCGAATTTATGAAACATCCGAGTTAAAAACGTGCAGGTCGGTTCGCGATGTTGGGTGTAAATTGCCAGCTCTGTGGATCAATTAGGGTTTCAATATAGGCTTCAACGCTATCATCAAGCTTGTGAAAAAAGTTAAGCCCGGTTTGTTGTTCAATATCGCGCACACTGGTTAAAAACGCGCTTAAATCTTCGTTGCCACTGAGTTCTTGAGGCATCACAAAGGCTAATACTTTGGGGGGGTCTCCCGCTGTGTCTGCTTCACGAATGAAAATCTTGTAAAAAGCTTTGGGTATGGCAATCATTTTATAACCAGGTAGAAAATTAGGCTTATCGTCAAAAATAGGCCCTGTAACCACCCAAAATGGGCCAAGGTTATCAGAAAAATGATTGGCAGCGATTTCTTCTAATCGTTGCCAAGCGCGGCGATTTAAATTGGGCAGTTGTGGGGTGATATTGGTCATCAAAAAGGTTTCATGTTGTGCATGTTGACCATAGCGGGTTGCGATGACATGGTTAGGTGCCATGTGTCCCCGATCATAACCTGTTCGCGTATAGTCATCATGATTTACACAAGGAAAATGTAACCAACAGCGCACACTCCGCCAGTCATGAGAAAAGCGGTCTGGTCTGGGCAGGCGTTGCATGTTATCGGGTTTAGGTAGCACCTGGTATTTGACCCATAAGGGATTCCCGAGCAGCTCTGAATAGCCAACCATAAAGGCTTCATTGCGCATGACACGTGTGCTAAGCTGAATTTTCCAGTCTTGGTGATAGGGCACGCCTTCAAACGCCATCGCTGGTCGAGCGACAAGGGTTTCATGCGCATAGCCTATCCCACCAATCATTATCACCACTAACACGATTTGAAGACGTGTTTTTAGTCTTGCTTTTTTAAAGTGTGATGCCGCGCTTGCTGCGGTTGGTTTTTTGCGTCCAAACGGCCAGATTGTCATGGTCTTATCCTCTTAAGTACAAAAGTGGGCTTATTATAAAGGAATTGAACATAAAAAAAGCCGCTGAAAAAGCGGCTTTTTAGCTGTCTAAGGCATTGAATACCTGATAAAATCAAGGAAAACGCATCTTAAATAATAAATCAACAAGCCAGGGGCTTGAGTTTGAGCGTTGTTTGATAGGCTAATCATGCTTATTGCTATGATTTTTGCATTATTTAGATGCGCTTGCCTTGTTGATCACATGACAAGCAAATTAATATTCTACACCGTACTTTTTAAAGTAAACCTTATCGGCTTCAATATTATAGGTCCACGGTAGGTTAGCATTTTTCCAACCATTGACTAAACGGAACCCTTTCTTTTCGCCGTCTTTGACCGTGCCACCTTCAAAGCCGCCTAATAGTAGATATACGTTTTTGTAACCGTACTGATGCAGTACATTCGCCATTGGCGCGGCGCGCTCTGAAGCGGAGCGGCACATGACGATGATTTTACTTTCATTGTCACCATCTAAGTCCGCCAGTTTTTCTTCAAACTCACTAATCCAGTTCGCATGTGGAACAGGCATATAACGCGGCAGATTTTGATGCGTATCCATTTTTGAATAGTCAAACATGACGGACGGGAGCATGATTTTAGCTAATGGGCTGTAGCCCACAAACATCCATTCTTCCGGGGTGCGGACGTCAACCAAGATCACCTTTTCATCTTGAGTGACCATGTCATAGGCTTGTTGTGGTGTGACATAGAGGCCTTGTGGGATCTGGTGGTTTTCTTTTTTAGGTGCCGGAGAGGGTGAATGCGGCAGGGCATTGGCATGGACAGCGCCAGAGGCGCCTAGCATGCCTGATAATAGCGTGGCGTATAACCAATTCTTTTTCATAATGGTTTCCTTTTGGATGAGGTAACAAAATATTAACGCCATAATTATATAACCATTTTCTAATATAAAAAAGCTTTTTTCCATTAATTGAGATAATTAGGTGTGCAATCGAGCGTGGCGGCTACCTTATACCTCCGTCCCCAGTTCTATCGGGTTAACGGCCGTGACCCAGATCCGGAGGTTAAGTTGTGCGTTGGGCGAGTAGGTGAATATAGCGTCCCATATCGCGATAAGTGGGTGTGCGACAGTATTGGTATTCAAGCGCCATTAGTTGTTCAACTGGGCTCTTGGTCATCACTTGTGGGGGGAGATAATCATGAAATACCCGAATACCGGTGTGTTGTTTCACTTCAAACCCCCATTCGGTTAACCAGGCCTGGACTTCGTGTGGATAATGCGGGTTCGGTGGTGTGAGCTTCTTGCCCTTACCGATATAGGCATCATCTAAAATATGTTGCCAGCGCCATTCACCTTTAAGTACATTGGTATAGACAATGGCATTGCGGTTATAAAACAACAGTGACAAATAACCGCCTGGTTTGACTTTGCTGATGACCGTTTCAAGTGTTGCTTTTGGCTCGGCTAACCATTCGAGTACGGCATGAAAAAGCACCAGATCAAAATCGGGCAGCGTTGGCGCCAAATCTTGGGACGCGCCATGCAAGAACTTTGCGGGTTGCCCCGCGTCATAAAAGTGTTGTTGTGCATGATAGAGCATGTTTTTTGATAGGTCAGAGAGCAGCATATCGTGGCCAGCCTGCGCTAACCATTGACTTATTTGTCCAAAACCACAACCGGCATCCCATATTTTTAGCGGTTTTTCAACCAGGCCTGGTTGAGGTTTCACGTGAAACATCGCTAAGTCTTCTTTAAGTAGCTTTAAGCGCCATTCACCTTTGAGTGTGCCATAGACTTTTTGTGCAAACTGATCAGCGAGTTGGTCAAAATTGCGGTCTGATGCTTTTTTCATCTTGGGTTGTTCGCATGCAAGCGTGATTTGAGTTGTTTAGCAGCCAATGCATAGCCGCCGTCTGCGCCATCGACAAAATGTAGGTGCTGTACACCTGCTTTGCTAATTAAGCAGGTTACGAGAGCCGCATCACTAGTATGTGCGCCATAAATCAATTCGTTGGGTCCCTGCGCGGTGAGCCAGTATTCAAGCTGTTGCCATTGAGCTTTATCACAACTCAATACCGTGCGATAAACATCGTCAACCTTTCGGTAGTCGGCATTGTGCAAAAAGTCTTGTTTGTAGTGTCCCCAGTGTGCTTCACCTATTTTAATGCCAAATCGCATGAGTACCAGGCCAAGTAGATTTTGTAGTCTTATTATCCACAAGTATTTAAGTCGGGTGATCATCGAGCGACGCCCTGCTGATTTTACTAGCATTTCGCCCATTAAGGTTTGTGCAGAAAAGCCAAGCTGGAGGTGTGTCACCGCCAGTGGGTGATAATCTTTTTCGTCACCAAGGGTTTGGTTAATCTGTTGTTGTAAAGATTTTAAGCGCCTCATTTGCTCGCTTAAATCACCGTGCGCCTTCACTAGTAAGCTTACCGTGATTTCGTGAGGGCTTGGCAATCGTTTCCAGCGACACTCGAAACCTGAAAAATCGGCTTCGACGGTTTTTGTCGCTTTGGGGATATGGTAGCGATCATTATATTTAATTTTGTCATCCGCTTCGCTTAACCCACCCCCCATAAACACGGCCTGATCAAGGCTGGCGTTTTTTTGATAGTGGGCGACAAAAATCTTGGACGTCAACTCGCGGTAGGCGATTAAACCGATGCGTAAGTCAAGATTAAAACTGTTTTTAGCGAGTTGTTGACAGGCTTGTAAGGCGGTGGTTACCGCGTCACGGTAGCGCGGTGGGATGCAAAATGTCGCCCCATCACCGCCAAACACATAAGGGAAGGCTAGGGGTTTGAGGGTGTTGACCATGGCGGCTACTGTAAACCCACCCACAGCATTGATGGACCGGTAGTCGCCTTGTTCAATCGCTTTTGTGGAGTTAATGACATCGGTGATGACCACTAGCCAATCAGCAGGCAGTTCGCTAAAGTTCTGTTCAACGAGTATTTGGTCAAATTGTTGAACTTTTGGCAAGGTTTGATAGAAGTCATTAGAATGCGTCATATTTTATTTCAGCCAGTCGGGTTTGGGGCTTATGGCGCCAGATTTTTCATAACCGAAATCGACAAATTGGTGCAGGGTTTGGTCGTGGCTATGAATTAATTCAATTAACCTAGGATCATCACTCGTCAGTTGAGCTTCAACGCCACCGTCAATGTCGCGGTATTGCATCACGATTTGATCACGAAACTCAAACAATGCCGCAAACAAGGGATCCCAAGAGCGAATAGCGCGACCGGATGCAAAGCGTTGTGCCATGCCGCTGACATGCGCTTGTAGTATTTTCGCTAGGTTGGGGTTGTTGCTGGTGGTGCGTGCCAGAATGCCATTCGCTAGCCGAGTGGTTTCGCGCTTTAATTGGTGGTGCTGGCTCAATAGTTCAGCAAACAAGGCCGCATCACGTTTGTGTGCATCGTCGCTACCGCGCCCATGTTTATAGATGTATTGAGTCATGGCATTTAATAGGTCTAGTGAAAAGAGGCGTTATTGTAGCTTAAAAGCGCAAATAAAAAAACGCGGCATGGAGGCCGCGTAAAAGTCTGAGGAGTTGAATGGCCAATGCCATTCAGTGACAAAGGGGGTCTCCTAAGTCCAACCTGATCAATGACGTTAATCAAATCTTGTAATCAGTTTAATGAAAAATACTCTAGAGAGTATTGAGAAAGTATGAAGATTTAACCCGGATATCTCATAAATTCGTGTGATGATCGCGCCATGGCGTTGTGCGTTAGAAAAAGAGGGGCGGGCGCAGCATCGTGCGCCCATCCTTTTCTACCCGATGAGCTTAACTAGGTTGGCGGTTATCGGATTGCTCTGTACCTACTTGGTTGAGCTGCTGTGCATTAAAGTTGGCCGCCGCTTGCAAATTGCTAGCATAAGTCAATCCATTTGTGGTGTCGT
Organism: Thiomicrospira microaerophila; assembly: GCF_000934765.1. Classification (GTDB taxonomy): domain Bacteria; phylum Pseudomonadota; class Gammaproteobacteria; order Thiomicrospirales; family Thiomicrospiraceae; genus Thiomicrospira; species Thiomicrospira microaerophila. The sequence continues at coordinate 52,995 of NZ_JYNN01000008.1, read as the reverse complement.
TAGTTTGTACAGCCTGTTCTTGAACAGGGTTGTTGGCATTGACGGTTTGACTCGCTGCCAAATTCATATAATCATTTGCGCCGTTGACGCCCTGTGTGGCCGATGATAGGGTAACGGTGTCATTGCCTGCGGCCGATACCGACGAGGTCGGTCTATCACTCACGCGGCTGGCCGAATCTTGCGACGATGCCTGGTTTTGGTTTGGCATCATCGACAAGGCCATTGATGATAAATTAGGGTTAATGCCTATGCTCATAATCACTCCTTTGCTTTCGCGGTATCCTTGTGTTATGAATATTTATTTACGAACCAATTATTTCATTAATCAATAGGTTAAATCAAGTGAAATCGTGCATTAATCATGATATTGGATTACCGATCGCACAGTCATTCCTTTGTATTCAAAGCTGTTGAGGGCCGCTAAATCGACAAGACAAGCCAAACCGACGACTTCATAGCCGACTTGTTCAGATAATGCACAGGCGGCGCCCATTGATCCACCTGTGGCAATCAGGTCATCTAATAAAATAATACGCGCGCCACAGCCTTTTTGCATTTCGAGCTTATCACGACCGTATTCTAGACCGTATTCAATCGAAGCATGAACCTGGGGTAACTTGCCGGGTTTGCGGATTTTAATAAAGCCTTTATTGTGCTTATAAGCTAATGCTGAGGCAAAAATAAAGCCGCGTGACTCAATCCCTGCAATATGGTCAATATGGGCCCATTCCTCTTCACTAAAGAGCGCACTCATGGCATCCAGCGTTTGTGTAAAGTGGTGTTTGAGTAAGGGGGAGATGTCACGAAACAAAATGCCGGGTTTAGGAAAATCAGGCACCTCAGTCATATAATCTGCTAGCGGGTGAGTAGTCATTATGCGTCCTTTAATAATGGGTTTTCAAGTGGTTGTGGCTTGCCAAAGAAATAGCCTTGGAATAAGTCACAACCGAGTTGTTGAAGTTTATCGGCTTGTTGTTGAGTTTCTACACCCTCGGCGACGACTTCGAGCTTTAAGGTTTTTGCCAGTGCAATAATGGTTTCAACAATGGCCGCATCATTAGGGTCAACTAACATATCGCGCACAAAGGACTGGTCTACTTTGAGGCAGCTCAGGGGTAGGTTTTTTAAATAGCTGAGCGATGAATAACCCGTGCCAAAGTCATCGAGCGAGAAATGCACGCCAAACTCGCTCAGTTGCAACATTTTATTAATCGTTGTTTGTACATCTTGCATCAACATGCTTTCCGTGAGTTCAAGCTCAAGGCATTTGTGATCAAATTGGTAGCGCTCCATCACCTGGACCACCTTGTTCACAAAGTCAGCCTGGCGGAACTGATAGGCGCTAATGTTAACTGCAAGCGTTAAATGCGATTGAGTCGGTTGGTTTGACCAGGCCTGGAGTTGTTGGCAGGCCTGGTCAAGCACCCAGTCGCCAATCGGTAAAATTAACCCAGTTTCTTCAGAAATAGGAATAAAGTCCGCGGGTGATACCATGCCATCGACCGGATGAATCCAGCGAATTAAAGCTTCGTAGCCAGTGAGTTGTGCGTGTTGATCAACCTTAGGTTGGTAGAATAGTTGAAATTGTTGTTGTTCAATCGCTTGGCGTAGCTTTGCCTCAAGCTCAATGCGTTTGCTGGCGGCAATTTGCATGCTGGTGTCGAAGAAGCGCAGGGTGTTGCGGCCTTCTTCTTTTGCTTTATACATGGCTAAATCCGAGCGTTTCATTAATTCATCGACGGTTTCGTAGTGATCAATAAACAGGTTGATGCCAATACTGGCAGTCATGACATATTGGTTTTCAGACATTTCAAACGGCTGACTAAATTGATGCAGCAGTTTTTCACTAATAAATTGCGCTTCTTGTGCGGCATGGGTTTTATCTGAGTGGAGGTTTTCTAACAAAATAATAAATTCATCACCCCCTGGGCGCGCAATGGTGTCACCATCACGCACTACCGTTTTTAAGCGTATCGCGACCTGTTTGAGTAGTTCATCACCTAATTTGTGACCTAAGGTATCATTGAGGTTTTTAAAATGGTCTAGGTCAATAAACAGGAGCGCGCAATAATGTAAGCTGCGAGCGCTCACGGAAATGGCTTGCTTAATATGGTCTTCCAGTAAACGCCGGTTGGCTAAACCCGTCAGCGGGTCGTAGAAGGCGAGCTGGTTAATTTGTTGTTCACTGAGTTTACGTTGGGTAATATCGTTAAAGGTTGATAGGTAATGGGTGGTGTTACCTTGCTCATCTTTAATGACGGTGATCGTTTGGAGTTCGGGATAAATTTCGCCGTTTTTGCGCCGGTTCCAGACTTCGCCTTGCCAGCCTCCCATGGTTAAAATATCGTCCCACATGGCCTGGTAAAACTGTTTGTCGTGTAAGTTGGATTTGAAAATACGCGGTGTTTTGCCCAGCGCATCTTCTGAGCTAAACCCTGAGATATCGGTAAATGCCTTGTTCACACTGATAATACGCTCGTTGACATCGGTAATTAAGATGGCTTCTTGGGTTTGGAACGCAACGGCGGCGAGGCGCAATTTTTGTTCATTCGTTTTAAGCTGCGCCAAGCTAGACTTGAGCCGCACGTTAATAAAGAGCAGCAATACCCCTAGCAGTAAAATAATCGTTATGGCTAGCGCGATGGTTTGAAGCGTGAGTTGATGTGCTTCCCAAATATCTTGCCACCTTATTGGGGTTTCAACATCAAACGGTGGGAGTTTAAGTGTGCGCATCAGCTCGCGCACCGGTTCGTAGTCCGCTGGAATGGTAAAGCCATACACGCCAGCTTGTTCCATCGCGGGGCCTTGATAGGGTAGTGCCAGCAACGCGCCAGCTACTTGGCCTGCGAGTTGTTCATCAACGTGGGTCATCGCCGTTAATGGCCACTCAGGATAGAGGCGGGTAGACAGCTGAAACGGGAAACTAGTGAGCGATTGCGGGTTGAGGACGCGGACATCTTGCAGGTTAATCAGCCCGCGTTCACTCATCGATTCAAGCAGTCCTGTACGAATAAAGGCGGCATCTGCTTGCCGATTGAGTACCGCCATCACCGCTTTATCGTGGGGCATATCGGTTTCAATGAGTATGACATCCTGTGGCATACGGATCGCATGCTTCATCATTTCATGGGCTTGTACCATGTAACCACCAAATGAGCCTTGGCCAGGTGTAGCGACTTTGAGTCCTTTCAAGTCAGATAGGTCTAATAAGTCTGTGCGGTCGTTATGTACCATGATAACACCGCCAAAGCCACGCAATGGTACACCTTTGTCGAGTTTGATGAGGGTCACGAGGGGGCTGCTGAGGCCATGTGCATGACTCAGTTGAATAAAATGCCCTGAGTTAGTGAATACAAAATCGACTTCTCGGCGCTGTACCGCTTTATCGAGTTCTTCATAATTAAGGGGGCGAATGGAGACTTGTGCATGTTCAAGCTTCAGATTGATTTGTTGTTCAAGTGGCTGCCAACGTGACTCAATGAGTTCTTTTGGCTCAAAGGCGAGCATACCAATGACAAGGTGTGTTTGTGCAGCCGACAGGCTTATGCTCAGCGCGAGTAACAAGAGGGTGGCGAATAGGCGCTTCATTGTTGCACCCTGGGAAGGAATCGGTTCGTAAATAAGCCCTCCAGGTCACACTCGGCATCAAGCAACTTCGCTACTTTCATCACCTGTAAGAGCGTGTGAGCGCTGTGAGCTAGCCGATTATCGTGACCCGATAAATAAGCGGTGTTTGCCAGCTCATCCGGTATGAATAGACCACGAAAAATTTGCAGTACCTGTTCAGGGGTTAGTGCTAGCCGATCGGCCATACGGTGACTGGCATCCATTGGGTTGCTGTTAAAATAGCGCAGGGCATTAAAATGTTGTGCAATCAGATCTTTAAGTGCCGACTGCTGGGCGGGTTTGAGTGATTTTTTGACCACTAATACATCAAAAATCATATCAGGTATTTGGCGACTATCAAATAAGCGGAACGCTTTGCCCTGGTTGACAATTTGGGTGGCAACCGGTTCATAGGTAATAAGTGCATCAATGTCATCAGCTAACCAGGCCTGGTTATGATCATCAATGGTCAGGTTAACCGGTGTTACTTGTTCAGTGGTTAACTGTGCGCGTTTTAGCATCGCATGAAAGAGTAACGAACCCAGTGCGGTTTTTTCAAAGCCAACGCGTTTACCTTCGAGCTGGTAGAGCTGGGTAATCTCAGGGCGACTGAGTACCACATCGGCCCCCATCGATATATTAAAGATCAGTACGACTTCTAATTCGAGCCCTTCGGCACACAGGCGTATCACTTCATCAAGTGTGAGCTTAGCGGCTTGCACCTTGCCTTGGCGTAAGGCGTCCATCGACTCGGTCGCAGAGGGGGTGTGAACAAGGTGTAATCCAGGGTTGTTTAGCCAGTTAAATTGTGTTGCTAAGTGAATAAATTCATAGCCCGGCCAAATGTGTCCAGCGAGCGCAAGTGGGATTTTGCGTTCGCAACCGCTCAACCACCAAGGCGCAGCGATAGTGCATAACCCCGCTTGCAGAAAGCGGCGGCGCGGAAGAGGTGTGTGCATTTGCGCTGACATGGGCTTTTACATGGGTACCTAAATGTTATAGAAGGTTAAGTTTATCAAAATTTAACCAAAAATCACGATTTATTCGCTTTTTAAAAAGCGCACCTGTTCAGGCACCTCGGTTAAAAACCGAGGTTCGGGGCGTTGAACAAAATAGCCCTGTGCATAATCAATGCCTAAATCTTTAACCGCTTGTAGTGTGGGCGCATCTTCAATAAACTCCGCGACGGTGAGAATGCCGATCGATTGTGCCAGCGTGACGGCACTTTTTACAAACGCAAGATCAATCGGATCTTTAAGCATATTACTGATAAACTCACCTTCGATTTTTAGATAGTCAATCGGGAAGTGTTTAAGGTAGTGGAAGGATGAAAACCCCGAACCAAAATCATCGATGGCAAACCGGAAGCCTTCAAACTTTAAATCACGCACAAATTTTTCGAGCAGTGCGATATTGCTTACGGTTTCGCGCTCGGTCAATTCAAACACAATGCGGTCTGGCGCGATCTGAAATTCTTGTGCAAGATCTTTGACCTTGTTAATAAACTCGTTTAGGATCATCGCTTTGGGTGACAGGTTGATAAACAACAAGCCTCGGTAGCCGGTTTCTTGCATTTGTTTGAAGGCCTGTTTGATGAGAATATAATCAAGCTTGGCGATGATCCCCATGCTTTCAGCGATATCAATAAACTGGTAGGCGCTGACTAATTCACCATTATGGCGAATACGCATCAGCAATTCATGTATAGAAAGTTCGGGTGCGGCGCCCGCCACACCTAAAATGGGTTGGAAGTGTGCTTCAATCCAGTCCTCGTTTTCAAGTACATCTAATAAGAAAGAGGTTTTTTCGATATTGCGATTAAATAAATCGTGGAGCTCATCCTCGGTTGGCATTGAGATTTGATCTTTACCTATGTGTTTGCTCTTATACATCATATTATCGGCAACAACAAATAGCTCTTTGCTGCTGCTAGCATGATCGGGATAGCAAGCGATGCCAATCGAGCAGGCAATATGCACCTTCTGACCACTGTTGGCGGTTTCTTCAATTTTATGAACCGTTTGCATCACTAGGTCTGCGACATGGCTGGCTTGTTCGGTGTTTGTTTCGGGTAATAGGATCACAAATTCGTCACCGCCATAGCGTCCAAACATATCGCCGGCGCGTAAAACGTCATGCACCCTGTTAGCGAAGGTTTGGAGCATCAAGTCACCAAACGCATGACCAAAGCGGTCGTTGATATTTTTAAAATTATCAAAATCCAAAACCATTAACGAAAACTTATAGTCTTTGCGCACGGCGCGCCCCATTTCGTACTCCAGCAGCTCGTTGAATACACGCTGGTTAAGCAGATTGGTTAACGGATCACGGGTCGCATAGTATTCAAGTTCATGGGTGTATTTATTAATCGCCTTGATGGAACCGACCACATTAATCAAGGTGGTCAGGATGCTTTCAATTACCATGGTGCGGGTTAAGTCTTGGTCGATTAAAGATTGCACGCCCAATCCAACCACGCCGCCGATTTTTGGGGTTTCGAGCATTAAGCTTTTGGTTTGTAGTTCAAACGACTCTAGGTTTTCTTCAAGTTGCCGACCTTCGTTGGTAATCGAGTGGTGAATATCGATAGTCGGATCCAGCTTCAAAATCGGGTGGTTGTGAATTTGCGCGCGCGCGGCGTTTTCAAAGCGCTGTTTCATGCTTGGGGTGGGGTGGCCTGCCCAAAAGATTTCCATTGCAAAACGTTCTTCATTATCGGTACGAAAGACGACAAACAAGGCGTACATTGGCAGGATCTTGGTCATTTCATTAATTAAGTAGCTAATGTGCTCCTTCCAGTCTTTGACAACATCTGAGGTAATAATAAATTTATCGAGTAGCTGGATTTCAAACTCCAAAATATCACGGTCCACGGCGACGGTTTGCAGCTTTTCTGCCAGGGCTTGAAACTCTTCGCCGAGTTGTTGAAATTCTTTGTACTCTGAGATGACGTGGTCATTTTTAATTTGACGTAAATCGCGGACTTTTTGAATACTAACGACTTGGTCGTGTAGCTTACCAATGGCTTGCTGAAGCACAGCATTGAGTTTTAAGCCAATCACATAGGCCATCAACAGCGGTAGCGGTAGCAGCATTAAGAAAAACCAAAAAAATTGAGATTTGGCTTCATTGATTTCAGCGCTCAAATCCTGCTCAATTAACATGACACCGAGTGTATCACCGACCTTCGCATTGGCATGACAGCTTAAGCAACGCGCTTCAGCGTTGAGAGGGAACAAGTTGATGCGTTGATCACCTCGTGCATGAGTAACGGCTTGGCCTGTTTCAAAAACGGGTTGCACCCAATGCGCAACGCTAGTGTAATTGGGTTGTTCGATTTCACCATAAACTTCCGTGATAAGTTGACTGCGAAATATGTCGAGTTTGATTTCAGAGCGCTGGTAGGCTTGTTGGCTTTCCTCAAGAAACGCGTTGAGTTGTTCACGGTTCCAGCCTTGGCTCATCACTTCGTACATCTTGTCAAAGGTCAGTTGGGAGAGTGTCACAGCGCCTTTTTGTGCGTTTTGAGTTAAGACGCGTTCAAAAATCGTGGATGCTACTAGGTAAGATAGCCCAAAAAGAGTAAAGGAGGCAACAATCGCACCTAGCATAATTAAGTTTTTGATACTGCGTGTTTTTTTCAAGATTTTTCACTGCCTTGTATAAAAATTTTCTAGCTTGCAGTATAGACAATTATTCAAATGAGAACCAATAAAAAAGAATAATATGGTTATTGATTTTGTATAAAAATTGATCTGGCATATGTTCTTTTCATATCACGCGGCGTGATCGGTATGTGCTAAGCGGGCTCATTTGTAAAAACGCTTAATACAATGGAATAGGGTAGGATTTCATGCTAGTATTCTCTCAAATCATGGTTTTGGATCCCGTTTTGTATGAATAACGTCTGTTGTGAACCCGAGGGTGATGTGCTGCCCCTTGTCATTATCGGTGCGGGTGCCGTGGGCATCGAAGCGGCACTTTATGCTAGACAGTTGGGCTATGAACCCCTGCTGTTGGAAGCCGGTGATTCGGTCGCGCAAACGTTTAGGCGTTTGGGGTCTCAGCGCCTGTATCCAGATGCCGCTCAACTTTGCACGCCTTTAGGTTTGGCATGGGTGCCAGAGGTAGCGCACTACACGCATTTTAGCGCGCAGCGTTACGCTCAAGCGTATTTGCAGCCTTTGGTTGAGCGCAGTGGGCTAAGGGTGCGGCTAGCGCATAAGGTGACACAAATCGGGCGACGCGGGGCCACGAAACCGGTTTTGGAGCTAAATTTGCGTAAAAAGTCGCCATTTAAATTGGTGGTGACGACGCCACAGGGTGATAAAACGTTATTTGCACATACGCTGATAGATGCGACGGGCAGTTATAGCAAACCCTTGCCGCTGGGTGAAGGCCGTACCCCTGCAATCAATGAAGCGCGCATGGCCAAATGGATTGAGTATGGTGTTGTTGATTTTGAAGCGCAATTTGAACGCTTTAATGGTCGTAAAACATTATTGTTTGGTGATTGTTATGCCGCGTTTTGCAGTTTTAAGCAATTTGCGGACTTGATTGAACGCTGGCATCCAGATACACGTTTAATTTGCATTAAAGAAAGCCCGACAGAGCCCTTTTATCAGGGCTTTATTGATGATCTATTTTGCGAGCGCGCCTCCACTTACCAGCGGATACAAAAAGACTATCATTCATCTCAGCTAATCGAATTTAAAACACAAACACAGGTCTTAGCACTTGATTATCAACCCACAGCTAACCAGGCCTGGTTGTGTCGTGTCTGTGATTCTGCCCAAACTTTTGATATGTCTGCGGACTTTGTGGTGAGTAACTATGGTTACCAAGCGGACAGTCAGCTTTGGCAAAACCTTCAAGTACACCAGTGTTATGCCTCGGGTGCGCCGATTAATTATGCCGCGGCGATGTTAAAAGATGTCCGCGAAGGTCGAGTGCTAAAACAAGCCATGCCACCTTCGTCTTTAAAAAATCCAGAACCTAATTTTTATGTGATTGGTGCTAAAAGCTATGGAAACACCCCCGGGTTCTATACGCGTATTGGTCTGGGTCAAATCGTTGCATTATTTCAGCTTGTCACGCAGCAATCAGATTTAAACCTGTATGGTGATTTTGTAGCGGGTTTAGTGCAGTCGGATGCGCCTTTGCAATCCACGGCCTTTATCAAGCTCAGTGATGCTGAACAGAAATACAAGACAATTACCGAACATTTAAAAGAGGTGGTGTTCCAAACCGATTTGAATCAGCGCATTACTTATTTGAGCGAATCCTGGCAAAAGTTGACGGGCAAAAACCCGCAAGACTATCTGGGTTTAATTTGGCAAGATTTATTGTTTGAAGATTCAGCCGGGGCAGGACTCGCACAATGCAATGCCTTTATGTCCTGCAATTTGGCTGATTACAAGGAGGAATTTCAGGTCGAATGTGCCGATGGGCAGCGTAAGTGGGTCGAAGTGAATGCGGCCTTATTGCGTGATAAAAATGGTACGGCTTACGGCACGATTGGTTCGATGCTTGATATCACGCCGAGGGTAGAGGTCAATGCAAAGTTAAATGCATTAAAAGAACGTTACCATCATATGGCGTATCATGATTCACTTACTGGCATTGCTAATCGGCAAAAGCTGAATGAGGTGTTGGCGCATAATTTTGCGTTGTTTCAACGCTATCAGATTCCGTTTTCCCTTATTTTGTTTGATATTGATCATTTTAAAAAGTTCAACGATCAGTTTGGTCATCTGGTGGGGGATGAAGTGTTGGTTAAGCTGGCCAAAACGATTGCCGCGTCAGTGCGCAATACCGATATTTTTGGCCGCTGGGGCGGTGAAGAGTTTTTAGTGGTGGTGGTAAATAACCCGCTTGATGAAGGGCGTCAATTGGCTGAAAAACTGCGTCGTATTGTTGCGAGTACATGCTTAGTTGATCAGGCTAAGGTGACCATTAGTGCGGGTGTGGCGATGGCGCAGCCCAATGAAACGCTCGATCAACTTATCAACCGTGCAGACGGCTTGCTATATCAGGCTAAAACAGCCGGCCGTGACCGTGTTTGTACATAGCATCACTTTTTATCCGGATATCAATTAAAAAAATAGCCTAGTTTCCACATGATTCCCGATATACCAAACAAACTTACCTCCGTAGTCACTTTACGGTATTCAATGCCCATAGATGGAATAATCGCTGGCGCAACGCCAAGATTGTTAAAGGGGATTTTGTGTTGGTATTCACCTCGATAGCCATGGATAAGCCCGCCTGTTAGAGTGGCATAGGGTTGTAGATTTGCTTGGGTTGCTTGCAAAAAATTAAAGCGACCACCGAGATACAAATAGGTGGTGTTTTGTGAAAAGGAGTTTTTAAAAAAAGCACCGCCATAAAACCAATCCAACTGATTTAAAAAAGGTTGTTCGGCTGTTAAAGCCAGTGTGCTAGTCTTTTTGGGGTGAAGTTGCAGGTTAATCAATTGTTGATGATTGTTGTGTTTAGGATCAGGGTTGAAGTGTTTGGTCCATAGTGAAGTTTGCACTAAAATTCGATGCTCTTGTTGTGCCAGTGCTAGGCTGGGTAGTAGCAAAAAAATTAGACTCCCTGTAAGGGCAAAACCACGTTTATTCATACCGTTTCCTAAAGTTCATTAACACGTCCTAGCCTCAACATACCTGATTGTTTAATTATTTCAGTATTTTAAATCTAAAATTAAATAGAAAGCGCGTAAAAATTGTAAATTTCACGCGCTATTTATTTAAAACCTCAGCTCTATCCCTGCGCTGAGTTGTCGTCCGATCAGCGGCGCTGTGTCTTTTAAATAGGACAGGTGGTTTTGGGCCTGTTGATCGAGCAGGTTGTCGGCTTTGAACCACAGCTCGGTGTTCATACCAAAGGCGTGAGTTTGCCAACGACTGTAGAGGCTTAGCCATGGGTAGCCAGGCGTGGCGGTTTCGTAATCTTCAAGCTGGCGGGCTTTAAACACCTGCTTAAGGCTGATTTGATTAAACCAGTGTGGGGTTTGCTGTTGCAGCGCGATCTGATAACGCATCGGTGGAATTCGTGGTAGGTTTTCTCCTGAGCGGAGTTGTCCGCTCAGCCAGTCGGCTTGATGGCTTAAACGCCAATCCGAGCCTTGCCAACGGCCGATTTCCCAGTCTTGTTGCAAGCTGGCACCATAAAATTCGGCATTCGCTTGTTGGGTTTGCCATACCGTATTGTTATGATCGGGGTCCTTGATTTCATTACCCTGGGCATCGCGCAAAGGGGTTTGGTAGATAAAGTCGCTGAACTCGGTGATAAACAGGTTGAATGTATTGCGTGTACGTTTGGTTTGATAGGTTAAGTCCCAGTCCAAGGTCACCGAGCGCTCTTTGTTGAGATCACGATTACCGATAATATAAGTTTGGGTTGCATGGTGATTGCCATTCCAAAGCAGTTCTTCGCTACTGGGCAAGCGTTCAATATAACTGAGCGATACTTCGGTGGTTAGGTATTGGCTGAGCGGTTGTTGCCAACCTATTGACAAGCTAATGGCGGTATCGGTTTGTTGGCGGTAAAAGTCGGGATCAGCGTAATTGATATTGGCGGTCGGTGTACTGGGCATCAGCCAGTTTTCCTGAATGTTTTTACTATCTGGGGTGAGTTGGCGCAGCTCAATATAGCCGCCGAAACTGAATATCCCTTGAGTCATATCCGCTTCGAGGTGACTGCCAAGGCTGAGGCTTTGGGTTTGCGTATCAGGCATGGGGTGGCCGTGAAAGTAGGGTGTTTGATCATAGCCGCTACCAATGGGTTTAACGCTGGCGCTGACATTGTTGCCGGTACGTGGTGCGATCGAGAAGCCTTGACAGGCGCCATGCTCATGACAGACCTGCAGGTTTTGTTGTTGGTAGCCCATTAAAAAGCTCGCTAGCCAGGTATCATAGTGGGCATCCAGTTTGATATTCGCTGCAAAACTTTCTAAACCAAATAGGCCGTCGGCACTGCCGCCCTCGGTTTCATTATGCAGATAATCGGTGTATTGTAGATCAAATTGCATACGTTCCAAATAATCACCATGCAGATTGTGAATCGACTTGAGGCCAGCGCGTTGTTGCTTCAGGTTAATTCGGCTCGCTTTGCTCGAACCATTCGGAATGCCATAGTCCATTTCCAAGTCGCTGACAAAGGCTTTGAGCAACCAATCGTTTTGCTGGTAACCTGCGATGGCTTGAACCTGTTGGCTCCAGGTATCCGAATGCGCAATAGCTTGACCCTTGCCATCTTGATAATTGCCAACCGATTGGCGATGACCATCCAGTTCTAGGCTGAATTTTTCGTTCGCAGCGCTCACGGCCGCACCCAGTTGAGTGGCCTGGTTATTGGTTGAACCCGAACCATACAGCTTGCCGGCCAGGCCTGGTTGCGCTAAAAGCTCATCGTTAAAACTATCAATAACCCGAATCGTACCGCCCGATTGTGCGCCATAGAGTAAGGACGCGGGGCCTTTAAGCAATTCGATACGCTTAGCCGCTTTCGGCATCACGGCGACCGCATGATCGGCCCCCATGCTGGAGAGGTCGGTGGTTTGTTGATCATTGTTCAGGATTTTAACGCGATAGCCAGACTGACCGCGAATGACGGGTTGACCGACGCCCTGGCCGTAGCTGGCGGAATTGACCAATGGCAGATGTTCTAAATAATCGCCGAGAGTAAAGCCGCTCGCTTCACGTTCAAGCTCGGTTTGGCTATGACTTTGGCGTTCGGCACTTGGCGGTTCGCTGACGCCCTGTACTTCAATGGTGTTTAGGCTGGTTTGCGCCCAACTGCTCAACGACCAAGGCAGTAACAATAAAATAGGGAAGGATTGTTTCACGTGAAACCTCGATAGTGACAGGCAGGCCTGGTGAGTTCACCAGGCCTGGTTAAGGTTAAAATAGCGGTAACTATTCAGCCACTACATGTGGTCCCAATAATGTATTTTTGACACTACCTGTTGTAAAAACATCTTCAAGAAAGCATCGAAAAATAGATTTTTTGGTGATGTTTTTTGATTGAAAAAACATAAGTCACTGTTTTTAATGGTTTATATTTCCAAGAAACGTGCTGAATAGTTACAAATAGCGTTTAGTGGTCTTTACCTTTGCCAATAGCGCCCATGATATCTGGGTTAACGCCCGCTGGGATTAAGCTATCAATACGAATGCGCTCGTGTAAATGGAAATCTGCACCGTGGCGATCAATGAAATAAAGGTGTGTTGCAGAGGGCACAAACACATACACGCCATCGTCGCTTTCACGCGTAATGGTGACTTTATTACAATTATCTATGGCGCTTATACCATCAAGGGTTTCGAAGCTGTTTTGTACAAGGCTGAAAGTGCCGCCGTCGTTTTTATAGAAGTACATACGCCCAGAGGTAGTCAGCGTATAGTGAACCAGGCTGTTAGCTTCTACACCTTCTTTGTTTTTAAGGTAGGGATCAACATAGGCTTTACATAGTGTTTGGTCAGCGGGCAAAACAGCGGCCAAGTCCGATTCTAATTGAGCTTGATTGGAAATGAAGTTGTTAAGCCGTGCTAGGCCTGCAAGGCGACCGTGTCCTTCAGGAAGATTGTCAAATTCATCCGAAGAGTGAGCGGCTAAATAACGCTCGTCACCTGTTCCATGAAAATGGGCCAAATAGAAAAAGTGGCTGGCATCGACATCGCCACTGGTGTAATTGTTATTCATTAGCACAACTTTTTTGTCTTCTCGAAGCGTACCTTCTACGACACGGAAGTCTGGCCAGTGAATAAAGTGGCTTAAATTAGCTTCACCAAAAATATTGAGTTTCTTTTCAGAATCCCTTGTTGAAGCATTCGCTTTATCGTTTAAATCAATCGCTTGTTTGGTTTGGAAGTCATAAATGTATTGATCGCCAGTGGTTGAATTAATAAAAACTAGAGATTTATCTAAGTTAGTGTGGGCGTGATCGTGGTCATGGTGATCATCTTTATGGCTGCTGCTATCTAAACAGCCTGTTAATAATCCGGCAGAAAAAACAGCGCTTAACGCCAAAGCAATCGGTTTGGTTTTAAAGTTCATAGCAATATCCTTTTCAGTTTTGCGAATATACCGTATCAAGATTATGCCTGCCAGAGCATCGTCATGGCTTGGTGAAAGGCCACAACAATCTAGCTCAAGGGCAGCGCAAGATTAAAATAGTTTTTAAACGAGATTAAACGGAGAAGGTTAAAGGCGGAGCGCGCGACTGAAAGGGGTAATAGCGATAAAAAACGGCTAAAAAGCCGGAAAATACAACCAGGCCTGGTTGTAAATCGGGGATTAAATCAAGGTTAAAATAATTCGCAACGGCGGCTTTAGAATGTGAAAAAGCATCAAATAAATCACAGAGCCAAGCTTCAATCGAATGGGCGTGAGCTGAGGGTGTGTGATCGTGAGGATGTGCCTCGAAGCGGTGATCCTTATCAACTAAATGCGCGTGAAACGGGTGCACGGCATCGTGCACCACTTGGATGGTTTGAGAACCCAAGAGTGTCAGCGCAAATATAAATGATAATAAAGCCGTTTTAATAGTCATCTTTCTATTATAGCGAAGCTGTCAATAGATCAGGGCAAACGTGTCTAAATAATAAACTAACAAATTACAACCTGATCGCGCTCCCACGTTTCATCTCACGGCCATTAAGTTAAGAAAAACCGCGTCATTGCGAGGGGCGCAGCGATGCGGCCAACGAAGTCAGCGCGAAGCCTGAATCTCTCAAGGGCGTCCACAGTCTGCAAGAGATTGCCACGGCCTTTGGCCTCGCAATGCCCCATTTTTTTTACCCAGAGCCGTCATCCTGCGCGAAGTCCCAGGATCCAGCCGCTGGCGGCAATAGACCCTGCGACTTCGCGCAGGGTGACAGGGCAATGAGGGAGGCTAGGAGTCTGTCGGACTAAACGCGGGCTAGCGCGTCACTTGATGGGGGCGGTATGTGGTGTTGCAAAATATTTTTTGCGCTACTTTTTATTTGCTCGCTTTAAAGTAAAATAGCGCCGCTCAACGGGTCGGTTGGGTTTTCGTATTATTTTCTTTAATGCTTTTTTATGATGAGGTGGCGTATGGATGACTTTAATCCATGCTTGTCTTGTGGTGTCTGCTGTACCCATTTTCGTGTTTCATTTTACTGGGCCGAAGCCGAACCTTTTTTAGGCGGTGTGGTGCCGGTAGACTACACGGAAGATATTAATGATCGTTTCAAGTGTATGAAAGGAACCAATGCTAAGAACGGTGAGTCACGGCGTTGTATGGCGTTGCAAGGTGAAATCGGTGAATCAATTTATTGTGCTATTTATGAGAACCGGCCTAACCCTTGTCGTGATTACCCTTTGTGGATGGAGGATGGATCGATTAATCCAAAGTGCCAAGAACTGCGTGCTTTATATGGCTTGCCACCGGTTGACCCTTCTTTCAATCCACCACAAAGTCCGAATACACCGCCGATAGAGCCCCAGGTAGCCTAGCGTCGCCTGGCGGGTATCTATCGTCGCTATTTCTTTTTTGCCGCTTTTTTGGCGGCTTTCTTCTTGTGTGGTTTTTTCTTTTCTTTGAGCTTAGAGGGCTTTAAGCGCGCCTCCATGCCTTTGATTTTACTGACAGGGATTTTAGCTTGTAGATGATATTGGATGCGCTCTAAGGTGCGTAATTCGTGGCCTTCGACTAGACTAATGGCTAGACCGACATTTTGCGCCCGTCCGGTGCGACCGATGCGGTGAATATAAAGATCGCCACGTAAAGGTAAGTCGTAATTGACCACGTGGGTGATATTTAATAGATCGAGTCCGCGTGCCGCGACATCGGTCGCAACCAGTACCTGAATTTTGCCCTCTTTGAATTTACTTATCTTTTCTAGTCGTTTGGCTTGAATAAAGTCGCCATGCAATACCTGTGCAATGATTTCTTGCGCTTGCAACCATTCGGTAAGCGAGATGGCGCGTTCCTTTTTATTGCAAAAAACAATAGCACTTTTACAGCTAGGATCTTGCAATAGGGTTAGAAGCAGTTGTTCCTTATGCGCGCGATCATCGGCAAAGTAAATCATTTGCTGAACCTGTGTTGATTGCGTATTGGCGGCGTCAACCTGTATCACCGTCGGCTGATCTAGGGTTTTTTCGGCAAATGTGTGAATACCTGTGCCAGCAAGGGTAGCGGAAAATAGGCCAGCTTGAAAATCACCAGGAATGGCATCGAGCAAGGCGTGCACATCAGGCCCTTGACCCATATCCAGCATTCGATCGGCTTCGTCGATAATCACCATTTCCAGCTGTTCAAGGTCCACCATTTCCTGTTCTAATAAGTTGAGTAGACGACCGGGCGTGGCGATGAGTATCTGAAACGGCTGGCTGAGGTGTTCAATCTGTTTATCTTGTGCTAGCCCACCTGTAATGACCAGCGAACGCAGTGACATATTTTGGCTGAGTTCACGCACCACTTGGCGAATTTGCATGGCTAACTCACGCGTCGGCGCGAGCATCAGAATGCGAGGTGATCGGGTTTGACTTGGGTTGTCAATCAAGTGTTGTAGTGCAGGTAGTACAAAAGCGGCTGTTTTCCCCGTTCCTGTGGCTGCGCCAGCCAGTACATCTTGCCCCGCCATCATCACTGGAATGGTTGCTTGTTGAATCGGGGTGGGGCGATGAAAGCCATGCTGTTCAAGGGCATCAAGTAAAAGTTCGTCAAGTTCAAGTTCTGCAAATGTCATGGTTTAGCCTTTTATTATTCTGTTTGTTATTGTGTTGTTTTTAATATGCGATAGCTAGGAATGTAGTTTTCGGCATCAATTTTCATGCGTTTTTGTTCAATCATAAAGTTCAGTAACCGCTCAAGTGCGGCCATGATTTCAGGATCACCACATAGTTCAAATGGGCCATGTTGAGCCACGGCGCGCAAGCCTTCCGCCTTGACATTACCCGCAACGATGCCAGAAAAGGCACAGCGTAGTTGTGAGGCTAGCAGGTGAGCGGGTTGGGCTTTGGTTAAGTTTAATGCGCGCATACTTTGATGTGTTGGTTCAAAGGTTTTTTGCAAATCGGCTTCGATATGGATTTGCCAGTTAAAATAGTAAGCGTCGCTGGTTTGTATTCGATCTTTTTTGATGACCTGCATCTGTTGCTTCATAAAGCTGGCTACATCGTCAGGGTTATCGAGTTGTATGTTGAGTCGATCCAATGCTGTTTGCCCCAGCGTTTGGGAAATAAAATATTTTACTTCCTCAAAATAGTTTGCACAGCCTTTATCACCCGTTAGCACCAAGGGGTAGGGGTGTTGTGTATTTTTAGGGTCGAGCAAAATGCTTAGAATATAAAGTAGCTCTTCGAGGGTACCAGGACCACCAGGAAAAATAATAATCCCGTGCGCCAAGCGAACAAAGGCTTCAAGGCGCTTTTCAATATCAGGCAAGATAACCAGCTCGTTGACAACTGTATTGGGTGCCTCTGCCGCAATGATGCCAGGTTCAGACAAGCCAATATAGCGACGATTAGTAAAGCGTTGGTTGTGATGCCCGGCCTCGGCACCGCGCATCGGGCCTTTCATTACGCCTGGTCCGCAGCCTGTGCAGATATTAAGCCTGCGCTCTCCTAGTGCAATACCAACATGGCGTGAATACTCGTATTCACGCCGAGAAATGGCGTGCCCTCCCCAACATGCGACTAGGTTAGGTTCTTCATTCGTGCGCAACACCTCGGCATTGCGTAGTATATGAAATACGGCATTCGTGATGCCTGCACTATCGTTAAGGTCAAAGAGTCCAGAGTCGGTAATATTGTTGCGCACATAAACCAGGTCGCGCACGACCGCAAATAGATGCTCACGTAAGCCTTCCAGCATTTCACCGTCAATAAATGCCGACTCTGGGGGGTTGCAGATAATCAGCTCAATGCCGCGTCCTCGTGATTGGACTTTGATGTCAAAATCTGGGTGCATCTCAAGCAGCTTTTCACCACAGTCTATATTGTTACCGGTATTGAGTACGGCTAACGAGCAACGTCTTAATAGATCATTTAGCCCTGTGTCAGAGTGATCACAAAGCTGGTTCGCTTCTTGTTTGGATAAAATTTGTAGCGCGCCATTCGGGCGGATGGTCATTTCATTGTTTTTTGTACTCATGGCTGTCTTTTATTCGTTGGTTAGCGATATTATGCGTCTAAATAAGCTTATTTAAAAGTAAACATTGAAAAAGGCCGGTTTAAACCCCATGAAGTTTAAAATTTTTGAGGACAGCGTATGGAATATAAAGATTATTACAAGATTTTAGGTGTGGAGCGTTCAGCAACAGAGGCGGAAATTAAAAAAGCCTATCGAAAGCTGGCGGCCCAATATCACCCAGATAAACCTACTGGCGATGAGTCAAGGTTTAAGGATATTAGCGAAGCCTATGAGGTGTTGAGCGATAAACAAAAACGCTCGACCTTTGATCAGTTTGGCTCGGGTTATCAAAATGGTCAGCATTTTGATCCGCCTCCAGGTTTTGAACAGATGTTTGGTGGCGGTCAGGCGGGCGGCTTTAGTGATTTTTTTGAGTCGTTGTTTCGTGGTCAAGGTGGGTTTGGTGGTCAAGGATTTGGCAGCGGCTATGGGGGGCGTCAGCCTTTTCGTCAGAAGGGCGAGGATCAGTCCGTTAAGGTATTAGTGAGCCTAGAGGAGGCTGTGAATGGCAATGAGCGTAATTTGACGTTGCAAATCCCACAGGCTGATCAACAAGGGCGCGTGTTTCAACGTAGCAAGCAAATTAAGGTTAAGATCCCTGCCGGCATTAAGCAGGGGCAGCGTATTCGGCTAACGGGTCAAGGTGCGCCTGGCCACGGTGGCGGTCCGAATGGTGATTTATATCTGGAAATAGATTTGCAAAATCACCCCCTCTACCGCGTTGAAGACGAAAATGTGTTTTTAGACTTACCCCTTACACCTTGGGAAGCGGCGCTCGGTACAAAGGTTGAAATCCCAACACTCAAAGGCAAGGTGAATATGTCAATTCCTGTGGGTACGCAGTCTGGAGCAAAATTGCGTATTAAAGGGCGTGGTTTAGGCAAAACACCTGGCGACCAGTATGTGGTGATTCAAATTCATACCCCCCCTGCGTTAGATGATGAATCAAAAGCCTTCTATCAGACAATGGCCGGTAAAATGCCGTTTAACCCGCGAATTCATTTTTAATCACTAAGCGGTATGATTAAGCAGGGATATCAATACGCTGCTTTTGAATTAAGTGTTGCCATTGGTTGATATTGTCTGACATGATCTGGCTGTTGGCATTGGCGAGTGCAAAAAGGCTCATCCACGCTTGCCAGTCATCATCGCCTTTTTCAGTTTGTTGAATAAAGCGTGAAAAAGCCTGGTCTGTTTCGCTTAATTGTTGGTAGAGCAGTGCTGACTGACTGGCAATGCGTTGCATTTCTAGCTTGGTGAGGATACCGTGCATACTCGCCGCTACGGCGGGTAACGCGGCAGTGAACAGCAGCAACCAAATGTCATGGATAAATAAGTGTATAGACACGGCGACAAAGGTGAACACAAAGAAGACCTCGGTGAGCCGATGGAGGTGATGATGCCCGAGATGTTTTTGGTGATGGTGGCGTTGGTGATAGGTTTTTTGATTGTTGATCACCTGTTGCATGTGGTCAACCAGCGCATGATTATGATAGGGTGGGGTATAAATTTTACCGTCTTCACAGGGTAGGCCGCTCGCCATCAGATAACGCTGCAATAGCCAGATTTCGGCAGACTTCAGTTCAAGCTGTCCGTTTTTAATCAGCCATTGCGGCGCACGAAATGGTTCGGGTACAACCATTAACGGGTGCCCCATAATACAATAGCGCAATTGTTCGGCAATATAGCGATGGCGCATCCATTTTTCATGCAGCTGTGTTTTACGCGCCCAATAAACCCGGTAAATAATTGTTGCGATGACGATCAATTCAAAATAGGCCAGCCAGTGCAGCTGCCAAACCTCGGCGCTGACCGCTAAAATCACCGCGAGTGCCGCAAACCCATACAGCATCCATACATTGAAGCGATAGCCCTCGCCTGCTTGTTCAGCAAGCTGATTGTGGTGTTTAAACGCTTGGGTTAAGGTCGGCTTGGGTTTGATGTCATCGTGTGCCGACTCGACTGTTGTGGGGTTTTTATAATGGCCAATCCGTTGCTTAAGTTGGTACCACCAGCCGGTATTGACTTGCGTATCGTTAGCGCTTGGCTGCGCCCAAAGCGTATTTATTTCTTCGGGAATGGTGTCTTTTTCATTGTTTTTTATTAAAAACAGTTGCTTTAATGTTGATTCAAAAGGCGTTTGTTCTAAGTTGCTAAACGACTTAAAATAGTTCACAAGTTGCGCGCAGTTATTTTTTGCTTTTAAAAGTAATAGGTTAGGATTGTCCAGTTGGCTGAGTTTTAGCCAGTGCAATTCACCTTGCTCATCCATCCAAATCACAGGCTTAAGACTCTGCGCGGCTTGGGATATCAATTCAAACCCCGCACGGCTTTCCAGGGTGTCCAGGCCTGGTTGCCACGCGATGAGTAACACATCTGCATAGTCAAGCATTAAATTATCACGCATAGCCAAAGGCGAGGGCGACAGCATGAGTTCATTTTTGTCACGACCAAGCGAAATAATGCGATGAATATGTAGCCGTTTTTCATTTTCAACGAGTTTGGTAAGTTGACCAAATTTTTGGCAAAGCAGGAGTTGAATTTTAAATTCATTTTGATGAGCCAGCTCAACACTGAGTTGCTCTATCCCCTCTCGATATCCGGTAATAAGCTGCGGGGTGACGGATGTCGGTAATCTATTTTCGATTTGACGGAACAGCGCCTGCCATTTCACCTCGAGTTCTGGGTAGTTGTATTGTTCGGTCCAATTCGGTGCGCTGACCATGATGTTAAGGGTAAAGGTTTGATTTAGGTTCATAGGTTTATTAAGTTAATCATTCATAGTTAGTGCTAAGTGTAGCGAGTTCTTGTTCTATTCGCTAGGTGTGGCGTGCATTTGTTACATATATTAGAATATAATAATTTACTAATATATTTTAGTCTGATGTATTGATAAATAAAATCTATGTGTTATTCTATACACGAATTGAAAACAAGAGCTGCGGCTCTCATCTTACTTGAATGAAGGAGTTAACCATGAAAAAGACAAGCCTAGTTTTAGCCTCTATGATGTTCGCGGGTGTAGCGGTTGCAAGCCAAGAACAACCTACATGGGAATTTGGTTGTAAACTTGACGCCCAAAAGCCAGCTGTTGAACAACAAGCACAGGTTGAAGTAAAAGAAGTGAAGACAACACAGGAAAACACTTGGACATTTGAAGCGCGTGAGTTACCTGTTGTATCTATGCGTTAATTAGCAAGATTGCACTCTCCTCAGAGCAAAAAGCCCGGATTTCCGGGCTTTTTTATTGGGGAATTACTGTGCGTGTTTGTAGAGCTCGGCGGGGTCGATTAAAGGGTCTGATAGGATTTCAAGTTTATCGCCTTTGATACCGTTGTAGAAACAGTTAGAACGTCCTGTATGGCAGGCCGGACCGGTTTGGTCGACTAATAGCAATAAAGTGTCGCCATCACAATCTAAACGTGCCTCTTTAAGGCGTTGTATTTGACCTGAAGCTTCGCCCTTTCGCCAGTAGTTTTGGCGCGAACGCGACCAGTAGCATACACGCCCTGTACTTAGGGTTTCTTCCAATGCCGCTAGGTTTATATAGGCGAGCATTAACACCTCACCCGTATCATGTTGCTGAGCAATCGCAGGCATTAAGCCGTCTTGGTCAAATTTTAGCTGGGCTTTAAAAGGCTGCCAATCAAACTGGTCGCCTTTTTTGGCTTTTTCTAGGTCTAAAAAATTCATCATGCTCTCCATTATTTGCGCTTGGCGTTAGCGAAGGCTTGTGCAAACAGGTTGTTGGTTACGGCTTTTTTCGCTTCGACAACCGGTTTTTTCTCTTTGACTTGTGAGTTACGGCCTTGAATAAGCATCGCGCGCATCAATTCGGCGGTCGCTTGTGCGTCAGCAAGTGCATCGTGTGCATCTCCTGGAAAGGGCTTGTCTAATACTTTTTCATAGGCCGCGGTCAGTTTTGGGGTTTTCCAGAACCAATACATTTTTTCCGAATGCCAGCGCATCGAACCGACTAACTCTTTGCTCAGTTCTGCAACATCTAACCACTTGTTGTAATCTAATTCAAAATCGAGCATTTTTTTAGTAGCCGAGTTTTGCAGGTAAGCAAAATCACTTTCTGTGCTATAAGCTAAAATAACATCTGCTTCCAATAGAGTACGGTGTATTTGATCCCAGCATTTTGAAAACAAGGGCGCATCCTGAACCATTTCGGTGGTGATGTTGTGTTTTTCATTGTCGGGTACGTCATAACCTGGGTTAATCAGTTGGTTAAGCACTTCATTGCCCTCAAAGTCACAAATCGAAATTTGTATAACATCTGCTTCAGGATTAGTAGAAATGTCGGTGGCCTCAATATCAAGGCATAGCACCCGTTTGTCCTTGAGCTCCTTGTCATGGGTTTTGAGTTTAAATAGCGCATCGTTACGATTTTCTTGTATCAGATTAATCACTTCAGACGCGGTGAATTCGCTAATCAAGGCTTCAACCGCAAGCTGTGCTTTATTGGCTGATTTTTGCAAAGCTTGGCGTACAGCTTCATCATCCGAGGCGCGTTCAATAAATTGTTCGAGGGTCAACACATCTTCGTTAACCAATAGTTGGTCAAGTGTGGCATGGGCTATTTTTTTGGTGTTATAACCATAGGCTTCGAGGGCCGGGATACGTAACCCCGCCGTGATTAAGGATTTTTCACCTTTAGCCGGTGAAGCGACCAGTTGTACCCCTTTA
The DNA here is from genome assembly GCF_000934765.1 of Thiomicrospira microaerophila. Classification (GTDB taxonomy): domain Bacteria; phylum Pseudomonadota; class Gammaproteobacteria; order Thiomicrospirales; family Thiomicrospiraceae; genus Thiomicrospira; species Thiomicrospira microaerophila. Next base: position 30,527 of record NZ_JYNN01000008.1, on the reverse strand, counting down.
ATATCTAATCCATCAGACGCGGCAACCGCGACGATGTATTCTTTAATGGGTTGGTTGCGTTTATCAAACAGAATTAGTTGGGCTTGGCTCATGGGGAATAAGGGTCTAGTTAAAATAAAAGCCCATTTTAGCAGTTAAAATGGGCTTTGTCTTAGTAGCCTGTCAGACTTAAGTCAATCCGCTGCAAAAAAGCGGGATTAGAACTCACTCCAGTTTTGGTCTTCGCTCTTAGCTTGGTTGCGTGAAGCTTGAGCTTTCAGTGTCTTATTGTTGTTTGGTTTGCTCAACACCGGCGTGGGTTTTTTGTGTCGCGCTTGGTGTGATGAGGGTGTCGCGGGGTTTGGCTCTTTGTCATGGTGGTAGCTCGGATGGGCATCGGTTTTAAAGAAATTCATTTCTTGTTGTAAAGTTTTTGCCTGTTCACTCAGACTTTCTGAGGCGGCACTGGTTTGCTCAACCAAGGCGGCATTTTGTTGTGTCACACCATCAATTTGAGTGATAGCCTGGTTAACCTGGTGTACACCTTCCGATTGCTCTTCCGTCGCCTGTGCAATCTGCTCAATCATGCTACTGACTTCATTTATGGCATTGGATATTTGATTAAGGGTTTCACCTGTTTGGTTAGCGAGCTTGGCGCCGTTAGATACGCGGGTTGCGGTTTCATGAATTAGCCCCTCGATTTCCTTAGCCGCCTGTGCGGATTTTTGTGCAAGACTACGCACTTCACCTGCTACAACAGCAAAGCCACGTCCATGGTCGCCGGCTCTGGCGGCTTCTACGGCCGCGTTAAGTGCCAGCAAGTTCGTTTGGAAAGCAATGCTGTCAATCAAGGTCACAATTTCAGAAATACGACGACTAGACTCTTCAATAGCGCTCATTGCCTCAATAGTGCTCGTCATAATAACAACACCTTGTTTGGCTTGCTGATTGACATTCAGCGCCATCTGGGTCGCTTGGTTTGCCTGTTGTGTCGAGCCTTTAAGCTGGCTTGACATTTGCTCCATGGTAGCGGATGTTTGCTCAAGAGCCGCGGCTTGTTCTTGGACTCGGTGACTTAGATCACTCGCGCCATGCGCTACCTCATCCGCCGCGCTTTTCACAATCCGTGATGTGTCGATGGCAACGTTGACCACTTCATTCATTTTTAAGGATGAATAATTAATGGCATTCTTCAGGTCGTGCAGCTCACCTTTAAACGTCCCAGAAGGTAATTTAACGGTTAAGTCGCCGGATGCTTGCGATGCAACCACACGACTGATTTCGGTTATGGCATGGGAGATAACTTCCATAGAATGGTTAAAGTTTTGTTTTAATTCCGCCATTGAGCCCCGGGCGTCGGCTGTAACGCGGGCATTAAATTGTCCTTCGCGCATTTTGTTCATCGCTTGATTAATATCGGCCACCACCGCACTGAGCGACTCGGTGGCTTGATTGACCTTCACACGGAATTCGCCACGTATATGATCGGGCATTTTAGTATCGAATTGGCCTTGGTATAGGCTATCCATCACCGTACTTAATGCATCCATCGTATTGCGAACACTGGCTACAGAGCCATTTACCGATTGTTTCATAATGTCTAGATCGCCTTGTAACTCGTCGGTGACCTCAACATTAAATTGCCCCTTGGCCACGGAGGACATCACATCATTAATGTTGGTAATAGCACGCTGGACATTTCCTGCAAATCGGTTGTAGGTCTGAATAATTTGACTGATCTCGTCACCATTATCAAGGCGCATAACTCTTTCATTAAAACGCCCAGTTTTAACCATTTGACTCAATGAGGTAGAGAGGGTTTTTAATGGACGAATGACGCGCGCTGAAATAATGACCAGCAAGGTGATGATAATCGCCAGTACAACCAATACCACGCTAGCTAAGGACCAAATCACTTGCTGTGTAGCTTGTGCGATTTGTTGATGGATCGCATCGGCGGGTTTTATCATTAAGTGGCGCCCCCTAATTTCACCTGCCGGGTTATAGGCGGGTAAATCAATAATAATGGAGTCACCTACAAAATAGCTTTTGCGCTCTTCACCTTGAGCTAGCTCGGGTAGGTGTTGGCGAAGATTGTCGATAGATTGGTTATCAAACCAGCTGTTATGTGCCAGTAGGTAGCCGTTAGTGAACGGGGTATTGTTTGCTAGAGTGGGGGGGATTCTTTGACCGTAAAAGGATTGATCAATCACCATAACCCATTCATTATTTAAAGCTTTTAAGTCACGCACAACCGAGCCGACGCCACCGGAGGCTGAAATCACACCGACAAGCTGACCTTGGTAAAACACAGGGGCATAACCGGTGACGCCGATGCCAAAGTCATTCTTGTGAACCGAAATATCGCCAAGGGTTTTTCGTGTTTCTAATGCACGATCACGAATGCGATCCAGATGCATATCGCCAAAACGTTCAGGTGCCCATGAGCGCATGAATGAACGTCCCTCCGGATCATAAAGCTGAATGCGTATATTCCGATAGTCTGTAATGTTAGCAAAGTGTTTTTGTACTTCTGAAAGGCGTGTTTGCGCTGGCAGACGATCGGCTACACCGGCTAATGCTTGTTGCAACTCAGGCATCATGGCTGCAGTTGCGGCAATATCCGTGACAGAGAGCGACTTGAATGCGATTTGGTTCTGGATTTGCTGTTCAGCCAATAGCATTTCTTCATGCAGTTCTTTTTCAACAATCGGCTTTATTTGCGTGTTGTAGAAAATACTGCCAAGTAGTGCAATAGAGACAAGTAGGATAATGCTTGCGTAGATAACGAGGGTTTTGGCTAGGCCACCTTTAATACTAAATTTATGCAGGGTGCTTTGCCAGGGTTTAATAGCCAGTCCCTGTTTGAGTTGGCATTTGTTTTGGTCTATTTGTTTGTAGAGCTGGGTGGTAGCGGTTACTTCTTCGGGGGTAGCGGGTGTTCTGACCGACACAAAGCCTTGAATTTTGTTGTTGACCAGCATTGGTGAATTGTTTGCCCGTACCCAGTAGTAATCACCATTTTTTGCACGGTTTTTTACGATGCCTGTCCAGTCCTTACCTTGTTTTAAGGTAGTCCACATGTCGTCAAAAACTTGTGCTGGCACATCGGGATGGCGCAAAATATTGTGCGGTTGACCGAGCATTTCATCCGCGCTATAGCCACTAATCGTCAAGAAATCCTCAGATGCACTTAACACCGTACCGTTTAAATCGGTCGTGCTTGATAGATTAAAGTGATTGGGTATCGTGATTTCTTTTTGTGTAACGGGCTGGTTGTTGCGCATAACGAATAGATTCCTTTTGAAATCAAGCAAACCATTAATTGGTTTTTATCCTTGGATAATTTTATCCTAATACAATTCTTGCTTTAGGTAAATACAAAAGATGTTTTTTTGGGGGGAGGGTATGGCAATCTGTGAAGATTGCCATACTAAGCTAGCTGTTGTTATCCGCTTGATAGGGCGTGTTTTTAGTGCGTTCTATTTGTTTAAGCTTGATGTGGATCGCCGCTTTGGCCATTAAGTGCGCGCTAACGGGGGCGGTGATGAATAAAAATACCGTCACTAAAATTTCATGCAAGCTAATTTCGCCTGGCTTGAAACTAAAGTAAAGAGCCGATGCGACCAATATAGCACCTACCCCAAGTGTGGTAGCCTTGGTAGGGCCATGTAAACGCATATAAAAATCCGGTAACTTATACAGACCAATCGAGCCGACAAGCGTAAAGAAGGCACCGATGATGATTAATAGGGCGAGAATAGTTTCTAACATGTTTTTATCCTTATTCCATAATATCGCCGCGCAGCAAATATTTGCTGAGCGCAACGGTGCCAACAAAGCCCATCACGGCAATTAATAACGCCGCTTCAAAATACAAAGCACTACCTAGATAGAGGCCGAGCAAAATTAACAGTGCTATCGAATTAATATAAAGGGTGTCTAGTGCCAAAATGCGGTCAGGTAAATCAGGGCCAATAATTAAGCGCAATAAACTGAGTGCAAGCGCAAAGGAAACTAGCGTAAATGCAATCGGGAGTGCGATGTCTAACATTTTGTAAATACCTCTTTCAGCGGCTTTTCATAGCGTTGTTTGATGTCTGCAATGGTTTGGTCTATGTCCTCAACATGCAACGCATGGATTAATAAACGTTTACGATCAGCCGTAAGGTCACAGGACACCGTACCGGGTGTGAGTGAAATCGTATTGGCGAGAATACTGATCCCCAAGCGGTGTTCAACGTCTAGATCAATATAAAAAAACGCCGGCTGTAGCTTGTCGTTTTTGCCTAAAATTAATTTAGCGACAGTAATATTGGCGATGACGATATCCCACATCACCACCCCAAAAAACTTAAGCAAGGTTAAGGGGTTTTTCAGGCATACTTTTTCTTGCCAAAAGCTGGATGTAAACCAGGGAATAAAAATAGCTAAAATCAACCCTAGTACCATATGCCCAGGATCAAAGCTGTTATTGAGTAACAGCCAGCTGATCCAGAGTACGACGGTTAAAATAGGGTGAGGCAATATTTTGTTGATCATGGTTTAACCCTCTCAATAGCCGGTGTGGTTAAAACGGCTTCAATATAACTGATGCTATCAAATTGCTGCAGCGCAACCAGTTCGGTGAAGTTGCTCACCGGGTTGCCAAAAATGACTAACAACGGGCTAGCAGCCAATAGACCGACCACCGCGACAAAGGCCGATTTATTCACCGGTTCGCCAGGCAGTTCGTTGCAAGGCTGGGTGCGATAAAACAGTAAAGAACCTGAACGCGCCATCGCCACAATGGTCATGAGGCCGGCAACCAATACAACACCATAAATAGTGAATAGCCATGCATGGTCAAGTGCCGCGCCTAAAATAAGCACCTTACCGAAGAAGCCGGATAAGGGTGGCATCCCGGTCATCGCAACCGCACCAAACATAAACATTGAGCCTACCAACACCGCATTAGGCATAATCGGTGCGGAGGTGAATTTATCATTCATAGGCCCCCGCCCCCTTGCAATCACGTCAGCAAGCAAGAACATACCGCCCGCGACGAGTGTAGAGTGAATCAGGTAATAGAAGGTCGCGCCTAAGGCTTCGGGCGAATTGAGCCCGACGCCGACCAGCAGTGTTGCGACCGAGGCGAGCACAAGATAGGCGACCTGTTCACGCAGACCACGTGCCGCCATTACACCTAGTGCGGCCAATGCAAGGGTCAGTAAGCCCAAGCCCAGTACCCAAGGCGTCCAGAAGAAAGCAAGGTCGCCAGCGGTTTCGCCAAATATCGTACCGTGGGCACGCACAATCGAGTAAATCCCCACTTTGGTCATAATGGCAAACAAAGCGGCGACCGGTGCCGAGGTATTGGCATAAGCGGCAGGTAGCCATAGATAAAGTGGGAACATCGCGGCTTTAACCCCGAATACAATAAGCAATAACAGACCTGCGGCCGCTATTAACCCTTGGTTTTCCGGCGGCGCAACCGCGATTTTTGCCGCCATGTCAGCAATATTCAATGTGCCGACCGCGCCATACAAGGCACCGACCGCAAACAAGAATAGGGTTGCGCCAATCATGTTAATGACTACATAGTGCAAGCCCGCCTTGGTACGCAAGCGCCCAGACCCGTGCAGTAGCAAGCCATAAGAGGCCAATAACATCACTTCAAAGAATACGAACAGGTTGAACAAGTCACCTGTCATAAAGGCGCCATTTAAACCAAATAACTGTAACTGGAACAGCACATGGAAGTGCGAGCCTTTTTCATCTATCTTGGTCGCAATCGCATACCATAACGAGCCTAGTGCGAGGATCGAGGTGATTAACACCATCATCGCAGAAAGCTTGTCGAGTACAAATACGATACCGAAAGGTGCGATCCAGTTACCTGATAAGTAAACTTGATGCACACCTGTCATAGACACCTTAACCATTTCGATGCTTAAGAAAATTAAGCCCAAAACAATCAGCAGGTTAAGTGAACGCTGTAGGCGTAAGCCACCAAAGCGTGCAAACAACACTAAGAAGCCACCAACAAGTGGTAATAAAACTGGCCAAGCCGTTAATTGCATCATGGCTTAACCTCCTGGTTTGATTGTGAGTTCATCGTTGTTTCTGTCACTTGCGTTTGTTGTGAAGGCTTGATTTGCTCAGGCTTTTCATAAGGCACTTCGTCTGGCGCTAAATGTAGCCCATCGACATGATCATTCCCTAGCTCACCGCGTGCTTTAAGTGCGAGTACAATTAAAAATGCCGTCATACCAAACGCAATAACAATCGCGGTGAGTACCAAGGCCTGCGGTAAAGGGTCGCCATAGCCAGCGGCCGCCGCGTCAATGACAGCGGGTTGACCAATGGTTAAACGCCCCATGGTGAACAAGAACACGTTGACCGCATAGGCCAGCAATGTTAAGCCAAGTACCACCGGGAAGGTGCGTGCGCGGAGTGTCAAATAAACCCCGGCAGTGGTCATCACGCCGATGACCAAGGCAATCAATAATTCCATTATTTCGCCTCCTGTTTTTTAGCGGGGATCGAGTTTTGATGCGGTGCGTGGGACGCATTGCTCAATCGTCCGAGTTGAACGAGTGACAGCACGGTTGCGCCGACCACTACTAGGAACACACCAATATCAAAGGCGATGGCACTTGCCACCTCAAACTTGCCAACGACTGGCCAAGTGATATAGGTGAAGCTCGACGTCAGGAATGGGAAACCAATCATCATGGAAACAATGCCCGTACCCGTACCGATCAGCAAGCCGAAGCCAATGACCCAATGCATATCCGTTTTCAAACGCTCACCTGTCCAAGCGATACCGTTGGATAGGTACTGGACAATAATCGCGACCGCCGCAATCAAGCCAGCAATAAAGCCGCCGCCCGGTAGGTTGTGACCACGCAAGAAAATAAATACCGCGACCAATAACATTAAGGGTAATAACAAACGGGTTAAGGTTTGCATAATCACGGGATGGTTGTCCGTATCCCAGAAACGACCATAGATATCCTTGTTCGGCGCGGGGAGTTTCATGCCTTGCAACATCGCATAGATACCCAGACCGGCCAGCGCCAGTACCACGATTTCGCCAAGGGTATCGATACCACGGAAATCAACTAGAATCACGTTAACCACGTTGGTTCCGCCGCCGCCCGGCACCGAGTTCTCAAGGAAGTATTCAGAAATCGGTGCGAAATCGCGCGTCAGCACCGCCAGCGTAAGCAGGGTTGCGCCAATGCCCGATAACAACGCAATAACCGCGTCGCGCCCGATTCTAAAACGGCCAATTTCTTTCGGTGTTTTTTGTGGTAGGAAGTAGAGCGCTAGGAGCAATAGCACAATCGTGACTATTTCAACCGACAATTGTGTCAAGGCCAAATCAGGTGCAGAGAACTTGACAAAGCCCAAGGCAATCACCAAGCCGATGACACCCAGGGTAATCAGTGAAACAAGGCGTTGTGCATGCCAAACGACCGTCATCACAGTAGCAATCATCAGCGCGACAGCGGCCACCAGTGTAACCGGATCAACCGGTAACATTTCACGCGAACCAAATAGGCTGGCACTGGATGACATAAAGCCAATGGCACCCGCAATTACTGAGGCACCGATAATCCAGACCGCTGCGTTTTGAAGTGATCCTTTATCAAATCCACGCGTTATTTTGAGTGCAAACGCGAGGGTGTTGTTCAATATCGCATGATAAACCACCCGTGCATCCAAGCGTTCAAACAATTTCGCATGGATTGCAAATAGTTTATGACGGATAAAGTAAACGCCAACACCTAAAATGAGCGCCAAAATACTCATCATCAACGGTAGGTTAAAGCCGTGCCAAATCGACAAGCTATACTCAGGTGGCACGCCTTGTAGGGTACCCGCTGCCGCTACCGCTAAGATCGGCGCTACCGTAAACATTGGGATAATACCGACCGCCAAACAAATGACCACCAGCAAATCCACGGGGATTTTCATAAAACGTGGCGGTTCGTGAGGGGTTTTAGGCAGGTCTTTCGGTTCGCCACCAAAGAATACATCATGAATAAAACGCAACGAGTAGGCTACAGAGAAGATCGCCGCTATCGTCACGAGCACCGGCAATAACCATGCCCAAGCATTGGTTTCAGCGGCAAATACGGCTTGTTCAAAGAACATTTCTTTACTCAAGAAACCGTTTAATAACGGAACCCCTGCCATCGCGGCGGCGGCCACCATCGCCAGTATCGCCGTGTGTGGCATGTATTTCATTAAACCACTTAGTTTGCGCATATCTCGGCTGCCGGTTTCATGGTCAATAATCCCCGCCACCATGAATAACGACGCCTTAAATGTGGCATGGTTGATGATGTGGAACAAAGCAGCCACAGCGGCCAGTTGCGTGCCAAAGCCAAATAACAGGGTGATTAGCCCTAAATGACTAATGGTTGAATAGGCGAGCAAGCCTTTTAAGTCATGCTTAAACAGCGCGGTATACGCGCCAATCATAAAGGTGATTAATCCTGCGCCGCCAACCAACCACATCCACTCGGGTGTGCCAGATAAAGCCGGGAAGAAACGGGCTAGCAAGAAAATACCCGCTTTTACCATGGTTGCCGAGTGCAAATAAGCGGATACCGGTGTCGGTGCTGCCATCGCGTGAGGTAACCAAAAGTGGAAAGGGAACTGGGCAGACTTGGTAAATACCCCTAACAGGATTAATACAAGAATCGGCACATACAGTTCGTGCGCACGAATCATGTCGCCTGCGGCTAATACGTCGGTTAGATTATAACTGCCGACGATATTGCCAAGAATTAATACCCCACCTAATAGGGCCAAACCACCGGCGCCGGTAATCGCCAATGCCATTCGAGCGCCATGACGCGCGTCCTTGCGATGCTGCCAATAACTGATCAGCAAGAAGGAGCTTAAAGACGTTAACTCCCAGAACACCACTAACTGAATGAGGTTTTCAGACAGAACGATACCTAGCATCGAGCCCATAAACATCATCATGTAGGCATAAAACCGCCCCATTGAGTCTTTGTTGGACAGGTAATAGCGTGCATAAATAATGATCAGTAAACCGATGACGAGAATTAGCAGTGCGAATAGCAAAGCTAAACCGTCGAGTCGGAATGCGAAATCAAGCCCAATCGCGGGCATCCAAGCCCAACTTTGGACTAGGGTTTCGCCTTGAAAAGGAAGGTGCATGGATGGCGCAAGAAAAGCCAATGCCAATATGGTAATCGCCGCTGCGGTCCAGGCCGAAGCAACACGATTAATTTTGGATGCCCAAGCGGCCAATGCCGCACCCGCAAAGGGTAGCAGTGCCACTATTGGAAGGTTAAACGCAAGTAAGCTCATGGTTTGCCCTATTTAGAGGTGATAAATTTAGTTTATAACGTCAAAAGCTTACCATGCCTGCGTTTCATGTCAATATTTTTAGGAATGATAGTCATGGTTTTTGCAATGATGTCTGGTTGAACATTGTTTTAGTTTATTTTAGTCATTTAGAATCGACCGAATAATATAAAGTTTCTAAATTATGTGGATTGGGCATGATGTATTTCTGTGAAACTGGATCAATCAGAAAAACTTATCAACATATCATTTTATTCAGCGCGAAAACAACCAACCTCCGGAGTATGATATTTATGCGTTGTTTATCACATAATAGGAGGACGCATGAAAAAAAATAGCAACAATAATGGGTTTGTGGCTGATGGCTTTTGCTGTTAGTGCGCAATATGTGCAGCCAAACATCACGCATGAGCCTTATGGCAAACAAAATGTGGTGTACCAGCTTAACGACAGTAATCCGGATTTTCAGATCCAGATTCTTCGTAATATCAACAACCACGTGCGTGCGGTGGGTGCTGAAAATATTGATTTAAAAATAGTGGTGTTCGCGGGTGGGATGTCAGCATTAGAAACAACAAAACCTGAAACCGTCAAAGCCCTCGAAAGCTTGCGTGCTCAAGGTGTTGAAGTCAAAGTCTGTAATAACACGCTACGCGCTCGAAACGTCGATTGGCGCACGCTAAAAGATGTGAAAGAAACCGATATCGTTCCAGCCGGTGTAGCCGAATTGGCCTACTTACAGGCAAAAGGCTACCACTACATTCGCCCCTAATCACACGTTTAAACAACAAATGTGATCGGCATAACGGCTGGTAGACTTTCAGTGAGCACCCGTTTTGGCTTTAGTCCCACAGGCTCCTAGCCTTCAACGACTAAACCTTCTTTACAAACTGGGTTTTTAAACTCATCTGACCAATGCCATCAATCTTGCAATCTATATCGTGGTCGCCATCTTTCAAGCGGATATTCTTCACCTTGGTGCCGACTTTCACTACCAACGACGAGCCTTTTACTTTTAAATCCTTGATGACCGTCACGGTATCGCCGTCTTGCAAAATGGTGCCATTGGCATCCTTAAAGACCTTTTCATCATTCCTGTTAGAATCTTGTTCTGACCATTCATGCGCACACTCCGGGCAGGCCAAGATTTCGCCCATTTCATAGGTGTATTCAGAGTCGCATTGTGGACAATTCGGTAAATTACTCATCGCTTAACCTTTTGTCTAAAGAATAAAGTCGGCTATTATAAGAGCTGAATTTAAAATGTGAGGAAGATATGCAAAAAACCCAACAACAGATTTTGCGCCACCATGGCGGTGACGGCGAGCATGCACGCAAGATGATTAGCCAAACCTACGCTGAACGTCATAATGAAGCGTTCTGGCAGTTCTGGGCGCAACAAATAGAGCCGGTGATGAAAGCGGGCGATGGTTTAATGGATTTGGGCGCGGGTACGGGGCTGTTTGTGCAAGCCTTGGCACAACGGTATCCCGATTCAACGATTGTCGGTATCGAAGCCGCGCCCTATATGCTCGATGCGTTGGTTGATTTGCCAGATAATGCAGAGGTGCTGGCCGATGACTTGAATGAACCGACTGAGTTGGTCGAGGCGGAAAGTATCGCCGCAATCATGTGTAATATGCTGGTGCATGAATTGATTCAGCCGGTGTTAATGTTTCAAGCCGCCTATCGCTGGCTGAAACCTGGTGGGCGATTGTGTGTGATTGACTTGGTGCGCCAGCCCCTGCAAAACTACCTGACCCACAAATACCCCAACGCCGAACTCACGAACGCCAACCTAAGCCGCGAAAAACTCGAAGACGCCTTTGAACACTTCCTCGAACACAACCGCTATCATGCCGAAGATATTATCTATATGCTCCAAACCTGCGGTTTCAAAATCGTAGAACAAACAGAGTTAAAGAACGGACGAATGGTGAGGTTAGTGGTTGAGAAACCCGCTTGAAATACTAAATTCGCAACCAGGCCTGGTTGAAAGCTTTTAAGGAGCAAGATATGGAGAAAATTGATTTATCATTGTTTTCAGACTATGGTGGATTGAAGATTAATGACCATCCATCAGTGCATGCTGAATATAAAAAAATCTGGGCATCGTTTAATCAATTATTTGAAGACATTCTAAAAGGGCTAGAAACAGAAACTATTCATGTTGCAAGCGTTAAGAAGGGGTTGTGGCAAAATAGCGGTTATTTTTCACGTTACTTTTGGAATAGGTTTTACCTGCCTTTTCAGACAAAAGGTACGTTACTTATTTATCTGAATTTAAGTGAGCATGGATTGCGTGCGGGAATTGGGCTGAATGACTCCAGTCTAACTGATATGGAAAAAGCATGTTCTGAAAGTATTTATGAGGCGATTGTACAAGAAGTGGGTTTGGCTTTTAATGGTAGTCAGTACAAGGTTTCTATTTATGGCAATAATTCGGGTGTAACGCCTATTGAAAATATGGATGCAGACTTGGTTGGTTGGATAGATATTTTTAAGGGCCTTCTTCAACCATACCAAAATATTTATAGTCGATTTTATGATCGGCATTGCGAAGAAAGTAATATGCAAACTAAACTAGCAAACACTGACATGATGAGTTTAAACACTATTCTTTACGGCCCACCAGGCACGGGGAAAACATTTAATACGGTGGATGTGGCATGGCAGATTTTGAATAAGCATGAAAGCACGGAAAATACAACCAGGCCTGGTTGTATTCAGGCGCTTAAACAAGCCTATCCAGGACAAGTTGAATTTGTGACCTTTCACCAAAGTTTTAGTTATGAGGATTTTGTGGAAGGGATTCAAGCGAAAACTAATGATGGTAGAATCAGTTATCAGGTCGAAAGTGGCGTGTTTAAACGTATTGCTAAGACGGCATTAAAGAATTTAGAAGACAGTAAGAAATCAAAGTACGAGGTGTCAAAATCCTTAAACTTCGAAAAACGATTTGACGCTTTTATTGCTCAAGCAATTGAAGAAAATACGCTTTTTAAAAAGAAAAAAGGCAATCAGTTTAGGATTGTTAGCAGTGATGAAGAGCGAATTATAATTGAATCACCTGACACTCCCTCTAGCAATGGAGAGGTGCAATTAAAAGTTGAAGATTTAAAACGAGTGCTTCAATCGGATTATCAATTCAAAAGTGCTAGCGATATTCATCAACAAATCTTTATTAATAAGTATAAGTATACGAGTCAGCAAGATACATATCATCTTGGATTGGTAAATGAGTTTCGCAACTTTAATATACCTCTTGAGCAGGATGATGAAACAGCTAGTGTTCAGCTTAACCCCCACGTCTTAATCATCGACGAAATCAATCGTGGCAATATTTCGCGGATATTTGGTGAGCTGATTACCTTGATTGAGACCAGTAAGCGGGCGGGGAATGAGGAGGCGATTGAGGTGACCTTGCCCTATTCAAAAGAGCCGTTTTCGGTGCCGAATAATTTGTATATTATTGGCACGATGAATACGGCCGATAGATCATTGGCGCTGATGGATACGGCATTACGCCGCCGGTTTGATTTTATTGAAATGATGCCGCAACCAGGCCTGGTTACCGATGATATAGAAGGTGTTGATGTCCGCAAAATGTTGGAAGTGATGAACCAACGCATTGAAGCCTTGTATGACCGCGAACACACGCTTGGCCATGCGTTTTTAATGAATCTTAAGGATTTGAATGATTTACGCCACGCCTTCAAAAACAAAATATTGCCTCTGCTGGAAGAGTATTTTTACGATGACTGGCAAAAAATCCGTTGGGTATTGGGTGCGAGTGCGGATGATTTTTATCAGCGCCAAAGCTATGCAAATTTATTTACTGACAGCGATGCACCAAACGATGTTGAAAAGTTTCAGCGTAAAAATATTGACGACTTGACTGCCGTGCATTTTAAAGCGATTTATTAAACCTAGGAGGGCATCATGCCAATATTGTCTGTGTTTTTTGGTATAGTCGTTAGAATGTGGCACGATGATCACCCGCCGCCTCATATTCATGTTGAGTATCAAGGCTTTGAGGGCTTAGTGGAAATCAAAACTGGCGAAGTAAAGGAAGGTAGGCTTCCCAGAAAAGTAGCTAATATTGTAAAGGAGTGGTGTTTAGAGCATCAACAGGAATTGATGGCTAACTGGTGCAAAGCTCAAAACCTGCAGACGTTGGAAAGAATTCGAGGAGCGGATTATGATTAAAATTTTAACCTGTGATTATCAAGCAACTGGACTGATTTATTTAGCTTTTTCTGATGGGACGGATGGCGTGTTTAATTTGTCGGACTATATCAAATCAAGAACGGGTGATTTGCTTGAGAAGCTTAAAGATGACTCCTTTGCGAGTCGTTGTTTTATTGATGCGGGGGCGCTTTGTTGGCCTCATGGTTTGGAGCTTTCACCATCTCGTTTGTATGAATTAGTCCATCAAAAGCAGGCGGCGTGATTGCTAAATCATCTAGTTTTACGTGAATGGGGGCGGGTGGTTCGCGCACAAGATAATGCGCAAACGCACTTTGATGAAATCGAAGTCAACCACCAGGCCTGGTCTTTTTTGGCGCAGATTGCACAATCGTCTGATAAAGCGCACCGATATCTGCAGTTTGTTAGTCCCTCGGTACTGAAGGTTCAGGGTTTTGTCGGGGTGGTGATGACCCCTGACGGTACGCAGATTGAGATACTGCCAAAATGCCAAACGCGTTTTGACGAGGCGGATTTGCTTGCCAGCCGAACGTTGTTGTTGCGAATGCTCAAGGCGGCGAAGGTGTTGCCGTTTTTAGAAGCGACCGATGCGCTGTTGGATAAAATAAAACAGCCTTTGCCGGAGGTGTTAATCAGTCGGTTTTTGCAGGATTTGGCGCAGGTGGTGCGCCAAGGCATACGCAAGGACTACCAGCGGATTGAGGCGCAGGAGCGGTTTTTAAAGGGTCAGTTACAAACGGCGCGTCAATTGCGCCAATCTCCAGCTAAACAAACGCAGTTTTGTATCGAATATGATGTGTTTAGCGACAATCGTGCCGAAAATCGTTTGATTCATGCGGCGTTGGTTTTGCTGAGCCGATGGAGCCAGTATTTGCCCAATCAAAAGCTAGCGCGTGAGTTGCGGTTTGCGTTTGATGGTGTTCCGGTTTCGCGCCACATTGCATTGGATTTTCAGGCCTGGTCAAACGGGCGTGATATGGCCTATTATCAAACGCTCTTGCCTTGGTTAAGGTTGATTTTGAGCCAGTACAGTCCGTTTGCGACTGCGAGCCAACATGCCGGTATTTCGTTTTTATTGCCGATGGATAGGCTATTTGAAGCCTATGTGGCCAGCCAAATTCAGCCAAGTTTGCCAGCGGGTTATCGATTACAAACCCAATCAACCCAACATTATCTGGCTAGGCAAAATGCCAAGCCGATATTTCAACTTCGACCAGACCTGGTGATTTATCACAAAGATAAATTAGTGGCGGTATTGGATACGAAATGGAAACTGCTCGACCCGTCGCAGCCCGATGGCAAGGCAGGTATTGCCCAAGCGGACATGTATCAGCTGTTTGCTTATGGTCATAAGTTGCTTGGGGGACAGGGCAAGTTGGCGCTGATCTATCCAAAATGGCAAAGGTTTGATGAACCCCTTGTGCCATTTGAGTTTGCGGACAACCTGCGTTTAAGCATCATCCCCTTTGATTTGGAACATCCAGAGCCCAACCAGGCCTGGTTGTTGAGTTTGTTCTGCTAAAAATCCGAGCGAAGTCTATTGGTTTTAGGTTAAATAGCAACTACAATTGTAGGCAATCTGTTTCTTTGTGGAGAAAGTTATGAGTGTAAGTATCAGAATAAGTGATGATTTTTATTTTGAAGCTAGGTCGCAAGCTAGAGCGGAGTTGCGTTCAATACCTAATCAAGTTGAGTATTGGGCAAGAATCGGCAGAACGGCGATGGATAATCCCGAAATGTCTGTTGAAGCAATACAAGCGCTGTTGGTAGCCAAGCATCAAGACGCTGAACCGTTTGAGTTTCGTTTAAGTGAGTAAGGCATCGGATTGTGGTTAAGTTATTTCAAAAGCCTGCGTTTAAGCGAGTTTATAAGAAGTTGCATAAAAATCAACTTGGTTCTGTTAATCGTGCCATTCAGACACTAGTTGATTCGCCTGAGTTAGGTGTTGAAAAGAAGGGCGATTTATCAGGTGTGTTTGTTTATAAGTTTGAGTGTTTAGGGCAGCAGTTTTTGCTGGCCTATGAGTGGGATGAGTGCTCAAGAACGTTATTGTTGTTGGGCGTACACGAAAACTTTTATAGAGATTTAAAGCGCTAGGAGCCTGTCGGACTAAAGCCAATCGGCTGCAAAAAAGCTGGATTTGGCCATTTTTTGTCCACTTCCTCGTCAAATAGCTAGCTATTCTCCTCGGAATTGAACAAAAACTGACTCAAACCAGACTTTTTTTCGCTTCGACCGGTTTAGTCCGACAGGCTCCTAGGAGTATGTCGAACAAGGCTAAATATTCGGGTTAGGTGTTGGAGTGAATCTTGCATTGCGCCCAACCAGGCCTGGTTGTTGAGTTTTTCTGGTGAGTGATTCAGTTGTTGTGTTATATGTACAGTTTATTGTTCATGTGTTATGCTCTATTAAAAGTGAATAGGGGAGGGCGATCTTATGCAGGTTGTGAGTTATACCGAGGCGCGTAATGGATTAAAGGCGGTTTTGGATTCGGTGGTCAATGATGCGGATTACACATTGATTACGCGCCGTGATGCGCAGAATGCGGTGGTGATGTCACAAGACTATTTCGATAGTTTGATGGAGACGGTGCACTTGTTGAAGTCACCCGCTAATGCCGCGCATTTGCAGGCGTCAATTGAGCAGTATCGTCAGGGCGATGTGATCGCTAATGCCTTGGTCGATGCGCATTGAGTTATTGCGTTGGACTCAGCGGGCTTGGGCTGATTATGAGTATTGGCAAACGCAAGATAGAAAAACGCTGAAGCGCATTAATAAGCTGATACAGGACACCTTAAGGACATCGTTCGAAGGAATTGGCAAGCCTGAGCCCCTGAAAGAAAGCTTATCGGGCTTTTGGTCAAGGCGAATTGATGAGTCGAATCGATTGGTGTATGCGGTTGATGATCAACAGGTAACGATCATAGCCTGTCGTTATCATTATCAATTTTAACCAATTTTAAAACAAGGAACGAATATGTGTTTTGTGGTGTTGTTGGTTGCGGTGGGGTTGTTGCTGTTTTATTTGGATGGGCATTTGGCGAATTGGGAGTTGGTCGAGCGGCTGGATGCGCATAGTGAAATCACTTTGGCGGTGGGCTGGGAGATGATTCCTGGGCTTTGGCCGTTGATTTTAGCCACAGTATTGCTGACAATGGCGGCGGTGATGTTGTATTTAAATCTCACTCAAAAGCGTTCGCTAGGTTGCGCGACCTGCCCAACCGATAAGGATTAGACAAGCCGCAGGGCTAGTTGTAGATCAATTAAACAGAGGCGTTAAGCGCCTGTTCGATATCCGCTAAAATATCATCAATATGTTCAATGCCAATCGATAAACGCACCATGTCGGGTGAGACGCCAGCGGCTTTGAGCTCGGCGTCATTCAGCTGGCGATGGGTGGTTTCGGCGGGGATGCTGGCGCAGGATTTGGCATCGCCAATATTTACCAAGCGAATAATCATCGCCAACGCGTCATAGAATTTACGCGTACCTTCACGACCTGATTTTAAACCAAAGCTCAAAATCCCCGAGGCTTTGCCGTTCATGTATTTCTGCGTTAAGGCATGGTCTTTGTGGCTCGCGAGTCCCGCATAGTTAACCCAAGACACCAATGGGTGAGCTACTAGAAACTCGGCCACTTTTTGGGTGTTCTCACACACGCGTTCCATCCGCAACGCGAGGGTTTCTAAACCTTGTAGCAGTTGAAACGCATTCATCGGTGACAAGGCAGCGCCCATATTACGCAGGGGCACGACACGCGCGCGGGCGATAAAGGCGGCGGCGCCAAAGTCTTGGGTGTAGGTGACGCCATGATAAGAAATATCTGGCGTATTCAATAGCGGAAAGCGGTCTGCATGCTCTGCCCAAGGGAATTTGCCCGAATCGACAATCACACCGCCAATGGTGGTGCCGTGGCCGCCAATGTATTTGGTGGCGGCATGAACCACGATGTCGGCTCCCTGTTCAATCGGACGCCACAAAATCGGGGAGGGCACGGTGTTATCGACGACCAGCGGAATGCCGTGCTGGTGCGCTAAGTTCGCTAGCCGTTCAATGTCTGCGATACCGCCAGAGGGATTGCCAACGGTTTCGCAGTAGAGCATTTTAGTTTTGCTATCAATCAGCTTGGCGATATCGGCATCGCTGGCATCCTTGTTGAAAAAGCGCACGTCTAGCCCTTGGCGAGGCAGGGTGTGGGCGAACAGGTTGTAGCTGCCGCCATAGAGTTCGCCCGTGCTTACGATATTGTCGCCGGCTTCGGCCAGGGTTTGAATGGTATAGGTGATCGCCGACATGCCTGATGCGACCGCTAACGCGGCTATACCGCTTTCCATCGCGGCAATGCGACTTTCTAAAACCGCATTGGTGGGGTTCATAATCCGTGAATAGATATTGCCTGCCACTTTAAGGTCAAATAAATCGGCGGCATGCTGGGCGTCATCAAACGCGAACGAGGTGGTTTGGTAAATCGGTACGGCAACCGACTTGGTGGTGTCTTCTGGCTGGTAGCCGCCATGGAGTGCGATGGTTTCTAGTTTCATGGGTATCTCCTTTGTTTATCTATAGTTTGATCAGAAGCGGATTCGGGACGTTACTTTGGTAAGGATAATGGAATACGGGCGTTGTGCCTAGTTTTTCTTCATGTGTTTGGTTATGTGTTTGGGCATGTGTTTTGAGCAGTGCTTTTAGGTCGTCAAGGTTGTCTGGGTCGGCATCAGGGCTAAGGTCGTTGACGATGACGGCATGCAGTGTGAGTTGTCGTTGGCTAATGGCTTCAATGGTCAGCAGGGCATGGTTAATGCAACCTAAGCGATTGCCAACGACCAGTATGATTGGGTAGCCCAGTTGGCCTGCTAAATCCGCATTCAGTCCGTCGGGTGCAATCGGCGATAAAAAACCGCCCGCGCCCTCAACGACAACCAGGCCTGGTTGTGAAACCTGGCAGGCGTTGATTAAATCTTGCAGACAAATAGCTTGGTTGGATTGATTGACTTGGTTGGACTGCCTAATCGCCCTTGCGGGTGAAATAGCCGGTTCAAATTGATAACGGCAGATTTGGGCAAGTGGCTCATTGGATGCGGCGGCTTGTTGCAGTTGTAAGGCGTCTTCGGACACCCGTTGCCCAGCTTGCCAAATGCAGCCGGAGGCAATTGGTTTGCGTGGGATGACTTCGAAACCCTGTTGGCGAAAACCCAGTATCAGCGCACAGCTGACTTGGGTTTTGCCAATTTCGGTATCGGTGCCTGTAACAAAAAAGCCTTTTACCATGCCTCTCACCTTTGCGTTGCTTAGTTTTCGGTTAGGCGCGCTTTGGCTTCGGTGTATTTCTCTAGGGTTTTGTTAATCACATCTTGCGGTAGTTCGGGGCCAGGTGCGGTTTTGTTCCAGTCGAGCGTTTCTAAATAGTCACGAATGTACTGTTTGTCAAAACTCGGTGGGTTGCTGCCCGCGACATAGCTAGCCGCTGGCCAGAAACGTGAACTATCGGGCGTTAGCGCTTCATCAATGAGGTAAATCGTGCCCTGTTCATCTTCGCCAAATTCAAATTTGGTGTCAGCGATAATAATCCCACGCTCAAGCGCAAATTCAGCCGCTTGCTTATAAAGCGCCAAGCTGTAGTCGCGTACCTTTTCCGCTTTGTTCTGACCAAGTAGTTTAACCATTTCATCAAAACTGATATTAATGTCATGATCGCCAACGTCGGCTTTGCTTGAAGGGGTAAAAATGGGCTCAGGAAGTTGTTGGGCGTTAACCAGGCCTGGTTGGAGTTTGATGCCGCAAACGCTTTGGCTTTGTTGGTATTCTTTCCAACCCGAGCCAACCAAATAACCGCGCACAATCGCTTCAACCGGTAGCGGTTTAAGTTTACGCACCACCATGCCGCGTCCTTCTAATTGCGCTAATTCATCGGCGCTCAGATAGTCGGACAAAGAAATGTTTTTGGCGATGTGGTTCGGGATAATATTTTCGGTTTTATTAAACCAAAACAGCGCCGTTTCACTCAAGATGCGTCCTTTGCCCGGAATCGGGTTGGGCAAAATCACATCAAACGCGGAGATACGGTCGGTAGTGACAATCAGCAGGTGTTGGTCGTCAAGCTCGTAAATATCACGAACCTTGCCACGGTTAATCAGTTTAAGGCTGGTTAAGTTGGATTGGTGCAGTGCGTTCATAGGTCATCACCTTGTCTTTCTGAGTTTTTAGATGTGTTTGATTTACTTTGTGTGAATACCTCGGGTGCTTTCCAGCGCGGACCCAGACGGTCTTCGGATGGGAAGCGCAGCGAGCCATAGCGTAGTGCCAGAATAGCCAGCGAAATCAGAATAATCGATACACCAACCGCGAGCATTTCCCACTCAGTGAGTTCTTTCATTTCCAAAATCATATAACGTGCCATTGCAATAATTGCAATATAAAGCGGTAAACGTATGGGTAGCTTACCGGAGTCGAGGTAGATGGCGACCATCGCTAATACTTCAAGATAAAGAAACAGTAGCAGTAAATCGCCGAGCGTAACCGTCGCGTTGCTAACCATATGCATCACTTCGGTATAGCCGGCATAAACGGTGGCGATGGCAATAATCACTAGGCCGATTATTTCAAAAATACCAATCGTGCGGCGAATGGTGCGTGTAACAGGTGTGTGGTGGACACTCATGGTTGACCTCTTCATTAAATAATGGTTTTCGCCGCATTATATTGTTTTTATCGAAGCTTTAGGTGAAATTTATTCGGATGCTGGTAAAATGGAAAAATTGATTTTAATTAAACAGAGGAAAAATATCATGGCAAAGCAACAAAACTGGATCGCTCCTTCAATTTTATCAGCGGATTTTGCGCAATTGGGTAAAGACGTTAAAGACGTGTTAAACGCAGGCGCAGACGTGGTTCACTTCGATGTAATGGACAACCATTATGTTCCAAACTTAACGATTGGCCCGTTGGTGTGTGAATCGTTGAAAAACTATATGGTACGTGAAGCCTTAACGGCGCCGATTGATGTGCATTTAATGGTTAAGCCAGTTGATCGCGTGATCGGCGACTTCGCGAATGCGGGTGCTGACTATATTACCTTCCACCCTGAAGCTTCAGAGCATATTGACCGCAGTTTGCAGTTGATTAAAGGTGCGGGTTGTAAGGCTGGCCTGGTATTTAACCCAGCGACCTCGTTGAGCTACCTTGAGCATGTAATGGATAAAATTGACATGATTTTGATTATGTCAGTGAACCCAGGTTTTGGTGGTCAGGCGTTTATTCCTCACGCTTTGGATAAGTTACGTGCCGCGCGTGCATTGATTGATGCGAGCGGACGTGATATTCGCTTAGAAATTGACGGTGGCGTAAAAGCGGAAAACATCGCGGAAGTGGCCGCTGCAGGCTGTGATACCTTTGTTTCAGGCTCAGGCATTTTTGGTAAAGCTAATGCATCAGATGCGAATCGTTATGACACGATTATCAAGCAAATGCGTGAAGAATTAGCGAAAGCGTAAATAGAGTAATTTAATGACGATAACAAGCAAGATTAAACCAGGCCTGGTGCTGATTGATTTGGACGGTACACTGATTGATAGTGTGCCGGATTTGGCTTATTGCGTAGATCAAATGATGGCGCAGCTGGCTATGCCCTTGCGTGGTGAAGCCGCTGTGCGTAATTGGGTGGGCAATGGGGTCGAGCGTTTGGTGCGTCGTGCATTGATCAATGCGGTGGATGGCGAACCGGATGAGGACTTATTTGCCAGGGCCTATCCTATTTTTCTTGCGCTTTATACCGACAACTACTCGCAACGCAGTCGTGTTTATGACGGTGTGGTTGAGGGGTTGGAGTGGATGTTGGCGCAAGGCTATCGTTTGAGCTGCGTGACCAATAAAGCCGAAGCCTTCACTTTGCCTTTGCTCAAAGACAAGGGCTTGCATGACTATTTTGAATTTGTTGTCAGTGGCGATACCTGTGCGGAAAAAAAACCGCATCCGATGCCGCTGCTTCATGCCGCCGAGTTGATGAAGGTGTCACCGGACAATGCGCTAATGATTGGCGATTCGAAAAGTGATGTCAAAGCCGCGCGTGCCGCTGGTTTTCATATTTTCTGCATGACCTATGGCTATAACCACGGTGAAGATATTCGTGATTATCAGCCAGATGTTGTCATGGACTCGATGACAGAATTAGCGAACTATTTAGAAGCGATTTAAATTGAAGCGAAACAAACCATGAATCAATCCCATTTTGATCAGTTAGCTCAACAGGGTTATAGCCATGCGCCCGTGATGCGCACCCTGTTGGCGGACTTTGAAACGCCCTTGTCGGTCTATTGCAAGTTGGCGAATCAACCCTATTCCTATTTGTTTGAATCGGTGCAAGGGGGCGATAAGTGGGGGCGCTATTCGATTATTGGCTTACCTTGCGATACCCAATTACGCGTTGAAGGTCAGCATGTCAAACTCTATAAACAGGGCGCACTGGTGGAGCATCAAGTCGCCAGTGATCCATTGGCGTGGATTGAAGCTTATCAAGCACGGTTTAAAGTACTGGAAGATCAAAGCCTGCCAAAATTTTGTGGTGGGTTAGTCGGCTATTTTGGCTATGATACCGTTCGCTATGTCGAGCCGCGCTTAAGTGAATCTGTGCCCTCGCGTGATGATATTGGTGCGCCGGATATTCTGTTGATGGTATCAAAAGAACTGGTGGTATTTGATAACCTCAGCGGTCAGGTGCATATCATTATTCAAACGGATTTATCGGACAGTCAATCTTATCAAAAAGCCCAGCAACGTATCAGTGACTTATTAGACCAGCTCAACCAACCGCTTGAAAAATCAGCCAGCCAAGTGGCCGCTGTGATTCCGAGTGAAGCGGATTTTGAATCAAGCTTTGGTGAAGCGGCCTTTAAGCAGGCGGTTGATCAAATCAAGGACTATATTCTGGCGGGCGATGCGATGCAGGTGGTTTTGTCACAACAAATGTCACTGGACTTTAATCAGCCGTCCCTGGATTTGTACCGTGCGCTTCGTTATCTCAATCCTTCACCCTATATGTTTTATCTGGACTTGGATGAAGTGCAAATTGTTGGTTCCTCGCCAGAGATTTTGGTTCGTTTAGAAGATGGTTTGGTGACGGTGCGGCCGATTGCCGGTACGCGTCGTCGTGGAGCGGATGCTGATAAGGATTTAGCGTTAGAGCAAGATTTGTTGGCCGATCCAAAAGAGTTGGCCGAACATTTGATGCTGATTGACCTAGGACGTAATGATGTGGGTCGTATCGCGCAGGTGGGGTCGGTGAAGCTGACTGAAAAAATGATCGTTGAGCGTTATTCGCATGTGATGCATATTGTGTCGAATGTTGATGGCCAGTTGCAACCGGGCCTTACCCCGCTAGAAGTCTTGCGCGCCACCTTTCCAGCCGGTACCGTTTCAGGTGCGCCAAAAATTCGTGCGATGGAAATTATTGATGAATTAGAGCCGGTTAAGCGTGGCGCCTATGCGGGCGCGGTCGGTTATATTGGCTGGCATGGCAATATGGACACGGCGATTGCGATACGCACTGCCGTGATTAAAAACGGCAAGCTATTTGTGCAGGCTGGAGCAGGGATTGTCGCTGACTCAGTGGCACAAAGCGAGTGGGACGAAACCATGAATAAGGGGCGTGCGATTTTCCGCGCGGCACAGTTTGTCAGTCAAGGCATGCGTGCCGATCATCCGCCGTCGAATTAAGGAACCTGTGTAATGTTATTAATGATTGATAACTATGATTCATTTACCTATAACTTGGTGCAGTATTTTGGTGAACTAGGTCAAGAAGTGGTGGTTTATCGCAATGACCAGATAACGCTGGAGCAGATTGTGGAGTTAAAACCTGATTATCTGGTGATTTCCCCTGGACCTTGTACGCCAAATGAAGCCGGTATTTCGATTGAAGCCATTCATCATTTTGCCGGTAAACTGCCAATTCTTGGCGTGTGTTTAGGCCATCAGTCGATTGGGCAGGCATTTGGTGGCCATATTATTCGCGCCAAGCAAGTAATGCACGGTAAGACCTCGCCGGTTTTTCACCATAATTTGGGGGTGTTTGCCAACCTGCCTAATCCGGTCGAAACCACGCGTTATCATTCGTTGGTGATTGAACAGTCAAGCCTGCCTGACTGTCTAGAAGTGACCGCTTGGACACAAACGGCTGCGGGTGAAATCGATGAGATTATGGGGGTGCGTCATAAAACCTTACCGATTGAGGGCGTGCAATTTCACCCCGAATCGATTCTGACCGAACAGGGTCATAAGATGTTACAGAACTTTCTTGAGCAGTTTGCTGTTTAAGTAGAGCTCAGATTTAACTGATTAACCAAAGCGAGACTCAGATGGAATTATCCCAGGCCTTAAACCAGCTTTTAGCCCGCCAAGATTTATCCGAAACCGACATGCAGTCAGTGATGACTCAGCTGATGTCTGGTCAAGCAACGGATGCACAAATTGGCGCCTTACTGATTGCCTTGCGCATGAAGGGCGAGACGATTGAAGAAATCAGCGCCGCCGCCCAAGTCATGCGACAGCTTTCAACGAAAGTCGAACTCGAAGGGGTGGATCATCTGGTTGATACCTGTGGTACTGGCGGTGATGGTGCGAATATTTTTAATGTTTCTACCGCAACCGCATTTGTCGCTGCTGCTGCCGGTGCAAAGGTGGCGAAGCATGGCAACCGGTCTGTGTCGAGTAAATCTGGCAGTGCCGATTTATTGGAAACAGCGGGGGTGAATCTAAATTTGACTGCTAATCAGGTGGCGGCTTGTGTTGAGCAGGTTGGTGTTGGTTTTATGTTTGCGCCGGCGCATCATGGCGCCATGAAACATGTGATTAGTGCGCGCAAAGAACTCGGTGTCAGAACAATTTTTAATCTACTGGGCCCCTTAACCAATCCTGCTAACGCACCTTATCAAGTGCTTGGTGTCTATGATAAAGCCTTGTTGCTGCCCTTTGCGCAGGTGCTGCAAAAACTCGGCTCCAAGCATGTGATGGTGGTAAACGCTGAAGATGGTTTGGATGAGATTTCGGTTTCCTGTCTAACCCATGTCGCCGAGCTAAAAGACGGCGCAATCACTCAATGGACGCTCAATCCACAGGACTATGATTTAGATCACCCAAGTTTGCAAGACTTGGTAGTCAACTCATCGATGGAAAGCTTAAACCTTATTCGTGCTGCGCTGCATAATAGTGATGGCGCCGCGCGTGATATTATCTGTTTGAATGCCGGTGCTGCGCTCTATGTAGCAGGCCTGGTTGATAATTATGCGGCCGGGGTGATGCTTGCGCGTCAAACAGTGGCGAAGGGGCTGGCATCTAAAAAATTCGATGAATTTATTCAGTTTACGCAGGCCATTTAATGAAGACGCCCACTATTCTCAATAAAATTAATCAACGCAAGCGCGAAGAAATTGCCGAGGCGATTAAGCAGGTGTCGCTTGATGAAATTATAGCGCAAGCCGCGCGGGCCGATGCGCCACGTGGTTTTGTCAAAGCGATGCAAGCCAAGCTAGCGGCCGGTCAGTCGGCGGTGATTGCGGAAATTAAAAAAGCCTCACCCAGCAAAGGCGTACTGCGTGATCCGTTTGATCCTCTCGCGATTGCTCAATCCTATGAGCACCATGGCGCCGCTTGTTTGTCGGTGTTAACCGATGTGGATTATTTCCAAGGCTCGATCGAGTATCTTAAGCAAGCTAGAGCCGCGACCGACTTACCGGTGATTCGTAAGGATTTCATTATTGACCCCTATCAGGTTTATCAGGCACGGGCGATGGGGGCGGATTGTATTTTATTGATCGCCGCGTCACTCGATGATGCCTTAATGGCGCAGCTCGCTGAGCTCGCTCAGTCGTTAGGCATGGATGTGTTGATTGAGGTGCATGATGGCGAAGAGTTAAGCCGTGCGCTTAGAATTCCTTTACCATTGATTGGGATTAATAATCGCAATTTACATACCTTTGAAGTCAGCTTGCAAACCACTTTGGATTTACTTGAGCAGATTCCGACTGATCGCATAGTGGTGACGGAGAGTGGCATTTTGTCGGCGCAAGATGTGACATTAATGCGTCAGCATCAAGTCAATAGCTTTTTGGTGGGCGAGGCATTCATGCGTGCCACTGAGCCCGGTGAAGCCTTGCAAAATTTATTTAAATAAATGAAATAGCAACCAGGCCTGGTAAGTCAAATGACAACCAGGCCTGGTTGGTTTAGGAGTCTGATAAGTATGGATAAAATCGCAACAGTAAAATGGTTAGATAACCTGTGTCTGGTTGGGCAAACGTCATCAGGGCATGCGGTAGTGATGGATGGGCCGCCTGATATTGGCGGACAAAATCTTGGACCGCGCCCGATGGAAATGGTGTTGTTAGGTTTGGGTGGTTGTACAGCGGTTGATGTAATTATGATGCTGCAAAAAAGTAATCAAGCGGTGGTTGATTGTCACATTGAAGTCAGTGCCGAGCGTGCTGAAACCATTCCGAAGGTCTATACTAAAATTCATGTGCATTATGTTGTGAAGGGTAGGGAATTAAGCGAAGCAAAAGTGGCGCGCGCTGTTAATTTATCGTCAGAAAAATACTGCTCTGTGTCTAAAATGCTCGAGCAATCTGCCGAGGTTACCCATGACTTTGAGATCGTTGAGTTGAGTTAATCCGGGCTAAATCGCTTGCAATTCGTAAGAGAATGGTGATAATCACGTCTTTTTTTAAATCTATATAAACAGGAAGGTGGGCCGCAAATGCCTGAAAATATTCTAAAAACTGGAAACGAACATTTTGAAATAATCGAAAAAACCACAGTGATTGAGTCAAGTTGGCCAACGCATGATCAGGCGGTGGATGACCTCACTCAAGATCACTTTATTGTCCGTGACGGTAAAGAATATGCAGGTACACACCTGATTATCGATCTATGGGGCGCGAAGCGTCTGGATGAACTCGATTTAATGGAGAGCACATTACGCGAAGCCGTTGAGGCGGCGGGCGCAACCTTATTACACATCCATTTACACCACTTTACCCCGAATGGCGGTATTTCCGGTGTCGCGGTATTGGCGGAATCCCATATCAGTGTCCATTCTTGGCCTGAACGCGATTTTGCGGCATTTGATGTGTTTATGTGTGGTGATGCCCAACCTGAAAAAGCCATTGAGGTATTAAAACGCGCGTTTACACCAACGAGTGTGAATGTTGAAACCCTTTTACGTGGTGAGGTTGTAGGTGAGTGAGTTAAGCTATTTAGAAACCCTACACCCAAGCTGGGGGCAGTCGTTTGTGATGGACGAGGTGTTGTTTGAAAGCAAAACCGAGCACCAGCATCTCGTTATTTTTCGCAATGCCCAGTGGGGTACAGTAATGGCGCTCGATGGCGTGATTCAAACCACCGAAGGCGATGAGTTTATCTATCATGAGATGTTAACTCATGTTCCCATGTTTTCCCATCCTAACCCTAAATCCGTGTTGATTATTGGCGGGGGTGATGGCGGTATTCTGCGTGAGGTTTTGAAACACGCTTCTGTTGAAACCGTCACAATGGTGGAAATCGATGCGCAAGTGGTTGAAATGTGCAAAACCTATCTACCCAACCATTCTCAGGGTGCGTTTGATGATCCTCGCTTAAATTTGGTCATTGCTGATGGTGTTGAGTTTGTCAATCAAACCAAGCAAACCTTTGATGTGGTGATTTCTGATTCCACCGATCCGGTCGGACCTGGTGAGGTATTGTTTACCTCAAGGTTTTATCAAGGCATTGCATCCTGTTTAAATCCTGATGGCGTATTTGTTGCGCAGAATGGCGTGAGCTTCTTGCAGCAGGACGAAGTTAAGAATACGGCTTTACGTCTGAAACCCTTGTTTCAACAACGCGGATTCTATTGCGCGGCTGTGCCTACCTATGTCGGTGGCGTGATGAGTTTTGCTTGGGCTACACAGCAGCAGGACTTGAGTCAGCAGGCTTTAGCTCAGGTAGTTGCACGTTATCAGACAGCCGCAATTAAAACCCGCTACTACACGCCCGCACTCCACCAGGCCTGCTTTGCTTTGCCACAATATCTAAACGAATTGATTGACTAGTTCGGTCTTATTATTTTTATTCTGTTTTTGCTGGTTTTGATTCACCACCGTTTTCACCGCTTGCGCCATGACTTGGGCTAAGCGGTCTAACTGAACGGATTCGATCGTGTAAGCGGGCATGGTGTAGATAATTCGTCCGAACGGCCGAAGCCAGATACCTAGCTCCATCGCCGCCTGCTGAATAAGGCTACCTAAGCCCTCTTGTTCCAACTCAATGACACCAATTGCGCCAAAAACACGCACATCCTTAATGCCTTTGAGCTGCATAAGTGGGATAAATTGGGCTGTCAAAACCTGATTAATGTGCGCTATATTGGCTTGCCAAGGACTGTCTAAAAGTAGTTTTGTGCTGGTGTGTGCAATACGGCAGGCGAGTGGATTGCCCATAAAGGTAGGGCCGTGCATTAATAGGCCAGGGTTGGCCGATGAAATCGTGCGGCTAATTTCTTCAGTACATAACATCGCGGCGAGCGTCATGTAACCACCGGTCAAGCCTTTGCCCAAGCACATAATGTCTGGGGAAATATTCGCCCATTCGCAGGCAAACAGTTTTCCGGTGCGCCCAAAACCGGTAGCGATTTCATCAGCAATCAGCAGAACCTGATAACGATCACAAAGCTCGCGCGCTTTAGTGAGATATTCAGGGCGATAAAAATGCATGCCGCCCGCACCCTGAACCAAGGGTTCAACAATAAACGCCGCTAATTCGTGATGATGTGCTTTGAATAAAGCCTCAAGTTCATCTAAATCCTGTTGGTGATGAACAACCAGGCCTGGTTGTGGCGCTGGGGCGAAAATATTTTGCATCATGTTACTATTAAACAGGCTATGCATACCCTCATCAGGATCGCAAACCGACATCGCGCCAAAGGTATCTCCGTGGTAAGCTTGCTTAAGTGCTAAGAATTTCGATTTCCCAGGCTGGTTGGCACTTTTCCAATACTGCAAGCTGACTTTTAATGCGACTTCAACGGCAATAGAGCCGGAGTCTGCAAAAAAGATCTTATCTAAACCGCTTGGTGTAATTTCAACCAGTAGTTTGGCAAGGTCAATGGCGGGTTGATGGGTAAAGCCACCAAACATAATATGGGAAAGTTGGTCAATCTGTTGCTTGGCGGCTTGATTAATTGTAGGGTGGTTGTAGCCATGAATCGCGGACCACCAAGATGACATGGCATCTATGAGAACGTCACCCTTATCAAGGTAAATTAGGCTTCCTTCTGCATGGGAGACGCTTAGTTGTGGCTGTGCAGAGGGTATTTTATTGTAGGGGTGCCAAATGTGCTGGCGATCGAAATCAGAGAGTGTCATAGTTGCTTTTAAGTTATAAAATTTAAAACAGGTTACGTTGATTTAAGTTTTTTTTCAATAAATTCTAAAAACTGAGTTGACAGGAATAAATTAACAGGTAGAATACGCCCCACATTTGGAGGGTTTCCCGAGCGGCCAAAGGGGGCAGACTGTAAATCTGCTGGCACAGCCTTCGGTGGTTCGAATCCACCACCCTCCACCAAATTCGCGGGTGTCGTATAGTGGTTATTACCTCGGCCTTCCAAGCCGATGACGTGAGTTCGATTCTCATCACCCGCTCCATTGTCTAAATGCTCTCATAGCTCAGTCGGTAGAGCGCTTCCATGGTAAGGAAGAGGTCACCAGTTCGATTCTGGTTGAGAGCTCCATTATTTTTAACCGGCTGGTTAGAGCCAGTCCTTGTAATATGTCAAAAGGGTTTCATCATGGCAAAAGCTAAGTTTGAACGTAACAAGCCCCATGTAAACGTAGGCACAATTGGTCACGTTGACCATGGAAAAACTACATTGACAGCGGCCCTAACCATTGTTCAAGGTAGAAAATTCGGTGGCGAAGTAAAAGATTACAGCCAGATCGATAATGCACCAGAAGAAAAAGCACGTGGGATCACCATTTCAACTTCACACGTGGAGTATGAGTCGGATACGCGTCACTATGCGCACGTTGACTGCCCAGGGCATGCTGACTATGTAAAAAACATGATCACGGGTGCGGCACAGATGGATGGTGCGATCCTAGTATGTTCAGCGGCTGATGGCCCTATGCCACAAACGCGTGAGCACATTTTGTTATCACGTCAAGTAGGTGTACCTTACATCGTTGTATTCCTAAACAAAGCCGACATGGTTGATGACGAAGAATTGATGGAATTGGTAGAAATGGAAGTGCGTGAATTGCTTTCAGACTACGACTTCCCAGGTGATGACACGCCAGTAATTATGGGTTCAGCATTGAAAGCAATCGAAGGCGACCAATCAGAAATTGGTGAGCCAGCCATTGCGCGTCTAATTGATGCTTTGGATACCTATATTCCGGAGCCACAGCGTGACACAGATAAACCGTTCCTAATGCCAGTAGAAGACGTATTCTCAATCCAAGGTCGTGGTACGGTTGTTACTGGGCGTATTGAAACCGGTATTGTTAAAGTGGGTGACACGATTGAAATCGTTGGTATTC
This sequence comes from Thiomicrospira microaerophila, assembly GCF_000934765.1. Lineage (GTDB taxonomy): Bacteria > Pseudomonadota > Gammaproteobacteria > Thiomicrospirales > Thiomicrospiraceae > Thiomicrospira > Thiomicrospira microaerophila. The sequence continues at coordinate 440 of NZ_JYNN01000008.1, read as the reverse complement.
GCGACACGGTAAGCACCACTGTAACCGGTGTTGAAATGTTCCGTAAACTGCTTGACCAGGGTGAAGCAGGCGATAACGTAGGTGTATTGTTGCGTGGAACCAAGCGTGAAGACGTTGAGCGTGGTCAGGTATTGTCACATGTAGGTAAAATCAAGCCGCATACCACGTTTGAAGGCGAAGTTTACGTATTGTCAAAAGAAGAGGGTGGTCGTCATACTCCATTCTTCAATGGCTACCGTCCACAGTTCTACTTCCGTACAACGGATGTAACGGGTGCGTGTGAATTACCTTCAGGTGTTGAAATGGTTATGCCAGGTGATAACATTCAAATGACAATCACCCTAATCAACCCAATTGCGATGGACGAAGGTCTACGTTTTGCGATTCGTGAAGGTGGGCGTACAGTTGGTGCGGGTGTTGTTTCTAAGATTTTAAAATAA
>NZ_KN882196.1:14792-137292 GCF_000934765.1 Thiomicrospira microaerophila | reverse complement strand
CTCAACGCCTTAAACAATGCGCTAAGCTTAGTGTTTCAGTTTGAGCAAGCCTATGGCATGGAAGCGGCGCGCGTGGTGATGCGCAAGTTTGTGCAAGAATACACCACACTGCCGCATGTTGAGCGCATTGGCAAGGTGTTATACCGATGGGTGGTGCGTGATTTGCAAAAGCGATTGCCTAAGGGTATGATTAACGATAAAGAATTTGAGCGATTACAAGACTTGGAGAACCCGAACATGTTAGCGGAAAATGTTGAAAATTGGTTTGTGGAAGCAAGGCAGGAAGGTATGCAGCAAGGTATGCAGAAAGGCATACAGCAAGGCATACAGCAAGGTATGCAGCAAGGCAAGCAGCAAGGCAAGCTGGAAATGGGAATAGAATTGGTTCACCGATTTAATGTGTCTGTAAAAGTGGCGGCGGCATCGGCGAGCATATCAGTGAAAGAGTTAATGGACTACATAAAACAACACGATAAGCCTAATACCTAACCCAAAACAATAACGCCCCAATTATGGGGCGTTTTAATATCCTGAGTCTAAACGAGTCACGACAGACTCATTAAGGCGAGGGCGCTGAGATTAAAGGGTTTAACCCCATTGACGCATAATAAAAACCATTAAAAACATTTTAAAAACATTAAAAGGCCAGCCACTTTTATTTCTCACCACCTAAGCTGATGCAGCAACTCCAGCTCAGTGAGGACTTAGTCGATAGCTTCTGCCTAGGCAAGCTACTCAAAAGCTTTGGTCACGCCATCGGCAACACAACCGACCTTAACCAATACAAACAAGCACACAACCAACAACGCCAACGCGGTCAACACAGCGCTAAGCGACTATTTTCGTGAAGCTAATTTAAAATTATTTAAAAAAGGAAAAATCCTATGACCCATGTTATTCCCGGAATTAAGAGGACGGAATTAAGAGGACACCTACTGTAACGGCTTTCACTAAAAGGTTTTACCGCCGCTGGTAACACCCTAATGCGGTAACGCCCTAATGCAACGATAAATCGCGGCGTAACCGAGGCGGGTGTATCACAATACCCGCTCAACCAGCTTCCACACAATTATCCCCACTAACACCGGTATCGCGATCAGCATCGAGGTGTTTAATACCTTGTCATAACCTGAGCATGCTGCGTGTTGGAGTTGTTTGTATTCATCCAACACATCGCCACTCAGCTTGTCGCGCTTTAAATGTCGGCAATCTGGATCATAAACAATGAATATCAGTATGAGCAGTAGTACCGCATAGACGATTTCTTTCATTGGATTTCTCCTGTTTAGTTGTAGGTTTAATTTACGCTATCGATTTGCTTGACGCAAACCTCCCCAGTGAGGGAGGATTTGCTTTAGTTGAGGCGGCTTAGAGATACCGAACGTGCGCCGGTAGAGATTTGTGTGAAGTGAAAGTATTCCGGCAGTTGTGCAAACGCCTGCTCCCGCAACTGCAAGCCGGTACTAACTCGATCTGCGGCCTTGATCAGATTCGCTCCAATAAACTTCGGATAGCCATCTGACAGTTTCCACGTCAACATATATTCCAGCGCAACCGCCGCTTGCTGATAGGTTTTCTTGAGCTGTTTAAGCTCATCCGCAATCACACTCAAGCTGTAATACTCGTGTTTCACGTTAAACCCCTCGGTGGTTAACTCACCGTTAGGACTTAAGGTTTGGGTTTTGCCTATATCATGCAATAAGGCCGCCACTTGAGTTAAGTCTTTTTCGCGTTTCGAAAAATGGCTCACCTGATCCATCGCCGCTTTTACCATCTGCATACATTCCAGCGAGTGTTCTAATAGTCCACCCGGATAAGCATGATGATGATTCCGGCTCGCCGGATTCGCCACAAACCGCTTGGCCAGTTCGGGTTGACTGAATAACGCCCACATAAAACTCTGCAATGCCTTGCTGTCTAACTGACCAATGAATGCAAACACCGCCAACACCTGTTCACGGTTATACCCACAACCGATGACATAACTGGCATAGTCCAAACTATAAGGCAACACCACCAATGTCCAACCGACCACACCATTCAACTCATCCACCTCCACATCAATAAACAACCACTGATCCGCAGGAATATTAATCTCACGATAAGCCTGCATTAGCTCATGATACTGCGCATCACTTAACTCAAAAGTTAAGCCTGGTTGATCTAACGCATCCACCACCAAATGCTGACCATAATCAAACGAACCCAGCTGTTGTTGTAGCCCACTCATATAGCCAAACACATGATGAGTTTGAATCGGCGAGTCAAAGCTCGTCAAAAAATTATTGGATTGAATATTCATTACGCCACCTCCTGCCATTGCATTAATTCACGTTTTAACTGTGCCACTAAAAAACCTAACAACTCACTCGGCTCAATCCAATCCGCCTGCTTCAAGGTATCCGTTATCCAATTACACAACACCTGATGATTATTCAGTGCCGATGGATAATCCAAGATAAACGCCAACTCCGCTTTAGCGCTAAAATGAAACAGATACATCAGACTACTCACCAGCTTGTTCAGCGTGCGAGGATCGGAGAGATCGACAAGGTCTTGGCCAACTAGCGCTTGATCTACTTCTAAATAATGACGAGCATGTGTTGTGTGATTCATACGTCACCTCCTTTATTTATCGACACGGTATCGTTTAATAACTGATCCCAAAACGCGCCATCATCGCCCTTAGCATCCTGTGGGCCACCCTCAACATCATTTAGACTCACTTCGTCACCCTCCGACCTCACCCTCAGATTCTCCGGCAACAAATCCTGCCCCACGCTAATCTGACTCGTTAACAACCGATCCATCGCCGAGCCATCCTGATGAGTGAGGTTCGGCACATAACGTGCATACACCGTAAACAACATCTGCGTTGAACTATGGCCCATCTGCATCGCAATCCAGTTAGGGTTTTCACCCGCCGCTAACCAAATCGTCGCGGCCGTATGGCGGGTTTGATAGGGCTTGCGATACTCAATGCCTAAACGCCGTAACAATGGGCTCCACACCCGGCGTAAAAAATTCGGCGTATGCACCGGATTACCCGACTTCAACGCAAACACCAGCTCCTCGCGCTGCGGCTTAAACGCCTCTTTTCTCGCCAACAAACACTGATACACCAAACTCGACATATCCACCGCCCGTTGCGAACCATCGTTCTTCGTGTATTCCCACACCCCAGCTGAATAGGTCTCACGAATTAAAATCTGGCGGCGCTCAAAATCCACATACTTCCATTTAAGCCCATCCACCTCACCGGTTCGCAAACCAGTAAAGAAGCGCACCAACAAATAATCACGCCAATCCTCACGCACCTGCGAAATAATGCGATTTACCTCATGCAAAGAAAAAGGCGCGATATGCACTTTTTCCTCCTTCAAGGGTTTAATATTTAAATGAGGTGGCGTAAAATCAAACCGGTCGGCGGCCTCGCTCAGGATCATGTTTAAACACTTAACAAACTTGTTAATCGTTTTAGGCTTCAACTTACCGTTTGCTAACTTGGTCGTGAGAGAACGGTAAGCCAAAATATCCGCCTTAGTGATGTCACCGACTTCCTTTTCCCCAAAATGAGGAATCAGCCGGTTATCCAAATACGCCCGATAGCCCTTAGACGTCGCGGCTCGCCAAGTCGGCAAATAATCCGAAAACCACGTCTCAGCGAAATCTTTAAAGAGCGGGGTTTTGGTCACACCTGATTTTGCATTTGACTGCACCTTCTGCAGTTTTGCTAGCATTTTGCTATTTGGAAAATACTTCGCATAGTCAAACTGCCCCAAGGTCATCTCCGCCTCAATTTTCTGCATCACTTTTTCCAGCATCTTACGATTAGCTGGGGTGTCGGGTAGAGCGGTATATTCTTTGCAACGCGTTTTTAGAAATGAAAAGTCAAAGAACAGTTTGCCGCTTTCTTTTTTTACTCTAATGTGTCCCATAAAAAACTCCTTTCAATTTAGTTGGCAATACAAAAACTGCCATTCGACATAGGTATAGCTGATGAAAAATCAGAATCATTTGAAGCCTTGTGCATATCCTCTTCAATGTTCTCCCAGATGAATAAAATTTTGCGCTGACCGAAAGGTCGAATGTAATGACGCCCCTCAAGTAGCACGCTATCTTTAAGGTCATTGCGAATGGTGCGCGCATTGTATTTAATGCGATCTGATAACTCTTCTGTGGTTAGGTAGGTTAAATTCATGTTAAACTCCTGCTGTTTAAAGTTGATAATATCGATATAGCTGCTACTAAATCGATTTAGAATGTATTTTACAGATATTAAATATATATGCAATGCTTTTTATAGATTTTAAATAGATATTTTATAATTAGAATCAATTTTAAGGAGGTTGGACTATGATTGAATCCAATTTATCGACGTTAATGGGTGCGAGGCGTTTAAAAGTTATTGATGTTGCGAGGGAGTTAGAGCTGAATCGCAATACAATTGATTTGCTATATAAAGATGAGGCTAAGCGCATTGACCTAGAGGCGCTAGATAAGCTGTGTAATTACTTCAGTTGCACGCCTAATGATATTCTGAACTACACACCTTTGTCTAAGCAAAGCGAAAATGGGCAGTCAAAGACAGAAGAGGGTGTCAATTAAGTCCATTACTCATTTTTGGTGAAATGAGTGATTACGGTGTCCCTGATTTGTCCCTAATCTGTCCCCGAACTATTTTTGCAATATTTTTGAAATAGTATTTGACAGGCGCAAAGCCCGTATCTATAATACGCGCACACCGAATATGGCTGCATAGCTCAGTTGGTAGAGCAACGGATTGAAAATCCGTGTGTCCCTGGTTCGATTCCAGGTGCAGCCACCATATTTCGAAATACTTTTAAACGTTTATGTTATTAAGTATCTCAAAAAAATTGCGAGCGTGGTGGAATTGGTAGACACACCAGATTTAGGTTCTGGCGCCCACGGTGTGAGAGTTCGAGTCTCTCCGCTCGCACCATTTTTTAAACCCGAAGTTATTGATTAACTTCGGGTTTTTTCGTTTATAGATTTAAGAAACCCCTCTTTTCACAACCAGGCCTGGTTGTGGTTTCGTTGCTTTTCCCAATATAGTTGTTCTTTGTCAGTGGGGATATCTTTAGTTTAGGCAAGCTCATCATCTATTTTTGTAAATAATTATCAAAAACTTCATTGTTTCTATTTGACAGTTAAAATGCTTTTAGGTAGCATAGTAAATCAAGTTGATAGCTATTATCAATTCTATTATGTATAAGGTTTTAATAGTCAATGCGCAGGGGTAGGCGATGCAAACTTCAACAATCAATCTGGCACTCTCCGAAATCAAGTTGATTGAGTTATTTCGGTTGGGCGTGTTGTGTGCGGCGGATCTACATTGTTTAGATACCGTGAGCCGGGATGCTGTCCAGCGAATTTGTTTGCAAACCTGCGCCAAGGCGTTATGTCATCAATGTGACTGTAAAGCCTGTCCGATGCAATCGGTTAAACCCCAACAAATTAAATGGCTTATTCAACCCGGCCTGGTTGAGTAGTTAGATAAAACTGAGAAAACAAAACTAACCAAACTGAGGAAGCGCAATGTCAAAAAATAAATTTGTAGTCAAAACCCTAGTCATCAGCATGGCCGCCGCGATGGCCGCGCCAGTATTAGCTGACACCAAACAGTTACCGCGTATTGATGTAGTTGGCCAAGGCCAAGACGCGGTCGCCAAGCAATCGAGCGCTGTTTCTGTTATTACGAAAGATGAAATTGAGCGTTCTCAGCCACGCTCAACAGAAGATGTGTTGAAGCGTGTACCGGGTGTATACGTTAAAGGTGAGGAAGAATCTGCGGTTGTGGTGAATGTCGGGATAAGGGGGTTGCCCGCATCTGATTACAAAACGATGGTGTTAGAAGATGGTGTGCCGGTTCAGCCCGGTATATTTGTTGGGAACAGTCGCTATTACAATCCACGTATACAGCGGATGGATGGCGTTGAAGTTCATAAGGGCGCAACTCACCGTTATGGCCCTAACACAATCGGTGGGGTTATAAACTATATTACTAAAACACCTGATGATGGTTTTGCGGTGTCTGGAAAGGTTGGAAGCTGGAACACGCGAGAAGGCATATTGGAAATAGGTGGCAGTAACTCTTCAGGTGATGCCTTTTTTGGTTTGATTTATACCAAGGCTGATAGTGATGGCTTCCAGAACAAGGGTTATGATATGGAAGACCTGATGGTTAAAGCAGGTACAGCTATTGGTGATGATCAAATGATTAGTGTTAAGTTTAGCCAGTATAGCAATGATGCCAATATTTCTTATCGTGGATTATTTCCAGATGCCTATAAGGCAGGTGCGACATTTAACCCGGCACCCGATGATTATTTCTTAACTGAGCGCACGGCATTTGATATTAACCATGAATGGGATATTAGTGATGACGTCAAGCTTCAAACGCTAGTCTACTGGAGTGAAATGAGTCGTGATTATTGGCGATTTGGTCTGAAAGACCCTGTCACAACAATAAACAGCGCTGGTCAAACGGTTTGGAATTACAACGATACCGTTCAAGGCAATAATCGCTCGTTTGAACGTAAAGGTTTTGATACAAGATTGTCATTTAATCATGGCGGTTTTGGTATCAAAAACCAAGCAGAGCTGGGCTTAACCTTAATGAATGAAGAAATGACCGATGTAACGGTTCAGGCTAATAGAGCTACACCTCGTAATTCAGGTGCGCCTTCAAGAAATAGGCTTGATTCAGCGGACAGCCTTGCTGTCTATGGACAAAACCGGTTTGAAGTGACCGAACGCCTAGCTTTAACAGTGGGTTTGCGGATGGAAAGTTATGAGCAACGTCGTAACGATTTACGCAATGCAGACCCAACAGATAAGTTCTCAAATACAGAGTTTATGCCAGGTTTAGGCGCAACCTATCAGCTAAACGCTCAAGCCCAGTTGTTTGGTAGTGTTTATCGTGCCTTTTCTCCACCGCTTGTGGGTAGCGTGATAGGTTCGAATGATACGCCCACCGAAGCGGAGAAATCATTAAATATGGAATTTGGGGTGCGTGGTGCAAATCAAGCATTGAGTTATGAGTTGACTGCATTCCAAATGGATTTCTCAAATCAAATTGATCCAGGTATTTCTGGAATTAGCTCACCAAACGAAGGCAGCGCACTCGTTCAAGGTATCGAAGCGGCACTGGGTTATGACTTTAATAACGGCTTTACACTGGATGCAAATTTAACTTGGATTCCAACAGCTGAATATAGTGAGGATCGTGCATCGGGTGGCGCTAAAAAAGGTAACCGTTTTGAAAATTCTCCCGAAATTACCGCGAACTTAGCCTTGGGTTATTCGTTGGGGGCTTTGCAAACGGCGTTATTGGTAAATCATACCGGTGAATTTTATGGCAATGCGGCAAATGTTGAAGCGCTTACTGTTAACTCAACGGGTAACTGGGGTGGCAAGGTTGATGCGTACACCACCGCAGATTTAACAGCAAGCTATAAAGTTAACAAGCAATTTAATGTCTTTGGCGCCGTCAAAAACTTAACCGATGAGCGTTATGTCGCGGGCTTGCGTCAAGGGATTTACGCGGGTCCAGAGCGTTCTTTTGAATTGGGCGCCAAATATAAGTTTTAATTGTTAACTTCAAACTATTGCCACAAGCCACTCGGTTTCGTGATTCTTGCAACGAGTGGCATTATTTTTATCTATAATGATCTTAATGCCCCAATCTTGGGGCGCGTCATTAAGGAGAGAACCATGTTAAAACCAGAAATGATTGCCAAATTGAATGAACAGATTACGGCAGAGATGTATGCGTCGAATTTGTATTTACAAATGTCGGCTTGGTGTGAAGCGCAGGGCTTGTCGGGTGCGGCAGCGTTTTTCCGTCAACATGTGCCGGAAGAGTTGATGCACCGCGATAAGTTTATTGATTATTTAATTGAGTGTGACGCGCCCGTCACCGTGGGTGCGGTGGCGGCGCCACCCACTGAATTTAAAAACCTAGTCGATGTAATTAACAAGGCGTTTGAGCATGAGCTTAAAGTGACTGCGTTGATTAATGCAATGGCCGAAATGGCGTTGGATTTTAAAGATTTCAATACCTTTAATATGTTGCAGTACTTTATCGCCGAACAGCGTGAAGAAGAAGTCTTGTTCCGTGGCATTTTGGATCAGGTGAAGTTGGTGGCGTTTAAAGGCGAAACCGGTGAAGCGATGTATCTGATTAACCAGTATCTTCAACGTTTGGCGACAACGTCTAAACATTAAGATGTAACGTTATAAAATATAAAGAACCGAGCTTGTCTCGGTTTTTTTTGTGCCTAGATATGACGTGTTTCCACCATCCGGGTCAGTGCGAATGAATGCCCCAGGTCATTGCGAACACTCTCACCCACGTCATTGCGAACGAAGTGAAGCAATCTCCCAAGCCAGCGCACAGTCGGTTTGAGATTCCGGCCTTCGCCGGAATGACGGGTTGTGGTGCGTGGTCGGCTGCAGATTGCCGCGTCGCTTTGCTCCTCGCAATGACGTGGTTTTTGTTAAGGTAAATAAAAATAATTCTTGATTCGTTTTATTTAGTGTGTATAATGGTAATCGTTATCAAGTGGTCATCTTTATTTTTTGGAGTTAGGTTATGAATGCACATTTAAACAAGTTAGACGGCGCCACGCAAAGCATTGTCATTGCCTGTTTAGTGATTTCGTTTGTCACCATGCTTTTAGGTGCCTACTTTGCCAGCTAGTTCAACCGGAACTTTAGCAGCAGGTTAACATCGCTTTATTGTTTTTTTCATGTCTCTTTTAGTCCTTAACTTGGCAGCCTTTTGGCTGCCTTTTTTTTGGGTCAATTTAGCAAATACGGCTGTTTTACTTGAATATGCCGAGGTTCAGCATTATTATCTAGTATTATTTATTTTTGAGAAATCGATGAAAACAGTCAACGAAGCGATAGAATTTTTGGTGAGCCAGGCTAAGGTGAGTGAGGTTGTCGAATCCCGCTCCTTGGCGCAGGCTTTGGGTTGTGTGTTGGCGCAGGATGTGCGCTCGCCGGTGAATGTGCCGCCGCATGATAATTCGATGATGGATGGTTATGCGATTAATAGGGCCGATATTCAACCAGGCCTGGTGGTTAATGTCAGCCAGCGTATTCCGGCTGGTAGCGCGCCGCAGGCTTTGCAAACGGGTACAGCCGCGCGGATATTTACCGGCGCACCCATACCGGCTGGCGCGAATGCGGTGGTGATGCAGGAGATGGCGCAGGCGTCTGAAGCAGGGGTGGTATTTGAAACGCTGCCGCAGGCGGGGGAGAATATTCGCCGCTGTGGAGAGGATATCGCCGCTGATTCGATAATTTTAAAAGCAGGGCAAAGGTTGCGCCCGCAAGATCTGGCGTTGATTGCGTCAGTGGGTCAAGCGGCGGTGGCGGTGTTTAAACCCTTAACGCTGGTGACCTTTACCACGGGGGATGAGTTGCTGCAGCCGGGGCAAGCGCCGCAAGCCGGTAAAATCTATAATTCCAACCACACATTATTAAACACCCTTGTCGCGCAGTTAGGTTTTAACTGGGTCGATTTGGGGCAGGTGGAAGATACCTTAGCGGCGACGCAAGAAACGCTTAAAAAGGCGGCGAGCTTGGGTGATGTGATTATTACCACCGGTGGCGTGTCGGTTGGCGAGGAAGATCATATTAAACCCGCGGTTGAAAGCCTGGGCTCGCTGAGCATGTGGCAGGTAAAAATGAAACCTGGCAAGCCGTTGGCGTTTGGCGAGGTGTTGGGTAAGGCGTTTTTGGGCTTGCCTGGCAATCCGGTGTCGGCGTTCACGACCTTTAATTTGTTCGCCCGTCCGTTTTTGTTGGCGATGCAGGGGGCAAAAGATTTAACACCTAAATCGGTATGGGTGAGCGCAGATTTTGATTGGCTAAAACCTGGGTTTCGCCGCGAATTTGTGCGCGCACGTCTCGAAAATCAACAGCAAACCAGTTATGCTCAGCTTTATCACCATCAAGGCTCTGGCGTGTTAACCTCCACCGTTTGGGCTGAGGGCTTAGTGGTGATTCCGGAAGATCGCGTTATTCATCGCGGCGATAAGGTAGAATACATCAGCTTCGATGTGTTTTAGGAGAGGAGCAGTATGTCTGAAGAAAAGCGTTTAGAAATCGAGATTGGATGGTATAAAGTAGTTTTTGCAATTTTAGTGGTAACGGATATTTCTTTATTGGCTTGGGTAGCTCAAAATGTATATATTGCGAATAATATATTGCTAGTTTTTTCTTTGATAGCAATTGCATTTGTAACCTTGGGTATCTATCTTATTAATAAGCGAGTGTTTAAATGTCTTGATAGAATCGAGGAGATATAGCGTGGACTATATAGTGATATTAGCTTTGGTTATTTTTATAGCTGGCTTAATGGCGGTTGTCTATGAGGCTTATACTCATAAGAAGACAAAGTCTTAAGTCTCTCAGGGAAAAACAATGACGCAGTTAACGCATTTAGATGAAAAAGGGCAGGCGCGGATGGTGGATGTGAGTGATAAGGCGCACACCGAACGCGAAGCGAGGGCGATGGCGGTGATTCACATGTTGCCCAATACCTTGCAGATGATTACGGAGGGCAAGCATAAGAAGGGCGATGTGTTAGCCACCGCGCGGATAGCCGGGATTATGGCCGCCAAGCGCACGCCAGATTTAATTCCAATGTGTCATCCGTTGATGCTCACCTCGGTGAAGGTCGAGTTGACACCGAATATTGAAAATTCAACGGTGGAAATTATCGCCATCTGTAAACTGGTGGGTCAAACGGGTGTGGAGATGGAGGCCCTAACAGCCGCCAGTACAGCCGCATTGACGCTGTACGATATGTGTAAAGCCGTGGATAAGGGGATGGTGATTAACCAGTTGCAATTGTTAGAGAAGAAGGGCGGCAAGTCGGGTCATTGGACGCGTACTGCTAATTAACCCCCTCTCACTCAAGTTCGACATTCTCGCGCCCACTCAATCACTTAGGAGTATGAGTGGGCGCGCTGGCACTTAGTGCGGCTGGTGGTCAATTTCACCGCTAGCTTTGAGCATGTCATACCAAGCATCACGCAATTGCGTCATGATTTCCAACGCATTTTCAAGTTGCTCGGTATTCTTTTCATAGACCGCATCTTGAATGCATTGGTCCGCATATTGATAAAGCGCTTCAAGATCATAGGCCAGTGGTGTTTGCCCACTGAGGTGTAGACGATCACGCAGTGCATCGATAATGGTGGTTATGCGGCCGAGGTGGAAGCCTTTTTCCACTAGTGAGTTGGTGTCGTGGCAAAGCTTGGCAAGGGTTGCCTTGTCGACCGCGCCTTGTAATAACATTAAAATAGTTTTACGTGGATTATCCGCTAATACCTTTTCGACATCAGGTTGGCGGGTATATTCCTTGAGAATTGCGCCCTCAATCGCTTGGGGCGCAGTATGAACTCCAATATTCATAATCATTTTCCTTGTGTGTTCGCTGTTATAGCTAAGCACCTCTATTCTGAGGTGTTGAAACACAAGGAATTAAGCAGAAACTATGCCATCAATGAGTAGCTAGAATAATACCTTTACTGCAAATGATGCATTTTTGGCTTTTTCTCTTGCTATTTCAAGGGTTTCGCCACGCGCTAAGGTTACGCCCATACGACGGCGACCGGCTATTTCGGGTTTGCCAAACAAGCGTAGTTGGGTATCTGGCTGGGCGAGGGCGCTATCTAACCCCTCAAAACAGGTTTGGGTTGAATGGCCTTCCGGCAAAATAACGCTGGAGGCGGAGGGGCCGTGTTGCTGAATATTGGGAATCGGCAAGCCTAGAATCGCACGTACATGCAGTGCAAATTCAGACAGGTCTTGTGAAATCAAGGTCACCAAACCGGTATCATGCGGGCGCGGTGAAACTTCGCTGAATATCACCTCGTCGCCTTTAACAAACAGCTCGACCCCAAACAGACCCCAGCCACCTAGCTCCGTGGTCACCCGCTCCGCCATGCGCTGTGCTTCGCTCAAGGCGTTAGCCGACATGGGGTGCGGCTGCCAAGATTCGCGGTAATCGCCATCAATTTGAATATGACCAATCGGTGGGCAGAAGCTTGTACCGTCTTTGTGACGAATGGTTAGCAGGGTGATTTCATAATCAAAATCGACAAAGCCTTCAACAATCACTTTGCCTTTGCCAGCGCGGCCGCCTTCTTGCGCATACAACCAGGCCTGGTTGATTTGCTCCGAGGTTTTGATGGTGCTTTGGCCCTTGCCGGATGAGCTCATAATCGGCTTGACGACACAGGGTAAACCTATGTCTTTTACCGCTTGATTAAACTCATCTTCTGTTGCAGCAAACCGATAGGCGGAGGTTTTTAAACCGAGGGTTTCAGCCGCTAAACGACGGATGCCTTCACGGTTCATCGTGAGTTGGGTGGCGCGTGCGCTGGGAATCACCTTGAAGCCTTCAGTTTCGAGTTCCGCCAAGGTGTCGGTGGCAATCGCTTCAATTTCAGGCACGATGTAATGAGGTTTTTCTTGCTCAATCAACGCACGTAACGCCGCGCCATCGAGCATATTGATCACATGGCTGCGGTCGGCCACCTGCATCGCTGGGGCATTGGGGTAGCGATCAACCGCAATCACTTCAACGCCTAATCGTTGCAGTTCAATCACGACTTCTTTGCCTAGCTCACCCGCACCGCAAAGCATGACGCGGGTGGCGGTGGCGGAAAAAGGGGTTCCAATACGGCTCATAGCGGCTCCTTGTCAAATTGTTTAATCATTTCGACCACCACGCGGGTGGAATGGTCGGCGGCCTGGGCTAAAAACGCATCAAATGCCAGTACATTTTCTTTGCCCGCGATATCCGACAGCGCCCGAATCACCACAAACGGTGTGCCAAATTGATGGCAAACTTGCGCTACGGCGGCGGCTTCCATTTCGCAGGCAATCATCTCGGGGAATTTTTCGCGGGTGGTCGCCACATCATCAGGCAGGTGCATAAAACGATCACCGGTGGCAATCAATCCGTGCATATGCGCTACTTCGCCGAGTGCTTCTATGGCTGCTTGGGCTTTTTTAATTAACGCGGCATCGGGGATAAAACAGGCTGGCAGACCGGGTACTTGACCAAACGCATAGCCAAACGGCGTGACATCAACGTCATGATGGCAAACTGAACGACTAATCACGATGTCGCCCACTTCAAGGTCAGTATGAAAGCCGCCGGCTGAGCCGGTGTTGATTACCGCGACAGGTGCAAAGCGGTCAATTAAAATGCTGGTACTCATCGCGGCATTGACCTTGCCGATGCCGGAGCGCAGAACAACGACGGGTTGCTGCGCGATTTGCCCTTGGTAAAACTCAAAGCCGGCGATGGTTTGGGTGGTGAGGTTTTGGATTTGTTCGCGCAGAAGAATCACCTCTTCTTCCATTGCGGCAATAATCGCCAGCGTCATACCGCGTTACCCAGTTCACGCAGTTTGTCGTCGGCTAATAACATATCTTCGTTATGCATCACGCCGACCCCCTTGTCGAGGATACCTTGTGCGATTTGCTTGGCTTCGTCTAGCGAATGTAGGTTGCAGGTACCGCATTGGTAAAGATTGAGTTCTGGAATGTCTTGTTCGTTTTTCACCTCCAGCACATCGCTCATCGCTTTTTTCCAAGCCTCGCCCACGCGTTTTTCATCCGGCGTACCAATCAGGCTCATATAAAATCCGGTGCGGCAGCCCATTGGCGAGACGTCAATAATTTCAACATCGCTGCTATTGAGATGCTGGCGAATAAAACCCGCAAATAAATGTTCGAGGGTGTGGATGCCACGCTCGCCCATGATTTCTTCATTCGGCTTGCAAAAACGTAAATCAAACACGGTAATCGTGTCGCCCTTAGGGGTGGTCATGGTTTTGGCAACACGCACGGCGGGGGCGGGCATAATGGTATGGTCAACGCGAAAGCTATCTAGTAGTGGCATGAGGGGAATCCTTTTGAGTTAAATGATAAACAATTGTTATTCTAACAAAACCAAGCGAAACACTGGGAAAAGAAATGTGAGTTTTAGCCGATCTTATAACCAGGCCTGGTTGTCAGAAAGGGCTTTTTGCAGCGCGTCTAGGTTGAGTGGTTTGGTTAGAAAGCCATTCATCCCCGCGTCAAAGCAAGCTTTCTGGTCTTCTTGGAATGCATTTGCGGTCAATGCAATAATCATCGGTTGATGCAGATGGGGCAGGGCGCGGATAAAGCGGGTAGCAGCAAGCCCATCCATCTTAGGCATTTGCATGTCCATTAATACCACATCGTAATCCTGTTGCTGCATGTATTCGGTGGCTTCAAGGCCATTATTTGCCACATCGGGTTTCACCCCGAGTTTTTCTAGGAATTTGACCACCAGCATTTGGTTAATCGGGTTGTCTTCAGCGACCAGCAGTTTAAGGTGGCTAAAGTCTTGATGCTGCGCCGCATTTTGTTGTTTGTCGCCGAGGCTTTGAGTGGGTTCGCCATAAAACTCGAAACAAAAGCGACTGCCCTTGTCCGGCTCACTCTCCACCCAAATGCGTCCTTGCATGGCTTTAACAATATGCATGCAAATGGCTAATCCCAACCCTGTGCCACCAAACTGGCGCGTGGTGGAGGAGTCGGCTTGTTGAAACGCTTGAAACAGCTTTTTTTGCGCCTGCTCGCTAATCCCAATGCCGGTGTCAATGACTTGAACCTTCAAATAATCCGCTTGTTCACAGGGTGTGATTCGAATGGTGACCGAACCTTTAAGAGTGAATTTAAGGGCGTTGGAGATTAGATTGAAAAACACCTGACGCAAACGGGTTGGGTCGCCTTTAATCCAGCTGGGAATGGAGGGGTCGAGATCCAGCTGAAGGGTGAGGTGTTTGTCATCGAATTGCGGTTTAAAAATAAACACCAGTTCATCGAGTAGTTTTTTAAGACTCAGTGGAATCGATTCTAGTTCGAGCTTGCCCGCTTCAATTTTTGAGTAGTCGAGGATGTCATTAATCAAGCTCAGCAGGTTTTGCCCGGAGCTTTTTAATACATTCAGATAGGTGCGCTGTTCTTCGTTAATCTCGGTGTGCAACAACAAGTCCGTCATGCCAATCACCCCATTCATCGGGGTGCGAATTTCATGGCTCATGGTGGCTAGAAACTCGCTCTTCGCCTTGGTGGCTGCTTCCGCTCTGTCCAGCGCGACACGTAAATCGTTTGTGGCGTCTAACACCGCCTGCTCAAGGTTGTTTGCTTGTTGTTGGAGCGCTAGATTGGTTTGATAGAGCGCTAGACTTTTCTCTTCAAGCAGACTCTCGGCTTCTTTTCGCGCACGCTTTTCACGCTCAAGCCGCCGTTGCCAACGGGTTTCAAGTTGGCTGATGTCGGCCGTGGTTGGGTTTGTCATTAGGTATATGGCATCGTGTACTAAGTTGCGTTAAGCCGCTACACGACTGACCGTGAAGCGTGTTACATTGGCGCTGATGTCATTGCGCTCAATCTGCAGGTTTTCACCAAAGTGCGCACCACAGCCTTTGATCAATCCTTCGGCCAGGTCTGAGAAATGACGGGGTGACTGGTAGTCCATGATAAGTGTTTCACCCTCAAAATGGCAATCAAATTTAGGTAGTTGCGCATCGGGGTAAAGCTTGATGACTTCGGCGTGGATAATGTCTTCAATACCGGACAGAAAAGTCAGCGCATCAGGTACGTCGGCAAAAAAGCTTGGATAGTTGGTGGCAAAAATGGTGAAGACATGCTCACCAAAAACTTTGACCAGTGTATCCACCGGAATCTCGGTGCGTTTCGATAGCGCAACGACCATGTCGACTAACTCTTGATGGTCATAGGTGCCCACAGAGGTATAAGCCGCCCCCGATGCGGGATTCGCATCATCAATGATGTCATCGACCATATCCGCTGAAAATTTGTTTTCTACCATGTCTAGAAATTCAGTAAATACCATGCCTTTCATTGTGCGCTCCTTCTGTTTGCGTTTTGTGGGTATTATCTTAAACGCATTTTAGGAGCCTGTCGGACTTAAGTCAATCGACGGTCAAAAAGTCAGGGCGGGTTTTTAATTCCTTGCAAAGGCTTGTGTGGCGGGTTTGATAAGTATGTAATAAGCATGGTCTATCTGGGTATATCTATAATTGATGGCGAACAGTCTTTATTTCGGCTATGCTCACTGCTTTGATTCGGGTGTTTGGAGTGACTTAATGTGATAGGCGAGCAAGGCTGAATGTATATAAAATGTAAAGCGTTTTTTTTGCTTTGGATGGGGGCGGCGGTGCTTTCGGTTGTGCAGGCGCAGACCGTCAGCTTGGAGTTGCGCCCTGGGTTTTATCTGCAAGCAGCGTATGATCAACCGCAGCATAACGATAAGCGTGTGGCCGTGTTGGTTCAGCATGGGTTTTTAACCACCAATCAGTTTCATACTATCCGCAGCATAGTGCAGGCGATCAATGACTTAGGTCTGAGCGCACTTAGTCCAAATATGAGTTATGGTATTAGTGAGCGTCGCGATTCGCTCAAGTGTGATAGTTTACATACCCATACGCTTGAAGATAATCGGATGGAAATCAATGCGTGGGTTGATTGGTTGGTGGCACAGGGTTATGAGCATATTGTGTTATTGGGACACTCTAGTGGCAGTCAAGATTTACTATTCAGTCAAGCTACAGAGCCCCATTCGGCGGTGGCGCTGTTGATTGTCACCAGTGTTTTTTACTTTAATGGTGAAGGTGTGGGAGCCAAAGCATCCGATTGGTCGCGAGCACGTCATATGATGTTAACGGGCTCACCTAGGCCTGCGTCTTTTAGTCTGCTCTTTTGTCAGGATAATTTTTACGCTACCCCACAAAGTCTACTTTCTTACTCTCAGTTAACACGCCAGCAAAACCTGGCGAATTTCGCCTATATTGCGGTGCCGGTACATGCGATTATGGGCACAAGTGATGAGATTTTACAAAACGTAGGTGTGGACTGGCTCGATGATTTAGTACGTGTGGGTGTTGAGATGCATCTTATCGACGGTGCTAACCATTTTTTCTCTAGCTTGCATGAGTTTGATCTTCAGGAGCGTTTATTAACTATTTTAACGGCGTTTAACGCGGAGCGGAACTGATGCGTCGATGGTTTAAGCCGATCAAAGCGAAGTGGCACATGGTGGTGTTTTTAAGCGCGTCTCTTGGCTTGTACTTATTTATGTTTTGGTATTTGTATGCCAGTGCGCAGCAAATTCGTGATCAGTCGTCTGCGCAAGTGTACCGGGCCGCTCAGCAAGAGCTTGTAGCCGAGGTGAAACGTTTTATTGCTTATTCAGAACAGGAGGCACAGCGCCTTGCGGATTGGGATGAGGTGCGCCAACAATTGAGCCAACCGCGCTATTATTTTTTTTGGCGTAATGAGCGGGTAAAAGTGTCGCATCAATGGCGACCTTATTTTAATGAGCTTGAAATTTATGATGCGCAAGGGCGCCAATTATTTCAAAAGGGGCCAAATGATCCGGTTTCCCCTTTTTTGCCAGAGCGGGTGTCACCCCATGCCTCACAGTTTCATTTTGCACAGGCGCAGCTTACACACCGTGTTTTTATTCAGGTTGATCAGCGACAATCGGGTCAAAAAATAGGTTATTTAGGGCTAAATATTGATTTAGTAACCTGGCTGAAAACCCAAGCGCAGTTTCAATTTATCGAACGCACAAGCCTCGTTGCTAAGCCTCATTTTGAGGGGCAGGCGCTCGATGTTTCGGCGCTGTTGGCGCAGCCAGAGCAGTACATCGCTTTTAGCGTACTCGTCAACCCGGTGGATAATTATTTATGGCCATTGATTCAGGACTTCATTCGCTATGTGCTGTTATATGCGGTATTGATTGCCATTCTATTTATGTTGTTTTTTCGCTACAGTTTGGTGCGCCCGCTGGCTAGCTTAACAGGATACTTAGCCGAATTAAAAAATAAGCCTGACCAAGTGGTCACTTATCAAGCCAGTTATTTTGTGAGTGAGTTTGAAGATTTACAAGCGTCATTATCGAGTTACAATCGTGCGTTGGTGCAGGCGCAAGAAAAAATCGATGCGCAGCGTGAGTTAGCTTATCAGCAGTCGCGCACTGACGCCTTGTCAGGTCTAGCAAATCGACGCGCCTTTGATGAGGCGTTGGATTATTTAGCCCGCAGGCTATCTGACTCCACCGTGCCGATCGGTTTTATGTTGTTAGATTGTGATTACTTTAAGGCGATCAATGATACCTATGGGCATGATGTTGGCGACCAGGTGATTCGCTTGACAGCAAAGGGTTTGGTCGAGACAGTGCCGACGACGGCCCAGACCTTTCGTATTGGGGGTGATGAGTTTGCGATTGTGTTGGCAGGGCTGGATGCGGATGGGCTATCAGATCTCGCTAAGCGCTGTTTGAATCATTTAAAACAGATGCCTTTTGCCGCGCTGGGTATACAGGAGCGGGTGCAATTCAGTGTCGGACTGAGTAGCGCATTGACACCAAAGGCGGTGGATAGCCTGCATAAACAGGCCGATATCGCATTGTATAATGCTAAGCATTCCTTGCATGATAAGATTCAGCTGTTTGTTTCCGAGGCGCTCAGCGCGGGTAAAACACTGGTATCTAATGAGCGCGTTGCCACCATTATGGCCGCGTTGCAAACCGGTGAAGGTATCGAAATGCATTTGCAACCGATTGTCGATGCACAACAGCAGACCCTATACTACGAGTCATTGGTGCGGATTAAAACAGCGGATGGCTTGATTTTTCCGGGTGAAATTTTTGATGTGGTCAATCATCGGCGTTTAGAGGTCGATTTGGATTTGCAAGTAATACAGTCGTTGACGCAGTTGATTGAAAGCGGCAAGGTGCCTGTGAAGACAGGTGTGTCACTTAATTTATCACCCCAAACCTTGTTGCAGTTGGATTTAGATAAACTATTGGCGAATCTGGCGCAGTATACTTGTAAGTATAAAATGGTAGTGGAGGTGACAGAAACCACTTTGATTACGAATATGGGTTTAGTGTCTGAAAAACTCGAAACCTTGCGAAAATTAGGTTTTCAGATTGCGCTGGATGATTTTGGCAGCGGTTATTCGTCGATTCGCTATTTAGCGAATATGCCTGTTGATATTATTAAGTTTGATATTACCTTAACCCATGCGCTCAATTTAGATGGCAAAACCCGTGGTATTATTGAGTCTACCGCCACCATGATTCGTCAAGCGGGTTATCAGTTGGTGATGGAGGGTATTGAGCTTCCAGAACAGTTTGAGTCTGCAAAACAAGCCGGCGCTACGGGTTTTCAGGGCTACCATTTTGGTCGACCCCAGGCCGTTTAAACTAGGCTCAGAGGTGAACTGGGCCATTTTTTCTTATTTCGTCATTTTCTGCCTTTATAATCCATGTCTATATTTAAATGAACGCATGGAACAACAATGAACAATAAACTTATAACCTTGATTGCCGCCAGCAAACACTGGGTATCCGACCAGTCGCATATTACCCAGTTTGAACGTTATGAAGGCGAGTTGAGCCATAAAAAATTCGCGAGGCGTTTAGTTGATTTATACCGTGCGGATGCCAATCTTTTTGCGCAGGTCAGTCAGAAATGGGTAGCAGGGTTTGAAATCGAATTTTATCTTGCACCTGAGCAAATAGGGCTGTTCGCGCAGTCCATTGATCAAATAATGCCGCGTGACCAGGTGTTATTAGTGAGCCTAGAACAGGTGCCTAAAACCGATGGGAAAAACTTTTATTTGATTGCGGAGCGAACCGGCTGCCCTCCTGCAGGTTTACAAAGCTATGAGCTAGTGAGTCCAAAACTCGACCCCTTGTCGTTGATTTATTATTTACATGCGTTTTGTAAAAAGTTGAAACAGTTTGACGCACAAGACGCTCAAGATATCGGCTTTCACCTGCATTTTTCAACCGAAGGCTGTGGGCGATTGTCACCCTTGGCGGTGGTGTATTGTTTAGACCAAGCCGGCTTGTTGAGTTTTAAATCGAGAAAATTTAGCCGCGATATTGTCAGTCAGCTTTTCGATTATCAGCCAGAGGATTGGGCATTTATTTTTAAGCGTGTGCTTAAGAAAAATTACAGTATTAACTTTTTGGATTTTGCCAATAACAATCACTTTGAGTTACGTGCATTAGGCGGTAAAGGCTATTTATTTGATAGCAAAAATAATCCGGCTGATTATGCACTGCGGTGTTTGTTAGCTTTAACGGCGGCCTTGACGTTATCTGATAAAAAATTGGCGAAATTAATTCAACAGCAATATTCACTGGATAAACGCCTTGTCAAACTTAACCAAGTTGATTATGCAACACTCGAATCAAAACCCAAGAGCACGATATGGCGTGCTTGTTTTTAGTCAACCGGTTTAAAAACTGGGTTTACTTGTTTCATTGTTGTACAACTGGTGTATAATGCGTGGCATTGATTAGGTGAAGTTTAAAGGACTTGTGATGCAAAAAGCGGAGTTGGTAACACAGAATATTGTTTTGAACCAAGGCGAGGTGGAAGCCAAGCGCGCTGAAATCAGGCACTATTTTAATACGACTTGTGATGCTTATGAGGCGTTGTTTGACTGCTTGGTGAACGATCAAGCCTATTATCAGAGGCCCTGTTCTTTGCGTCATCCGTTAATTTTCTATTTTGGTCATACCGCCACTTTTTTCACCAATAAGCTAGTGTTAGCCAAGTTATTGCCCCAGCGCATTAATCCTAAAATCGAATCCATGTGCGCGATTGGGGTCGATGAAATGTCGTGGGATGACTTGAACGAGGCGCATTATGCTTGGCCGGCGGTAGATGAAGTGCGTGTTTACCGCCAGCAAGTGCGTGCGGCGGTGAATCAATTAATTGATGCGGTGAGCTTTAGTCTGCCGATTGATTGGCAAAGCCCTTTGTGGCCTGTGATGATGGGGATTGAGCATGAGCGTATTCACCTTGAAACCTCATCGGTATTGATTCGCCAGCTGGATTTGGCTTTTGTACAATCATCCGATTTGTTTGCTATTTGCCCAGAACGGGGTGAGGCACCGGCAGAGAATAAGTTGCTTGCTGTACAACCAGGCCTGGTTGATATTCAGCATCAAGATCCCGCTAAATTTTATGGCTGGGATAATGAATACGGTTCTCATCGTGCGCAAGTGCAGGGCTTTAAGGCGTCAGAATTTTTAGTGTCCAACGGAGAGTTTTTAGCTTTTGTTGAAGCCGGCGGTTATGATAACGCGACCTATTGGGATGAGGAGGGCGACCGTTGGCGTCAGTTTAGCCCCGTCAAGCATCCGAGCTTTTGGGTGCTAAAAACGCAAAACAACCACCAGGCCTGGTGGTTACGTTGCATGACCGAAGAAATCCCTATGCCGTGGAATTGGCCCGTTGAGGTGAACTTTCTTGAAGCGGCGGCGTTTTGCCGCTGGAAAGCCAAGCAAACGGGTAAACCGATTCGCCTGCCTTCTGAAGACGAATACTTGCGGCTCCGTGATCAAACCGATGCGTTGAATCATCAAGCCTCGGCGAATATTAATTTGCAGCAGTATGCCTCGTCAGTGCCGGTCGATCAGTGTGAAATGAAGGGTTTTTATGATGTGGTCGGCAATGTTTGGCAGTGGACAATGACACCGATCTATCCGTTTGATGGTTTTAAGGTTCATCCGTTGTATGATGATTTCACTACGCCGACGTTTGATAATAAACATAATATTTTTAAGGGCGGTAGCTGGATTTCAACCGGTAATGAGATTAACGGCCATTCGCGTTATGCGTTCCGTCGTCACTTTTTTCAACATGCGGGTTTTCGTTATATAGAATCGGATGCGCCAGTGCAAACCGAATTTGCGACCTATGAAACCGATCCAGCCGTCGCCCAAGCCTGTGAGTTTCATTATGGCACTAATCCGTTCGGCCTGGCAAACTTTGCGCAAACCTATGCGCGTTTAGCCATCGACTGGGCGCAACAGGATAAGGATTTGGCGGCGCGTGATCATTTAAAAGTGCTTGAGGTTGGCTGCTCGGTTGGGCGCGGCTGTTTTGAACTCGGCAAGCACTTTGATGAGGTATTGGGGCTGGATTTTTCAGCGCGTTTTATCAATGCCGCGAATCGGATGCAACAAACAGGGTCCTTGTTGGCGACCTTGCCATTAGAAGGCGAGATTATGGATTTTAAGGAATACCGACTCGCGGATAGTGAGTTGGAGAAGGCGGCTGCGCGTTGTCGTTTTATGCAACAAGATCCAAGTAACCTAAAGCCAATTTTTAGCGGTTACGATATGCTGTTGGCGATGAATGTGATTGAGCGGCTGTATGAGCCGAAAAAGTTTATTCAGGATATTGCCCATCGTTTGAATACAGGCGGGCTATTGATGCTGGGTTCGACCTATGATTGGCGCGAACAATATACGGCCAAAGCCCACTGGTTAGGTGGCTATAAAGACGCGCAATCCGGCGAAAATGTGACCACGCTTGAAACATTGGATGCCTTGCTGAGTAGCGACTTTGAGCGCATAGCAGCGCCACAAGATATTGAGATGCTGGTGCCAGAAACCGCGCGTCGTTTTGGGCATTATATTAGTCAGGTTACGCTATGGAAAAAGAAGTAAAGGAAAGCTCAATCGGCCAAAATGCAATCGACCTGAATCAGCCGATTTCGCGCTTAAATACTTGGGCAGAAAAATATGACCTGCGCCAAGCCTTGTTTGGCGCGGAGGATGTGTTGCCTATGTGGGTGGCGGATATGGATTTGCCGACTCCGCCGTTTATTCTTGACGCATTGCGTGAACGCTTGGCGCATCCAATTTTGGGTTATACCTTGGCGCCAGCGAGTGTGTATAAGGCGGTGTGTGATTGGCAGGCACAGCACGGTTATCAGGTGAGCGCGTCGCAAATCCTGTTTACCCATAACGTCGCCAATGGTTTGTTTCTGGCGGTGCAGGCCTTAACCCAGCTCAACGATGCGGTGTTGATTATGCCGCCGATTTATCCGCCGTTTGCCAAGGCCGTGACATTAAATCAACGCCAACTGGTGAGTACGCCCTTGGTGTTAATCGACCAGCAGTATCAAATAGATTGGGTGGCGGTTGAACAGGCCATTCAACAGCATTCGGTCAAGTTGTTGTTGTTTTGCAACCCGCATAATCCATCAGGACGCGTTTGGCATAGAGACGAGTTGCGACGTTTGGCGGAGCTCTGTTTGCGTTATAAGGTGATCATCGTATCGGATGAAATTCACTCGGACTTGGTTTACTCGCCTTATCAACATACCCCGATGGCCAGTCTATCTGCCGACATTGCCCAGCAAACCTTAACCCTTAGCTCACCGGGCAAAACCTTTAACCTCGCGGGGCTGCAAATCGGCTATGCCATCGCGGCCAATCCGCAGCATAAATCCGCGCTGCAAGCCGCTTGCGCTCGGGTGAAGATTGAGGATTTAAACCTGATGGCCTTAGTTGCATTGCAAGCCGCCTATTGCGAACAGGGCAAGGCTTGGCGTGATGCGCTGTTGAATCATTTCACCGATAATATCAATCGGCTTGATACGTTTCTTGGTGAACATTTTCCGCTGGTAAAGCTTGTACGTCCGCAAGCCTCTTATTTAGTCTGGTTGGATTTCCGGACGATGTTTGCCGATCATCAGGCATTAAAAACCTGGCTGATTGATCAGGCTAAACTTGGACTGAACGATGGGCTATCCTATGGCGAAAGTGGACGCGGCTTTATGCGCATCAACTTGGCAGTGCCGCGATCGACGCTTGAACAGGCGCTATTGCAACTAGGTCAAGCGGCAGCATCAATCGACGCCCAGCCTCTCCCACTCAAATCCGGCTAGGTTTTTTTCATGGCTGTCAAAGTGGATACCCATCAGATAAATAGGTTTTTGATGGTCGAGATATTTGCTGGCATAGTCTTTGTCTTTTATTTGCTGTAGAGCATGGGTTTTGTCTGTCGCATCGACCTTAAACTCGAGGATGTAAATCGCGTTGTCCATTTTGATGGTTAAATCAATCCGGCCTTGATTGGTCACATCTTCACCGATAATATTCAGCCCCAAACTTTGTAAATAGACATAGATGACACTGGCGTAAAAGCCTTCATAGTTTTTCATGTCGTTTTTAATGAAATTGTTGTAGGGAATGCTGGCGAATAGACTCACCAATGACTGCTTGAAGCTTGCCATATCCGATTCCAGCAAACTTTTATAAATATGGGTTTTGGCGGGTGTCGGGTGTTTGTCTTGAATAATGGTATCAATAATGGTGTCGTTCAGGGATTGCTTGACTTCTTTGTTTGGAATCTTGAGTGTGTATTCTAGGGTGTCAAACAAGGTGGTTTGAACGCTGTCGATGGTGAGATAGCCGCTTTGATAGAGAATGACTTCTAAATCCAGGTTTTCAATGTCAAAACTATTGAGCAGTTTTTCATCTACCCGTAGGTTGGCGAGGTTGGGCAGGAAGTAGGATTGTTTTTTGATCAGTTCGATTAAAAAGGTCGGTGTACCGCTTTCAAACCAGTAGTTGCTAAAGATCTGTTCGTTGGCAATAAACTTGAGGATGTCAAACGGGTTATACATTTGACTGCCCAAGAAATTGTAACCGTTGTACCATTCTTTAAGCTTATCCATGTCCACACCTTTTAAGTAAGGTGCAAAGGTGGTTTCCACATCGTTTTGGCTGTAACCACAGATATCGCCATATTTTCTATGCAAAGAAATGTCGGTGATGTTGTTCAGCCCGCTGAAAATAGAGGTTTTAGTAAACTTGCTCACGCCGGTCAAAAACGCAAACCGTAAAAACTCATCACTGCCTTTAATCACGCTGTAAAAGTTAACCAGACCATCACGGATTTCTTGGGCAAGGGGGGTGTTGGTGATGTTGTCGAGAATCGGTTTGTCGTATTCATCGACCAGCACCACGACTTTTTGGTTGTACTTTTCATTGGCTTTACGAATGAGTTCGCTGAAACAACGGCGATCACGCGCCTCAAATTGACAGGTGATACCTAGCCGTTGTTGATTGTAGATAAATATCTCTTCAAACTTATCCTCAAGGTCTTTAAACGATTTGATTTTCCCTTCAGCAAATGAGATTTGAATCACCGGATAGCTAACATCCCAATTCCATTGGTTTTCTATCGCTAAACCGCTAAACAGGGATTTATTGGCTTCAAAAATATTGCGCAGAGTATCCAGAAATAATGACTTACCAAAGCGTCTGGGGCGGCTTAAAAAAACATATTTGTAATTCTGTAATAGCGCATGGGCAATCCCTGTCTTATCGACATAAACATAATCATCCTCGCGGATTTCACTGAAGGTTTGGATGCCTATTGGTAGTTTTTTAAGTTGTCTCATTGTTTATACTCTCTCCCATTCAAATCCGGATAAGTTTTTTTCATGGCTGTTAAAGTGAATGCCGATCAAGTAAATAGGTTTTTGCTGGTCGAGATACTTGCTGGCATAGTCTTTGTCTTTTATTTGCTGCAGGGCATTAGTTTTGTCTGTCGCATCAACTTTAAACTCGAGGATGTAAATGGCGTTGTCCATTTTGATGGTTAAATCGATTCGCCCTTGATTGGTCACATCTTCACCAATAATATTCAGCCCCAAACTTTGTAAATAGACATAGATAACACTGGCATAAAAACCTTCATAGTTTTGCATGTCGTTTTTGATGAAATTGTTGTAGGGAATACTGGCGAAGATGCTGGTCAAAGCAAGTTTGAAACTCTCAAGATTCTGTTCTCTTAAAGCGCGACTTAAAGGTTTTGCTTTTAAGCTGTTATCTTCATAGAGACTGGTGATAATGTACTTGTTTAATGAGGTTTTTACTTCTTTATTGGGGACAACCAACGTGTAAATAATATCATCGTCTTCGTCTTGGGTTACGTTTCCAATCGTTAAATAGCCGCTTTGATAAAGAATGACTTCTAAATCTAGGTTTTCAATGTCAAAACTATTGAGCAGTTTTTGATCTACCCGCAGGTTGGCAAGGTTGGGCAGGAAGTAGGATTGCTTTTTGATCAGCTCGATAAGAAAGGTTGGCGTGCCGCTTTCAAACCAGTAGTTGGAATAGGTATGATCCTTGGCAATAAAATTGAGGATGTCAAACGGGTTGTACATTCGATTGCCTAGGAAGTTGTAACCGTTGTACCACTCTTTGAGCCTATCCATGTCCACACCTTCGAGATAAGGTGCAAAGGTGGTTTCGACATCCTGTTGGCTGTAACCACAGATATCGCCATAGGGTTTATCGAGTGAGATGTCGGTGATGTTGTTCAGCCCGCTGAAAATAGAGGTTTTGGTGAACTTGCTCACGCCGGTTAAAAACGCAAACCGTAAAAACTCATCACTGCCTTTAATCACGCTGTAAAAGTTAACCAAGCCATCACGGATTTCTTGAGCAAGGGGCGTGTTGGTGATGTTATCCAGAATCGGTTTGTCGTATTCATCGACCAGCACGACGACCTTTTGGTTGTATTTTGCATGCGCTTTGCGAATCAGTTCGCTGAAACAACGGCGATCACGCGCCTCAAATTGACAGGTGATACCTAGCCGTTGTTGATTGTAGATAAATATCTCTTCAAACTTATCCTCAAGGTCTTTAAACGATTTGATCTTCCCCTCAGCAAATGAAATTTGAATCACCGGATAGCTTACATCCCAATTCCATTGGTTTTCTATCGCCAAACCCCTAAACAGGGATTTATTGGCTTCAAAAATATTGCGCAGAGTATCCAAAAATAATGACTTACCAAAACGTCTGGGGCGGCTTAAAAAAACATATTTGTAATTCTGTAATAGCGCATGGGCAATCCCTGTCTTATCGACATAAACGTAATCATCCTCGCGGATTTCACTGAAGGTTTGGATACCTATCGGTAGTTTTTTAAGTTTCATCGTTGTGGTGTCTTTATCATAAGAGTCAATAGTATAGCAAACTCTATAATCTCTATGCGCTCAGCTTGGGCTAAATTAATCGCCAGCGCCACGGGTCTCGGTGTGATGAGGGCTTGTGCTATACTTGCGCCTTGCTGTTTTACCAAACTGAGAGATAATAATTCCCTATGACGATAGCACTCACTCAATATAGCCACGGCGCAGGTTGCGGCTGTAAAATTTCGCCTGCTTTGCTTAATAGTATTCTTGAAGGCGCAAAATCTGACAAGCATTTCCCCGGTCTGCTGGTGGGGCACAGTGCGAAGGATGATGCCGCCGCGTTTGATTTGGGTGATGGGCGTTCGGTATTATCGACCACCGATTTTTTTATGCCGATTGTCGATGATCCGTTTACCTTTGGGCGTATTGCGGCCACTAATGCGATTTCAGATATTTATGCGATGGGTGGCAAGCCGTTGATGGCGATTGCGATTTTTGGCTGGCCAATTGATAAATTGAGCGCCGAGGTCGCGGCGCAGGTGATCTCAGGTGGACGGAGTGTCTGCGAAGCGGCTGGTATTCCTTTGGCGGGTGGGCATTCGATTGATGCGCCTGAGCCCATTTTTGGTTTAGCGGTGACGGGGTTGGTTGAAAATCGGTTGATGAAAACCAATGCCATGGCGCAACCTGATTGTGAGATTTTTCTAACTAAACCGCTGGGCGTTGGCATTTTAACTACGGCACAAAAGCAGCAGAAAATCGCCGCAGAAGAGTTGCAGGTGGCGATTGATGCGATGACCCAACTCAATAGCGCTGGGGCGGAGTTCGCTAAGCTGGAGGCGGTGACGGTGATGACGGATGTAACTGGCTTTGGTTTGCTGGGGCATCTGATTGAAGTCTGTGAAGCCAGTGGGGTGCAGGCGCAGATAGTGGCAGATAAAGTGCCGCTACTGCCCAAGGTGCAAGCATTTCTAGACCAGGGCTGTGTGCCTGGTGGCACGCTACGCAATTGGCAGAGTTTTGGCGATAAGGTTAGCCCGTTAGATGAAAACACCCGTAACTTGCTGTGCGATCCACAAACCTCGGGTGGCTTGTTGGTGATGGTGAAGCGTGATGGTTTGGAGGCTTTCCATCAATCTTGTGCTGCGCAGGGCTTGGTTTTAGAGTCCATTGGATTTACCCAGACACCCACCAAGTCGGGTTGTTGGGTTGAGGTGGTTTAGTGACGAGCGATTTACCTACTACCGATGATTTTCGAGCGATCGTTTTGGCGCAGACGCCGCTGATTGATGTGCGTGCGCCAGTTGAGTTTGCCAAAGGCGCGATGCCTAACGCGATTAATTTACCCTTAATGCAGGATGAAGAACGACGTTTAGTTGGGCTATGTTACAAACAACAAGGCCAGCAACAAGCGATTGAGTTGGGGCATCAACTAGTTAACCCATCAGTACGCGCGCCAAGGGTCGCGGCTTGGTGTGATTTCAAGCAACAACAGCCAAATGCATTGCTTTACTGTTTTCGCGGTGGCTTGCGTTCGCGTATTTCGCAGCAATGGATGGCGGGGGCGGGTGTTGACATTGTTCGGCTGAAGGGCGGCTATAAAGCCTTTCGTCAGTATTTGATGGATGAACTTGAGCGTTTAGCGACCAAGTTGCAAACTCAAACCATTACGCCTTGGGTGTTGGCCGGGCGCACGGGTTCGGGTAAAACCCAGGTCGTGACTAACTGTCAGTTCGCGGTTGATTTAGAAGGCTTGGCGCAACATCGCGGCTCAACCTTCGGTGCCCATGCCTGGCCACAGCCGAGTCAGATCGATTTTGAAAATCAATTGGCCTATCGACTGCTGGCATTGGAAGCCAGCGGGCAAACGAATTACTTGTTTGAAGATGAAGGGCGTAATATCGGTTCGGTACACTTAAGTCCTTCGTTGTTTGCGGCAATTAAATCAGGCCCACGGATTTTTTTGGATACGCCGTTTGAACAGCGCCAGCAAAATATCTTGGCCGAGTATGTGACGCAGGCTCAAACTGAATATGAAAACCCCGAGCAATGGCGTGAATTTATGCTGTCGCGGTTTGAGCGCATCGCTAAGCGGTTGGGTGGATTGAATTATGCGAAGGTTTTAAAGGCGTTTAACCAGGCCTGGTTGATACAGCAGGCGAGAGGTGATATTGGCGCGCATTTAGAATGGATCGGCTTCATGTTGCGTGATTATTATGACCCAATGTACGATTATCAGCTAAAACGCTATCCCCAGCCGTTTGTCATGCAAGGTCAGGCCTCCGACGTCGAAGGCTATTTGACTAGCCTGTCATTGATATAAAAAATCCCGCCAAGGCGGGATATGGGTTTGCTTAACCTTTATAGCCTAATCCTTTATTGGGTTTGGTTTTAAAGAACGACACACTTTCGCTGAGCAGTTTAGCTTGGTCTTTTAGGCTTTCAGCCGCCGCTGAGGTTTCTTCAACCAAGGCCGCGTTTTGTTGGGTAACATTGTCAATTAATCCAATCGCTTGATTGATTTCATTGACCCCTTGTGCCTGTTCAACCGATGCATTAGCGATACCCGCTATCATTTTAGTGACTTCGCCGATGGATTCGTTCATCTTGCTGATGATTTCTTCTGATTCGGATGCGAGCTGTGTGCCTTGATTAATACGCTCAACACTCTTTTCAATCAAGCCTTTAATGTCTTTGGCGGCTTCAGCTGACTTTTGTGCTAAGGAGCGTACTTCACCTGCGACGACGGCAAAGCCACGACCATGTTCGCCAGCGCGCGCGGCTTCTACGGCGGCATTTAAGGCGAGTAGGTTGGTTTGAAAGGCTATGCCATCAATCAGCGTAACGATTTCGCTGATTTGCGTGCTAGACTGTTGAATAGCTTCCATTGCTGTAATCGTTTCGCGCATGACTTTGGCAGCGGTTTGAGAGTGGGTTTCCAGTGCGTGCTCAAGCTTGTCAGCACTTTTTGCATTGTGCGCATTGTTGTCAATGGCGGAAGTGATTTGAGTCATGGTGGCCGAGGTTTGTTCAACTGAGGCCGCTTGTTGTTGAACACTTTCGCTTAAGCTATCTGAGCCGTTGGACACTTCTTCAGCGGCACCATAAACGGTATCGGATGCAATCAGGACTTCATTAATAATCGCGCTTAAACGGTCTGCATTTTCATTAATAGCCTGCTTGAGACGACTAAGGTCGCCCTCGCATTCAACTCGAACACGTTCGGTCAAGTCACCGTTGCTTTGTGCTTGCATTACGCTCGCAATGTCGCGAATCACCTCGTCGAGTTTATCGAGGCTTTGGTTCACTTTTTGTTTAAGTAGGTCTAAATCACCTTGTGCATCGGCTTCAATACGTTTTTGAAAGCGTCCTTGCGCCATCTCTGTGATGGTGTTGTTGATATCTTGCATGATGTGATTGAGTGAGGTCATCGCATGATTGGTGTTGGCTAGAATATCGGCAAATGCACCTTGAGCGTTGAGCGTTGACTTAAAGCTAAACTCACCAGCACTCAGTTTACTCATCGCCTGGGCTACTTGCTCAATCATTGTTTGCACATTATCAGCACTGGCGTTGACGCCATTTTTAATCGTTAATAGATCCCCAACATAGTTGCCTGTGATACGTTGGGTTAGGTCGCCATTCGCCAGTGCGGCAATCGCGCTCCCCGTTTGGTTCATGGCCTCACTGACCTGCTCTAGATGATGGTTAATAGCTTGGGCGGTTTGTCCAACTTCATCGTTTGACTTGACAGGAACGCGCAAGGAAAAGTTTCCTGTTTTTTCAATGGTTGCCATCGTGCGATTTAGGCCTTGAAGTGGCGCAATCACTAGACGATTGATTAATAATAATAAGATCCCTGCTAACAATAAAATACCAAATACGACACCGGCTAAGGTCAACCAGGCCTGGTTATGGGCTTGGGTAAGGATGTCGGTGTAAACCTTCTCATCTTGAATAAAAATTTGGCGACCAAAAACACGCCCCGCTTCATCATAGGCGGGTAAATCGACGACGAGAAAACCATTAGAAAGATAAACCTGAGTTTGATCACCATCCAGTTGTTGATAGAGTTGCTTGGTGAGGTTAATGACTTCCTCTTTAAACCAGGTGTTATTGGCAATCACATAGCGGTTGTTTATAGCTTGTAAACTGTCAATCGCACGAGTGTGTCCCTGTACGGTTTGCACATAATTGCGATCCACCAGCATGATCCACGCCCCGCCAATAATCCGTTCAAAATCACGTGAAATCGAACCAACGCCTTGTACCATTGTGACCATGCCGAGTAGGTCCTTATTAGCATTAAGAACCGGCGTTACAGAGGTGATCGCTACACCTCGCTCAGTAAAGCCGAGTGCGCCGTTCGCTTTTTTCTGTTGCATCACATGGCGAATGAGTTCATTGTTGGCTTGGTTTGCACCAGGCGCATTGAGGTTCCAAGAGCGAATTAGTGATTGACCTCTTGCATCGAGTATTTCAGAAAAGATGCCTCTGAAATTACTGACACTGCTGTAATGGGCTTGTTGTCCAGCTAAGACCTGACGCAGTGCCTGATCATCACGACGATTGAGGGCATCGAGCGTGTTTGGTTGCTGAGACATCATGGTGGCACCGATAATCCCTGATTGGATTTTCAATTCAATCTGACTATCCATAAAGGTCGACATGTTTTGGGTAAGGTCGCGTTCAATTTGGCCTGCAAGCGGCTTGATTTGCGAAAGATATAAAATAATCGCCACCGCACTGACGACCAGTGTTGTCACCGCGAAGGTGGCAAAAATAATTTTAGTTTTGAGTGATTGCGTTTGCATGTTAGGCACCTATGAAAAATTAAATGTTCGTTTTAATTGATTTTACACTAAAGTCTTGAGGCTGGGTAAGGATAAGTTGGGCGGACGGATGAATTGTGCGGTTTTTTTGTCTGTCAATTAGAAAAGTGTGAGCAGGTTAGCCCAGATGTTTACCTAAACATCCGGGCTAAAGCTGTTCTGGTTAGTTCAGTGCTTGGGTAATCGCTTTTTCTACTTCTGCAATCGGCAAGGTGCCATCAATTCTAATGTATTGTAGGGCTTCAATCTTGTTTGCTTTATCTTGGTAGTAGCTAATCAAGGGTGCGGTTTGCTCATGATAGATTTTTAAGCGGTCCAGTACTACCTCTGGTTTATCGTCAGGGCGCTGAATCAGTTCCTCACCGGTTTCGTCATCTTTATCCGCTTCTTTTGGTGGGTTGAATGTGACGTGATAGGTGCGTCCTGATGCCATATGACAACGACGTCCTGACATGCGTTCGACGATGACCTCATCGGCAACGTCAATTTCAATGACCGCATCAATCGCTACACCGGCCTCCGCGAGTGCATCGGCCTGTGCAAGGGTACGAGGGAAGCCGTCAAGCAAAAAGCCCTTGGCACAGTCGTCTTGCGCAATGCGCTCTTTAACGAGACCGATAATAATGTCATCTGTTACCAGCTTGCCCTCGTCCATGAAGGACTTAGCGAGCTTGCCGAGTTCGGTGCCAGCTTTAATCGCCGCGCGAAGCATATCGCCTGTAGATATTTGTGGGATGCCATATTGCTTGGTTAAAAATTGAGCTTGGGTGCCCTTGCCTGCGCCAGGTGCGCCGAGAAGAATCAGTTTCATATGCTGTTTCCTAAGTTAATTTTTCATTAAATTGCCGTGACATTATACCGACTTTAGCTGGCGGTGTTGCGCCAAACCAACATGCAACAGCACTATTGAAACAGTTCGCGAGTTAAATCTCGCAAGGTGTTGGGCGTGACGCTCGGTACCACCGGCGCGTTACGTTGATAAAACATTTCAAATAGCGCGTTCGGCGTATCGGCAGGGACAGCTAAGCCTGTATCTGGGTCAATGGGTACATTGATGAGGCCTTCTGGTTGTAAAAAAGGAATATTGGGCGAGGATTGCGTCGCTTGCGCCATATAGTTGATCCAGATGGGTAGCGCGGCACGTCCAGCCGTTTCTTGGCGACCTAAGCTGCTAGGGCCATCAAAGCCGACCCAAACACTGGCGACCACATCGGGGTTGTAGCCGACAAACCAGGCGTCAAAAAGTTGATTGGTCGTCCCCGTTTTGCCTGCAATGTCTTGACGGTTTAAGCTACGCGCACTGCGCGCCGTGCCATAGCCAATGACGTCCTGTAACATGGAGGTGATGAGATAGGCATTTTGTGGGCTGATGGCTCTGGGTGCAAGGCTGGGGTCATTTTCAAGGCATTGAATTTGGCAGGCTAGCTGGGGTTCAGCACGGTAGATTGTGTTGCCATTAAAGTCACGAACCTGCTTAACGAAGTAAGGCTCAATTAAGTAGCCACCATTCGCAAACACAGCGTAAGCCCGTGCGGCTTCAAGAGGGGTGACCTCGACAGAGCCTAGCGCAAGCGATAGGTTGCGGTGTTTATGAAGCTCCGCCGTTGAGAGTCCAAATTGAGCGGCATGGCTAATCGTCGGATGAATCCCAATATCTTGTAAAATACGAATCGGTACAAGGTTGCGTGAATGTGCGAGGGCGGGCCTTACTCGCGTTGGGCCATAGAAGCGACCGGTAAAGTTTTCCGGACGCCACACACCTTCCAGAGCCGCATCATGGAAGACGACCGGGGCGTCATTGACAACAGTGGCAAGTGTATAGTCGCGTTCTAGCGCCGCAGAGTATAGGATCGGTTTAAATGCCGAGCCGAGTTGTCGCTTGGCTTGGGTGGCGCGGTTAAAACGACTTTTGAAGAAGTCAAATCCTCCCACCATGGCATAAATGGCACCATCGCGAGGATTTAAACTAACCATACCGGCATCCACTTGTGGGTTTTGCGCGAGAGCCCAGCCGGTGCCTTGGCGTTGCAAATACACGACATCACCCAAGGATAATACCTCTTCAATTGTGGTTGGAGCAGGGCCTGTGCGGTTAACATTAATATAAGGCGCCGCCCAATTTAGCGTGTCGAAACGGATGCGCGCTTGTTCGTTTGAGCGTAGTAGTAACCAGGCCTGGTTGTTTTCTAGTCGTGTAACCGTTGCTAATTGGAGTCCGCCTGGTGCGCTAAACTCGCGCATGGCTTGAATTATTTGTTGATCATCCAGCATTTGTGTTGGCGAAAGTCGGCTTACTGGACCACGATATCCATGGCGTCTTTCGTAGTCTTGCAGGCCGTCACGTACTGAGAGGTTGGCGTTAAGTTGGTGCTGGCTTTGGAGTGTGGTGATAATGGTTAAGCCCAAGTTTAATGCATCTTCACCAAAGCGCTCTAGTGCAAATTGGCGAGCCATTTCAGCGACATAGCCGGCTTCGACCTCGATACGTACACCGGTTAATTCAACTTCAATCGGTTGCTGTTGTGCAATGCGCATTTCAACGCGGCTAATAAAACCAAGTTCATTCATTCGGCGTAAAACATAGTCGCGCCGCAGTTTGGCACGAGGTGGATTGGCGACAGGGTTAAAAGCCGAAGGCGCTTTAGGTAAGCCCGCAATCATCGCAAACTCATGCAGTTCGAGTTCGTGAAGTTCTTTGCCATAATACGTCTTCGCAGCGGCCGCAACACCATAAGAACGATGGCCTAAAAATATTTTATTCAGGTAGAGCGCCATAATCTCTTGTTTAGTGAGTTCATGTTCGATTTTAAACGACAAAATGATTTCGTTTAGTTTTCGCGTGTAGGTGCGCTCACTGGTTAGGAAGAAGTTACGTGCGACCTGCATCGTAATGGTTGAGCCCCCAGATTGTTTGGAGCCTGTTGAGACCAGTTCAAAAACGGCGCGTAATAAGCCTCTTATATCCACACCAGTGTGTTCATAAAAACGTTCGTCTTCCGCTGAAATAATCGCTTGGGTCATCCGTTCTGGGATTTGGTAGTACTCTAGTGGGATGCGTCGTTTTTCACCAATTTCAGTGATGAGTCGACCATCGGCGGTTTCAATCCGCAGTGGAACTTGGTAGCTAATGTTTTTTAGGTCTGAGGCATCGGGTAGGCTTGGGTAAACCTGAATAACATAGATGCTTAACGCGATAATCGGGATCAGGGCGAGTAAAAAGGCGCTTAAGAGAAGGCGTTTAAGCCAGCTGGTGCGTTTAACTGTCGGTGGGGAGGCTTTTTTGCGTCCGTGATGCACGTTTTTTAAAAATTCGTCAGAATCCATGGAGGTTTAGCTAATTTGTTGTGATGTAGGTATTGTACGTTAATTTTTAGCGATGCGTTTGTCTTGGTGTAAAAACAAAAAACCCGACAAGGTCGGGTCTTAAGTTTATAGTAGGTACGTTGCAACAAATTAAGTACGTTTTTTGTAACGACCTGATTTAATGTCATCCCACATCAGGTATAGATTTCCACCGACAATAATGGCTATTGCCGATGCTACACCGAATAGGCCAATCGCGACCTGCAAGCTTTGTGGCAGGATCTCAAGGTAAATACCCATTAAAATAGCAAGTGGGATTACTACAATTGCTACTAATACCAGTAAAAATTTAAGTTCATTTCTCATGGTGTCGCCTCAGAGTTAAGTTTTTATTATTTGAAACCAATATTCAAGTTGCAATATACCTTCAACTAACAAAAATTTCAAATTCAATTTTTTGATAGTTAAAGGCTTGCTTGATATAGGTCAAGTTTGGAATGATTTGCGGAATGCATTGCTTGATAATTAGTTAAGCTGTCTTTGTTTTTTCTAATCCATTAAAGATAGTAATTGGTTTTGTTGAATTTAAAGTGATAAATCGATTAATCTATGGGCATGTCTTCGTTAACCCAATAAAAAAGTATAGGCTATGGCAACCAGTGATCAAGTTATTCAGTACTTAAAAGCGCAAGACCAGCTGCCGCAGTTGCCGATTGCGTTAGTTGAATTGCAGCGTGCATTAAATGACCCACTTGTACGAAATTGTGATTTAGAGCAGATCATTATGAGGGACCCGATGCTGACGTTGGAGATTGTTAGAACCAGTAACACCCCTAAGTATAACCAAGGCAGTCGGATTGAAAGTTTAGCTGAGGCGATCAGTCGTCTTGGTATGGCGGAGGTAGAAAATATCGGCTACCAAGTGAGTATGTCCGGTTTTAACGTGAGTTCCATGGTGATTCATTCAGCGCGCTATTTGGAACATGCATTGCTTTCTGGTTATATTGCTAAGCAGTTAGCTGGGGTAGTGGCACAGCCTGTGAGTCCTAATCTGGCTTTTATGTGTGGTATTTTTCATGATATTGGTGTGTTGTTAATGGCCTCTTATGATGATAAAAAACTGTTTGATGTTAAGCGTGCCAATACCCAAAGCATGGTCAGTGTGATTAATAGCGAGCGTGCAATTTATGGTGTTTTACATCCTGCGCTAGGCGGCACGATGTTGCGAGAATGGGGGCTGCCACGTCAAGTGGTGATGGGGGTGGCGGGGCATCATGTTCCCACTAAGCTGAAAGGTGAAGACGGTGATTATGCCAAGATCACCTTTTTAGCTGAACTGGGTTCGCGCTATAAAGGTAAAGCTTATGGTTATTTTCCGGTGTATGAGGTGGATCTTGATCAAGCCTTATTGGCGCTCAGTTATTTTAAAATGACGCTGTCAGATTACACCGAGTTACTTGATCAAGCCGAAGAAACCTATCTTGGTTCAGTTGTTTAATGCAGCGTTAAGGTTTTTTAACAAAGATTAAATCCCAAACACCGTGGCCAAGTCGATGGCCGCGCTGTTCAAACTTGGTTAGCGGTCGGTAGTCAGGGCGGGGCATATATTGATTAACGCCGGCTCTGTTTTCATAGCCCTTAGTCGCACTCATTACTTCCATCATTTGTTCGGCATAATCCTGCCAATCGGTCGCCATATGAAATTCACCGCCGGTTTCTAAGTAGTGAGCGATTTTGTCGGCAAACTCAGCATTAAGAATCCGACGCTTTTTATGACGCGCCTTGTGCCAAGGGTCGGGGAAAAATAAATAAACGCCAGCAAGACGGGCGGGCGGAATAGACTTTTCTAACACCTCAATCGCATCATGGTTGAAAAGGCGAATATTGGTCAGGCCCTGTTCTTCTATAAGCTTACATAACGCGCCTACGCCTGGTCGATGGACTTCAATCCCAATATAATTTCGATCCGGGTTAGCTTTTGCCATGGCCGCTAAACTTGTGCCCATGCCGAAACCAATTTCGAGATAAGTCGGTGCGCGACGACCAAAAACGGCCTCTAAATCTAATATCTTATCTTCAGGTTCTAAACCATAATCTGGCCAGGCCTGGTTGAGCGCATGTTGTTGTGCTTTGGACATACGGCCTTGGCGCAATACAAAGCTTTTGATACGGCGATTGGGTGTTGCTTGTTCTTGGTTTTCCATCTTGTAGTTTTTACCTGTTAAACGGGATTAATTGGATTGAATAAGTTTGCGAACTGCTGCGATGACGGGTTGAATATCAGGTTTAACGCCACGCCACAAGGCAAAGCTTTCGGCCGCTTGCCCCACTAGCATGCCTAAGCCATCAAGGGTTTGGCAGTTGGGCTGGTGTTGTTTAGCCCAGTTCATAAACACAGTGGGCTGTGCGCCATACATCATGTCATACACAAGGCTGTGCGCGCCTAGTACCTTTTCAGAAATCGGTGGCAGTTTGCCTTCAAGGCTGGCAGAGGTGCCATTGATAATAATATCAAACGGTTCAAGCGGTATGGCATCCCAACCGCTAGCGCTCATCGGTACCGAGGTATCAAAGCGCTCCCCCAGCACCTGTGCGCGTTTGGCCGTTCGGTTGGCGATATGCACCCGACCTGGTTGTTTCGCTAGTAGCGGTTGCAAAATACCTTGCACCGCACCGCCTGCGCCAATAATCAATACCCGTTGGTCTTTGAAAGGGCGTTTTGCATTCTGTTCAATATCAAGAACCAGGCCGGCGCCATCGGTATTGTCGCCCAGAATTTGACCGTCAGCTTCAAACACAAAGGTGTTAACCGCCTGCGCGACCTGCGCGCGCGCGGTCAGTTGATTGGCTTGTTCAAACGCATCGACCTTATAAGGAACGGTAATATTAAGCCCCTTGAAGCCTTCTTGTTTGAGTTGCTCGATAGCTTGTGCAAAACTGAGTTCTTCACTATCAATCCGAATCGCTTCATAGCGGATGTTTTGCGCAGTTTGTTGCGCAAACAATCGATGAATTAACGGGGATTTAGAATGGGCGATCGGGTCGCCGACCACCGCATATTTATCCGGTTCGATTTGACTCATACCGCGCCATCTTCCTCTAGCCAAATCGCGACTTGCTTGGCGTAATAGGTCAGAATGCCATCCGCGCCGGCGCGTTTAAAGCAAAGCAGGGTTTCCATCGCCACTTTACGCTCATCTAACCAACCATTTTGTGCGGCGGCTTTAAGCATCGCGTATTCACCACTGACGTGATAAGCATAGGTCGGGACTTTAAACTCCGTTTTGATTCGTTGAACGATGTCTAAATAGGGCAGGCCTGGTTTAACCATCACCATGTCCGCGCCTTCATTAATATCCAGCGCCACTTCATGCAACGCCTCGTTGCTATTGGCCGGATCCATCTGGTAGTTGTCCTTGTTGCTTTTCCCCAGATTACCAGCCGAGCCAACCGCATCACGAAACGGGCCGTAATAAGATGACGCGTATTTTGCCGAGTAAGCCATAATGCGTGTATTGTGATGGCCGTGGTCTTCAAGCAATTCACGAATTTCAATAATGCGCCCGTCCATCATGTCTGAGGGGCCAATCACATCCGCACCTGCTTCAGCGTGGGATAGCGCCTGTTGCATGAGTACGTCAATCGTATCGTCATTGAGGACATAGCCGTGCTCATCAATAATGCCGTCTTGGCCGTGGGTGGTAAAGGGGTCTAGCGCCACATCGGTCATTACGCCTAACTCTGGGCAGGCCGCCTTGACCGCGCGGATTGCTCGCTGAGCGAGGCCCTCTGGGTTATAGGCTTCTTCGGCGTCTAGGCTTTTAAATTCAGCGGGCACCACCGGGAAGATGGCGATCATTGGAATGCCGAGTTCAACCAATTCTTCCGCTTCTTCTACCAGTAGGTCAATCGTTAAACGTTCAACGCTTGGCATTGAGCTGACTGGCTCGCGTAGATTAAGGCCTTCAATCACAAACATCGGGTAGATTAAATCATTGGTGGTGAGGGTGTTTTCACGCATTAATCGACGTGAAAATGCATTGGCACGCATGCGACGCATACGGGTAATCGGAAATTGGCGCTCAATCATCATTATTTCTCCAAAGTTTTTATAGTCTGCTAAATATACGCGCAGCGCATTAAAAAATAAACGTTTAGCGTACGAATCTGCTTTAAATTACGTTTTTGTACTTAAAAAACAGGTCAGTTGATAGATTTTTGAATGCACCCCATAAAAAATTTATATAAGCAAAAGCTAATTTCCTTAATGTTTTAACTTGAACTTATTGCGCCTAAAGGTTTATTATAATCGACCAGCATTGTGAGTATTGGCAATGGATTTTGTTTGGTAATATCTAAAGTCTAACCTGTACTGGCGATTGGATATAACTAATAACTCTTGAATCTGTGGTGTTGTTATACGTTAAGGATGCCAATCAAGGAGCATAAAATGACAGATAAAGTAGTAGAAAAGGTTGCGGTTCAAACGGAAGAATCTCGTAACCAAGGCCGTCGTGCTTTCCTTAAAGGAAGTGCAGCGGTAGCGGGGGGTGTACTTTTCACACAAGCGGCAAGTGCACGCGAAATTCAATTCAACCCAACTAAAGCGGTAGCGCCTTATGCGGGTCGTGAAGAAATCACCGATGTATTGCAAGATCAAGCCGCGCGTAAAGCGTTGGGTTGGGGTGTACGTCAATATCCATACGGCATGCCTTCTCCTTTCGAGAAAGAAGTTCAGCGTCGTACCTTAGAGTGGTTAACGCCTGACTCTATGGCATCCATCACCATGACACCGCTGCAAAGCTTGCACGGTATGATCACGCCGAACGGTCTTCATTTCGAGCGTTATCATGGTGGCGGTATCAACATTAACCCTGATGAGCACCGTTTGGTTATTCACGGTTTGGTTGAACGTCCATTGATCTTCACTATGGATGACCTAAAACGTTTCCCTTCAGAATCTAAAGTGTTGTTTGCAGAGTGTCCGGCTAACGGCGCGATGGAATGGAAAGGCGTTCAGTTGAACTCCGTTCAGTGGACACACGGCATGATGTCTTGTGTTGAATGGACAGGTGTGAAGTTGTCTACCCTTCTTAAAGAAGCCGGTATTAAACCAGAAGGTACCTGGTTGATTCCTGAAGGTGCAGATGCATCAGGTATGGCACGTTCTGTTCCCGTTGAATTGGGTATGGACGATTGTATGATCGCTTATGCGCAAAACGGTGAAGCATTGCGTCCAGAACAGGGTTACCCAATTCGTTTGGTTGTGCCTGGTTGTGAAGCCAACATGTGGGTTAAGCATTTACGTCGTATTCAAGTCACTAACGTGCCTTTACAGCACCGTGAAGAAACCTCTAAGTACACTGAATTGATGCCTGATGGTACTGTACAGAACATGTCTTGGTACATGGAAGCTAACTCAGTTATTACTTACCCATCGCCAGACTTCAAAATGCAAGGCCCAGGTCGTTATGTAGCGAAAGGGATTGCTTGGTCAGGTCGCGGTAAAGTTGATCATGTTGACATCACGTTTGACGGTGGTCGCAACTGGACTGAAGCAAAACTAACCTCAGCGGTATTGCCAAAAGCCTGGACACGTTTTGAGCTTGAGTTCGACTGGGATGGTAGCGAATTGCTGATGATGAGCCGTACAACCGATGAAACTGGTTATGTACAGCCTGGTATGCCGCAAATGCGTTCTATCGAAGGTACTAACAACGTTTATCACCGTACCGCGATGGTAACGTGGAAAATCCATGCTCACAACAGCGAATTCGGAGGCATGATTGAAAATGTTCAATACTAAAAAAACGATAATCGCATCTGCGGTAGCGGGTGTGATGATGGCGTCTGGTGTAGCCATGGCGATGTCAGGCAATGCAGATAATGCAAAGGCCAGCAATCTAGTAACACCTGATGCAAGTAAAAACCCTGAGTTAACGGGTGTTAAGGGTTTTCCTGAAAACTGGCGTCAAATCATTGAAGCCGCAGACGGTAAATACCTTGATGGTGCAGTCGTTAAAGCAATATTAGGCGAAAATGACCGTATGCGTTTGGTTGAGAAGATGGATCCAAGCAATCCTTATTCCTTCGAAGTGCATGACTCAATCGATGGTGGTCCTCACGGCAATATGCAGTGTAAAGTGCCTGAAGCCTTTGTTGATGTTTGGGAGCGTGCTGAAAAGAACTACTACAACGACACCAGTTTCGTGGCTTACGGCTACGGTACCCCTATCGCTGAATCCGCGTTAGATGTGTGGAAAATCCATGTTGATGCGGATGGTAATGGTTTACCTCCGTTAGATGTTGGTATGACGGTTATGCAGGGTGGTGATCTTTATATCCAGTTCTGTGCTATGTGTCATGGTGAGTTTGGTGAAGGTGCAAGAGGGTATTTGCCTTTAACTGAAGGTGATCCTTTGCCTTTGGTTACGTCTGATTTTAACGAATCAGCGCCAGTTAAGACTATCCAAAACTACTGGCCTTATGCAACCACCTTGTTCGACTATAACCGTCGTGCGATGCCTTTCTGGACGCCTAACATGCCAATGATTGGTGATGCAGGCTACATGGGTATGACAGGCTACATTTTGCAAATGAACGGCATTCCTTTAGATGATCAGGGAACTCAGATACAGGATGACGATTTCTTTAACGCAGAAATGTTAATGCAGGCGAACAAGTACCTAGCTAACGCAGGTAACTTCTTCTGTGATCACCGTCCAGTAATCGCGAACGAGCGTTGCATGAGCGATTGTCCTGACTATATGGTAGGTGACGGTTCAGGTGATATTCACAACTACCGTACAGCCGGTCGTTTGCCAGATGGTACGCCAGCTTACAACATTGACCAGCGTATTGGTGTTGACGCACCGGGTGTCGGTCATCACGGCTTCTAAGTTGTCTTAATCAACTCACAAGTCCTCTCTAGCACGAAAACCCGCTTTTAATCGCGGGTTTTTGATTTTTTAGCCACTTCATTTCTGTATTTAATCTCACTGCTTTCACACTG
Organism: Thiomicrospira microaerophila; assembly: GCF_000934765.1. GTDB lineage: Bacteria > Pseudomonadota > Gammaproteobacteria > Thiomicrospirales > Thiomicrospiraceae > Thiomicrospira > Thiomicrospira microaerophila. Next base: position 95,286 of record NZ_KN882196.1, on the reverse strand, counting down.
TGGTAAAATCATATTTATTTTTTGCAATTTTGGACCCTTTTCATGTCGGTTTACACGCTTATTGAACGTCAGCAGTTATCAGAGTTTTTATATGCCTATGATGTAGGTCAGTTGGTTGATTTTGAAGGTATTAGCGCAGGTATCGAAAATACCAATTATTTTGTTGATACTGAAAAAGGCCGATTTGTTCTGACTATTTTTGAACATCATACGCACCAAGAGTTGGGTTATTTTCTTGATATTATGGCGTTTATGGCCGAGCATCAGATTCCTACCGCCCACCCAAAAGCGGATCGTCAAGGCCATTATTTGCAAACGCTGTCGGATAAACCGGCCGCGCTAGTTGAGCGATTAACGGGTAAAACACTTGAACAGCCAGACGCGTTTCAATGTGCGGTGATGGCTAAATCTTTAGCGCAGTTTCATTTGGCGGGGATGGGGTTTGATCGTTACCGTGCGAATGATCGTGATTTAAGTTGGGCGCAATCGGTGATTGCACAAATCCAAAGTTTAATGTCACCAGAGGATCAGGTGCTGGCGGGCAATGAGTTTGCTTTTCAAGAGGCGATTGATTGGACAGGCTTGCCACAGAGTGTCATTCATGCCGATTTGTTTACGGATAATGCCATGTTTGAAGGCCAAAGATTAACGGGTATTATCGATTTATACTATGCCTGTCATGGTGCTTGTCTCTATGATTTAGCGGTCATGGTCAATGATTGGTGCCGTACAGATGCGCATGAGCTTGATCAGGCTAAGTTGCAGGCTGTGTTAAGCGCTTATCAAACGGTACGTCCATTAACCGAGGCTGAACAAAAAGCCTGGTCAGCCGCACTAAGAATGGCGGCGCTGCGTTTTTGGTTGTCAAGATTAAAAGATCAGCTTATTCCGCGTGAAGGTGAGATAACGATGATCAAAAATCCAGCTGTATTTAAGGACTTGTTGGTTTATCATCGAAAACACCGCTAACGCCTTAACCGGGTTTGAGTAAGGCCCGAGGAGTTTGTTTGTTTTTTCCAAAGCTAGTGGATCTTGCGACACGTAAGGTCATTACCATTTCACAGCAGGCGTCGATTGATGAGGCCGTGCATCGTATGCGCGAACATAATCTTCGCGATATGATTGTCACGGGTGACTTGGGTTTGCGAATTATTACCGCCAAAGAGCTGGTAAAATTTAGCGCACAAAATCTTCCATTTACTCAAACCCTTAACAAGGTTGATTTAAACCTTGTGCCGACTATTTCACAATATGCCAGTGTGCTTGAGGCAATCACCTTGCTCAGTGAGCATGTTGATGAGCACTTGTGTTTGCTTAATTCTGCTGGTGAGTTGAGCGGTATTGTGAGCTATAGTGACTTGGCTGCCAGCCTTGACCCAGAGCAGCTTGCGCAAAATAAATCACTGCGTCAGGTCGTGCGTTTAAATCGTATTGTGCGCGTACATGCGGATGATAATTTAAAGCAGGTTTTCCAACAGCTCGCTCCGCTCAATCAAAGTGCCGCGCTGGTGGTCGATGACGCCTCTATTCATCCGATTGGTATTATTACACAGAGTGACTTAATTCGGTTGTTTGATGAAAAAGTCGACTGGCATAGTCGTGTTGAAGATCATATGAGTGCCCCGCTGGTCACTTTAAACGAGAATATGAGTTTGCACGATGCCCTAACCTTTAGTCGTAAAAAGCACATTAAGCGTTTGGTTGTGGTCGATGATGAGCAGCGTATTTGTGGTATTTTGCATCAAAAAGATTTAGTTGCACTGGTTTATTACGACTGGTCAGAGTTGCAAAAAAAGGCGCTCAAGGCTGAGCAAGCTAAAAACCAGTTTTTAGCGAATATGAGTCACGAAGTCCGCACGCCGATGAATGCGATTATTGGGCTGACAGAGCTGATTAGCGACCCAGGGCTGTCTGATGAATCAAGAAAGAAACTCTATCATATTCAGCAAGCGGCAAAAGGCTTGATGTCGGTATTAAATGATATTTTAGATTTTACACGCCTTGAAACTACAGAGTTAGAGCTTGTTGAAGAGCATTTTTCACTGGCTGAAATAATCGAAAGTTTAGATGGATTATTTACTTACGCGGCGCAAGCCAAGCAGCTCCACCTAAGCATGGGTGTTGACCCACAGCTTGCACCTTGTTATTTTGGTGATAAATTTCGTATTAACCAAGTGCTCACCAATCTTGTGGGTAATGCAATTAAATTTACCGAGCGCGGGTTTGTGGCCTTAAGGATTAAGCTGGATCGGCTTGATGGTGAGCAGGCCTGGTTGCGCTTTGAGGTGGGTGATAGCGGTATTGGTATCTCTGAGGAGAATCAACGTAAGTTATTTAAGCCGTTTAGTCAAGCCGACGGTTCCATTAACCGAAAGTATGGTGGATCGGGGTTGGGTTTAGTGATTAGTCAGCGTTTAGTCGTGGCCTTAGGTGGGGATCAGATTCGGTTGCAAACAAAAGAGAATGAGGGCTCAACATTTAGTTTTTGTTTGCCCTTGGGGCTTTCGACGAGGCATCCAGGTGAGAAAGTAGCCGCCGTTGCTGCACCAAAGGCGACTGACTCGGATGCGTTGGCCGGGCGGGTGTTGTTGGTTGAGGATAATGAAATTAATCAACAGATCCTCGCGACGCAATTACGCGGTTTTGGGTTAAATGTAACCTTGGCGTCCGATGGGGAAGAGGCGATGGCACTCTGTCAGCCTGATGTGTTTGATATTGTTTTAATGGATATTCAAATGCCAGGTGTGGATGGTTATCAGGCAGCGGCACAGATTAGGCAGCGTTTACCTGCTTTGCCGATTATTGCCTTGACGGCGTCAGCGGCAACCGAGAGCAAAGTAAAAGCTAAACAGGCGGGTATGTGTGACTATCTCTCAAAACCTGTTGATAAAGAACTGCTTAAGTTTGCCTTAGGGCGTTGGCTCAAGTATGTTGTCTCGTCCAAGCCGGATGGACTAAGTCCTGCTATCGCCGATGCACCGACGCCCCATGATCGGGTGTCTATTGACGTCGCTATGATTAATAATAAAAAAGGCCTTGAAAATGTGCAAGGAAATCATCAGCTTTATCAGGCATTGCTCGATAGTTTTGCGCGTCAATTTGACACTGTTTATGCAGACTTAGTGCCCTTGTTGAATAGCGTTTGCATGTCGTCGGATGTCAATCACCCTGATTGGGTGCAGTTGAAGCGCCATACACATAGCTTAAAAAGTGCAGCAGCGAACCTAGGGCTTGATCCGCTTGCAAATTGGGTAAGCTATGTAGATAGCTTATTGGCAGCAGAAGTGTCGCCTGACTTGATACAGGTCGAGCAGTTTAGTCATGTGCTTGCCAGTACGTTAAGCACGATAGCCGACTTTATCCGCCTTGCGCCGAATCCGATAGTCAGTGGCACGATGATGAGTGATTCTGTGCGTGAGGCGCTTGCTGTTTTACGTCTCGCGGTTGAAGCAAATGAGTATATTGATCAAGCTAAAATAAACGCCTTGAGCGATGGCTTGTCTGTCGATCTGTATCAGCAGTATATGCCAGGTATAAAAAAAGCCGTGATTGATTTTGATTATTCAGCGGCGGGTGAACAATTAAGGGCGCTTGAGCAGGCCATTGTATTCGCAGATAAAAAATAGACCTAAAGGAACCCCCTATGTCATATGATAAGCAAACAATTTTGATTGTTGACGATGTTGCAACCGATATCCAAATGTTGGCTAATGCGTTGCAGGAAGACTACCGTATTTTAGTGGCACTCAAAGGCGAAGCGGTGATGGAAATTGCGACGGCCTATCCTAAGCCAGATTTGATTTTACTTGATATTATGATGCCTGAAGTAGATGGTTACACAATTTGCAAACAGCTTAAGTCAAACCCTGAAACCATGAGTATTCCGGTGGTCTTTGTCACGGCCTTACACAAAAATGATGATCAAGAGCGTGGCTTAAACTTGGGTGCAGTGGATTATATTACCAAGCCCTTTCACTTACCGATTGTGAAGGCGAGGATTCGTAATCATATGCTGTTGAAACTTAAAACGGATCAGCTGGAAGAGTTGTCGCACCTTGATGGGCTTACAGGGGTGGCCAACCGTCGTCACTTTGATGAGATGTTCAGCAAGGAGCAGGGGCGTTTACACCGTTTGGGTGGTTGCTTGTCTTTAATTATGCTGGATATTGATTACTTTAAGTTGTTTAACGATAATTATGGTCATGGTACGGGTGATGCGTGTTTGATTGATGTTGCGAAAGCCTTATCGGGCATTATTAAACGTCCTACTGACGTCGTTGCGCGTTATGGTGGTGAGGAGTTTGTCGTCATTCTGCCTGATACGGACTTGGACGGTGCGATGCAAGTCGCGCAGGGCTTGCATGATGAAGTCAATCGGCTGGCCATTGAACATAGCTTTTCACCGGTTGCGCCGCATATTACGATCAGCTTAGGTGTGGCAAGCTTGACGGCTGAGCCAGGAATAGAGACACTGCCAGACTTGCTTAAGCAAGCCGATGACGCCCTTTATCAAGCCAAAGAAACAGGGCGCAACCGCATTTGTACGCTAGAAACCTGTCGGACTTAACCGGTCTAAGCGAAAAAAGTCTGCTTTGAATAAGCTGTATTTTAATTTGATTGAAGGAATCACCATGACTGAAACAACATCAACGCTCATTTACACCTATACCGATGAAGCCCCCGCGTTGGCCACCTACTCCCTTTTACCGATTATCCGCGCTTTTACAGCGGCGGCAGGCATCGCGGTTGAAACCCGCGACATTTCATTAGCCGGACGAGTTCTCTCACATTTTTCAGACTACCTCACGGATGACCAACGCCAAGCCGATGCGCTAGCCGAACTCGGTGACCTAGCAAAAACGCCACAAGCCAATATTATTAAGCTACCGAATATCAGCGCATCGATTCCCCAGCTTATCGCGGCGATTAAAGAGCTGCAAAGCCAGGGTTATGCCTTGCCCGATTACCCAGCTGAACCGAAAACGGATGAAGAAAAAGATATCAAAGCGCGTTACGCCAAGGTATTGGGTTCTGCGGTCAACCCGGTATTACGTGAAGGTAATTCGGATCGCCGTGTGGCGCTACCGGTTAAAGAATACGCCAAAAAACACCCGCACAGTATGGGCGCTTGGTCAGCCGATTCTAAATCCCATGTGGCGCATATGCAGGCGGATGATTTTTATGGTTCCGAACAATCAGTCGTGATTCCAGCCAACACCTCGATTAAAATTGAACTGCATGCTGAAAACGATGAAGTCAGCCAATTAAAAGCGCCGTTTGCATTGCAAGCAGGTGAAGTGATTGACGCATCACGCATGAGCGCTAAAGCCCTGCGTGCTTTCTACCAGTCGCAAATTGATGAAGCTAAACAGCAGGGCGTACTCCTGTCGCTCCATCTAAAAGCCACCATGATGAAGGTTTCAGACCCGATTATGTTTGGTCACGCGGTTGCCGTTTATTTTAAAGACGTGATGGAAAAACATGCTGAAACCTTTGCCAAGCTAGGCGTGAATCTGAATAACGGTTTGGGCGATGTCTACAGCAAAATCCAAAGCCTACCCGAAACCGAACGTGCGCAAATTGAAGCCGATATTCAAGCCACCTATCAAACCCAACCCGGCCTGGCGATGGTGGACTCCGATAAAGGCATCACCAACCTGCATGTGCCAAGTGATATTATTATCGATGCCTCGATGCCCGCGGCGATTCGCTCCTCGGGTCAAATGTGGAATGCCCAAGGCGCGTTACAGGACATGAAAGCAATGATTCCTGATCGTTGTTACGCGGGAATTTATCAACAAACCATTGCCTTTTGTAAGCAACACGGTGCGTTTGACCCTTCAACTATGGGCACCGTGCCGAACGTGGGATTAATGGCGCAAAAAGCCGAAGAATACGGTTCGCACGATAAAACCTTTGAAGTTCCACAACCAGGCCTGGTTAAAGTGATTGACGAACAAGGTCAAGTTTTAATGCAACATAGCGTTGAGCAGGGCGATATTTGGCGCATGTGTCAAACCAAAGATATTGCGATTCAAGACTGGGTTCGTCTCGCGGTCGAGCGTGCGCGCTTGAGCCAAACGCCCGCTATTTTCTGGTTAGACAGTGAGCGTGCGCATGATGCCAATCTGATTAAAAAAGTGGACATTGCACTAAATCAATACGATACCGACGGCCTAGATATTCAGATTCTATCTCCCGCCAAGGCGATAGAACTCACCTTACAACGCGCCAAAGACGGCTTGGATACCATTTCAGTAACCGGTAACGTATTGCGCGACTACCTTACTGACCTGTTCCCGATTTTAGAGCTCGGCACCAGTGCCAAAATGTTATCTATCGTGCCGTTACTCGCCGGTGGCGGCTTATTTGAAACCGGTGCCGGCGGCTCTGCGCCCAAACACGTTCAACAGCTAGTACAAGAAAACTTCTTGCGCTGGGATTCACTCGGTGAATTCTTGGCCCTAGCCGTGTCGATTGAACACCTTGCCAATCAAACCAGTGATAACAAGGCCAAGGTGTTAGTTGATACCCTTAACCAAGCTACCAGCCGCTTCCTAGACGAAGACAAATCGCCCGGTCGTAAACTCGGACAGCTCGATAATCGTGGTAGTCATTTCTATCTCGCGCTTTACTGGGCGCAAGCCTTGGCGGCGCAAACCGACGACGACAGCTTACAAGCCAAGTTCCAACCTATTGCCCAAGCCATGAGCGAACAAGAAGGCCAGATTGTTGATGAACTCAAAGCCGTGCAAGGTCAAGCGGTTGATCTAGGCGGCTACTACCACCCAGATAGCAACAAGGCCAAGGCCATTATGCGCCCGAGCCCGACGCTTAATCAGATTATTGAAAGGGTTTGATTTATCTAAACGTAATTTAATTTGCTTGGATTCAGTATTATGTCAACAATTACATTTGATACGTTAAAGTTTGTTAAAACACTCAAGTCATCAGGTATGAGTGAGGATCAAGCAGAAGCCATTGCTAATGCAGTAAGGGATGCGCAGGAAACCCAGTTGGTTGCTAAACTGGATCTAGTAGCGCACAAAATAGAAATGATTAAATGGATCATTGCACTCCTTGTTGCACAAGCGGGCTTGGTTGTTGCCTTACTCAAGTTTTTTGACTGAACTCATTGTTACATAATCAAGTCCTAACCAAAAGAGGTGAAGTATGGCGTTATCAGAATTTGCGGGTAAACCCGCACCAGCGAGTTTGTTAGAAAACATTCCAAAGTTAATGGTTGATTATTACGCGTTAAAACCGGATGTCACTAACCCGGCTGAAGCGGTCGGTTTTGGTACCTCCGGGCATCGCGGTTGTTCATCTAAAACCAGTTTTAACGATGATCATATCGCGGCTGTCTGCCAGGCGTTGGTGGAATACCGTCAGCAAAACAGCATTAGCGGGCCGCTTTATATCGGCATGGATAGCCATGCGCTATCTGAGGCAGCACAAACCACCGCGATTGAGGTGTTAGCGGCGAATCAGGTGAGCATGATTATCCAAGGCCGTGGGCGCTATACCCCAACGCCGGTGATTTCTCATGCGATTATTCGTTACAACCGAGGGCGCGACAGCGGTTTGGCTGACGGCATTGTGATTACCCCCTCACACAACCCGCCACAAGACGGTGGGTTTAAATACAACCCAACAAACGGCGGGCCTGCGGATACCGATGTCACCAATCAAGTGCAACAGCGCGCTAATCAAATTCTATTGGATGGCGCTAAAGCGATTAAACGCATGACGTTTAATCAAGCGATGGCATCGGGTTATGTAAAGTCAGAAGATTTAATTATGCCTTATGTATCGACACTGCATGAAGTGGTGGATATGCAAGCGATTGCGGATTCAGGTTTGAAAATCGGTGTCGATCCAATGGGCGGCGCAGGGGTTGATTTTTGGCAACCGATTGCCGAACACTATGGCCTAAACCTTGAGGTGGTGAATCCAAATGTCGATGCCACCTTCCGTTTTATGACCGTTGATAAGGATGGCAAAATCCGTATGGACTGTTCATCGCCCTATGCGATGGCGAGTTTGATTGGCTTAAAAGATCGCTTTGATATAGCGTTTGGCAATGATCCCGATGCGGACCGCCACGGTATTGTGACGCCCTCGGTGGGTTTAATGAACCCAAATCATTATTTGGCCGTGGCGATTGATTATCTTTATAGCCATCGCCCTAATTGGTCAGCCTCAGCAGGCATCGGTAAAACGCTGGTATCAAGTTCGATGATTGATCGCGTGGCGGCTAAACTCGGTCGTAAGCTGGTTGAAGTGCCGGTTGGTTTTAAATGGTTTGTACCCGGCCTGGTGGAGGGTAGTCTTGGTTTCGGTGGTGAAGAGTCAGCGGGTGCGTCATTTTTAGACCGTCAAGGTTTGGCATGGAGCACGGATAAGGATGGGATTATCATGAACCTGTTGGCGGCTGAAATCACAGCGGTCACCGGTAAAGACCCAGGCCAGCATTACCAAGCCCTCACCGAGCAGTTTGCCGCGCCAATTTACACCCGCGTTGATGCGCCAGCCAATCGTGAACAAAAAGCCAAGCTCAGTAAACTCAGCGCAGAGCAGGTCAGTGCTACCGAGCTAGCCGGCGAAGCCATAACGGCTAAACTTACGCATGCTTCAGGCAATGGTGCGGCGATTGGAGGGCTAAAAGTCACCACTGAAAACGGTTGGTTTGCGGCGCGCCCATCCGGCACAGAGGATGTTTATAAAATCTATGCTGAGTCATTTAAAGACCAGGCGCACCTAGATCAAATCCTCGCCGAAGCCCAGTCAATGGTCGATGGCGTGTTAGCGGATTAATTACTGTCGATCAAGACGACGCTGCGCATCGCGCGCAGCGCGCTCGGTTGATTCAATCTGTTGTGCTCTTTGCTGCTCCGCTTTAGCGGCTTGGGCATCGAGTTTGGCTTGATGGCTACAGGCACTAAGTCCGAAAAAACTCAGCACCATCAACAGGGCAACTAATTTGTTCATGGTTTTACCTCTTTTACCTTGAAACAATCACATTATACGCTTCGAAAAAAAATTAGCTTAAGATTTAACCCGGATGCTTGGCTTCGCTTTCTTCGATTAATGCTTGGCGCAATGCGGCCATTTTGTGTTGATCCTCACGAATTAGGTCGCGGATATAATCCGTCGCATTGGTATAAAGCAGAAAAGCGCCTTGAGCATAGCTGTTCATAAATCCAATCACAGCCTGTTGTCCTGAACGTTTCAAAAGCAGATGGCAAGTTTCTGTCAGCACCGGGTAGGTAGTGATTAATCGCTCGTTGAGTTGCTTTAGTGTATGTTGTGCTAATTTATGATGCTGATCATTTGGACTAAATAAGGCCACCCAAAACCCGGTATCGGCCATAATCATAGTTTGTGATTCCAGTCCAATTCAGCTTTGTAGTTGGCGGATAATTCAGCATCGGCTGATATGGCGTTGAGCAACCCGTTTTGTGCGAAAATCTGTAACACTCGCTCACCTTCGGTAACGGCGGGTGTTGTTGCTGATTCAAATAAGCGCTCTAAAGCCAATTTCACAACATCGGTTTTGGTGCGATGTGTTTGATTGGCGTACTGAATTAATTGGTGTTCAAGATCGTGAGGTAGGCGTAAACTAATCATGATCAGCTCCTTGTTTTAATTGTATTACATTAGTGTAGTACAAGGATTTTAAATTAACAACCTATCAGGGCAAACGCATCTAAAGTAAATAATAAGTCAACAACTTACAATCAGGTCTCGCTCCCACGTTGAACGTGGGAGCGCCTTGGAATTGGGTTTGAGCGCTGTTTCATAGGTTAAATCGGTCTGCGTTCCCACGCACAGCGTCACTGCCATTAAGTTAAGGAATGAGTGACAACACGGAGCTAACCAACTTGCGTCATTGCGAGGCCGAAGGCCGTGGCAATCTCTAGCAGACTGCGCACGCCCTTGAGAGATTGCCGCGTCGCTGCGCTCCTCGCAATGACCGTTTTTTTCTTAACTTAATGGCAGTGACGCACAGCGTGGGAACGAGGTTAATCATTACTATTGCTATGATTTTTTATGATTTAGGTGCGTTTTCTTTGGTGGGTATAGAGGGGCGGGGTGTTATTTTGGGTATAAAAAAACCGTGAAGCTGATAAATCATTTTCACGGTTTCGGTTGCATCAACACACGTCTGGTGCAACGAACTTCAGATTATAGGGCGTTAACGTTTTCCGCTTGTAAACCCTTTTCACCTTCAGTAATGTTGAAAGTCACTGCTTGACCTTCAGCTAAAGTTTTACGGCCAGAACCATTGATGGCACGGAAGTGTACGAATACATCTGGACCATTTTCTTGTGCTAAAAAACCGAAACCTTTTTCATCGTTAAACCATTTAACGGTGCCTGTAACTAAATCTGACATAACTACCTCAAATAAAACATAAAATCCGTCATCGAACTTAATGACGCAGGTCCATTGTAACACCAAGTCAAATAAAAAATAGGGTTATCTGCATAAATATCTATGAAATTTTTATTAAGGCGGGTGTTTTTTGGTTTTATTGCCGCTTAAATTCATTAAAAAACCTAGCCTTATCGCGATCTAGTCGCTACAATCCATGCATCAAAAAAAGACAGCAGGGCGTGGACAAACTTGTGAAGCAACAAAATCAGAAAATATTAAAACTTTACACCCACACTTTTGGACAAGGTCCGTCTTTAACCCTGATTCATGGCTGGGGTGCGCAAAGTGCGGTGTGGCGTGATTGGGCGCAAAGCCGCTTGGCGGCGGATTTTCAGCTTACCTTAATAGATTTGCCCGGTTTTGGTGAGAGTTCGGCGATAGAAAACAAAGTGGATGTCAACCAGGCCTGGTTGTCTGCGTTAGCTGATGTGTTGCCTGAAAATACACATTTGCTGGGTTGGTCGCTGGGTGGGCTGATGGCGCAGCAGTTGGCTTGTCTTTATCCTGAAAAGGTGAAAACCTTGACGTGTTTAGCATCCACACCACGTTTTGTGCAGGCGGATGATTGGGCGTATGGTATTTCGATGCCTTTGATGGCGGATTTTATTAAAGCGCTGGGATTAGATAGTGCGGCATTATTAAATCGGTTTTGGAAGCTGCAGTTGCAAGGTGGTGATGGGGCAAGACAGTTAATGAAACATTTTGTTAGCCAGATGCAAAATCGTCAATTACCGAGTTTTCAAGGTTTGCAACAAGGTTTGCATTTGTTGCGCGATCTCGATTTACGCGACCGGCTGGGTGATATTCATCAACCCACCTTGTGGCTGTTGGGTGAAAAAGATCCGTTGGTGCCTTTGGCGATCACCCAAGATTTAATTGCCTGTCAGTCTCATGCTAAGGTGTGTGTGATTGAGGGCGCGGCTCATGTGCCGTTTTTTTCACATCCAGAGCAGACAGCGGCGGCTTTGATTGGGTTTTTGAAGGAGCAGCATGTCAGCGTTTAATTCAGCCACGATGAATCTAGCCCATGTGCAGCAACATTTTTCAAAGGCGGCGGCGCGTTATGATGAAGCGGCTGTGTTGCAAAAGTTAACCGCCGAAGAGTTAGACCAGCGTTTAGACTTAATTAAGTTAGATGTAAAGCGGGTGTTGGATTTAGGTGCGGGCACGGGATTTCTGAGTGAAAAGCTTTGGGCTCGCTATCCGCAAGCCCAGATTAGTTCGCTGGATTTGTCGTGTGCGATGTTGAATCATGCCAAAGCGCGTTTTAAAAAGGCGTATCCCAACCAGGCCTGGTGGTCTCGCTGGACAAAATCGGCACCCAGTGTGAATTTTGTTCAGGCCAATGCTTATTGTTTGCCGTTTGCGGATGGCAGTCAGGATTTGGTGGTGACTAATTTTATGTTGCAATGGTGTGATGATTTGGATGCGGTGTTGGCTGAAGTGCGCCGTGTGTTGCGCCCTGAAGGTTTGTTAATGCTGAGTTCGTTGGGGCCAGATACCCTTAAGGAGTTGCGCCGAGCTTGGGTGAGTGTCGAGGGCGAAGCGGGGCACTTGCGGATGAATCCGTTTGTGGATATGCATGACTTGGGGGATGCGCTGGTACGGGCTGGTTTTGGTCAGCCGGTGATGGATGTGGAGCGTTATACTCTGACTTATCCAACCCCGCTAGCGGTGATGAGGGATTTAAAGGCGATAGGGGCGACCAATGCACAGCAACAACGCACCAAGACCCTAACGGGCAAAACTCGGTTTAATGCGATGTTGCAGGCGTATGAGCGACAGCGCCAAGGCGATCAAATTCCGGCGACTTATGAAGTGGTGCATGGGCATGCTTGGGCGGCGCCTGAGGTGTTTAAGGGGCCTGCTCGCGATAAAAGTGGTGTGGTAAATATAACGTTAGATGAGTTTCAAAATCAATTAAAGTCAAGGAGTTAGGTTTATGGTGATGAGTTTGTTAATGCTGCATAAAGCGGCGGTTTTAGTCAGTATTATTGGGTTTTTCGCGCGTGGGATTGGGCATATATTTCAACACAACTGGATAACGAAAAAGCCAGTAAAAATTGTGCCGCATATAGTGGATACCCTGTTGATTGTGTCAGCGGTGGCGGTTGTCGCCATGACGGGGTTTAGTTTTTCAGATCCTTGGATTGTCGCCAAAATACTGGGTTTGATTGCCTATATCGGTTTAGGTTTGATGGCGTTCCGCTTTGCTAAAACACGTGGTGCGAAAGCCTTGTATTGGCTTTTAGCCTTAGTAGTGTTGTTTTATTTGGTGGCGGTGGCGGTGCATAAGCAGGCCTGGCCGTTTTAATCGCTTAGGTGCGCCCTGAGATTCAGTGGGCGCCATCTTGGTGGGGTTTTTAAGCGAATAGCCCCTCTTCACTGAGGGCGGTCTTGAGTTTTTTCATCGCCTGTTGTTCAATTTGACGAATACGCTCCATCGATACACCGTGTTTTTCGGACAGTTCTTTTAAGCCGAGTTTATCTTCCCCGAGCCAGCGTGATTGGATGATATCTAAGCTGCGCGCATCCAATTGCTTCAATGCTTTATGCATTTGCTGTGTTTGGCGTTGTTCTTCGGTTTCACGTACCCAGTGGGTTTCGGGGTCTAGTTCATGGCTAATTAAAATCGGCGCACTGTGCCCGCGCTCATCTTCCTCATCCGCGCTCATGTCTATCTGTATGTCTTTACCATAAAGTCGGCTATCCATCTCCAACACGTCTGCGCGGGTGACTCCCAGCTCTTCCGCTACACGATCAGCATCCTTGTCGCTAAACCAAGCGAGCGCGCTTTTTGCGCCGCGTAGTTTGAAGAATAGCTTGCGCTGTGCCTTGGTGGTGGCGGTTTTTACAATACGCCAGTTTTTAATCACGAATTCATTAATTTCAGCACGAATCCAATGTACCGCAAAGGTCATCAGACGTACATTTTCGTTGGGGTTAAAACGTTTTACGGCTTTCATTAAGCCGATATTGCCTTCTTGAATTAAATCGCTAAGCGGTAAGCCATAGCCGTTAAAACTGCGCGCAACCGGCACCACATAGCGTAAGGACGCAAGAATTAATTGGCGAGCCGCTTCAAGGTCTTGTTGGTAATAAAGACGTTCCGCTAACTCACGCTCTTCCTCGGCATTTAACTGAGGAAGCGTACGAACAGTGCGAAGATAGCTTTCTAGGTTTTGCCCCGGTGTAAGCTGTTGAATCGTAAGCGCTGTAGATGACATAGTTCACAACCTCTTTGTTAAGTTTATTTCATTTAACTTAACAAGATTTTATCAAAAAAGCAAGGCCTTATTTTGTTAATCAACGACTTGTTAATCAACGACGCCAGCCGCTGAACCAGCGCCATAGGTTGAATAGGCTGGCGAGGCTGGCGCTGACGTAAGTGAAGGCGCAGGCGGTGAGGATGTGGCGGGCGCGGGCCATGTCTTGTTTGTCGAGATAGTCGCCTTGTTCAAGCAGTGGTAGGGCACGTTTATAGCTAGCATCAAATTCGACTGGCAGGGTGGATAGGTGAATCAGCACGGGAATCCCCATTGCGATAAATCCTGCGCCAAAGGTGATCAGGCCGATCATCGGCGTGTGAAGAAGCGGAATCAGTATCGGGGTCGCCAGTAACGCCATGCCGCTGAATTTTTGCATCCATTGCGCGCGCTCAACCATTTCGGTGCGTGTTAACAGTGGTTCATAGTGTTGCTGGTGTTGAATCGCATGGCCGATTTCGTGGGCGGTGGTGACGATCGCCGTCAGTGAGTTGCTATGATAGTTGGCGCTGGATAAGCGCACAACCTTGTCAATCGGGTCATAATGATCGCCGGTTACCGAACCCTGTGGGATTTCTTCAAGCCTGACATCATCAAGGCCATGTTTGTTTAGCAGGTGTTGTGCAAACTCCGCACCTGTGCCCGCCAAGCTAGGGTGGGGCTGGCTGTGTTTTTTTAGCACCCATTGCGTCCACCATTGCGGCACAAAACTGATCAGTGCTAGAAGCACCACACCAATAATCACCACACCCATGTTTTATTTGCAGCCTTGGTAGGTTAAATAGCTGGCATATTGCCAGGGCTGTAAGCCTGTTTGTATCACAATAGTGACATCTTGGTCACAGCTTAAAATTGCACTGGCCGAGGGGGTGGCTAAGTCCGGTAGGCTGCCGGGGGTTTGTTGACCGGGTAATAGGCTTTCTTGGCTGGCCAGCCAGCCGTTTTCTACATAAAAATAACGCGTTGCCTTGTCGCTGAGCGGGTTAATCCATGGCTGATAGTCAAGCCCCGCAACATTTTGCCAGAGTTGTAAGCCGGCTAGGCTGTAGCCAAAATCCTCAAGGCTGGCTTGACCAAATAATTGCCCTTGTTCATTGAGTGCGCGTGCTGGATTGGGTTGTTGTAATAACCGAATCAAACGCTCGGCTAAGCCTGAAGCGCGCAGGGCATAATCAGGACGTTGGCTGACTTGATAGCCTCTGGCATAGGCCGAGAGTAATAAGCCATTCCAGCTTATGAGTTTTTTGTCATCGGTGAGGCTGGGGCGTTGCGCCAATGTCGCTTGGATTCTTGTCCAGTGGGGGGCGTTTATCGGCTTTGGCAGCCAGCCTAAATCAAAGGGCGCGGGGTTGTCGAGTAACCAGGCCTGGTTGAGGATGGCAAAGTCCGATGAACTAAATTGCGCCTGAAGTTGTGTGCGAGACCAAATATAACGTCCGCCATCAATGCCTTGTTGATCAATCGCTGATTGGCTGGCTTTGGCTAATCCAGTGACGGGGCTAAGCAGTTCGCGCTCGATGTATTGAAGGGTTTGGTGTGCGGTGTGGATAAAGTCATCACGCCCAAAACGCTGTCCAGCGATAAAAAACAGTTCGGCGAGTTGTGCGTTGTCGTAAAGCATTTTTTCAAAGTGGGGTTCTTGCCAGTTGGGATCGACGGTATAGCGAAAAAAGCCATGGTGGATGTGATCATAAAGGTGCTCGGTTTGCATTTGTGTGAGCGTCAAGATAAGCCAGTCTTGGGTGTCTTGATCTGTTTTTGCATTGAGCAGGAGGTATTTGAGTAGCGGGCTATGCGGAAATTTTTGAATGGCTTGTAGCCCGCCATCAAAGTTATCGATTAAATCCGGCAGGGATTGCTGGATGGCCTGTTCGAGTTCGGTGCGATTTAGCTGTCTAATGGGGCTTGAGGTTTGTGCTAGAGTCTGCGCCGCTGGTTGAGCTAGCGCACGCAGTTTATCGGCGTCTGTTTGCCACCAGTGGTTGATTAGGCTGAGTGTTTGCAATAGGGTGTCGGTGGGCTGATAGACAAAACCGCTAAAACTGTGACCTTCTGGGGTGAGTATGACATGCAGAGGCCAGCCGGCTTGCCCGGTTGCTTGGCGTAGTTGGTTGAGGAGATAGTCATCAAGGTCGGGCGTTAGTTCACGATCCACTTTCACCGAGATAAAATGGCGGTTAAGTAGATCGGCCACCAGAGGGTTTTTGTAGTTTTCTTGATGCATCACGTGACACCAATGGCAGGCAAAATAGCCAGAAGAAATAAACAGCGGTTTGTTTTGTTGTTGGGCTTTTGCAAGGGTTTCAGCAGACCAAAGGTGCCAATGTATGGGGTCATCGGCATGCAGTGCAATGTAAGCCGAAGGGTGGTTTTGCAGTGGGTTAGCCGCGACTAGCTTTAGCGGTATCAAACTTATAAAACTGATGAAAACCAGCCAAAAGACAACCAGGCCTGGTGGTCTTTTGGTGCTAGTTTTTGGGTTTGTCATCCGGTTTTTGCTCAACCTCAGGGTTGCTTGGGTTTTGAGCAGTGCTAGTGCTGTCGCTGGTCGCATTATTGGCATTTTTTTGCTGCTCCCGTTGTTCGGCATCTTTTTTCAATTTTTCCATCTCTGCGTCAATCTTATCAAATTCCGCATCAAAATCGAAATCATCATCCACCGGTGTTTGTTGAGACTTGGCCGCTTCTGCTTTTTTTTCTGCCGCCTGCTGTGCTGCTTTTATTTGATGCGGGTTGATATCTTTATTCTGTTCGGCATAGCGATTATCAAAGCCCTCATCATCGGATTTTTTGCTGTAGCTGGCTGAACTCGGCTCTGGTTCAGCCATAGACTTGGGTTCGTTGTCATCGCTATCGCCGTTAGGATCAATCCCTTTGCGCTTGAGAATAAAGGTGCCGACAACGATACCTAGCTCATAAAGCAACCAAACAGGCACCGCTAACAGGGTTTGGGAAATAATGTCAGGCGGTGTTAATAGCATGCCAAGTACAAACGCACCCACAATCACATAGGGGCGTGCATGGGACATGGCTCTAGGTTTAACCATACCGGTTAAAATCAATAATACCGTAATAACCGGCACTTCAAATGCCATGCCAAAGGCAAAGAACATTTTGATGACGAAATCGAGATAGAGCGAGATGTCGGTCGCAATCGTCACGCCTTCAGGTGCGGTTTGCGATAGGAAGCCAAACACCAATGGGAAAACAACATAATAGGAAAATGCGCCGCCGGCATAAAACAAAAACGAACTAAAAAATAAAACAGGCGCGATCAGTTGGCGTTCGTGGGTGTAAAGCGCGGGCGCAATAAAACGCCAAAGTTGATAAAAAAGAATAGGCATAGCAATATAAATCGCCAGCACCAAGCTTAATTTAAATGGGGTTAAGAAAGGCGAGGCCACACCGACCGCGATCATGCTGTTGCCTTCTGGCATAAAGCGAGTTAGCGGGTCAGCAATGTAGGTATAAATATCGTTAGCAAACGGAAACAGGATTAAAAACAACACTAAAACCGCAATCACCGATTTGGCTACGGCATTTCTAAGTTCCAGCAAATGCTGAACCAAGGACATTTCTTGATCGCTAGGAGGTAGGGCTGTTTTACTCATTTTAATAAGTCTTAGGTTTTAGGTTTGTCATGATCGACAGGTGCTGCGTTTGATAAGGTGTCGGTGGCCGTTGTTTCTTTTGGCGTCGTGACATCATCTGTGCTATCAAGTTGACGCTGTGCCTGCTCGATGTCTTTTTTTGTTGGCTCTGTGTGGTTTTGCCCAAAAGGACGCTGCAATTCATCAAAATTAATTTGATCGCGCACATCATCAAACCCTTTGTAAAGGTCTTGCTGAATCGATTCAAATTGTTTTTGCTGTTCTTTTAGATCAACAGCATCTTGCAGTTCACGTACCGTTTCCCGAAGATTGGTGTCATCTTTTACTGAACTGATAAAGTTGCGAAATTTGCCAACCATTTGGCCGGCCTTTCTCGCAACCTCAGGCATACGTTCAGGGCCGACAACGAGCAGTGTGATAATCAACACCACCACAATTTCAAGAAAACCAAAATCAAACATGTGTCATCCTAATTGATGAGGATAAAAAAGCATTAAAGCAATTAAACTTTTGGCTTTTGGCTATCAGCGTCGGTTTCTGTCTTCTTTTCAGTCGCTTGTGCATCAAACACATTGTCTGACTTTTGATCTGCGGCGATGTTTTTCTGTCCTTCAGCGGTTGCTTGGTCAGCAGCTTTCTTTTCATCATCTTCGCTAACGGCTTTTTTGAAGCCTTTAATCGCGCCGCCTAAGTCAGAGCCCACGTTTTTCAGACGTTTTGCACCAAATATCACTAAAACGATTGCGAGGATGATTAATAACTGCCAAATGCTAATGCCCATTTTTATCTCCAGTTTCTATGTTTAGGGTTGTTTTTTTGCAAGCGTTGAATAATAGCAAATAATGCCGTTAGTTACCAAGTAAATGAATGTGAATATGGAAAACTTCTTGTCCACCGGTAGCGCCGGTGTGGATTTGGGTCTTAAAGCCATCCAAATTTTGCGCTTGTGCGATTTGTGGCAAAAGCAGCATCATGTGTCCCATCAGGTCTTTATCTTCAGGTTTTAGATCAAATAAAGTAGGAATCGGTTTTTTGGGGATAATCAATAAATGCACGCGAGCACGCGGGTTGATGTCTTTAATCACGATGCATTTGTCGTCTTCATACACATAATCTGCGGGTATCTCTTTGTTGATAATGCGGCTAAAAATGGTTGGTTCTGGTTGCATAGGAGGATCTCTCTTACTTGTGTGTTGTATGTTATTTGTTTAAATAATAAATAATTTATTCAGTTCGCTGCGCTTTCTCTTCAAGCCCAGATAGCCCAAATCGGCGCTCAAGCTCGGATATAACTTGCGAACTGGATAGGTTTTGGTGCGCGAGTAGCACAAGGGTATGAAACCATAAATCGGCTACCTCGTAAACTAAATGTTCAGCATCACCGTCTTTGGCCGCCATAATGGTTTCGACGGATTCCTCACCAACCTTCTTTAAAATCTTATCCAAACCCTTGGCATAGAGGCTGGCAACATAGGAGCTATCGGCCGATTCGGTTTTACGTTGTTGTAAAATTTTATCCAGTTGTGCTAGCACTTCGCTCATAAGCGTACCTCTACCCCTTGTTGTTGCATCGCTAATTTGGCTTCTTCGATGGTGTGTTGGCCAAAATGGAAAATACTGGCGGCCAACACCGCTTGGGCATGACCCTGTTTGACGCCATCAACCAAGTGTTGCAGTTCACCCACGCCGCCAGAAGCGATGACTGGAATTTTAATGGCATCCGCGACCGCACGAGTGAGCTCAAGGTCAAAACCAATTTTGGTGCCATCCCTGTCCATGCTCGTCAGTAGGATTTCGCCTGCGCCATAGCTTTCCATTTTAATTGCCCAGTTAATGGCATCAATACCGGTTGACTTGCGCCCGCCATGCGTAAAAATTTCCCAGCGATTGGGTTCATTGTCGGCGCTGACTTTTTTCGCATCAATCGCCACCACGATGCACTGTGAGCCAAATAAGTCAGCCGCTTGACGGACAAATTCAGGGTTGTGAATCGCAGCAGTATTGATCGACACCTTATCCGCACCGGCGTTGAGCATTTGGCGCACATCTTCAACCTTGCGAATGCCGCCACCCACGGTCAGTGGGATAAAAAC
The DNA here is from genome assembly GCF_000934765.1 of Thiomicrospira microaerophila. Taxonomy (GTDB): domain Bacteria; phylum Pseudomonadota; class Gammaproteobacteria; order Thiomicrospirales; family Thiomicrospiraceae; genus Thiomicrospira; species Thiomicrospira microaerophila. Next base: position 75,876 of record NZ_KN882196.1, on the reverse strand, counting down.
TTGGCTGGCGACCTGTTCAACGACATGCACGATGGTATCGCGGTTGTCTGAACTGGCGGTGATATCCAGAAATGTGATTTCATCCGCGCCCTGCTGATCATAACGTTTCGCTACTTCAACTGGGTCACCCGCATCGCGGATTTCAACAAACTGCACGCCTTTCACCACACGGCCATTGTCAACATCCAAACAGGGAATAATACGTTTTGCTAACCCCATTAGGCTTGCTCCAACGCTTGGCTCAGGGTGTCAGCGAGTGCTTGTCCTTCAGCCAGATTCAGTGTGCCTTCGTAGATGGCACGGCCAGTAATGGCGCCGACTACACCATCGCGTTCAATTTTCGCTAGGGCTTTAATGTCCTCAAGATTGGTAATGCCACCCGACGCGACAACCGGAATGCGCAGGGCGCGAGCCAGCGCTTGGGTGGCTTCGATATTAACGCCCTGCATCATGCCATCACGACCGATATCCGTGTAAATAATCGCTTCGACACCATCATCTTCAAAGCGTTTGCCCAACTCAGTAACCAAGTGGTCAGTGACTTCAGCCCAGCCATTAATGGCGACATAACCGTCTTTGGCATCGAGTCCAACCATAATATGTCCTGGAAAGGCTTTGCAAGCTTGTGCCACGAATTCCGGATTGTGAACCGCTTTGGTGCCGATAATACAATAGCTAACCCCGGCGCTTAAATAGGCTTCGATCGTCGCTAGATCACGAATACCCCCGCCAATCTGAATCGGCAGGTCTGGGTAGGCCTTGCGTACCTGATAAACGGCATCGCCATTCACCGGCTTGCCTTCAAATGCACCGTTTAAGTCCACCATGTGCAGGCGGCGCGCGCCTTGGTTCACCCAGCGTTCCGCCATCGCGACGATATCGGATGAAAAAACCGTGGCATCGTCCATCAGTCCTTGACGTAAACGCACACATTGGCCGTCTTTTAAATCTATTGCGGGTATCAGTAACATATTGTCTTCCTAATTCTTGCTGGCTCTTTTTTAACCGTAGGGTCTAAGCGCCATTCCAGTGTATAAAGTTTTTTAATAATTGCAGACCCGCATCAGCGCTCTTTTCGGGGTGCGCTTGAATTGCAAACAGTTTATTATGTGCTATCGCGCTGGTAAAGGTTTCGCCATATTCTGTGGTGCCAATGGCATAATGATCAAGCTTTGGCTTAACAAAATAGCTATGCACAAAATAAAATCGGCTTGAATTGACAATGCCATGCCATAACGGATGATCTTGGGTTTGATGTATTTGATTCCAACCCATATGCGGTATTTTTAACTCAGGAAAGCGGGTTTCATCAAATTTCTTAACCAGGCCTGGTATGACATCAAGGCATTCAATCCCTTGGTTTTCATCGCTGTAGGTCATTAATACTTGTAGCCCCATGCAGATGCCTAAAAAGGGTTTGGTTTCAGCGGCTTCTATCACGGGCTGCATCATCCCCGTATCTTTTAAGGCTTGCATACAGGCTTTCGCCGCGCCTTGGCCAGGGAAAATAACGGCATCCGCATTGGCAATATCCTGCGGGTTTTGGCTAACAAGAATATCGGCTGATTGATTTGCAACATGTTCAGCCGCCTTGGCGACCGAGCGCAAATTGCCCATACCATAATCAACCACCACAATTTGTTTGCGGCTCATGACTATAAACTCCCTTTGGTGGAAGGTAGCATGCCTGCCATCCTTTCGTCTGGCGATAGCGCCATGCGTAGGGCGCGTCCAAAGGCTTTGAAAATCGTTTCAACTTGGTGATGCGCATTATGACCGCGAAGATTATCAATGTGCAAGGTGGCTTGCGCGTGGTTTACAAACCCTTGAAAGAACTCCGCGACCAACTCTGTTTCAAACGTGCCTATTTGGGCGCGGGTAAAGTCGGCATGAAATGACAGGCCGGGTCGCCCTGAAAGATCAATCACGACCCTAGACAGCGCTTCATCAAGTGGCACATACGCATGGCCATAGCGCGCAATGCCTTTTTTATCACCCACCGCTTGCTTCAAGGCTTGACCCAGTGCGATACCCACATCTTCAACCGTATGATGGTCGTCAATGTGTAAGTCACCTACAGCGGTAATGTCGAGGTCAATCAAACCGTGGCGCGCAATCTGATCAAGCATATGTTCAAAAAAAGGTACGCCAGTATTGAAGTGGGCTTTACCTGTTCCATCAAGATTAATCTCAATTTTAATTTGCGTTTCTAAGGTGTTGCGTTCAATAGTTGCTAGGCGCATGTTGTTTATCTACCAAAACTTGAAAAAACGTAATCATACTGAAAAAAAGATGGTTTTGCATATTTATAACCTTTTAAAGCGTCAAATTTGAATAGCTTTAGCATCCGTTGTTTCTTAATAAACCATGGTCAATAAAAGAGTTATAGTAATTCTATATCTGGGTCATAAAATTTTTTTAGTTTAAATATAGCGATGTTTATTAGATAATTTGAAAGATTTTTTAAAAAATGGCTTTTGACCTTGGTTTTTTAACGTCAAACGTAACAATCTTGATGCAGATTAAGTTTTTTGCGTTTTGAATAGCAATAAGACAACAAAGGCCTATAATTGGGCACTGAGGAGTCTTTGAGCTAATTGATGATGGTAAAAATCAACGGCTCAGGGGTGAAACTTTAAGACTATAAGGGGAATCCAACTGATGGATACTACAATGACAAAACCACAATATGACGACGGAGTGGTCAAGTATTTGACCGTTCTTGCGGTTGTGTTTCTGGTGCTGGGTACTGCGATGGGTACCATGGCAGCATCCCAGTTAGCATGGCCTGCATTGAACTTTGATATTGCAGAAATCACTTTCGCGCGTCTTCGTGTAATGCATACCAACACAGTAATTTTTGCTTTTGGTGGTATGACTTTGATGGCAACAGCCTTCTACACGGTTCAACGTACAAATGGCTTAAAGCTATATAGCAATGGATTGGCATGGACAACTGCTATTCTGTTTACTATTGGTTTATTGCTGGGTGTTATCTCCCTTTCAATGGGTATGACACAAGGTAAGGAATACCATGAGTTAATTTGGCCACTTGATATTGCCGTTGCTTTGGTTTGGGTGATGTTTACCTTTAACTTTGTAATGACAATTGCCAATCGTAATAAGCAAACCCATTCACACGTTTACGTGTCGAACTGGTTCTTCCTAGGTATGATGATCATGATCACCTACCTATATGTTGTAAATGGTTTAGCTATCCCGGTTTCTATGTTTGAATCCTACTCAATTTTCAGTGGTGTTCAGGATGCAATGATTCAGTGGTGGTGGGGTCATAACGCGGTTGGTTTCTTCCTAACAGCGGGCTTCTTAGCGATTATGTACTACTTCGTTCCGAAGCAAGCACAGCGTCCTGTCTACTCTTACCGCTTATCGGTTATTCACTTCTGGGCCTTAATGTTTGGTTATGTGTGGTTGGGTGCGCATCACTTGCAATATACCGCGCTACCTGACTGGACGGGCTCGTTAGGTGCCGCCATTTCTTTAGCGATGATCATTCCTTCTTGGGGTGGTGCTCTGAACGGTATGTTAACCCTTTCAGGTGCTTGGGACCGTCTGCGTACGGACTATATTCTTCGTTTCTTAGTTATGGCATTGGCTTTCTATGCGATGGCAACCTTCGAAGGTCCGGTTATGTCTGCGAAGACAGTAAACGCACTTTCTCACTATACTGACTGGACAATTGGTCACGTTCACTCCGGTGCGTTAGGTTGGGTGGCGATGGTCTCCATCGGTGCGATCTATCACATGGTGATGAAGTTGTGGAATACCGAAATGTACTCGATGAAATTAATCAACTTCCATTTCTGGTTAGCGACTATTGGTACGGTGCTTTATATCGTTGCGATGTGGGTATCCGGTATCATGCAAGGTCTAATGTGGCGTGCGTATGACGAGTACGGTATGTTAGCCTATACCTTCGCAGAGTCTGTGTCGGCAATGCATCCTTATTATGTAATGCGTACTATCGGTGGTGTGTTGTTTACCTCTGGTGCTGTTGTGATGTTATATAACATCGTAATGACATTAAGAATGGCAAAAGCAAGACAGACCAGTGCGGTCACTGCACAGGCTTAAAATAGAAGAGGGGTGAGGGAACAATCTCACCCCATCGATTAATGAGTTGAGGAGCAGAAACTCATGGCAGATGAAAAACCAAAAAATTTCCAGGATCGCTCAGAACGTAATGTTTTTGCGCTGATGTTGGCTACCGCTTTTGCAGTGTCAATTGCGGGTATTGTTGAAATCGTACCTTTGTTTTATCTCAAGTCAGCTGTTGACTACACTGAGAAAACGGATAAGTACGGTAACGTTAAAAATGAAAAATTCCCAGAGTTGGTGTGGGAACGTTCGTTTGACCTTGATGCGGATGGCAGAGTAGTGCTGGCGCAAGGTAGTGAAAACAAGCGTTTAATCTACAAAAATGCTGACGGTTCATGGGGGTCTGATTGGAAAGCAGGCGACGGCGTTCGCCCTTACACTCCTTTAGAGTTGGCTGGTCGTGATATTTATATCCGTGAAGGCTGTTACATTTGTCACTCACAAATGATTCGTCCGTTCCGTGATGAGCGTGAACGTTATGGTCACTTCTCATTGGCAACCGAGTCCATGTATGATCATCCATTCCAATGGGGTTCAAAACGTACTGGCCCAGATTTGGCACGTGTAGGTGGTAAGTTCTCTGATGAATGGCATGTTTTACATTTACTTCGTCCTCAAGACTTAGTTCCAGAGTCTGTGATGCCAGCGTATCCATGGTTAGCTGAAAATAGCATCGAAACCAGTTTCTTTGGTATTAAGCGTAACATGGAAACCCGTTTGACCGCTATGCGTCGTATTGGTGTCCCTTATACCGATGATGAAATTGCGTTGGCGCAAGATCATATCCGTGGGAAAACCGAGATGGATGCGATTGTAGCTTATATGCAAGTTCTGGGTACTATGGTAAGACTAGACGATAGTAAGGTTTACCGTGAGTGATAAACAACACTACTTCAGCACCGATTGGGCCGCGATGACCGGCCATGATTGGGCTGGACTGATTGTAACGGTACTTATATTTTTTGGTATGGCGATTGCCTTCTGGTGGGCGCTAAAACCAAGTAGACGTAAAGAACTTGAAGAACAGAAATATAAAGTACTTGATGACGATTGATTATTCTGAGGAGAATAAGTATGGCACAACACAATCCATGGCCTGATGAGGGCAATACTGGACATATCTGGGATGAGGATATCCGCGAACTGGATAATCCACCACCCCTTTGGTGGATGCTGGCGTTTTACGCTGGTTTTGTAATGATTATTTTTTATGCACTTTATTATCCGGCGATTCCACTGGCTAACAGTCATACAAAAGGTTTGGCAGGCTGGACAGCCATTGAGGAATACAAAGAAGGGAAAGGTCAGCTGGAAGCTTGGCGTCAACGCACCTTTGCTGCGGAAGAAGAGCAGCTAAGAACGCTTGATGTGACTGAAATCTTGGCAGATGACAACCTACGCGCTTATGCGGTTAACACCTCAAAAGTATTGTTCGGTGACTATTGTATGGCCTGTCATGGTTGGGGTGGTGCAGGCAATCCTAACTTCCCAATTCTGGCCAACGATGATTGGCAGTGGGGGGGGACCGTTAAGCAAATCGAAGCGGCGATGATTAATGGACGTGTTGGTAATATGCCTGCGCGTGGCATGATGGGTAACCTGACTGATGAGGAAGTCGTTCAGGTAGCTGAATACTCACTCGCATTGTCAACGGGTGACGGTGATAAGCCTGAGTATGCCGCTGGAAAAGCCGCTTATGCCAAAGGTATGTGTATGGCGTGTCATGGTCCTGCAGGTAAGCCTGTCGCACCGATTGGCGCATCTAATCTAGCGGATGGAATTTTCCGTTTTGCGGGTGTACCTGGTAATTTGCAAGCTTCAACACTAGATTCGTATATCTATACTATTAAGTATGGTGTAGGTCAGAAGCATGTTGAAGGTACACGTATCGCAGAAATGCCATCGTTTAAAGAACGTCTACCCGATGCAGACGTCAACATTAAGCGTCTAGCTGTATATGTTCACCAATTAGGTGGTGGCCAGTAGTTTTTGAAGCTTAACTTCATTTTTAGTGAGGTTAAGCCATCCTGTTCTAATCAAAACAAAGGAGAATGACATGGGTGGTGAATTAAATAACGATTGGGTGCTTTGGGCCTCATTGTTATCTGTTTTGTTTGCAATTGTTTCTGCCGTTGCGTTTGGCTGGAAGCTTTTCAAAAACATGGATAGCGGTAAATAGTTTATTTAATTAATAAACGGAGTTTTACCATAAATAAAAATAGGTCTTTGAGTAGGCCTATTTTTATTTATGGCTATCTATAAATTCTTTTGTTAACACGCCTTTATTTTTCCTCTTACAATAGTCTAAGCAAATAACAATATTAAAAGTAAACCTAAGGACAAGACATGGCCGATCCAAATAAAGAGATTTATCGCCCCAAAATACATACCGGCTCCGTGCTGGATGATGTGGATGTGAAAGCATCTAGAACACTAGATGATATTGGTGTTGAGATTTTGCCGTTGCATACCGGCGGAACGGTGCATGCCAAGCGAACTGGAGGGAAGTTTCGTACCTTTAAGTGGCTTGCAGCTTCTTTTTGGATAATTTTATTTATTGGTCCTTATATGCGCTGGGATGGATCGCAGGCGATTCTCTGGGACCTAGCTAACCGCCAGTTCCATATCTTTAGCTTGACGATTTTGCCGCAAGATATTTGGATGTTGGCAATGATTTTGTTGTTTTTCGCCTTGTTGCTTGCAGCCTCTACCGCGATAGCTGGGCGTGTTTGGTGTGGTTACTTTTGTTTCCATACCGTTTGGGTGGACGTATTTACGTGGATTGAGGAAAAGATAGAAGGGCGTCCAGCTAAACGTATTAAGCTTGATGCTGAACCCATGTCATTTAGTAAGTTTAAAATAAAACTGCCAAAACATCTTGCTTGGATAGCCATTGCCTTTATGACAGGCTTTAGTTTTGTCGCTTATTTTACGGATGCCTTTCAGCTTTGGGAGCGGATGCTGAGTTTTCAGCTTGGCAGCGTTGAATTAGCCGTCATCGGCGTATTAGCTGTATTAACTTACCTTACCGCGGGGTTCATGCGTGAACAGGTTTGTATGGGGTTTTGTCCCTACTCACGTATTCAGGGTGCGATGACCGACACTGAAACGGTGATGCCGACCTATGACCGTGACCGTGGTGAGCCGCGTGGCCGTGCGAAGCGTCCAAAACCCGGTGAAGAAGCGCCCGTATTGGGAGACTGTATTGATTGCCGGATGTGTGTCGATGTGTGTCCTACCGGTGTAGACATACGTTTAGGTCAGCAATTTGGTTGTATTACCTGTGGTCTATGTATTGATGCTTGTGATGAAATCATGGAGAAGGTCAAAAAACCCAAGGGGTTAATTCGTTATGCGGCCATTAATGAATTTGCCGGTAAGGCACTGCCTCCGATATGGCGTCGTCCACGTGTTATTGTTTATTCGTCCATTATGGCTATTGCCGCGGCGGCGATGATTTGGGGGTTGTCGAATATGGCGCCAATGGATGTAACGGTATTAAAAGACCGCTCACCCTTGTTTGTGCAAATGAGTGATGGCACCATTCAAAATAAATATGAAGTCAAAGTGGTGAATAAAACGAATGAGGTTATTCGCGCACAAGTAGAGGTGTTTGGTCATGATAACCTCGTGTATATTGCTGATAGGGTAGCGGATGTTGCGCCAGGTACGGTTGGCACTATTTCGTTGCTGGTCAGAATTCCGCGAAGTGAAGTCGGTACCGATTCTTTGCCAATAGATATTGTTGTGACAGATCAAGCTAACCCTCAGGTTGTGGATCGTTATCGTAGTGTGTTCCATGCACCAAAATAGCCTAGAGCTTTAAAGTTAAATTGCGTTATAATCAAGACCCTCTTACTGAGGGTTTTTGTTTTAGGTCATTAGATAGGTGAACCGTATATGAGTGCAGAAAAAGTAGATAATCGCGATTGGAGCGTGGCTTGGAAGAATCCACTGGTCATTTTTTGGTTTGGTATCTTATTAACAGTGGTGTTGGTAAATGCGTTTATGATTAGTATGGCGATCACCACCGCACCCGGTCTGGTCGTTGATGATTATTATGAGCGTGGAAAAAACCATGCGGCGATTATGGCTCGACGTATCGAGATGGAGAAAATGGGTTGGCAGTTAGATGTCGATTTACCGGTTTTATCTGAAGGTAAAGCGGATACAATTACATTGCAAATTAAAGATAAAGATAATCGTGCCTTTAGTGTAGATTCAGCGATTCTTTATTACTATCGCCCATCCGATCGAAATTTGGATGGCCAGGTTGAGTTGCAGCATTTAGGTGCGCCGGGCAAATACAGTGCAGAATTTATGTTACCTGTTAAAGGTAAGTGGGACTTTATCCTTGAAGTGGTGCAGGGCGACTTAAAATACAGTGTGGGCCGCTCAATTATGGTTCAAGATCCGCTTTAACAGATGGCGCAATGTTATCATTGCGGTCAAGAGATTAAACCCTCCGAACGAATTGATCGCATCATTAAAGGCACAGCGCGTGGCTTTTGTTGTCATGGCTGTGCCTCTGTTTGTGAAGTTATTCATGAATCGGGTCTGGAAAGTTTTTATAAGCTCTCACCCGATACCCAACGCCCCGTAGCCCCTTCGGCTGAGCTTGCGAAAGGGTCTGAATTTTTTGACTATGATGAAGTTCAGTCGCAATATGTAAAAGACCTTTCTAGCCAGCGTCAGATTACGCTGATGTCCGACTCGATTCACTGCGCCGCCTGTATTTGGCTAATTGAGCATTCACTTGCTAAACTTGATGGCATTCAACACGCTAACGTCAATTTCACCAATCGCCAAATCAAGCTGCGTTGGGACAACAATAAAATCAAACTTTCGCACATCCTCAAGCAACTTCATCAAATTGGCTATGAAGCGCGTCCCTATGATGCGGAAGAAAGTGAGCAAGCCTACAAAAAGGCTAACCGCGATTTGCTCTATCGAATGGGATTCGCTGGCTTTGCACTGATGAATGCCATGTGGTTTTCAATTGCGCTTTATACTGGCGCAGCAGATGACAGCGAGTATAAATCCTATTTTTATTTGATGCTGTTTCTAATAGCCAGCGTTACGCTCGTCTATTCTGCGCAGCCTTTCTTTAAAGGCGCCTGGCAAAACCTTAAAGCCAAAACGCTGGGTATGGATAGTTCGATTGCACTCGGTTTACTGGTGACTTATATCTATTCAGTCTGGGTGATGTTAAATCCTGAAGATGGCGGACAAGCTTTTTTTGCGACAGTCATTGACTTAACCTTTCTGCTGTTGGTGGGTCGTTACCTTGAAGCGATCTCCAAAAACAAAGCACTGGATGCAACGAAGCGCTTGATGGATTTACAGCCAAAAATGGCACGACAATGGCTAAATGGACAAGAGCAGATCGTGCCTGTACGTTTGTTGAAAGTCGGAGAACGTGTGCTGGTTAAGCCAGGAGACAAGCTACCGGTGGATGGACGTATTATTGAGGGTAGCGGTAATGTCAATGAGTCGATGCTGAGTGGCGAATCGCGTGAAGTATTTAAGCAACCCGGCCTGGTGGTGTCAGCAGGCACAATGAACCTGGATGGATCGCTCATTATTGAAGTTGAAAACACGCTCGAAAACACCCGTCTGGGCCGGATTATTCATCTGGTTGAGGACGCGCAGGGCTCTAAAGCCAGTATTCAGTGTACGGCAGAAAAAATCATGCCTTGGTTTGTCAGTGTGACCATTACTCTGGCGGTAATTGCGTTTGTATTTTGGTTTTTCCAGTCTGGCATTGAAGTGGCGATTATGGCGGGTACGGCGGTGTTGATTATTACCTGTCCGTGCGCGCTAGGTTTGGCGACGCCGATGGCGATGGCGGTGGCGGCGGGCGTTTCAGCACGAAATGGTATTCTGGTTAAAAATGGGGTGGTTTTGGAAATGCTCAATGAGATTGATCATTTCGTGTTTGATAAAACCGGCACCCTGACCAAAGGCAATATGAAATGGGTCGCAGATCAGTGGAATGAGGGTATTGATCACCAGGCCTGGTTGAGTAAGCTAGCGCATATTGAGCAAAAATCTGAACATAGTCTAGCGCGCGCGGTGGTCAGTGCGGCGGATGAACATCAACCGGATTGGCGCAACCAGGCCTGGTCGGTGAATGATTTTAAAGCCGAGCCGGGCCGAGGTGTCAGCGCGCAGGTTGATGGCCAAGGTATTCGCATCGGAACGGCCAGCTGGTTACAACAAGCGGATATCCATTTGCCTGCCCATTTACAAGCCTTTGAACAGCAACAAGCCGAGCTGGGCCGAACCAGTGTTTGGGTGGCGGCGGACCAAGAGGTCATCGGCGTATTGGCGATTGAGGATGAGCTGCGCGAGGATGCCAAGGAATTAATTGATCGGCTCAAGGCGCGTGGCAAAAAAATAACCCTGTTAAGTGGAGACCGTTATACCGTCGCTCGCGCCGTCGCCGCGCAATTAGGTGATATTGATGTGATTGCTGAAGTCTTACCAGAAGACAAAAGTGATGTGATTATTAAACTGCAACAGCAGGGCGCAAAAGTCGCGATGGTGGGTGATGGGGTCAATGATGCACCGGCACTGAGCCGTGCGCATGTGGGTTTTGCCTTGGGTGCAGGCACGGATGTCTCGATGGATTCAGCCGATATTGTGCTATTAAACAACCAGCTGGTAGCAATAGATACCGCGCTGGATTTATCGACTCGCACACTCAAAACGGTAAAAGAAAACATTGGCATATCGATTGCCTATAATGTCACCATGGTGCCGTTGGCGATGGCGGCGATGCTAACCCCGCTGATGGCCTCGATTACCATGCCATTGAGTGGGCTGGTGGTGATTTTAAACGCAATGCGTATTCGCCGATTTTATGCTGATCGACAGACTAAAAGGAATAGATAGATGGAAATAATTTATATCACCATACCTCTGGTACTTATTGTGGGTAGCTTAGTTGTAGCGATGTTTATTTGGATGGCTAAAAAAGGCCAGTTCGACGACCTGGACGGAGCAGGCCATCGCATCCTATTTGACGACGAAGGCCCACAAGAAACAAAAACAACAAAAGAAAAAGCCTTGGAATCTCAACAGTCAACCGATAAACCAAAAACGGATATGACGTAAATTCGATTAAATAAGTCTGATACTTTTTAGCTGACCTGTTTCACACAGCGTGAAATCGTGTAATCTTTACCTTGTTTTACCTTTTCGTAGTTGCCGAATACCTCGTTAAAGTTACGTTTCATATAGTCGCGCAAACCGTTAATCGTGACGACAACCAATTGGCCACCTGGTGCGAGCTGCGCGTGAATGTCATGGAGTAAAATGCTCAACATTTCCTTGCCGACCTTGGCCGGGATGTTCGATACCACGGTGGTAAATAGGATGTCTTTAGGCACCGCACTTAAACCGTTTGATAAATAGGCTTGGGCGTGGTTCAGCTTATTGCGTTGAGCATTTTTATTGGCATAGTCCACCGCCACGAAATCTTTATCTACCATATGTACCCGACCTTGTGGCGCGCTCGCGGCGATGGCCAGTCCAATCGGCCCGTAGCCACAGCCAATATCCAGTGCAACCTCATCCGGTTTAACATCAAGGTGACGCAAGAGTAAATCGGTACCCGAGTCAATTTCACGCGGACTAAAAATCCCCCAGGTGGTGTTAAAAGTTAGAGTGTGCCCCATTAAGGCTGTTTGAATCGTTAAATCTTGTTTTAGGTCTGCGATGCTGGCCATGGTTTTCCTTATCGGTGTAGTATTTGTGTTTTGTAATGGTTAGTGCATGGCTTTGCGGACACGGTTGAACACCAAGTCAAAGTCAAACTCAAATTCGCAGTCACCGATTTTGAGCGGGCAGCGACCATTGATAAAGTCATCAATCTTAATGTAGCGCCCCTGATGTAATAGATAGGCCTTAGCCATCAATTTTTTCGGGTCGACGATCATATAGTAAGGCACACCTTCGGTTTGGTAGAGTTCTAATTTGGTGGTTTCATCCATCCGTGCGGTTGAGGGTGATAATACCTCAATCACCAACTCGGGGCGTTTGGTTAGATAGTCCTGAGGAGGATAGCAAATCACCACCGTATCTGGACGCACAACGGTATCATTGTGTACTCGCCAATCGACCTCTTGGGCGACCCGGCATCGATGGCAGTGTTCCAGCTGTTCGTCAAGATGTCTAAAAATGGTGCCATTAACATACTGATGGTCAAATATCGGCGCCGGTGACATCGCAATCGGAATGCCATCCAAAAGTTCCCAATCGCCTTTCCATTGGGCATAATCATCAGCGGTATAATGCGGTAAATAAGCGCGCTGCATCTGGATTCTCCTATAAGTGTCTCATCACTCGTTAAATTGATTTATTATATTGTACCTTTTAAACAAGATATTCAACAAAAACATGCATAGCCTAAACCCCCGACAACGTGAAGCCGTTTTACATATCGATACCCCACTGCTGGTTCTAGCGGGGGCGGGCAGCGGTAAAACCCGCGTTATTACCGAAAAAATCGCCCATCTGGTGCGCAAGCACGATTACAAGCCCCATCAAATCTATGCGGTAACCTTTACCAACAAGGCCGCGCGTGAGATGAAAGAGCGTGTCACCAAGTTGATGATCGACACCCCGGCTAAAGGCTTGAATGTATCCACCTTTCATAACCTCGGCTTAACGATCATGCGCCATGAATACAAGGCGCTCAATTACAAGCCAAACTTCTCGATTATGGATTCGCAAGATACCGGGCAAATCCTAAAAGAATTGATGAAGAAAAACGATCTTGACCCTGAAGAATTGGATGGCGTGCAATGGGAGATTTCCGCTTGGAAAAACCAGCATCTTGATCCACAGGTCGCGCTGGAGATGGCTGAGGACCCATTAGCCCAAGCGCGGGCGCGGCTCTATGCGGCCTATCAAAAACAACTGCATGCCTACAATGCGGTTGATTTTGATGACCTGATCGGCTTGCCTGTACGGGTGTTTAACGAGCAACCGCAGATTTTAGAAAAATGGCAAAACAAAGTGCGCTATTTGCTTGTAGATGAATATCAAGATACCAACGCCGCGCAATATCAATTAGTGCGCCAATTAGTCGGCTTAAATGGCAAGCTCACGGTGGTTGGCGATGACGACCAATCGATTTACGCTTGGCGCGGCGCACAGCCTGAAAACCTCGCACTGCTCCAGCAAGATTTTCCCGGATTGCATCTCGTCAAGCTAGAGCAAAACTACCGTTCAAGCCAACATATTCTTAACAGCGCCAACCAGCTGATTGCCAACAACCCCCACGTATTTGAAAAACGTCTGTGGAGTGAAATGGGCTTGGGCGACCCAATACGCGTCATCGCCTGCGCTAACGAAAACCAAGAAGCGGAGCGTGTGGTGTCAGAGATTATTGTGCATAAGTTTAAGACCAAAACCAAAAACCGCGATTATGCGATTCTCTATCGCGGCAATCACCAGGCCAGGCTGATTGAACGGGCGTTGCGTGAACAAAATCTGCCCTATATATTATCGGGTGGCCAGTCGTTTTTTGATCGCGCTGAAATCAAAGACGTGATGTCCTATCTCAAATTGATTGTCAATCCTGATGACGATGCCGCCTTCCTGCGGATTATCAATACGCCGCGCCGCGAAATCGGCGCGGGTACGCTAGAAAAACTGGCAACCTATGCCACGCATCGGGGCATCAGCCTATTTGACGCAACCCAAGAGTTTGGTCTCACTCAAGTGCTATCTGAAAAATCCCTCAAGCGTGTCCAATTGTTTGGACAGGTGTTGCTCGATTGGGCAAAAGAAGCCGAGGTGGTTGAAGGAAAGGAAATGGTGCAATTTGTACGTCAGATCCTCGACAAAATCGAATATGACAATTGGTTGATGGAAACCGCCTCATCGGTGAAAACCGCTGAAAGACGGATTGAAAACGTCCGCGATTTATTGCTATGGATTGAACGCATCGTTACCAAAGCGCAAGAAGAAGATGGCGATCAGCTCAAACTTGCCAAAGTCGTCTCACACATGACGCTGATGGATATTATGGAACGCAACGAAGAAGAAAAAGACCATGATATGATCAGCTTAATGACCCTGCATGCCTCAAAAGGGCTAGAGTTTCCACATGTGTTTTTGATTGGGGTGGAAGAAGAAATGCTGCCCCACAAACAAAACCTAGAATCACCAGGCCTGGAGGAAGAACGGCGATTGGCCTATGTAGGTATCACCCGCGCCCAACGCAGCTTAACCATGACCTATGCACAAAAACGAAGAAAATACGGCGAAGATACGCCTTGCGATCCGAGTCGTTTTCTATTCGAACTCCCCGAAGACGCGATGCAATGGGAAGGCAAACCCGGCGTCGCCCTCAGCCAAGAACAAGCCAAACAACACGGCAACAGCCAAGTAGAAAACCTCCGCGCGCTATTAGCCGCGAAGACGGGAGGCTGAGCTTGTTTGGGATTGCATTCGATTAGGCAGTTTGCTGCCAGTCGGATCTAAAAATAATTCACAAGCTTCAATTCAATGGTTGTTTCAAATTTGTCATTAACTCCTTTTCTTCCTGCCGAGCCAACAAATCTTGCCTTGGCGCTATTACCATAGCTGATTAATAGTTTTTTTTCTGTACTGCTGTAACCATTGGTCCAGTTTCTATGCCCTTCAAGATGAACTTTAAATATATTGCTCAAATTATATATGCTTCCTACTTCAAGTCTAAAAAAGGGTAGCTGACTTTTAAAATCCGCTCTAGCTCCCAAGTAATTCAGATTGTAAATCAAAAGGTTTTTTTGTAAATCAATGCTTTTTCCTATGCCAAATTCCAAGTTCAAACCGAGTGTGCGTTCTAAGTTTGTAGGGTTGTTTCGGTCAAAATGTGCGCCCCAACCCCAGCTAAGGTTATGAGCATGCGGGTCAACTGAGTTTATGTTTTTAACGGTGTAGAGTGTTAATTGCTCTAGTTTTACATCATTTTCATATAAGGCTAGTTCAATCTCTCCAAGCTCAAGCGCGTTCTCTGTAAAAAATGCTGCTGAACTATCCATTATCTTATGAGAGGCTGGAAGAATAGATAGGTTTAAAGAGTTTGTATTATTTATTTTTTTGACGCCTAAGCTATATTGACTGTCATTTGGTGCTTTTTCTGGTGAAGTCTGATATGAATGAAAATGGTCGTCTAGCCTTGGTATTTCAGCTTTGACCTGTTCCAGTGTTTGTTTGCTTATTTCGTTTTTTGAAAAATAGTAGTCATTTAAATAGTTTATGTAGAGGTGGTTGTAGATGGACTTTTCAGCTAGAGATTTTAAATAAGCGCGTTCTTCTAGAAAATGCTCAGGTCTTAAAGTTTTAACCTCATTGCTTACTTCCCATTTAAGCCATTTCATTCCTTGAATGGGATTAATGTAAATGGTTTTAGATTTAATGACGTCAAGTTCAATAATATCTTTCACTAAATCCCTAGGAGTAATCCATTTATGCTCATTTCTTTTTGAGTTTAATTCAGGTTCTATTAAGGTAATGATGTCATATAAAACGGTGGCACAATTATACTTGGTAAAGTAGTAGCTAGGTCGGATATCCTTAAGTTCAAACAAATGATCTTTAATCAGTTGTTTTGTTTCTTCACTTGCATCTAGTTGGTACTCCCATACAGACCGTCCTTCGCGCTCTGTGTAATTAAAAAGCGCTTCATGATATGGCATTAAACTGAACCTTCCTTCTTGTCCCGTTATTAAGCTCTCAGTGACTAAAAGAAGTGGGTTAAATGAGTTTATGATAGCAAAATACGAAAAGGCATGGTTGAGTGGGTCGGAGTTAGCATTTTCACCTTCAAGTCTTATAAAAACATGCCCCATCATGCTTGTAGGTGAGGATATGTTTTCAGCGGCAAATACTAAATAGATGTTGTCTACGGGCACTCTTGCATTGTAGGTGGCATAGTCGCTACAAGTCTGTAAGGGGTAGTCATGCCATGCGTTTTTTATTAGAGGATGATGGTTTTTTATAAACTTAAATCTGGCGGGGAATTGACACACAAACGATTTTGATTCAGGAGTTATCTCTGACAAAAGGGTTAGAGTTCTCTGCCTTTCTTCGCTTAAAGAGCTGGGGATACCTTTAACATAAAAGTTAGGATCATCAATGTTAAATGTGTTGTTTTTGTAGTGAAGCAGGAATGACCACAAGTTATCATCATTTGCTTGGGCAATAATTGAGAAAAAATAAAAAAAAGTGGTCAAAAAAAACAAGACCACTTTTTTTGGCATATTATCTACACTGTACAACGATAGTATCGTCGTAAGTCCACATTTTATCGGTCGCATAGTCTGTGGTAGATCCAAAAGCGCCACCACTTAAAATGTTAACGAAAAACTTTGTATCAACTTTAGAGTTTACATTGGTGTCATTACAACGATTGTCTACAGAGCTGATAGTTACACCCTCTTTTTTACGAGGTAGTTCAACAACGCCAGGTGCCTCAAATCGCTTGCCATCAACATTTAACACAGCCTTTTGACCATCCGATGTTTGGATGTTAGCTTTATGATTGTCATCGTTTAAAATGGTAGCACAGCCTGATAACGCCATAATTGAAGCTACTGCACTTGCAATTAGTACTCTTTTCATTGTATATGATCCTATAAATTAGTTTAATTTCTCAAATTGAGGTGAGTATTATTATTGGCACGATGGTGTAAGTCAATCTGTTTTTACGCTTAATTTTTGCGTAGAAATTTTCCAGACTTTAGTATGTTTAAAACCACTTGGATAATACCTCGCATTGGGTGATGGTTTTCTTTTGCTCATAGGTTAAGTGGTTAATTTATTATCTTAGTCGGCACTTTTGATCACATCACACACAGGCGATTAATGAGGTCTGACTCGTGTTCACTGACAAGACCTGTTATTTTGAAGTGATTCATTCTTCTGAAAACCAGGTGTTTTGATCAGAGACTTGACCGCGCCAAGGCATGATCCACATTTGATAGAGCGAGGTAAATAGCATAATTGCGGCGGCGACACTATAACCTATCCCACCAATCATCACGAACCAAGCAAAGCTAGGTGAAACTTTTGTTAGCCACCAAGCAGCGATATCAATGATTAAGAAGGCAAACGGTATGAAAATAATCAAGCCTTTAACCCAGGGCTTAGACCCCACCGACAGTGAGAAGATTAAACCGACAAAAAAGAAGATAAATGCGATGCCGAACAAGTGAATATGAGAAAGTCTTGTTAGCGTTGATAAGGCCTTACCCGTGTCCACTTCAGCAATACGCTGCATTTCACTTAGTTTGTTGAAGTCGGCTAACCCCGGCATCGTCGAGTGACAAGCCACACAATATTGCTGGGTAATGGGCTGAATAGTTGGCGCCCACTGCTCCTGTGGAGCACCATCCCGTGCCCATTTAATTAAGACCCGTTTTTGTTCATTAGGTGCCATATCCTTCATGGAACCGTGTAATTTCGCTTCAAGTGTTGACCCCGTTCGGTTGCCATGATAGCTATAGACAATGTCATCAATAGACAAACCCGGTTTGCCATCCGCCATGCCGTGAGAAAACAGAATTTGTGCCCCCGCCATCATTAAACCCAGCCCTACAACAAGAATGAAGCCTGTAAAGAGGGATTTAATGGGCATTGATAAGCAGGTAAGGTTTAGCGGAGGTGTGTTATTCATACCTGTATCCTTTGGTAAAGTTATATTCATTTTTCGCTTCGACCGGTTTAGTCCGACAGGCTCCTAGGTCAACAATAGCGAAAGGCGCAGAGCAAACGCGCCTCTTGAAAAAATAGTAATTTCCCGTTTTACCGGGTTCAAGCGGTCTGGCGATAGGCTAGTTTGGCATTTTCGTATTGTTTGATGAGGTCGTCGATGGCTTCTTGTTCGTAGTCGCGTAAACCGCTTAAAAGCATGGTTTTATAACCATGGCCTATTTTTCTGTCGCCGTCATAGGTGTCAAAAGCAATTTTGACTTGACCACGTTTACCATTCATTTCTAATGTCGTTTCAGTGAGCTTTAATATTGGATGATGGGCATTTAAGTCTGAAAACTCAACTAGCATGCTGTCATAAATGACCATTGGCTTCTCAGGGTTGATCATCACATTGTTTTGCTCCATTAGCGGCACCAAAAGATGTGGGAAGCTGTGTCCAGAAAACGCAACATACGCCTTTGAAAAGGCTTCGATGAGCGCCTGATCTTGACTGATTTCACCCTTTTTTTCGATTTCAAGATACACTTTTTCATTTTGATCTTGAATCGTCATGCGATCACCCATTTCCGATGGAAAGACTAAAGGCAGGTCCTTGCCGACCATGCCGGTATAGTTGAAGCGCATGGACTGGGCTAAACCTAGTTTGTGTAAGCTCAGCGCAAAGAGTAAGTCGCCAGGTACGCAAAAGCGTTTGGATTCCGGATTGTGGAGCGGGTTAAAGTCATCGGCAACCTCTTTGGCAAAGCGGCTGGCTTGCGCTGGGCTGACGATAATAGTCTTGTTTTGTTCTGTGTAAAAGTCATTAAGATACATGGTTAAATAATTCAATCTAATGGAAAGCCCAATATCATACTTTAAGCGCGATAAATCTGCCAGACTCTTAACCAGTCTGTTTTAACCCGGATGTTTTATAAATTCGCGTGATGATCGCGCAGGATATTGGTTTACCAGTGCTTTTTTTCGAAGGAGCGCTGTAGTTATTCATACAGCCGACTGAGAAAAAAGTACTGGGAAATCAATAGACAAGCGAGGGCGCGTGAAGTTTATGAAATATCCGGGTTATAATGAGGTCAAATTAAGCGTAAGAGAGGTAAAGAAATGCAAAGACGTAAGTTGTTGGCCGGTTTAGCTGCACTCGGCGCGGCAGGGTTGGCGGGATGCCAATCCCATTGTGATGAGGGCGTAACCCTTGACCGCGAAACCGTATTCAACTGGAAAATGGTCACCGCATGGCCGAAAAACTTCCCTGGACTCGGCACGGGCGCCAATGACTTAGCGCAACTGATTGAGCAAATGTCTGGCGGGCGGATTAAGATCAGTGTATTCGGTGCGGGTGAGTTGGTTGGGCCGTTTGAAGTATTTGATGCGGTATCACAGGGACAGGCAGAATTAGGCCATGCAACCGCTTACTATTGGAAAGGTAAGTTGCCGAGTGCTGACTTTTTTACGGTCGTGCCGATGGGGTTAACTGCTGAGGAGATGAACAGTTGGCTTTATTATGGCGGAGGCATGGCGCTTTGGGAGGAGGCTTACAAACCCTTTGGCTTAATTCCAAACGCCGCGGGCAATACCGGCACCCAGATGGGCGGCTGGTTTAATCGAGAAATCAACAGCCTAGCGGATTTACGTGGCTTAAAAATCCGCATGCCAGGCCTGGGGGCAGAAGTCTATGAAAAAGTCGGTGCTGTGCCCATTAATTTGCCGGGCAGTGAATTGTTTCAAGCGATGCAAACCGGTTTGATTGATGCGGTTGAGTTTGTCGGGCCCTACAATGATTTGGCATTTGGTTTTCATCGTGTGGCCAAGTATTACTATACCCCCGGTTGGCAAGAACCTGGCTCGGCATTAGAGTGCATGATTAATGAAAAGGCGTTTAACCAGCTCACGCCTGATTTGCAATCGATTGTGCGTAACGCCATGAAAGTGGCAAACTTAACTATGCTCTCAGAATACACGGCTCGCAACCAACAAGCCCTGAATACACTAATCAACCAGCATAATGTACAGTTACGAACCTTCCCACAAGATGTATTGCTCCAGCTCAAACAAGCTAGCGCCGAGGTGGTGGAAGCGGCGGCGGCGCGTGATCCGCTGGCAAAAAAAGTCTGGGCATCGCAAAAAGCTTTCCGTGATCAGGTCGCCCCTTGGACAGCCCAATCCTTACAAGCCTTTTTAGATTTGCGCCGCTTGTGACAGGCGGCTCGCGGGCATTATTGACTGTGGCTTGTGTGTAAATTAGGTGTCATTTCGGGTGTCGAAACAAGCGCAGGGCACTATAGAGGGTGTTTTCTAGCCATTGGGGGGTGTGTTGCATCGCAGTTTGTTCGTCGACGATGCCTTGAACTAGGCTAAAGAGCGCGATGAATTCGGGCAGTTCGGCGGGGTTGATCGCGAGTTGACCACAAATGCCGAGTGTTGGTACGCCATGTTGTTGTGCCATCTGTGCCACGCGCATCGGCAGTTTGCCCATTCGGGTTTGCGCATCGAGCCGCCCTTCGCCGGTGATGACGAGATCGATGCGTTGATCATTTATCAGCTCAAGTGATGGCTCAAGCGTTGGCTCAAACAACGCCTCAAGTGCGCTCGCCTTCGCCAATATATCAAAACCGCTTTGCGTTTGGGCGTTCAATACGCCGATAAATCCACCCGCCATGCCGCCCGCCGCCCCCGCACCAGGTAAGTCGGCTATTCGGCAAGCTAAATCCTTTTCGATGACGCGCGCAAATTGTGCCAAGCCGTTTTCCAGTTGACTAAAGTTATTGGCATTCACGCCTTTTTGCGGGCCAAATACCGTCGTCGCTCCTTGTTCACCGAGCAGTGGATTAGTAACGTCACAGGCGAGTTGCCAGCTAATCTGATGTAAATGGGGCGGAATGTGGGCGATGCGTTCCAGTTCAACCAGGCCTGCGCCTATAGGTGGAATTGGATTGCCTTGGTTATCGAGCAACTCAACGCCCAAGGCTTGAAGGGCGCCGACGCCGCCATCGTTGGTGGCACTGCCGCCTAAGCCTAAAATAATGTGTTGCGCACCCAGATTGATGGCCGCCTGAATCACCAGACCTGTACCAAAGCTGCTGGTATTGAGTGGATCACGTTCATCTCGCGTGAGTAAAGGCAAGCCGGATGCCTGCGCCATTTCAATTATTGCGGTTTTGGTGGACGGTTGCCAAGCGAAGTCGGCTTGTATCGGGCGTCCTAAGGGGTCGAGTGTTTCCACGCTAACCCGCTCTGCCAAACCTGCATAGACAAATGCATCCACAAAGCCTTCGCCGCCATCCGACAACGGACGTTGAATCACCCGGACTTCAGGCCAATGAGTTGAAATCAGGCGGGCGGCAATCTGACAAAAATCAACCGCGCTAATCGAGCCTTTAAAACTATCAGGGGCAATTAAAATCTGCATGGCAACTCCAATTTAAAGGGTTAACTTCTGTATCCAGGTTATAATAAAACCTCATTAAATAAATGCAAGGTTTAGTCGAATGTTTAACCCACAGCAATTAGAAGGTTTGGCGCGGAAGGTATTAGAGGTGATTCCACCGCAAATCGGTGAGGCACCGGAAGCGTTAAAGAGCCAAGTTAAGGCGACGCTAGCACGCGCACTTCAGGATATGGGCAGTGTAACACGTGAGGAATTTGATACCCAGACCGCAGTGCTCGCTAAGACACGCGCCAAGCTCGAAGCGCTCGAAAAGCGTGTCGCCGACTGGGAAGCGGATAACAAGGACGCCTAGTTTTGAGTTTTGCTTGTGTTCAGTGTCGGGCGCTGGTGGGCATGGATGCGCCGTTGGTGCAGGTTGAGGTGCATGCATCCAATGGCTTGCCAAGCCTCTCGATTGTAGGCCTGCCTGAAACCGCCGTAAAGGAAAGCAAAGACCGCGTGCGCAGTGCGTTGTTAAATAGCGGCTTTGAGTTACCCCCTAAGCGCATTACGATTAACCTTGCGCCGGCGGATTTACCGAAGGTGGGCAGTCGGTTTGATTTGGCGATTGCGCTGGCGGTATTGGTCGCGACCCAACAATTGCCTGCTCAAGCGCTGGCCGGGCATGAGTTTTATGGTGAGCTGGGACTGAATGGCGAATTGCGCCGTGTTAATGGGTTGTTGCCTGCGCTGATTAAGGCCAAAGCACAACAACAAATAGCGGTGATTCCGCAACCAGGCCTGGTTGAAGCTTCGCTGTTATCCGATGCGACGATTTTCGGTGCTCAGCATCTGCTGGAGGTTTGTCAGTATCTGGTGCAACAAACACCGCTTGCGCGTCCGCCTGTACGTCAGGAGGTGAATTTAAGCTATCCATTTGATATCGCGGATGTGCGAGGACAAGCCCAAGCCAAGCGAGTGCTGGAAATTGCGGCGAGCGGTCACCATTCTGTCTTGATGGTCGGCCCACCAGGTTCGGGCAAAAGCATGTTAGCGCAGCGGCTGGTCACCTTGTTACCGGCGATGAATGAGCAGGAGGCGATTGAGAGTGCCGCCTTGCGCTCCATTGTCGGCGAACCGCTGGTCGCCGAACAGTTTTTCCAGCGTCCCTATCGCGCCCCGCATCACACCTCGTCCGCTTCAGCGGTGATTGGCGGCGGTCAAAACCCAAAACCTGGCGCCTTGTCATTAAGCCATCATGGTTTGATATTTTTTGATGAAATGCCCGAATTTAAACGTGATGTGATTGAGGCTTTGCGTGAGCCGCTGGAAACCAAGCAGGTGCATATTGCGCGGGTGAAGCAGTTTGTGAGTTATCCTTGTCACAGTCTGTTTGTGGGTGCCTTCAATCCATCGCCGAGTGGATTTTTTGCCGATGACCCCCGTTGTACCGATAGCCCGGATCAAATTGCGCGTTATCAGCGAAAAATTTCAGGTCCTATTCTTGATCGGATTGATCTGCACCTGCAAGTTCCCGCGGTTGAGGTGGATCAGCTGAGCGCACCGGTGGATCCAGAGGCTGAAACCTCCGCACAGGTGCGTGAGCGAGTGAGCCTTACCCGCGAGCGCCAGATCGCGCGCCAAGGGTGTCTAAATGCCGATTTAAGCGTTACACAGTTGGAAACCTATGTGCCACTGAACCAAGCAAGCCAAGATTTTCTTAAGCAGGCGATTGCGCGTTTGAATCTGTCTGCGCGCTCGTACCATAAAATTTTGCGGCTGGCGCGAACGCTGGCGGATATGGCAAATCAATCTTCTATCACCAACGCCCATTTAGCCGAGGCGCTGGGCTATCGTAGCCTTGAGCGCCAAGGGTTGAAGTAATGTTTGAATCGCTATTTATCACGGCCTTTGTGGTAGGGCTGCTGGGTGGCGTACATTGTTTGGGGATGTGCGGTGGCGTGGTGGGAACGCTGACCTTTAGTTTATCACCACGGCATCAGCTTAGCCAATGGCGGATGTTGCCCTATCAGTTGGCTTATAATTTAGGGCGCATCAGCAGCTACGTATTGGTGGGCGCGTTGATAGGTCTACTCGCCGCGTCACTGAGTAGTTTGGTGCCCTTTTTGCCGTTTCAACAAGGGCTACAGGTGTTTGCTGGGTTGTTTATGATCGCGCTTGGTTTTTATCTGGCTGGCTGGTGGACCGGTGTGGTGGCGGTAGAGCGGCTGGGTGGTGGTTTGTGGAAACGTCTGCAACCCTATACCCAAAAACTCACCCCGGTTAAAACACTGCCCCAGGCCTGGCTGTATGGCATGGTGTGGGGCTGGTTGCCTTGCGGGTTGGTGTATAGTGTGTTGATTATGGCATTTAGCGCGGCTTCTATGACCCAAGGCGCACTGGTGATGTTGGCTTTTGGTTTGGGTACGCTGCCTAATTTGTTGCTGATGGGGGTGTTTGCGTTTTACTTTACCCGTTGGGCGCGCAATCCCTGGGTTAAAGGCTTTGCCGGTGTGACGGTGATGCTGATGGGTGTGTGGCAAATTTATCAGGCTGTGACGATTAATATTCAATAAATATTTAATGAAAACTCAATAAAAGGATGTAAGGGTGAAAAAACGGTTGAGCGTGTGGTTAGTTTGGTTAGGATTGTTAACCTTGGTGGCAGGCTGTGCGCCTAAGCCAGATAGCAGCGGTTTGGGCGATGTGCGTCAGCCGATTCAGGTCAATTTACAACAACATGAAGACGCGGGCGGCCATACGATTGCACGTCACGTCGCCAAGGACGACAATTATCTCTCTGAACGCTTAGACCGTAATTTGCGTTTAGGCACGGTATCGACTTTTAGTAGCTACGAAGTGGCTGAAGCCTCGATTAATGCGGTGCTCAATATGCAACGTAAAGAAGTCGCTGACTGGTGGCGAGGCGATCTAGCGCGCCAAGCTTTTTTTGCCCGTGTGCCCACCCATGGTCGTTATTTAACTCGTGAGATGTGGCAGGAGCGCTTAGAGGCGCAAGATGTGCCAGATAGAGCAGTGGTGCGGGTTGTGTTGGTGCGCAAGGGCGATGGTTTTTATGTGCTGACCGCGTTTCCACAGCCTGATGAATAGGGGTTGGGTCGATGGATTGGCAACAACAGATTGATTTTTTGCATGCTTGGCCTGAATTGCACAGCCTGTTAGCGGCCTATTTGGCGATTGAAGAAGACGGTGAACAAGCGGCTATCGCGCAGTTTGTTGCGGAAAATCCGCATGCCGTGGCACGGGTCAAAACCCAGTTAACACAACTTATTCAATCAGAAAATCAAGCCTTTTACCAACAAGCCGCCAAGCTTGCGGGAGCACCGCACGCCAACCAGGCCTGGTTGCAAAATCTCTTTAATCAATTAAACTCAATCAATTAGAATCAATAAACTGGAACAGGTACGTTTATGACTCTCTACCAACTCTTGCTCATTGTGCCCGCGGCATTAATAGTTGTTGCGCTGGCGATGGTGGTGATCTCCTTTTTTCAATACACACCTGCTGAAATTGGTCGCACCGTCATGGCTTGGTTTAAAGCCCATGCTTGGATGCTAGCTATCTATGGTGTCGTGCTGGTATTGATAGGCGTGTTTTTGCTGTAGAAGTCCCGCGCTGTTGTATTTAGTCGAATCCCATATAACCCCGGATATTAAAATGTTCGGGTTAGTGGGTAAAGCTATGCTTGTTAAGGCCAGCCGCAATAAACTCTTCTTCTGCTTTTTTGACCATTGCCCAGGCGCCGCAGACGTAAACATGGGTTTGCGATAAATCGGCGCATTGTCTTAGGGCAACCTGATGCACTAATCCCTGCAATCCTTGATAAGCTTCATCTTCTGAAACCACCGGAATATAGTCGAGTAGCGGAGTTGATTCGGCCAGCTCACGCAGTGTGGCGTCAAGATACAGCTCTTCGACATGACGTGCACCCATGTAGAGTTTTGTGGGTTGGCTGATGCCTGCTGCAAGCCGGGCTTCTAACAAAGCCTTCATCGGCGCAAGTCCGGTGCCGCCGGCTATAAACAGGTTAAGCGGTTTTTCAGGCTGTAGCTGCATTTGTGGCTTGGCAGGGCTGGAATAGAGTGTGGCACCTTTTTCAAGTGCAAATAACGTCTTCATCCAATCGCTGCCTTGTTCATTGCGAATGTGTAATTCTAGCAGGCCATCTTCGCGCGGCGCATTGGCAATCGAGAAGGGTTTTAGATCCTCTGTATTAAAACCCAGCATGATATAGTCACCGGCCTGGTAGGCAAAGGGCTGCTCAGGTTGTAACCAAAAGCGTTTGATTTGACTCGCTAGGGGTTCGAAATCAACTAAACGATGACTTAAGCGTTCTTCAGTATTCATGTTATAGGTTTCTTTATGGTTATAGTGATTTAAATGTCAAAGTCAGACCAAACAGGGGCATGGTCTGAAGGCTTTTCCATGCCGCGTATGTCATAGCCAATATCCGAACCGATGACTTTTTCCGCGAGCGGCGCACTCGCAAGCAGGGTGTCAATGCGTAGCCCACGTTTTGGGGTGTCTTCGAAACCTTTTGAGCGATAATCAAACCAGCTAAAGCGGCTGTTGTCTTCAGGATAAAGGCAGCGATAGGTGTCTTTAAAGCCCCAATCGATTAGGCGTTGCCAGACTTCGCGCTCTTCCGGTAAAAAGCTGGTTTTGCCAGTTTTAAGCCAACGTAAACGGTTGGCTTCCCCGATGCCGATATCGATGTCTTGCGGCGAGATATTAAAATCACCCATCACAACCAGATTTTGCTCGGGCGAGCAATCCTGCGCTAAATAAGTCATTAAATCTTGATAAAACGCCATTTTGGCGGGGAATTTCACCGGATGATCGCGTTGTTCACCTTGCGGAAAGTAGCCGTTTAACACCCTTAGCATCTCGCCACTGGGGGTTTTGAAGTCCGCCATAATTATTCGACGCTGTGCGCTGTCATCATCGGTTTTCCAACCTTTTTGCAGGCTGAGTAGTTCGAGTTCGGGCTTGTAGAGCATGGCGACGCCATAGTGGGTTTTTTGGCCAAAAAACTCAACCTTGTAACCCAGCTTTTCGATCATCTCGATGGGAAACTCATGGTCTTGCACTTTGGTTTCTTGCAAGCCAATGATGTCGGGCTGATGGTTTTGAACCAGTGCTTCAAGTTGATGGGGGCGCATGCGCACGCTGTTTACATTGAATGAGACAATTCTAATCATGGTTTTGGTTTAATTTTGTGATTTAAACCCAAAAGTATAGCACAGGCTGGCCATGATGCTTTTTGGATTTGGTATGATAGTGTTTTTTGTCAAATTGGAAACCTAAAATGAGTCGAGTTTATCGTTTGGTGATGTCCTGCCCCGATCAGGTAGGTATTGTGGCAAGGGTGGCGAGTTTTATCGCCGAGCAGGGCGGCACGATTGTTGAAGCGAATCATCATACCGATGCGGGCAATGGCTGGTTTTTTATGCGCCATGAGATTTTAGCCAACTCTTTGCCGCTGGGTATGGAGGATTTTAAAACCAAATTTGCACCGATTGCCAATCAATTTAACATGACTTGGTTTATGACCGATTCTGATCAACCTAAACGCATTGCATTGTTTGCATCGAAAGAATCCCATTGTTTGGCGGATTTGATGTATCGATGGCATGAAAAAGATTTGCCGGGTGAGATTGTCTGTGTAATTGCGAATCATCAGGATTTACGCTCAATGGTTGAGTGGTATAACATTCCTTTTCACCATGTGCCTGTTACGCCCGATACCAAGCCCCAAGCCTTTGCCGAAGCCGAGCGTTTAGTGCAACACTATCAAGCAGACCTGGTGGTGCTAGCGCGTTATATGCAGATTTTGCCACCGCAAATGTGTGCCGATTATGCCGGGCGGGTAATCAATATTCATCATAGTTTTTTGCCGTCATTTGTCGGCGCAAAACCCTATCATCAGGCGTATGAGCGCGGAGTCAAGCTGATTGGTGCCACTTGTCATTATGTGACGGAGGAATTAGATGCGGGGCCGATTATCGATCAGGACGTGATTCGTGTCAGCCATGCGCATTCAATTGAAGAAATGCGTCGTCAAGGTCGCGACGTGGAGAAAACGGCCTTAGCACGGGGTCTGCGTTATCACCTCGAGGATAGGGTGATTATTCATGGCAATAAAACCGTGGTGTTTAGCAGTTAAATTTAGTCGGTGGATAAGCTACGCGCATCCACCGATGGCTTGCGCCAATGCCTGTTTTAAGAGCGACTCCACGCCTTTTCTTCCCGCTAATTTGTGTGCACGCGCAACCTGTTGCCAGTCTTGTTTGCGCAATACTTTATCTAGCCATACCGCCTGTTGTTCGGCTGGCCATCGTTGCATCTGTTGGGCATGCGCTCGCGTCCAATCCCAGAGCTGATGGCTAATGGCTTCATAAGGCTGGGTTCCATCGAGATAATGCTGGAAATTGAATGCTGGTAAGTTAGTTTCAGGGGATTCCGCTAGCAAATCAACAACCAGGCCTGGTGGTAATTCAGTTATAAACTCCATCAAACTGTGTGGCAGTTGTTGTTGATAAATCTTATACACAGAATCAAGCGCTAGGACGATTTTCAGCGGTTTGAGCATAATCAGATTGTGCGTGCCACTGGCTTTGTCGCGTTTGGCACCTAGATGTGCCGAATGAAAGCCCAGCTTGCGCCAAAAAGGGTATAGGTCTTGGCTGACCCCAAAACTAGCGCAGGCATAATCCGCTTGCGAGCTGGCAAGCCAATTCTGAATAAGCTGTGTGCCGAACCCTTGGCGCTGACAGTCTGGGTGAACCGCTAAGCGCATCACGCGCTCCGCCTTGAGGCTCATGAGTGTCTCCTCACCACTCACCTGGCGCAGCAGCTGGGGCACGAGGTGTCCCTTTACCCGCCGTTGACGTGGAATGCCATGGAGTGCACCTTCGCGGGTGATGAGCAGTACGCCCACGCAGGCTTGGCCTTGATAGGCAACGTACAAATACAAATCCGGTGCGCTCAGATACTGCTGAAGGTCCGCGGGTGAGGTTTGGTAATGCGCTTGCACTAATAAGCCAAAAATCGGTTTAAGTTGGTCAGGGGTAAGGTTGAGCAGGTCGAGTTGCTTAATAGTGCGTTTTTCTGTGGAATGGATTTCTAGCGGGTCAATATCCGCATCCAACAAGAGCGCTTGGTTAATCATTGCCTCAAGGGGATCCTGATCATTCCAGCGAATCGGTTGTTGCAGTGAAACGCGATGCCATGTTTTAAATTGCTGGTCTAAAAAGGGTTTAAACTTTAGGCTAAAGCCGCGCCCTGAACCTTCATACCCATGCAGGGTGGTGGAAAGCACAACACGAGGATAGCGCGTGACGAGTTGTTGTAACAAGGCTACCGGTAAGTGGGCGGCCTCGTCAATCATCAATACATCAAAGGGCGTGTTGTCGCTATTGAATGCCAAATCATCGGGCGCGCGAAATTCAAATTTTTTAGCCTCAAACTCAACCAGGCCTGGTTGTGTTTTGGCGGTTATATTTGCTGTTTTTAAACGGTTTTCGGCGTGTCGAAAAGCGCTCAAAACCTGATCTAAACGTGAGGCCGTGATGACAATCTGTTGCTTGCCTTGTAATAACAACTGTACCGCGGCTTCCCCCAGCAAGCTGGTTTTGCCCCGTCCACGGTCGGCTTCGATTAATAGCGGGCGTTTGGCGTGGCCAAAACCGACATGCATTATCGCATCCAAGCCGGTTTGTTGGTCGGCGCTTAGTTCAGTGCTTAGTTCAGCGTTTAATTCATTGAGCTCGGTTGTTTGGCATGTTAATGGGCGAGGGGTTTTGGGAGCCGCTTGATGCTGTTCAAACCAAATGGCATGGGTTTTCAGGGTGGTGTAGAGTAGCTGATTAAATCTCCGTTTAGTGGCACTGAGCGAGTGAGGATAGCTTAAAAAACGTGCATCAGCGGGATTGGGCTGTGTTAGCCATTGTTGAACGGGCGGGATTAAAATCCATAAAATACCACCTGCTTGAATCATGCCGCTGATAATGCCTAGGGCATCGGCCTCTATGCCGTCTTCGGCACAAAATACGGCGCAAGGGATTTCTTGACCTAGCTGGTGGCGCAGTTGATTGGGGGCGAGGGGGTTAAGCTTGTCAATCAGGCTGGTTTCGCCTAGCCAAACGCCAGATTGCGGTTCAGCTAGACGAAGTTGTAAAAGCCGCCAATCCATCTCGCCGCTCAACACCACACAATGACGGTGGCGCGCGGCAAGCAGGTGAGCTTTGAGTTGTTGGATCGCCTGTAGAAACGGCATCAAACGAAATTAGAAAACCAGCGTGACGCCCGCAAACACACCGCCGTAGCTTAAGTCGACATTAAGATTAGATAGGTCGCTTGAATCCAGGTTAATTGTGCGATAACCCGCTTCGGCACCGAGTTTTAAGCCAAATCCGATAATGTCATAACGCGCTTTAAAGCTCGTATCGTTAAAACGCGAGCCAAGGGTTTTGGTGTTGGCGCTGAGCGTTAGGGGTAGCATAGGCAAGCTAAAATCCGCGCCCAGATAGCCAACGGGTAGGGTAGCGTTGAGGTTTGATGGTGTGGGTGAAGCCGTATCTGATTTGACAGATAACTCCCCTTTAAAATCCTTGGCACCAAAACCATAGTTAAAACGGATAAAGGGTAAAGGCAAGCCCCAGTAAAGAAGGAAATCCGTTTGGTCTAAATCTAAGTTGGTTTGCGTTTTACCCGATAGTGTTGTGCCTGAAAAACTGGATACGGTTCCTGTACCAGTGGTCGATGTTGACGTAAATTCGGCACGAAAGTTTGGCACCAATGGTAGCGGATGATTAAAGTACGCCCACAAATAGTTGTTGTTTTTTGCGCTTAATCCGGCATCCTTTTCAAGGTTAAATGTTGACCCTGATGTGGTAACAGTGCCAGTGGGTCCAGAATGCCAAATACCGCCACCAACACCGGCACCTAAAAGCTCAGCATGTGCTGAACCTGCAGTGAGTAAAGCAATGAGTCCGTATGCTGTTTTTTTCATTTTTATTTGACCAATGTGTTTAATTTATAATAGCTATTATTTTAACCTAAACCCTATGCAAACCGAGTTAAAATAAGTCCGTTACACTTATTCTTTTTAAAGCGTGGTTATTTTGCAACAAACACAATGGTACAAATCGAAAACACCTTGGTACGAACCGCCGGCGTCATTTTTTCAGCAAACCGGGCGCGAACCCAAAACCGCGATAGTTATTGGTGCGGGCTTGGCCGGGGCGAGCGCTGCTTATCAGCTTGCCCAGCTCGGCTTGCAGGTGCAGGTGTTGGAGCAAGCCCATAGCATGGCTCAAGGGGCGTCGGGCAATCTGGCGGGCGCATTGCATCCTCTGGTGACAGCCGATTGGAATCTGCGCAGTCAATGGTATGCACAAGGCTTGCAGGCGAGCTTGGCTTTTGTTCAGCCTCGGCTTGCAACGGGTCAGATAAGCGGTGAGCTATCCGGTCTAATGCATTTGGCGGTGGATGAAAAAAATCGGCAGCGGATGCAGCAAGCCGTCCAGCGTGTTGCGCATTTGAGTGGACTGGCACACTGGTGTGATGCCGCGCAAGCGAGTCAAAAACTAGGCGGGAAGACGGCGCAATCAGGCTTGTTTTTTCCCAATGCGGGCTGGCTGAATCCGCCCTCCATTGTAAAATATTGTTTAGCCCACTCGGGGGTAAGTGTTAAGTATGCCTGTCCGGTTTTGGCCGCCGAGTACGATAAGCGCAACCAGGCCTGGTTGATAAGTACCCCAAATCGTGGCTGGCAGGCGGATGTGCTGGTCGTGGCAACCGGCGCCATTTCCGGGTTAAATGAGGTGTTTAGTTTGCCGATTCGTCCTGTAAAAGGCCAAGTTACATCGCTTAAGCCTGAGCACCAGGCCTGGGTTTTAAAGTGTGCGGTCGCCCATCAGGGGTACTCCGCCCCCGCCCCAAAGGGCTATGCGGTCACCGGTGCTACCTTTGAGGCACCGGACTTGTCGCCTGAATCATCCGAACAAGCCGATCAACAAAACAGAGCCATGGTGCAAGCCAGTTTGCCAGATTGGTTGTGTTCAACGACTAAAGGGGCGCTGGGGCGCGTGAGTTTTCGCCCTACCACGCCAGATCATTTGCCAATTATCGGTGCGCAGCCCGATTTTGATTGGATGATGAGGCAGTATTTTTCTGCGTCGTCCAGTCACACGCCGTATCGTTTTCCACCCGTGGTTTATCAGCCGGGTTTATATGTTAGCAATGGTCACGGTGCGCGTGGCTTGATGTCGGTGTTTTTAGCCGCCGAGCTCATTAGCGCTCAGCTAGTGGGCAAGCCGCCGCCCTTGAGCGCTAAACTCTATGCGGCGAGCCATCCCGCCCGTTTTGCTGTTCGCCATTGGCAGCGCGGCTAGTACTCAAGTTTTTAACACATAAGCCGATAATTTAACCTGATGATTAACCAATGAGGAGAGTAGGGTATGAAGTGGCTTTTTTCAATTGCAGCGCTGATTTTGCTAGTCGGATGTGCGCAAAAAACAGTGGTGCCTTTAAGTCCTCAAACCGGTTTTGATGAGGCACCGGGTTTGGAGCGGCATGATTTTGACCAAATAACGCCGCCCTTGGTCGAGGATATGTGGGTGTATCCTTGGCACAGGGATTTTGTAACACAACATCATCGTTTGCCAGCCATTTATGTGCAGCCTATTGATAATCAAACGCAAGAAGCGATCGATTTGGTGGCAGCGCAGCGTAGTCTGCAGCAAGCTTTGTTGGCAAGCAAACAAGTTATGCTGGTGGAAAAGGACTCAGCGGCTGATTTTGTGATGACCCTGCGTATTACACGTCAGTTAACCCAAACCGACAGCGAGCGCAGAAGCCTGTATGCGCTGCGCTGGCAGTTGAGTGCGGTAGGTCAAGCGATACCTGTTTGGCAAGCCGAAAATAAAATTGAAAAAATGCAGCGTATCCAGCGCTTTTAAAAAGGGATGAAAATGATCGGACGCATTATGTTTATCGGCTTGTTGATCGCGTTTGTTGCATCTGCGATTATGTTTGATTGGTTTAGTGCACGTGATTGGGCTTCTAAAGCCCTATCCACTACCGAGCAGACGGTTGAAGACTTGGGTGAAAAGGGTGATTCCATAAAACAGTTTATTGAATCACATAAAAAATAGCAAAATAATAAAAGGGGAAGCAATGAAAAAGCTAGTACAAGTTTGTACCTTTGGGTTAGCCGGGTTGTTCTCGGGGTATGCGATTGCCGAGCGTCCTGGGTTTGGGTTGCAGTTGGCTGATGAAACGGCAAAGTTAAGCCTTTTTACCGAAACGGAGTGGGTGCGAGATATTTATCGGCTAGATGCAGGTTTTCAGTTTGATGATGATAAAAATTACGCGCTAGATGCGAGTGTGCTTTATAAAGGTAAAGGTCTGTTAGACCCTAATACCGATATTGGAATTAAAGCCAAACTAGCCTATCTGACAATGGATTCAGGCATTGATGCACTTGGTGTGTTACTGGGTATACAGGCTAGTTACTGGATGCCCACGACGATTCCGACCGCGATAACCGCCGGTTATCTATATAGTCCTAAAGTCCTTACAACGGGTGATGGTGACTCACTTGTAGAGTTAGATTTGCGCTATAGTGCTCGATTGATGCGTAGCATGACTGGATATGTTGGTTATCGCCAGTTAAAAATCAAAATGGAGAATGTTTCTGATATTCATTTTGACAAGGGTGTACACATTGGCATTGAGTTGAGTTTTTAAACACATGATACCTCCATTTAACTTTGCTCAAATGCCGGCGATTGAATTTGGTTGGCAAGTCACGCAAACTAAACTTTCTGATGCGATCCTGGCGGCGAGCCAGCAATCCATTTTGCTGGTGTCTAGCGGCTATGTGAACCAACACTATGTTGACTCACGATTAGCAAAGGTATTAGCGCAGCGCAACGTCCTGCGCTGTGTGGTGCAAGGTGAACCTTCACCCGACCTGATCGATCAGATTGTTAAGGAAGCACCACAAGATATTGAGCTGGTGATTGGTTTTGGCGGCGGCAGTGTATTGGATGCCGCTAAAGCGATAGCGGGCCTATTACCTGAGCGTCATTCCGTAGTGGATTACCTCGAAGGTGTGGGCTGCGGGCGCAAACTGCAAACTCAGCCCGTGCCCTTTTGGGCGATACCTACTACAGCGGGAACAGGTTCAGAAACCACTAAAAACGCGGTGATATCGCGTCATGGTGAATTCAAAAAATCTTTTCGTGATGACCGACTGCTCGCCAACCAGGCCTGGTTGGATCCCTCGCTGTTAGTTTCTTGCCCAAAATCGGTGCTTTATCCAACCGCGATGGATGCCTTTACCCAATTGCTTGAATCTTATGTCACCCTGAAAGCCAATCCGATGACCGATGCGCTCGCATGGCAAGGCATTCAGCTATTTAATGGTGCGTTTGCGCTGCTGGAGTCAGACGATCAAGCGCGTCAGCAACAAGGTTATAGCCGACTGATGTTGGCGGCAAGTTTTTCAGGCATGACACTGGCGAATGCCGGCTTAGGGGCGGTGCATGGGCTGGCCGGCCCGGTTGGTGCCTACTTTGAAGCGCCACACGGATTAGTCTGCGCCCGCTTGCTTGCGCCGATAACACGAATGAACATTCAAGCCTTGCCGGATTCAGATGCGGCTCATGCCCAAAAAACGCTGGCAAAATACAAGCAGGTTGCGGCCTTGCTGACGGGCAAGTCTGAAGCGAATGCATTAATCAGTCATATTGACCATCTTGTGCAACAGTATGTGCCGCAAGGTCTGGCGGATTTTGGTTTGACAAAAACCAATTTAGGGCCAGTAATAGACCAATGTCGCGCGGGTAGCATGTTAGGCAACCCCGTGGTCCTGTCAGACCAAGACCTATTAGGTGCCTTATTTGAATCGCTGGGTAGATAAACACCGCACACTATTCGGTGTTTAGTTATGCTAATATGGCATTATGAAAAAAGATATTATTAGCAAAGAAATCATCCAAGCGATTACAGAGGACATTGCACTTTATTTGTTAAAGTTGCCCATTACCGACTGTGAGTTTGTACAACAAGAGTTGCATCGCATTGAGTTGCGCGATGCCGATACGGTTGTGCGTTGCAAAATTAAAGACCAAGAATCGCTACTTCATATAGAAATCCAAAACGATAACCAGCCGCAGATGCAGTATCGCATGCTACGTTATCGAATGGATATTCAAATGACATACCCTAAGCTTCCTATTCATCAATATCTGATCTACATTGGCAAAGCTAAATTGCGGATGAAAAACCAAATAAATCAGCATACTGAAGACACAAAGCTTGAATACCATTACAAAATTATCGATATGCATGACATAGACTGCGAAACCCTGTTAAATCTCGATACACCGGATGCATTGGTGCTTAGTATCCTTTGTGATTTTAAAGGGCGTGATGAGCGTGAAGTGCTCAGTTATATTGTTCAGCGACTTAATCATCTTACGGGAGAAGATGAAGCAGGGCTTGGGCGCTACATGCTGATGCTCGAAAAACTATCCGAAAACCGACATTTAGAACAGACACTCAAAGAGGTAGAGAATATGTTAAGAGATTTCCCTATAGAAAAATTCCCAAGCTACATGATCGGCGTAGAACGGGGTATTGAAAAAGGCCGTCAAGAAGGGCGTCAAGAAGGGCGTCAGGAAGGGCGTCAGGAAGGACAGTACAAAACGGCTGTTAAGGCGATGAAAAACTGGAACCTGACTGTTGAGCAGGCGGCGGAACAGCTGGATGTGCCGCTCGAAGGCCTAAAAGCCTATATTATGCAAAATAGCTAAGCGTGCGTAATGCATTGGGAGAGCCGGGTGAATAGGTTTAAGATATTTATTATTGTATTGGGCGCGCTGTTTTTAGTTGCGTGTAATTCTGATTCCTCTAACGATCCGGTATTGGATAACTCGATAGATTCTTATAACCCGATTACCACCACGCCATTGGATTATCTCAATAGTTTGCGGGGTTATGCCGGTTTAACCCATTACACTGAAAACAGCGTGTTAGCGACGGCGGCGATGGGGCATACTGATTATCAGCTCAATGAAAATGTCATGGGTCACGATCAAACCCGCACCACCTCGCGTTGGTTTACTGGCGCAAAACCTAGTGATAGAGCTAAAGCCGCTGATTATGACAGTTGGGCGGTATCGGAAAATATTAGTTATAATAAAGACACTGCTAACGAACTGATCGACGACTTAATGACCGCGATTTATCATCGCATGAGTTTGTTAGATTTTGACCGTGATGAAATCGGCTTTGGCTTTAAAGTGCAGCCGGTGCCCGATAAAGAAAATGATTCGGTATGGGGTGTGCTCACTACTAAATCAGGTTTGATGGCATTAGAAATCCTATGCACAGCCGGTGAAACCATCACATCTGGCTCATATTACACCTGCCCGAATACTAATCGAGTATCGGTGGAGAGTTATAATCTAGCCTTAGCGAATGTCCGAGCGAAAAGCAATGAATTTGTAGTTTGGCCAGCACCGGGGATGATTGTACCGCCCGTTTTCTACGAAGAAGACCCTGACCCATTGCCAGAGTGTTCGGTATCGGGTAACCCCGTATCGGTGCAAATTAACCCAGCCTATCTGGAGGACTACACCTTATTAACCGACAGCTTTGTGCTCAAAGACAGTCAGGGGCAAGCGCAACCCTTGGTTAGAATACTGTCGAATGAGACAACACAACCTGATCCTAATGCAAATAATTGGAAGACCGACACCAAAAAGTGGTTCGCCGCCTTCCCTGAGCAGCGCCTTGAATGGGGCGAGACCTACACCGCCAAACTCGATTATCAATACGGTGGCGTGACAAACACCTGGCAGTGGTCATTTAGCACCCCGAACCTAGCGCAAACGCCCTATCGTTTGGAAACCAGCAGCGTCAGCCAAACCCGCAAAAACGGCGAAACCTTTTATATCTATGTACCGCCAGAAAACTGTGCTGTTACCAAAACAAACTATGGACATAATGTGAGTTTCTTTAAAGGGCAGCAGACCCCACAAGTCGACATGGTAGCGATTGATTCGCAAACTTACCGCGTCACCATGCCTGACGTTGACTTTAACGAGGTTACGTTAACCTTTACCCAGCAGCAGGGCGGTCAAACCTTTACCCGCCAAATGACCATTATTTTAGAGGATTAAGATTAGCTAGAAGTAAAGTCCATATCAGAGCCAATAAGTTCGACCGCATTGTAAGCGTGGATGACTTCTTTGGCTTGTATTGAGTTACTAATCAGGTCCATGGTTTTTCTTGGACAAAGCATAAACTGGCACGCGAGTAGATACTGGCCACGCGCCTTGTTTTCTTCTACCCTTAAGACTTTAGCGCGCTGATGAATAATTTCATAAAACTCATGCCGCGGATCGGTTGAGATGTTGAAGCGTAAAAATACTTCAAGTATATCGTTCTTCTTAACTAGGTAATCGGTGTAAATCCCAATGCCACCACAGCTAATGTTGACATAGTTTTCCTCCCAGTACTCTGGAAAAACGATGATGAAGCTAGAGTTGGCAATGTGGTTGTAAATTTT
Source organism: Thiomicrospira microaerophila (assembly GCF_000934765.1). Lineage (GTDB taxonomy): Bacteria > Pseudomonadota > Gammaproteobacteria > Thiomicrospirales > Thiomicrospiraceae > Thiomicrospira > Thiomicrospira microaerophila. The sequence goes on along the minus strand of NZ_KN882196.1, from coordinate 39,076 downwards.
TTCCAGCAGGGCAATATAGTGGTACAGACTGACCAGCGCGCGCAGAAACTTGACCTCTTTGGTTTTTAGCTTGTCAATGTAGCCACGGATGTCGTGGTCAATTTGTAGCTTTTCTAAAAATCCGCCTTGATAGATTTCATGAGGTGTTGATTTTTTAAGCAGCGTCAATACGGCATTGAGTAGTTGTGTAATTTTTTCTTCAAAGTTGCCTACAATTGCAGACGTCCTTGCATTTGCGCGTAAAACCTCATAGTTAATTGGGGTGTTTAATATGTCTTGAATGAAACGTATCGACTCGCTCATCCGAATCTTGCCCAGTGAAATCTTATTTAATAAATCACGTAATGCCTCAATATTTGTCAAAATTGTCATGAACATTTCAAACGCATCAGGGTGTTTTTCAAGCAATGATTCCTCAAGATTTTTTGTATAAACTCTTGAGACCTTATCCAGTCGCTCATTCATGATGCGGGTAAAATGTTGAATCCCTGAGCTGTAGATGTCACCCGGTAAATCGTCTTTTGTTTCGTGGTTGCCGATGCGAATAAAGTGATGACGGAACTCGCCTTCATAGCGGTAAAAGCGGCGAGAGTTAAATCGGCGTGGTCTAATCAAAGTGCACTTCCTTCTTCTCGAAAATAGCCTTTATTTTTAGAATCCATTGATAAGTGTGCTCATGTTTTATTTTTAAAAAGGGGTAAAGACTTGAGAGGGTAGGGTATTGTTTGTTATTTAAAGCCAGTAAAAATTGCAAGTGATAAAGTAGAGTGGACATCAAGAATTTATATTGTTGTTCATTAATAAATAGCGTGGGCTCAAATGAGGATATTTTCGCAACCAAGCATGCGCTAATGGTTCGTTTAATTAAGTTAACATCACGCGTATCCTTATGTAGATCATCAAAAACCGGCGAATCCTCGCTATTGAAATTAATGAGCATTTGTTCTAAAGAATCAGAGCGAATGATTAAATAAGCCCTGTTTTTGTAGTCAAAAGGCAGTGCTTCAATAAAGCTATGGTCATTGTCATAATGGGTACCAGGCATATCTTGCAATCAACTCCTAAAATAAAAATCCGCACGAGTACGCAAACCTTAAAAGTTAACTATAGCCCAGATGCATTAAATTTGAAAGTGTGGCTAGGCCTAGGAGCCTGTCGGACTAAACCGGTCGAAGCGAAAAAAGTCTGGTTTAGCTTCGCTTTCTTCGATTGAGTCAGTTTTTATTCAATTCCGAGGAGAATAGCGAGCTATTTGACGAGGAAGTGAGCAAAAAATGGCCAAATCCAGCTTTTTTGCAGCCGATTGGCTTTAGTCCGACAGTCCCCTAGTTGTTATAAAACAATTTTATCGCTACAATCACAGTGTTCATTAACATGGAGATCCCACAATGAAATCAGTAAAAACTCTTTTACTTTCGTTCAGCGCTTTTATGCTGACGTTTGCGTTATTAATGCCACAGCCTGCTGAAGCCAAGCGTTTTGGGGGTGGTGGCAGCTTTGGTAAACAGCATTCTATGCCCTCCCAACAGCGCCAGCAACCCGCTCAGCGTCAACAGCCAGCACAGCAACAACAAGCCGCACCTGGGCAGCAAGCGGCACCGGCGGCATCCGGTGCATCACGCTGGTTAGGTCCATTGGCCGGTTTAGCGGCGGGCGGCCTATTAGCGGCGATGTTGTTTGGTGATGGTTTTGATGGCTTGCAGTTCATGGACATTCTCCTGTTTGGTTTGTTGGCATTGGGTGCGTTTATGTTATTCAGGCATTTCCGTAGCCGCCAAGCCGGACAAGGGTCGATGCAACCCGCAGGTGCTGTTCGCCAGCCGATGGATTCAAACGAATCTAACGCTTATCGCCAAGCACCCGAACAAGATTTCTCACCACAACCACAACCCAGCTACAACCCAAACAGCGGTGGCTCAATTATTGGTTCAGGGCTAGGCATTAATGCTTTGCATAATGTCGAATCGCCCAGCTGGTTTAATGCCGACACCTTTGTGGAAGGCGCGAAACAACATTTTGTGGCGGTGCAAAAAGCATGGGGTCAGGCGGATGCGAGTGAGATTGAAAGCTACTGCACGCCTGAACTATTCGCGGAGATACAAACACTGATGCACGATATGGTGCCAGGGGAAAACCACACCGAAATCGACACACTTTACAGTGAGTTAGCTGACCAGTCTTTTGAAGGCGACTATTTTATTGTCAGCATCCGTTTCAGTGGTTTTATTAAAGAAGAGCGTGATGCCGAGTCACACGCGTTTAACGAAATTTGGCATATCCGTCGTCTAGCGGCTGGCGAAGGCAATTGGTTAATTGCCGGTATTCAACAGCAAGCTTAAGATTTTAAAATCGCTCGTTTTTTATAACCAGGCCTGGTTGCAAACCGGGCCTTTTTTTTGGAAAAAAATCATGCATTGCACTCGCCTTCCTTATGCCTATGGCAAACCGAATATCAGCGCCAAACTCAAAAGCCAAAACCAAGATTTTATAGTAGAAGAGCAGATTGCGTTTGAGCTTAGTGGTGAAGGTGAGCACCTGTGGCTGTGGCTTGAAAAAGACGGCGAAAACACTGACTGGGTCGCGCAGCAACTGGCCAAATGGGCAGGGATAAAGCTGCGTGATATTGGCTATGCGGGTTTAAAAGATCGCCACGCTGTGACACGTCAATGGTTTAGCTTGTATTTACCCGGCAAGGCTGATCCTGATCTTCAAAGTTTCAAGTTTGATTCAATGCGCATTCTCAAAACCACCCGCCATCAGCGCAAGCTGCAAACCGGTGGGCTCAGTGGCAATCGTTTTATCCTTACCTTACGCGAGATAAGCGGTGATAAGGACGAACTTGAAACTCGCCTCAAACAAATTCAACAACAAGGGGTGCCCAATTATTTTGGCGTGCAACGTTTTGGCCGCAACGAAAACAACCTAGTGATGGCGCAGCGTTTGTTTGATGGCGAGTTGACACGACTTAAACCCGCTCAGCGCAGCCTCTATATCTCCGCCGCTCGTTCATATTTGTTTAACCTAATTGTCGCAAAAAGAGTCGAACAAGGTTGTTGGAATAGTGCATTGGCAGGTGATGTGTTTCAGCTCGAAGGCTCAGATAAATGGTTTGTCGATGACGGTTCCGCCGACCTGGCGCAGCGCGTGATCGAATTAGATATTCACCCCACCGCCGCGATGGTGGGCGCAGGCGACCTACCGAGTCAGCATCACACACAACAGCTAGAACAATCTGTGCTTCATCCTAACCAGGCCTGGTTGAGTGCCTTAGCGGAAATGGGTTTAAAACAAGACCGCCGTGCAACACGGGTTTTACCTCAGGCAATGTGTTGGGAATGGGTGGCAAAGGATGCCATTCAAATTCGCTTTGGCTTGCGTCCTGGATCCTACGCCACAGCCGTGATAAGAGAGAGTGCAAATAGTTAGGAAGTGTGGCATTATTATACCGTGCGAATGAAGCACTAAATAAAAAAAATGAAAATGAGGATAAGGTAAATGACAGTAAAAAATAGAATTACGTTTCTAGTGGTGGGTTTGCTGGTTTTTTCATTGGTTGCGATTATTGTTGGGCTCGCCAATATGAAAGCGAATAATGATAACCTTCATGCCCTCTACGATGACCGAGTGGCTCCTTTGCAGGTGCTAAAAGATATTGCAGATTCCTATGCGGTCAACATTGTGGATACCAATCATAAATTGCGCAATGGTAACATAGGTTGGCAAGAAGCCGAAACCAATATCGCACAGGCTAAACGTGAAATTCGTCAGCTCTGGCAGGGGTATATGGCTACGACACTGACAGCCGAAGAAGCCCAGCTTGCGCAAAAAGCCCAAACCCTGATGCAGCCGGCTGACCGTGCGGTGGACGCACTAGAACGTTTAGTCAAAGCACGTGACATGCAAGGCATTACGGCGTTCAGTATTAATCAGCTTTACCCCGTGATTGATCCCATATCGGATGCGATTGCTGACCTGGTTGATTTGCAACTACGGGTCGCGGCGGAGCTTAATGACTCAAGCGAAGTGACTTATCAACGCACCTTGAAGCTGGCAATTATTCTGTCGATTTTGATTTTTGCCGTTGCGATTTATTTTTCTATACAGACGATTAGCGCTGTGACGCGTCCATTAAATGAATTGGTGCGTGTATCCAACCATGTTCAATCGCAAGGTGATCTCAGCGCGCGGATAAAAGTTGAACGCATGGATGAAGTCGGGCAAGCCGCCTCTAGTTTCAACGCCTTAATGGATACCATGTCCAGTGCGATTAATGGGGTTAATCGGGTTGTGGGTGCTATTGCCCAAAGTGACTATACGCAGCGAGTTCAAAAAGATTATAACGGTGACTTTAATAAACTAAAAGAAGGCGTGAATGCCTCTGCCGAGCAGGTTGAGTTTATGATGGGTGAGCTGGGCAAAGTGATGCAAGGTTTGCATCAAGGGCGTTTTGATCTCAAGATGGACGAGCGTGTACCGCAAGCGTTCCGTGACCAGGTTGGAAGTGCGCTCGATAGCATTAACCAAGTAATTGAAGATATTGATAGTGTGATGACTTACATGAACGAGGGCAAATTCCAGCATCGTGTAAACGCAAGTGCGCAAGGCAAGCTGGCCGAGATGAAAGAAAACATAAATCAATCGATGACCTCGTTAGAAACCGCAATCGGTGACATCACCAAAGTGATTGTGGCACAGTCAAACGGCGACTTAACCCAGCACATTGCGGGCGAATATCATGGCGAGTTACGGATCCTCACCGAAGCGGTTAACCAAACGGCTGAACGTCTTATTGAAGTGGTGTCTAAAGCGGTTGAAGCCTCTTCAATAGTTAGCTCGGCATCCGGTGAAGTCTCAACCGGTGCGCTAGATTTGAGCCAGCGGGTGCAAGAACAAGCGGCGGCACTGGAGCAAACCTCGGCCACCATGGATCAAATGAACACCGCCGTACAAAACAACACCCAAAATGCGCAAAACGCAACCCAAGTCGCCCGTGAAGTGGAAAGCAAAGCCACCAAAGGCACCGAGGTCATGCAGCAAACGATAGAAGCGATGAACGCGATTCAAGAATCGAGTCATAAGATTGCTGATATTGTCAGTTTAATTGACGGCATTGCCTTCCAAACCAACCTGCTTGCACTTAACGCAGCGGTAGAAGCCGCGCGCGCAGGCGATCATGGACGTGGGTTCGCGGTGGTGGCGGGTGAAGTCCGCGCGCTCGCACAGAAGTCAGCCGAAGCGGCGAAGCAAATATCCACGCTGATTAGCGAAAGTGTGGGTCGAATAGACCAGGGAACTAAACTGGCTGATGAGTCAGGCAAAATGTTAGGCGCGATTACCGGCTCCATCAAAGAGGTGGCGCAAATGATTGCCCAAATCGCGCAGGCTTCAAATGAGCAGGCAGAAGGTGTAAGCCAAGTTCATAAGGCGATCACCAGTATTGACCAGGTTACCCAACAAAATGCCGCGCTAGTCGAGCAAACCTCGGCGGCGGCAGAAAGCATGAGTGAGCAAGCGAAGATTTTAAGTGACGATATGGCGTTCTTTAAAACCGGGACGACAGGAGCAGGTCGCGCATCACGTCAAGCACCTGTCGGATTATCCAAACCGGCGGCGAAACCCGTTACAACAAAAACTCAAAAAACCGCTGGTTTACCCTCACCAAAATCGGCTAGAATGAATGCTTCTGATGAGTGGAGTGAATTCTAATGGACGCTAAAGCACAAGATAGTAAAGAAAATACCTCAAATATTCGTTTGCATGCGGATCAAGATCAGTACCTGACGTTTATTTTGGGTGCTGAAACCTATGGTATTGATATTTTGAGAGTGCAAGAAATTCGCGGTTGGGAGCAACCAACCAACCTGCCGAATATGCCTAGCTATGTCAAGGGTGTGATCAACATGCGAGGCGCAGTGGTACCGATTGTTGATATGCGCGAGCGTTTTAATATTGGTGAGATTAAATACGATGAAAGCACGGTGGTGATTATTACACACGTTAACCACCATGCAGAAGGTGCAGACCACTCAGTGCAGAAAACAATCGGACTGGTGGTTGATGGCGTGTCAGACGTGCATGATGTTAATCTTGAAGAACTACAGGGTGCGCCTGCTTTTGGTGAAGGTAACCGGGTAAGTGAAGAATATGTTCGTGGACTTGCAACCTTAGAAAAAATTATGGTCATTATTTTGAATATTGATTTATTGGCTAATCAAGGCATTTTCCACGAAGTACAAGCCTTTAAGCCGAATGGCGCTAAGCACTAATTGGTTTTGTAAACTAAAAAAGCCTGTTTAAACAGGCTTTTTTTTTGCGTTAAGATGGGTGCGAATAAGTGATTTTTTTAATTGCTTTAGTGTCTAGAATTCTGTTGGGCTAATCCAGTCGGCGGCAAAACGGTCTCAAACCAGACTTTTTTACTTCAAACGGTTTTCCTGGCTAGAGGATAGCGCCAGTAAGTGTACGCATTACAGAGGATGCGTTATCAATAACACGACAAAGGAACGAACGATGGAATGGTTTAACAATTTAAAGATAAAAAACAAACTGATTATGCTGGTCGCCTTATTGATTGCTGCGCTAACAATAAGTGGTATTGTTGGTTATCGCGGCTTAAATGAGTGGGGGCAAAATATGCAAAACGTAGCGGATGTGCGTGTACCCGGCCTGGTTGCTTTGGGTGCGCTGAATACAGAACGTATGGCCATCCGTGCTCAGACAGTATCCGTTTTGCAGTATGAAGGTAATTATGCCGCACAGTCAGCAATGAATAGCCTAATGCAAGAGCGCCAACGATCTTGGCAAGTTGTTGACCAATATTGGACAGTGTTTGCGGCGCTTCCTCGACAAACTGAGCGAGGGCGTGAAACCTTTGCACGGTTACAAAATGAATACCAGGCTTGGCGTGGCATTTATGTTGATCTTGACAGATTGATTAGCCAAATGGCACAAAATAGCAGCCCGGCTCAGCATGACCGCTTAATGCGTGAATACCGTGAAACGGTAGCGAGAATGGTGCCTATTTCCGATAGGATGGGTGCGACGTTTGATGCTTTAACAGAAAACAATATCCGCGTTACCCAATTGTCAGCCGAAGAGGCAACAGCCACAGCACTCGCGTCTGAAATGTTACTAGCCATAGTGTTGCTGTTCTCGATTATTTTATCCATTTTAGTATCCATGCTAACGATTCGTGCCGTATCTCGCCCGCTGAAACAGATGACCGATACGCTGGAATTTATTGGTCGTAACGGTGATTTTAGTAAGCGAATTAATTACCAATCGCGTGACGAAGTCGGCGTGGCCGCCACGGCACTCAACACGCTGATGGCTAGTCTACAGCAAGTATTTAAAGAAACCAATGACGTGGTAGGTGCGCTGGCTAAGGGTGATTTTTCAAAGCGTATCAATGGTCAGTTTCAAGGTGACCTTGGTGAGCTAAAATCCGGCGTCAATGACAGTGCGCAAAGTATTGCCACCACCATGGCCGCGCTTTCTCAAGTCATGCAGTCACTCTATGATGGTGATTTCTCTGTTAAGCTTGATGCACAGGGAGAAGGCGAATACAAGCGAATGATGATGCAGGCATCGGATTCGATGAAGGCGATGGAGCAAGCCATTAGCGGTATTAACAATGTTATGTCAAAACTACAGCAGGGCGAGTTTAACGAGAGGCTGCATATCCACCTACGCGGCGAGCTTGATACCTTAAAAACCCGAGTGAATAGCTCAATGGAATCCTTAGGTGCGGCGATTGAAGACATTACGGATATCACCGTTGCGCTGTCGAATGGCGATTTAACGCAAAATATCACCGCCGACTATCCAGGGCAACTAGGTGTACTGAAACAAGCTGTCAATCGTTCAGTCGAAAGCCTAAATGAAACGGTCTCGATTGCTATCGGTGCGGCAGAAGCAGTGAGTCATTCCGCATTAGAAGTCGCTCAAGGCTCAATGGATTTAAGTGATCGTGTGCAGCAACAAGCCGCCGCGATTGAGCAGAGCTCCGCCACGATGGAGGAGTTTAGTGCCGCGGTGCAAAACAATGCCTCAAACGCCAAAGAAGAGTCGAAAGTAGAGCACCGGGTTGAGTTAAAAGCGCAACAAGCGGCTAAAGTCATGGAGCAGACCATTGTTGCGATGAGCGCCATTCAAGAGTCTAGTCACAAAATCTCAGAAATCGTCAGTTTAATTGACGGCATCGCGTTCCAAACCAATCTATTAGCGTTGAACGCGGCGGTTGAAGCCGCCCGAGCCGGCGACCATGGTCGTGGGTTTGCCGTGGTAGCCGGTGAAGTGCGTGCCTTAGCGCAAAAATCAGCCGAAGCGGCGAAAGAGATAAGTGGCTTAATTAACGAAAGCGTAGCCCGTATTGACCAGGGTACAAAGCTAGCAACAGAGTCAGGCACCGCGATCAATGAAATTGCTGAGTCCATTGAAGAGGTATCCAAAATGTCCTCACAAATTTCACAAGCGTCGGCCGAACAAGCAGAGGGCGTAAAACAATTGCAAGATGCGCTGGCACAAATTGATCAAGGCACTCAGCAAAATGCAGCATTAGTTGAGGAAACTTCAGCGGCGGCTGAAAGCATGCGAGAACAATCTGAACTGCTTAAAGATCGGATGGGCTTTTTCAAAACTAATGGTGCGCCAAGGTTGGCAAATCAGGCAAAGCCAAAACAACTTGCTGCATCGCGCCCAAAAGCGCTGCCTAAGACTGGTTCGTCAGGCTCGTCACAAAGATCAACGCAAAAAAACGCAGAAGAATGGTCTGAATTTTAATTTTGTCTAATTGCACGGTATCTCACATCTTTATGTGAGATACCGTGTATATCTATTTAATGTATGCAAGCTTAACCCTTCCCTTGGTTACTATAGCGCTACTATCTATTTTTTCAAACCTTGTGCACCACTGCCATTAAGTTAACATGGATATTTAGCTTCGCTTTCCCCGATTTATAAAGTTCACGCGCCCACGCTTGCTTATTGATTCCCCAGCACTTTTTTTCAGTTTCTCGTTCCCACTGTCCTCAGTGGGAATGCATACCAACTGATCAGACTCCTACGGCATCAAGGCAAGCGGTAATCCGCGCTACTGGTCTGCATTCCCACGCACAGCGTGGGAACGAGAAATAACACTTTACTCTAAGCAATCATTGTAAATACTTTTAACCAGGCCTGGTTAAAAACCGTTTACGTATTAAATTAATTAAGGCGGCGAATAAGTTATTTCTATTGGTTATAAAATGAAGTACATCATATAATGATCTGATAATAAATAAAAAGGGTTAAGCATGGCGTGGTTCAATGATTTAAAGATTCGTTCAAAGTTAATATTGTTTGTGGTATTGATGTTGATTGCATTGGCTTTTAGTGGGTTTAATGCCATTCGAGGATTTGTACTTTGGTCTACAGGCATGCAAAACTTCTCCGAGGTGCGCCTACCCAGTGTGGTCGCGCTCGGTATTCTTAATACCGAGCGCATGGATATTCGCGCTCAAACCATCAGTGTTTTTCGCTTTGGCGATATGGCTCAAAAATCAGAGCTCCAAAAAATACAAGCGGCGCGTGCTAACTCATGGCAAACCGTCGATGAATACTGGGCGCACTTTGCGGCGATTCCCAAGCAGTCTGAACAAGGTGCGCGCACCTTTGCACGATTACAAGGCGAATATCAGGCCTGGCGTAATATTTATGGTGAGCTCGATGGTTTAATTGGCAGAATGGTTCAAGCCAACACACAAGCCGAGCTTGACCGTTTAATGGCGGATTATGATGCGACCGTGAAGCGGATGGTGCCCATCTCGAATGTAATGGGTGAAACCTTTCATAGTATCACCAGGCAAAGCGAAAGAACCGGTTTAGCGCAAGCGGCTGAAGCGGTCGAGATTGCAAACGATAAAAAGCTTAGCATGGGGGTCATCCTTGCGATTTCAATGATATTAGCGGTCTTGATTGGCTTGCTGATGGTGCGTGCGATTACCCGTCCACTGAATGACATGGTATCGACCTTAACCAAGGTCGATCGCACAGGTGACTTTTCGATCAAGCTACAGCATGCGGCGAAAGATGAAGTCGGTCAAGCGGCGCATGCATTAAATAACCTGCTGGCTAATTTGCAAAAAGCCTTGAACAATACCAATCAAGTCGTGGGGGCGCTATCCCAAGGCGATTTCAGCCAGCGCATTGATGGACAGTTTGCAGGTGATTTAGCTAAATTGCAGCAAGGTGTTAATGGCAGTGCTGACTCGATAGACCAAACTATGCAACAGTTAGGCCAAGTAATGAACGCGCTGAAAGCCGGCGATTTTGGTGTGCAAGTCAATGCCCAACTACCCGGTGATTTTGGCTTGATGATGCAAAATGTCGCCGACTCTACGCAGTCACTCAACCAGTCGATTGCCGCGGTGATTCGCGTGATGGAAAATATGCGTCAAGGCCAGTTCGATGATCGTGTGAAGGCGCAAGCAGAGGGCGATCTGGCTAGGCTTAAAACCATGATTAATGAATCGATGGAAGCGTTAAGCGATGCCATTACGGATATCACCGCTATTTCGGTCGGGCAATCTGAGGGTGATCTCACCAAAACCATTACCGCCGATTACCCGGGTCAGCTAGGGGTGCTCAAAAATGCGATAAATAGTTCGGTGACCCGCTTAAACGAAATCGTGTCCATTGCGGTATCGGCGGCTGATTCCGTTAATCATGCCGCGATGGAAGTGGCGCAGGGTTCGATGGATTTAAGTGATCGTGTACAAAAACAAGCCGCCGCGATTGAGCAAAGTTCGGCCACGATGGAAGAGTTTAGTGCGGCTGTGCAAAATAATGCGCAAAATGCGACCCAAGCAACAGCGGTCGAAAAGCAGGTGGAGGCGAAAGCCAAGCAAGCCTCGAGCGTGATGAATCAAACGATTGACGCCATGAGCGCGATCCAGCAATCGAGTCACAAAATTGCGGATATCGTAACGCTGATTGATGGTATTGCTTTCCAAACAAACCTACTGGCATTAAATGCCGCTGTTGAAGCGGCGCGTGCGGGTGAGCATGGTCGAGGTTTTGCGGTGGTGGCCGGTGAAGTACGTGCCTTGGCACAAAAGTCAGCGGAAGCGGCAAAAGAAATTACCGGCCTGATTAACGAAAGCGTTGAACGTATTGATCAAGGCACGAAGCTAGCGACCGCGTCGGGAGAGGTGATTACCGAAATTACCAGTTCAATTGAGCGTGCATCACAGATGTCGGTTGAAATTTCGCATGCGTCACAAGAACAGTCTGAGGGGGTAAAACAATTGCAAACCGCCATCAGTTCGATTGATCAAGGCATACAGCAAAATGCGGCATTGGTTGAGCAAACTTCGGCGGCGGCAGAAAGTATGCGTGAGCAGGCTAGCTTATTGAGTCAGCAGATGAGCTTTTTCAAAACGAATGCAAAAGGCTCGTCCGCCGCGAGAGGCTTACCCACGCCAAACCCGACGACAACACAACAAGCAACAACAAAACCTATTGCGCGCACATCGACAGCTAAATCAAGCACGTCATCTCATCATGGCGCGAAGTCGAGTGGTGACGAGTGGGCTGAATTTTAATGAGAGACCCGGGTTAATGCCTTCATCCTGCTTTTGCGTGTGTTTTTTAATAAACTAACGTTTCTGCCAAATTTTGTTTTGGCAGACAGGGCAGACGCTGTGAATCACCTTGGTTTTAGCCATCAGTTGTCTGCCCATGTGCTCGGGCAGTGTCCAGTCCTGTGTCCCCACCTTTTTTAGACTGTTACACATGCTGCAGCGTACATAGCTATAGGGCTTGATTTCTGTCGTTTGCTCGCTCGGTGTCACATCTTCCAAGTTGACAGGATAGTCAAACGGCTCTTCGCGCAGTAAAAAGTGACGCATTTCAACGGCACCCTCGGCCAATGGCGTGAGTTGCAACGCCATAAACCGTTTGTGTGTTGGGCTATCACACCGATATTCGCGCGACATAACCTGTTGTTTTAATCGACATACTTTAAGACAGGCTTCAATATACATGCGGGTGGCATCACTGCGGATAAATTGCGATAGCGGCTGACCAATCACTTTTTCAGTTTGAAGGGATTCGCTAGCACCGCCTTTATCAGCGACCTGCTCCCAAGCGGAGGATACGGATTGAATCACATCATCTTGATCGATGACCAAGGCCACTTCATAGTCTTCGTTGTTGAGGTTTAAGTTCGTCATAGTTTTGTCTTTTGCTAAAGGCGATGGGCTTTAGTCCGACAGGCTCCTCGCCCTGGTTTCGCCAAGTGTGTTAAGTTAAAAATGCCGGCTTAGGTCGCCCTAATAGATAACCTTGCAAATGATCCGCACCGTGTTGAATTAACCAATCGGCTTGCGCTTGAGTTTCCACACCTTCCGCAACCGTGTTTAACTCGAGTGCTTTTGCCATACCGATCATCGCTTTCACTAAGGATTCGGTTTGACTGGAGTCGCCAAGCTCTTTCACAAATCCTTGGTCAATTTTTAACACATTGACCGGAATGTTTTTTAGCATCGACAAGGACGCGTAGCCTGTGCCAAAGTCATCCAGCATAATCTTCGCATTTTGTTGGCGTAGTTGCGCTAACACATCCAGCATTAAAGGCAGGTTGTGCATTGTGGCGGTTTCGGTGATTTCAAAATAAAACCGCGAGAGATTTAATCCAGAGGCGTTAGCAATCTGCGCCAGCTGTCGCACAAGGTTTTCGATATAAAACTGCAGGGGTGAGAGGTTGACTGCCACTTTAATATTGTCATCAAGCGCGCTTTCCGCGATATCCATACAGACCTTTTTAAATAACGCCATCCCCAAGGATCCAATCAAGCCATGTTGTTCGGCGAGTTCAATAAATAAGCCTGGATAAATCAGTTTGCCTTGGTGGTCAATGAGTCGAATCAGCGCTTCATAATGAACGGGTTGAGCGATATTTTGCGAGAGGTAAATCGGCTGATAATGCATTTGAATATGTTTTTGTGGATCTGCAATCGCTTCACGCACAAGCTTTAGCATCGCATTCGACTCGATCAGCTTGTCTTCTTGCTCGGGCTTAAACACATGAAAGTGGTTGCGTCCATTATTTTTGGCGACATACATCGCGGCGTCGGCACGACGCATGAGGTCTTCAACCTCTTTGCCATCATTGGGTGCAAAAGCGATACCGATCGATGCGCTGAGGTGATGCTTGCCTTTAGGGGTAATAAACGGTTCGGCGAGCAAGTCCAAGAGCTCCTTCGCCACCTTTTCCGCATCTTGACGGGTTTGAATGCGGGTCAGCACCAGCACAAATTCATCCCCCCCAATCCGTGCCGTCATATCATTTTCACGAATACGCGACACAATGCGTTGGGTCGCTTCACGCAATACAAGATCGCCTTCGGCATGACCATAGTGGTCATTGACATCCTTAAATTTATCAAGGTCTAAAAACATCACTGCGACTTGACAAGGTTCCCCTGTTTTAATGCGCGATAGTCGCAGATCGAGTGTTTGGCTTAATAGCGTTCGATTCGGCAAGCCGGTTAAACTATCATAAAACGCCATTCGATCGAGTTGATTCTGGTGATATTTGCGGTCAGTAATATCCGAGAAGGTAGCGGCATAAAACAGTTTGCCTGTCAGTTCATCTTTAATTCGGCTAATTTGTAACCACTCTGGAAAAATCTCACCACTTTTACGTTTGTTCCAAATCTCGCCCGCCCACCAACCATGATGGTTAATCTCTGTCCACATATCTTGATAAAAGCCATCTGAATGACGACCAGAGTTAAGTAAGCTCGGGCGCTGACCGATTGCATCCGTTTCAGAATAACCGGTAATCTCGGTAAAGGCATGGTTTACCTTGATGATGATTCCCTGCTGGTCTGTGATCAACAAACCTTCACGAATCTGGTCAATAATGGTGTTGGCTAACCCCATTGATTCAATAGTGGTCTGGTTAAGAGAAACTTCATTCAAAGCCAACAGTATTCGTGGGGTATCGTTTAATGTGATACGGCGAGCGGTGGCTGTAAAGTTTAGCTCGTTGGTCAGGCAAAACATTTTTTCATATTTAAGACTAGTGCTTGGTGTTTGGGTTTGCTGGAGCTGCTGCATAAGTTTGATAAAAAGAATGCGACTTTCTTTGGTTAAATATTTGCGGAAGTTTTTACCAACTAGCTCCTTGGCACTAAGGTTAAACATCGCGCATGCCGCTTTATTCAGTTCAATAAAATCGCCATGGTCAGACAAGAAGCACAAGGCGATAGGTGCTTGCTGGAAGAGTTCAAAAATAAGCTGTTGTTGCGCTATATCCTTGTTTTCTTGAAAGTGCAGCAGTTCTAACTCGGCTTCAAGCTCGCTAAAGCGTTGCTCAAGCGCGGCAAAAACCTGCTCTAGTGATTGACGCTCCTCATTCAGCCGCGAATTTTCTTCACGGTACGCCAAAATATCACGCGCTAGGTAACTGCTGTCTTCCTCAATAAAGAGGTTTTGATCAGTCGTGTTCATTAAGTTGCTCCGGCAAGCATAGATAACCTAAAAAGTGGCGTTCGGCATTAATCCAAGTGTCTTCAACCCTTAGCTTTAATAGCAGGCGCTCACCATTTTGATGCAGGGCGCTGACATCTCGCCAGCGACCTATATTGCCCTTGGTTTTTCCGTCAACAAAATCTTGTAAATAGCCATCATGATGGCTACTGTATGGATCTGGCATCAACACTTTTACATTTTTGTGTAATAGGTCTGCAGCGTTATAACCTAAAAGCGCGGTGATTTTCGGGCTAACAAAACTCATAATCCCTTGGACATCAATGCTGATTAAGGTGAAAGGCAAATGATCGGCAAGATGTTTTAACGTGACGTGGCCGTCGATGCTCGGGTCTATTTTTGAGCGGTGTACCGCATTTTCAAAGAACATCATCACGCCGACCACTTTAACCGCATCCGATTTATAGGGCACCATCCGCAAGTGATAAATTACCGCTCCCTTTCGAATCCGAATCGTTACCTCTTGTTCGGTTTGAATTACGTTTAACAGTTCTTGGCGCAAAGCCGGGATATCAATCTGCAAGCCGAGCGTCGTGATGGTTTGTCCTATTATGTTTGTGCCAATCCCTAACACCTCGCTTGCAAGCTTGGTGAGGCGTTGAACGCGCAAGCGGTTGTCGATCAGTACAATCACTTCATTCATCTTTGACATCATGTTTTCAAGATCATTGTTGACCTGTTCTAACTCATAGGTTTTAACTTCAAGCTCTTGGTTAACGGTAGAAAGCTCTTCGTTGGTCGATTGCATTTCTTCATTCGCCGTTTGTAGCTCTTCGTTGGCTGATTGCAATTCCTCGTTAGCTGATTGCATCTCTTCGTTAGTGGATTGGAGTTCCTCGTTAGTGGTCTCTAGCTCTTCAATAGAGGTTTGCAGGCGTTCTTTAAATATGGCAACTTCACGGCGCAGATTGTCGTTACTCACCACCGCATCTTCCGTTAATAGTCCAGTGCCACTGACAAAGGCTTCTGATAAATCGACCAGCGAAAAATTAATCAGATAAATCTCTTGAAGACCTGTTTCTTTGGTCTCAATCTGTTTGATATTTATAAACAGCGCATTTTCAACATCTTTATGTTTGTAAAACAGCGCTTGGGTGGAGGCTTTACCATCGCGCTTGGCTTTTTGTAATAGCGCACGTACATCGACTTTTATATCATCGCGCACCAGTGTGAGGATGTTGGTATCAATCCGCCCTTGTGGGAAAACTAAATACCGACTGACATCACCACGAATATGCAAAACCTGACCAGATGCATCAACCACAACCACCGTTGGCAACATCTCATTCAGCAGTATTGAGTCCAATAGACCGACAAGCCCAGTTTTATCCGGCTGCATTAAGGGAACACCCTTATCGCGTCGCTGTTTACTGCGTGCGACGGTCAATGCACTGGATACATGATCCAATTTTTGCGAAAGTGCGATATTTTTTCTAATAAAAAGATGTCCGCGCTTGAGATAGGTGTCAAATAAATCGGGTGTGCTGGAGGTGGCGGACTCAGATTTGCCTAGAAATAAATACCCACTCGGTCTGAGGGCAAAGTGAAAGGTTTGAAACACTTGTCGTTGTAAGTCGTTAGCGAAATAAATTAAAACATTGCGGCAACTAATCAGGTCTAAACGTGAAAACGGCGGGTCCATGACTAGATTTTGGCGTGCGAACACAACATTATCTCGAATGGATTTGTGAATGGTATAAAGTCCATCTTTTTCAATGAAGTAGCGTTTAAGCAGCTCAGGTTGGAGGTTTTTAATCTGCGATAAGCTAAACTGACCTTTGCGCGCGGTAGCGAGAGCGCTTTCATCAATATCGGTAGCAAATATTTGAAACTGAACGGCTTTTTTAAAATGATCTCTTGCTTGATTAAACAGAATCGATATCGAATAGGCTTCCTCACCACCGGCACATCCCGCCACCCAAACGCGAATTTGTTCACCTTCTTGGTGTTTTTCTACCATTTCGTTAATCACAATCGCTAGGTCATCGAAGGCTTCAGTATCGCGGAAAAAATCTGTAACAGAAATAAGCAGGTCTTTAAACAGGCTTTCAATTTCCTGGGTTGAAGATGACATGAGTGTTAGGTAGTCATCCAATACACTAAGTTTGTGTACCGCCATGCGTCTAGCGATACGGCGTTGGATGGTTTTGAGTTTATAGCCACTAAAGTCATAGCCGGTTTGATCAAGCAGTTTTTGAAATATGGATTCCAGTGTGGTTTTTGCTTGGGGAATCGCGATTTTTTGCAACATCGTGCCCGCCGATTCGATATAGCCTTTGAGGTCTTCGGCCATTTTGTCTGGTGGCAGGATTAAATCAACAGCACCGGTATCAATCGCGGCATTCGGCATGCCCGAATATTTAGCGGTGGTTTCAGATTGCGCAATCACCAAGCCGCCAGCCGCTTTAATCGCGCTCACACCCTGTGCGCCATCGGAGCCTGTGCCAGACAGAATCACCGCAATGGCTTTTTCATTGAGTGCTTCGGCGGCACTGTGTAATAGCATATTAATCGAGGGCTTAGGGCCAATTTCAGCCGCTGGCGAGAGCTGTATCATACCTTGTTTAATCAGCGCGTTATGCCCTGGGGAGATAATGTAAATGGTTTGTGGCTTGGGGGTGATGTCTTTATCAACCAGCTCAACCGGGATGTCGGTAATTCGCGCTAGCAAATCGCGCAGAATGGTGGGGTGTTTGGGGTCAAGGTGTTGCGCGATTAAATAGATCGCAGGCAATTGAGGGTCTAAGCCGGATAATAGCTCTTTAAGTGCATCTAAACCGCCAGCAGACGCCCCGATCAGTACCCAAAAGGGTTTGATCGCGGGTTTGATCGGCTTTTGGATGGCTTTGTGTTCGCTGGACATGGTTAGACCTTGCTTTGCTATAAAAAATAATTATGATTTTACATGAAAACCATGAAAAAAAAAGTTTTTGCTGAGGAGGGAGCGCAGTCGAAAGTGGCGGTTAGGTTATCACGCTTTATCTCGTTCCCGCGCTGTGCGTCATTGCGAGGCCAAAAAATCACGCGTCATTGCGAGGCCGAAGGCCGTGGCAATCTCTTACAGACTGTGCACGCCCTTGAGAGATTGCCGCGTCGCTGCGCGCCTCGCAATGACCGGCTTTAGTCCGACAGGCTCCTAGCTTAAATTCTGCTTGGCTTTGGCCACTTGTTGTTTAACTTGGGCGGGGGCGGTACCACCTAAGTGATTACGTGCCGACACGGAACCTTCAAGTGTTAATACTTCAAATACATCTTGGTTAATCTTATCGCTAAAGCCTTGTAAGGTCTCGAGTGACATTTCTGACAAGTCTAATCCGGTTTTCACGCCATGCGCGACCGCTAAGCCAACGACCTCATGGGCATCACGAAATGCCAAGCCTTGGCGAACCAAGTAATCGGCTAAATCCGTGGCGGTGGAAAAACCGCGCTTAGCGGCTTGATAGGTCATCTCGCGTTTGACCTGCATCGCTGGAATCATGTCGGCAAAGGCGCGTAAACAACCGCGAACTGTATCTACGGTATCAAATAACGGTTCTTTGTCTTCTTGGTTGTCTTTGTTATAGGCGAGGGGTTGTGACTTCATCAGTGTAAGAAGGCTAATCAAATGACCATAGACGCGTCCTGATTTACCACGCACCAATTCGGGCACATCGGGGTTTTTCTTTTGCGGCATAATCGATGAGCCGGTGCAAAAACGATCTGGTAAATCTATAAACTGAAATTGTGCCGATGACCAAAGAACCAGTTCTTCGGAAAAACGCGACATGTGCATCAATAGGGTAGCGGCCCAAGCGGTGAATTCGATCGCAAAATCACGATCGGATACGCCGTCTAAGGAGTTCTGACTGATGCGCTCAAAGCCAAGTAATTGGGCGGTGTATTCACGGTCTATTGGGTAGGTGGTGCCCGCAAGGGCGGCTGAACCTAACGGCAAGGTATTAACGCGCTTGCGGCAATCTTCTAAACGCTCGACATCACGCACCAGCATTTCGTACCAGGCCATCATATGGTGCCCAAAGGTGACCGGTTGCGCCGTTTGTAAGTGGGTAAAGCCAGGCATAATCGTATCGGCTTCGCGTTCGGCAACCAAAACAATGCCTTGTTGCAAGCGTTTGAGTTCGGTCAAAATAAAGTCAATTTCATCACGCAAATACAAGCGAATATCGGTGGCTACTTGATCATTACGTGAGCGCCCCGTGTGGAGTTTTTTGCCTGTGACGCCAATCATTTGGGTTAGGCGCGATTCGATATTCATGTGAATATCTTCTTGCTTAATCGACCAGTGCATTTCGCCGTTTTCAATTTCTTGCTGGATATGCTGCAAGCCCTTGATAATCGCGTCTTCTTCTTTAGCGTCTAAAATGCCGACTTTATAGAGCATGCGTGCATGGGCAATCGAGCCTTGAATATCTTGAGCATACATTCGGTGATCAAATTGAATGGAGGCGGTAAATTCTTCAACAAAAGCGTCGGTGGACTCGGTAAAGCGCCCGCTGGAGAGTTTTTCTTGGTTAATGTTTTGAGTCATAGCAAACCTTAATAAGTTGGCGTTAATTAATTTGGGGTAAATTGCGCTAAAGGGCGGCGCATTTGATCTGGGCTCACCGGTAGGCGCATTGGATTCTCCATACGCGTGTAAGCTTGGTTTAACCGTTGGTGAATCAAGCCCGCGTATAGTTGAACATCCATCGTGCCAACAAGCGGTTCGGCTACCGGCTTGCCGCTGGCATCTACAAAAATAACGGTGGGCGTGACATGCGCACGGTACATTCTAGCGAAATTGCGTTTTGAAAGGGATTCATTATCAGAAAATTTTATTTGTGAGTTTAAATCCGTATCGACCTTGCGCAGCATCATCGCATAGCCTTCATATAAGCCGCCCCGAATCATTGGGTTAAGCACTTCACGTTCGAGTTGGTGGCAGAACCGGCAATGCTCAGCGGTAAACATAATCATAATCGGTATGTTTTGGGCTTTGGCTTGTTGGGCGACCTGGTGAAAGTCATCCATTTCTTGGAGTTTATTGGCATGGGCAAAGGGTTCACTGCAGCCTGTTAGCACCAGCAGTGCAAGCCCTAGCCATAATCCGCGTTTTTGGGCATTAATGATCATTGTAATGGGCGGCGCATTTGATCTGGGTTAACCGGCAGGCGCATTGGGTTGCCTAGTTTCTCGTAAGCGTTGTTTAAGCGTTGATGCACCATCCCAAGATAAAGTTGAACCTCCATTGAGCCAATCATCGGCTCGGCAATGGGAAGGCCGCGCCAGTCAACAAAAATAACAGTAGGAGTAACATCGGCGCGATACATCCGCATCATATTGCCCTTGGTAATGCGCTCGTCTGCATTGAAGCGAATTTCTTGATGAAGTTCGCTGACCTTACGCATATAGAGCGCATAACCCTCATACATACCGCCACGAATCATTGGGTTAAAAACGGTTCGTTCAAGTTGCGAGCAAAACTCGCAGTGAGGGCCAGTAAACATCAGCATAATCGGGATGTTCGCCGCACGAGCTTGTTGTGAGAGCCAGTGGAAATCGGTTAACTCTTCCAGGTTGGCTTGGGCTTTATGTTGAATGCCACCCAACATTACCATTAAGCTTAATGTAATAAAAGCAATGCGTTTTTTCATTTCGTCACTCCTGAAGTTTATCTTTCGAGGCTTCATACACCTTCTCTAAAATAATTAAAATATCTACCAATGAGTATTTTAACCAAAACTCCATGCCACATTTGAGTAAAATGTAAGGTTAAGAAATAATAGCAACAGATTAGGAATCCATTATGACAACAACCATGACAACAACCATGACAACAAGAAAAACAAAACTGACTATTGCAACCCGTAAAAGCCCGCTTGCGCTATGGCAAGCTGAATTTGTCAAAGCGGAATTAGAAAAAGCCCACCCAGGCCTGGTTGTTGAATTGGCACCGATGAGCACCAAAGGCGATAAGATTTTAGATGTGCCTTTAGCAAAAATTGGCGGTAAGGGTTTATTTACCAAAGAACTGGAAGATCGGATGCTGGCAGGTGAGGCGGATTTGGCGGTGCATTCAATGAAAGATGTGCCAATGGTGCTGCCAGAAGGGTTTGAGTTGAGCGCTATTATGGCGCGTCATGATCCAACCGATGCCTTTGTGTCAAACAACTATGCCAGTCTTGATGAATTACCGCAAGGTGCGATTTTGGGTACATCGAGCTTGCGCCGCCAAGCACAATTTCAAGCCTTGCGTCCTGATTTAGAAGTGCGGTTCTTGCGTGGTAATGTTGGCACACGTTTAGGTAAGCTGGATGCGGGTGAATATGATGCGATTATTCTCGCGACTTCAGGTTTGGAGCGTTTGGAATTACACGATCGTATTCGCGCTCGTATGGCACCTGAACTGTGTTTGCCAGCTGTCGCTCAAGGCGCACTCGGCATTGAAACCCTAGCCGGTGACACCGAAACCCAAGCATTGATTTCAGTGTTAAATCATGCGGATACCGAAATTGTCGTGAAGACCGAACGTGCGATGAATCATGCGTTGGATGGCGGTTGCCAAGTGCCGATAGGTGGCTTTGCGTTGCTTGAGGATGGCGAAGTTTGGTTGCGAGGTTTGGTGGCTGAAACCGATGGTTCACGTATTATTCGCAAAGAAGGTCGTGCGCCGATCACTGAGGCCGAAGCGATGGGGCGCCGCATTGGGCAAGAATTGTTGGATAGCGGTGCGCGTGAGATTTTAGAAAAACTCTATGCTGACCAATAAAGTTTAGCGGTCACGATGAACCAGGCCTGCTTGCTTAACACGCGTCCAGCGCATCAAGCGAAGGATTTAAGCCTATTGTTTTGTGCGGCCGGTTATGCGGTGGTCGAGTGCCCGGGTTTAGCGATTAAAACGCAGTATCTCGCGCAAGCGCTTGATTGGTCAGCGCAAGATGTTTGGGTGTTTGTCAGCCGCAATGCGGTAGAACACGTTGCGAAACAAATCACAGGCACGCAACCCGCCAATGTTAAGTTGGTCGCGGTGGGTGCGGCGACGGCACACGCGATTGAACAACAGGGCTGGCAAGGTCTTCAGCCGCTACCTCACACCTTTGATTCAGAAGGGATGTTGAGCTTAGCCGTTTTTAAACAGCTGAGCGGCTTGCGTGTTGGGATTGTGCGTGGTGATGGCGGGCGTGAGCTGCTGGCACAGTCCTTGCAAGAGAAAGGCTCAAGGATTACATTTTACGAAGTGTATAAACGTATTGCCGCGCCATTTTGTAACCAGGCCTGGTTAACTTTTCGTGGTTTTTTAAAGCCGATTATTTTGTTTACCAGTAATAGCAGTTTAGAGGCGTTTATTAGTCAATGTCCTTCATCTGATTCGAGTTGGTTGCGAGCGCAAGCCTTAATTGTGTTTAGTGAGCGAATCGCACAGCATGCTAGGCAGTTGGGGTTTATTGGTTCTATTAGTGTAACCTCGCAATCCAGCGACCAAGCGATATTGGATTGCTTTGAAGGAGTATTGAAAAATGAGTGAACCTATTACACCCAAAGCGGACCAGCACGTGGTTGAAGGCGAGTTTATTGAGGCGGATAAGGTCGATAAGGCGGCGCAGCTTGACGCGGCAGACACCTTGGCCGATTCGAATGTGAAAAGCGCATCAAAAAAGGCAACAGCCAGTAGCCCAGCGAAAGCCAATCATAATCGACTGTTACTTACCCTGGTGATCATGCTGGTTTCTGGGGGCGCATTGGCGACGGCCCTCGTCACTTGGTTGCAGCTTCAACCTGTGTTGCAAACCTTATCCAATCAACAGGCGGCTACCGTGATGGTGCCTAATGAACAAGCGGATAAGCTCGCCCGCGTGATTGAAAAAATCGCTTATCAACAAAACCACATTCAACAAATGGGGCAGGCGTTGCAAGCGCAACAGGCACAAACCCAGCAATTTGAACAACAGTTTGCCGCCATGGACGCCCAGTTCAGCGAAATGCAGCATCGTTTGATTGCACTGGGTGAAGAACTTGAACAGTTAGCCGCGCTCGAAACGCAGGCGGATGCACAGGTGCTAATTAGGTCTGAAGCCCCCGATCAGGCTGAACAAACACCGGCGGCGCCAACCGTGATTCAAATCCAAGATCCGAATTTGCGCCGCGATTTAAACCAATTACGTTCACAGTTAGAAACCGCACTTGAGCAACTTAACCAAGACCTAGGGCAACTTAATCAACAAAGCCAACAGGCGCTAACCCAGCTGAATGATTATGTGTTGTCGCAGAAATGGCAGCAAGATAAAGCACGTCTTCAGTCCCAGGTCGAAACCCTAACCCAGCAGCTAAGCGAATTAACCGCGCAACAGCAAGATTGGATTGAGCAAATTAAACCGCAAATTGAACAAACACTGGAAGAGGTGGCGCCGCAGTTAGACGGTTTTTTATCAATTTTTAACCAACTGTTCAGTATTAAAAAACACGGTGAGGCTGAGCAATGAAAACACTCATAAAATGGAGCTTGGCGCTGCTGGCCGCCGTACTGCTGACCAGTTTAGCGCTACTCAATCAAGGTGAGGTAAGTCTACGTTGGGATGTCTGGCAAATTGATACCAGTGCCAGTTTTGTACTGGCGTTGGCGATTGTGGCGGTGCTGGTGCTTTATTTGGTGTTGCGCCTTTGGATTTGGCTCTGGAGTCTGCCGGGTAAATGGGCTCATCACCGCCTGGTTAAACGTTATCAACAAGCCGAAACCTCATTAACGCGGGGCTTGATTGCGCAAGAAGCAGCGGATTGGTCACAAGCCGAAAAGCAGTTAATTAAAACCGCCAAGCTGAGTCAGAACGGTGTGATGCACTACCTTACCGCCGCCAAGATGGCCGCGATGCAACAGGCCGATCAGCGACGCGATCAATACCTTAAACAAGCCAAGCTAGCCTACCCAGATCAAAGCCTTACCATTGGACTGGTAGAAGCCCGATTAATCAGCGAAAGCGACTCGAAACTAGCGGTGGTGATTTTAGCTGAGTTGCATAAGCAGCACCCTAAACATCGTGTGGTGTTGCAAGAGTACATTAAATTACTGCGCCAGCTGAAGCAATTAACCCGCCTGCATGAACTGATGCCGGTTATTCGCAAGGTGAGCGGTTTGTCTCGCCCTGATTTGACACAGCTTGAAACCGATGTATTGGCGATGCAGCTGGCACAAGCACCCGATTATGAAACGCTTGAGCAACAATGGCAAGCACTCACGCATAAGCAAAAACTCAACCCTCAGATTATGGTGGAATACATTAAAGCTTCAATGAAAGCCGAGCAGTTGAATGGGTTAAGCGAATGGATTGAAAAAGCGCTGAAAGCCCAATGGGATGAAAGCTTGGTGTACTATTTTGGCCGTATTCAATTTGGCCCAGCCTATGATCGCTTTAAAAAGGCCCAGGCCTGGTTGAAAAATCACCCAGATTCCGCTGTACTCTATTTAACCCTAGGGCGTTTAGCCTGCCAAAGCCAGCTTTGGGGACAAGCGCACGATTACTTCAAGCAGAGCTTAAAGCTCCAGCCAGAGTTAGAAACCTTTCATGCATTTGCCCAATGCTACGAAGCCGAAGGCGAAGACCGTCAAGCCGCCTTGGTTTACAAGCAAGCGATGCTAGAATTAGACAAGCCCGAATAGTCACTGCTGCTAGGTTAGAAAAACTCGTCATTGCGAGGAGCGCAGCGACGCGGCAATCTCTGGCCGGTAGTGCGCTGGTTTGAGAGATTGCTTCACTGCGTTCGCAATGACGTGGGTG
>NZ_KN882196.1:0-14432 GCF_000934765.1 Thiomicrospira microaerophila | reverse complement strand
GCATAAACCCTCGTCATTGCGAGGAGCGCAGCGACGCGGCAATCTCTGGCTGACGGTGTACTGGTTTGAGAGATTGCTTCACTGCGTTCGCAATAACGGGGGCCTCTCAACAGCACGCACAGTCTGCAAGAGATCGCCACGGCCTTAAGCGCGCCAGAAGGTTCGGGTTAGGATAACTAAGAGCGTAAAGATTTCTAAACGTCCTAACAGCATCGAGAGGGTCAGTATCCATTTTTGCGGATCATTGATGCCACCAAAGTTGGCGGCGACGTCACCCAGGCCAGGGCCAAGATTGTTTAGCGTGGCGGCGGTGGCGGAAAACGCAGTAACTTGATCCATGCCAAACATCATCAGCGCCAATAAAATCACCGCAAAGGTGGCCACATACAGCGCAAAAAAGCCCCAAACCGATGACATTACCCGCTCGGAAATCGTGCGGCCATTCAGCTTAACCGGCATTAAGGCGTTCGGGTGCATCAAGCGTTGAATTTCACGAACACCTTGCTTTAATAGCAATAAGAAACGTATCACCTTCATCCCGCCGCCGGTAGAGCCAGCGCTGCCGCCGATAAAGCTCATGAAAATTAGCATCACCGGTAAAAACCCGGGCCACATCGCAAAGTCCGCGTTGCCAAAGCCGGTGGTGGTGGAAATCGATACCGTCATAAAGGCGCCATAACGCAAAGATTCGAGCAGGGTGTCATAGACCTGTTGGGAGTAGAGATACAGCGTGCTAATCGCCACGCCAACAAGCAGCACCATGGTGTAGGTCCGAAATTCGGGATCGAAAAAGTAAGGTTTGGCTTCGAGGGAACGAAAGGCGCGAAAATGCAACGCAAAGTTCGCGCCGGCTAAAAACATAAAGAAAATCGCAATGGCCTCAATCACAGCGCTATCAAAATACCCGATACTGGCATCATGGGTTGAAAAACCACCAATGGCGACGGTGGAAAAGCTATGGCCAATAGCATCGAACCAGCTCATGCCTGCCATCCAGTAAGCCATCGCACAGACAATCGTTAGCGATAAATAAATCATCCACAGGGTTTTGGCGGTTTCGGAGATGCGTGGCGCGAGTTTGTTGTCTTTGCTTGGGCCAGGCATTTCAGCGCGATAAAGCTGCATCCCGCCGATACCGAGCATTGGCAAAATGGCTACCGCTAACACGATAATTCCCATACCGCCTAGCCATTGGAGTTGTTGGCGATACCATAAAATGGCATGGGGCATCTCATCCAACCCACTCAGCACGGTGGCGCCGGTGGTGGTCAGGCCGGAAAAGGACTCAAATATCGCATCGGTAATGCTGATCGGCACCTCTTCTTCAAGCACAAAAGGCAGGGCGCCCACCAAACCGAGGGCGGTCCAGAACATCACCACCACGATAAAGCCATCGCGTATTTTAAGATCACGTTTGTGGCGCCGATTTGGGTACCAAAGCAGACTGCCGGCAACCAGTGTCAGTAGCATCGCGCTGATAAAAGCGATGAGTGCGCCATCTTGATAGATCAGGGCGATTGTAATCGGTGGAATAAGGCTTAAGCTGTAAATCATCAGCAACAGCCCAAGAATTTTGATAATCATTTTAGCTTGCATAGCGGTATTCCAAAATTAGCTGAACCAAGAGCGGCGTTCTTCAGCCATGAACAGCTGAGTGATTTCATCAATCCGAGCTCGGTCGGTCAAAAAGAGTACCACATGATCTTCCGCTTCAATCACTAGGTCACGGTGCGCAAACAACACCTTGTTGTCACGCACTATACAGCCGATAGTAATGTCCTTGGGCCAGTCAATTTCAATCAGGGTTTTGCCGATAAGTTTTGAGCTGTTTTCGCTGCCATGCACAATAATTTCCATCGCCTCTGCCGCGCCGCGCCGTAAGGTAAAGGCACGCACTGTGTCACCTTGGCGCATATAGTGCAATAAATTATTGGTGGTAATACGGTCGGCAGAAATCGCAATATCAATCGAGTTGAGATGAATCAGTTCAAGATAAGACTGGTTATTCACCAGCGCAATCACGCGGCGTACACCGAGTTTTTTCGCCAGCATCGCGGAGATAATATTCGCCTCATCTCGGTTGGTCACGGCCACAAACAAGTCAATCTCATCAATGTTTTCTTCAATCAACAGGTCTTTGTCGGATACATCGCCGTGGATAATAATCGCCTTTTCTAACACTTCCGCAATTTCACGCGCACGACCAATATTGTGGTCGATAATTTTAACTTGATGGTTGTTTTCTAGGTTTTTGGCGAGGTTAAAGCCGATATGGCCACCTCCCGCGATCATAATATTGCGGGCTTTTTTCTGCTTTTCTCGACGGAATTCTTCAACGATCACATGCACATCACGCGGTTCGGCAATAAAAAACACTTCATCGCCCACCCGAATGGTGACGTCACCGGTCGGCATCACCACTTCGTCTTGACGGTAAATCGCCACAATTCGAAAACCGACTCGATTCGGGAGATGATTTTTCAGCTCGGCAATTTTTTTGCCGACTAATGGGCCGCCATTGTGGGCGCGCATCGCTACCAGACGCACCTTGCCCTCGGCAAAGTCAATCACTTGTAGTGAGCCGGGATAGCTAATCAACTGCAGGATATAATCGGTGACCAGCCCTTCTGGGCTAATGAGTACGTCAATCGGAATCGCATCGGTACTAAATTCACGGTTAAACAATTCCGGGTGTTGTAAATAACCCGATCCACGTACCCTGGCAATTTTAGTGGTGGTTTTAAACAGAATATGCGCGATTTGGCAGGCACAAATATTGGTTTCGTCGTTTTGGGTCGCGGCAATTAACATATCCGCATATTCTAATCCTGCTTGGATCAGCACATCTGGGTGCGAGGCATGGCCATGGACTGTATTAATATCTAAGCGGTCTTGCAGTCGTTGCAAGCTGGCATTGTCTAAATCGACAATCGTAATGTCGTTGTTGTCATTGACCAGCAGTTCGGCTAGAGATGAACCGACTTGACCAGCCCCTAGGATAATGATATTCATCGTGGTGATTTCCTTACATTGGATCTTTTGGATCTATCTCTAACGTTTTGAGTTTACGATAGAGATGGGTGCGTTCAACGCCAGCGCGTTTGGCGGCTTCGGATACATTGCCAGCGGTTTCATGCAGCAGTTGCTTGAAATAAGCCGATTCAAACCGTTCTTTAGCCGTTTTGAGGTCAAGGGTGGTATCGACATTGGCGCTGGTATAAAACTGATACGAGGTTTGAGTTAGCGTGACGCTAATTTCTTCGGCGCTGACATCGGGGGTTTTGCCCAAAATCAGTAAACGCTGCACTAGGTTTTTGAGTTCACGTAAATTTCCCGGCCAGCTATAGCGCTTGAGTTGTTCAAGTGCCTCTTGCGGGAATTGCCGACGCGTGAGGCCTTCATGCTGAACAAATTGATCGACAAAAAACTGCACCAAGTCGGGCAGGTCTTCGGGATGTTGACGCAAGGCGGGCATCACCAGCGGCATTACATTTAAACGCTTAAAAACGTCCTCACGGAAATGCCCCTCATGCACCGCCTGTTCCAGGTCTGTTTGACTGCTGCAGACAATCCGCAGATCAATCGGGTGCAGTTTATCGCCGCCTTGACGACGATAGCCTTGGTGAAAAATTAAATCGGCTAAGCAGGTTTGGGCGTCGGTGTTGAGTTTTTCAATATGGCTAATAACCAGTGTGCCGCCCTTAAGTTGCTCAATGCTGCCAACACAGTTTTTGTTGTTTTCGCAATAGCCTAACCAGTCAGCCAGTTCCTGATTAAGTTTGTCGGCGGATACCTTGACAATCGGTTGATGTTTGCGCGGACTGATTTGATGCAGCGCCTGGGCAAAAAACTCTTTCCCTGTACCGGTTTCGCCGAGTAATAAAATAGGCATAGTGTATTTGGCTAAGCGTTCAATGTTTTCACGTTGTTGGCGCATCAGTTTACTGTTACCAATCGGCATAAATAAATCGGGCTGAGCGGTTTTGAATTGACGGTTTTGATGCTGCAACCGATTGTGTTCGAGCGCACGTTCCGCCATTAAAATGAGCTTAGCCAGCGATAGCGGTTTTTCCATAAAGTCATAGGCCCCATAACGGGTGGCCTCAACCGCTGTTTGAATCGTGCCATGTCCTGACATCATAATAACACTCGTGTGTTCAAGTAGTTTTTCTGCCTGCATTTCTTTGAGTAAGGATAAACCATCGATATCCGGCATCCAAATATCCAAAAAAATTAAATCAGGTACGCGGTCACGCCAAGCCTGGCGAGCTTGTACACCGTTGGCGGCGAGGGTGACCTGGTAGCCTTCTTCGGCAAAAATTTCTTGCATCAGCCGGCGTATATCTTTTTCATCGTCTACAATCAGCAGCGTTGCGTTGTTTTGCATGGGTTAATCCATTTTTGTCGTCGAGTTGGTTTGTTCTGTATCGGCTACAAAACTGCGTGAGCCCATCGGAAGCTGGATAATAAATCCGGTGCCTGTCTCAAGCTGGTTATCGATGCGAATCTGGCCATTATGTTCCTCGATAATTTTTTTCACAATCGCCAAGCCCAGCCCTGAGCCTTTGGGTTTGTCGGTGGCATAGGGTTCAAATATCCAGTTTAATGCTTGAGCGGATACACCGCTGCCATTATCTTGAATATCGATTCTAATGTAATCTGTAAGGGTTTGGCAATCGGTTTTAATCGTGATCTGTCGGTGGCTGAGCGATGCAGTCGCTTCCTGCGCGTTTTTAATGAGGTTGTGAAAGACCTGGCGTAAACGATGGGCATCGGCATAAATGACCGGGCAGTGAGGATCAAGTTGCAGCTTAATGTCGCCCGATTCATGTTGGTAGAGGTGGGTGACAGATTGAATCAGCTGGTTAAGATCGAGTCGGCTAGGTTGTAAATCCGGTGTATGGGCAAAATCAATAAACGCATCGACTAGGTTTTGCATACTCGCTACCTGCTCAACAATCGTTTGGGTCATTCGATTAAGTAAATCGGCATCCGGTGGATCAAGTTTATGCGTCAGCTTGTAAGCTAAGCGCTCGGCACTGAGCTGAATAGGGGTGAGCGGGTTTTTGATTTCATGCGCCAAGCGCCGAGCTACATCGCTCCAGGCGGCATGAAGCTGGGCTTGCACTAGCTTGGTGATATCGTCCATCACAATCACAAATCCACCGATCTTTTGGTCAATACTCGGCAGAGTGGAGCCATGTAGTAAGATAATTTTTTGTCCGCCCTCCAGGTTGAGTGTCAGCTGTTCACTCCAGCTTTTGTTTGCCTTGGTGAGGTTTGACTTATCAAAGCGTGGCATGAGCGCATCAAAAAAAGGTTGCAAGTGTGGATTCGTCTGGTTATCGGTTAAGTCACAAAAACGCTCACCACTATAGCGATGCAAATCCACGCCTAAAATTTCGCCCGCCTTATCATTGGCGGTACGAATGCGACGATTCATGTCCAGTGTAATCACCCCGTTGGTCAGATTGCGAATGACAGCTTGAAAGTATAAACGCTGAACTTCGGTTTGCTGATGCCCCATTTTAATCTCATTTCGGGCCTTGGCGATTTGCTTAATCATATCGTTAAACGATTGAATCAGTGTACCAAACTCATCATTGCGATCCACACTCATTTGCGTGGTGTAATCGCCCTGTGCGACGCGTTGCGTGCCCTCTGCTAAACGGCGAATCGGTTCGGTGAGGTTTTGTGCCGCTTGAATAATAAACAGCAAACTACTGACAAGGGTGAGCAACAAAATCAACGACAGAATCAGCGTAAAGCTGGTTTTAAGTGGGGTACGCAAGTATTCAAGCGCATTGTACTCACTTTCTGCCAAGCGCACCGATTGCGCATAGCGCGTGATGCTGTCAGGGAGGTTGTAAATTACTTGCAGCGGATAAACCTGGTTAAGGAAAGGATCGGTGACCGGAATGACAATCCGAATAATATCCTGCTCACCGGGCTCCGTGGGTTCTATGGCCGCATAGTTCAACCGTTGGCGCGCTTGGCGCAGTAGGCTTTCGGCTGGTCGGGAGGGGAGGATATCGGTCCCAAATTCATGGCTAAACGCCACTAGTTGTCCATTAGACTGATAAAGCGCGACTTCTTTCGCTTCGAGTTGTTGACGCAACTCATTCACCGAAAAAGCCGGTGTTTGGGTAAGCAGTGGTCGCATGGCGCGTTCCGCTTGCAAGGTTTTGTTGAGCTGATCGCGAGTAGAAAAGTCGAGGTTGGTTTTGACCAGCGCGCTAGCATCAGCGAGGGCTTGTTTGGTACGCACATCAAACCATTGATCGACACTTTGATGCAGCACGCTAAGCGTAAAGTAAAACAAAATCAAAATCGGCAGTGCCAGCAGCAGCATTAAGCTGCTGGTCATTTTAATCGTCGCCTTAACGCCCGATTCCTTGCGCTTGTATTGCTGATAAAGTTTGAATAGCTGTCGAATGAGTAACAGCAACAATAACCCAATACCGCCGATGGTAAATACAAGCAACCCAATGTAGTAATCAATTAACGCCGGTGCGCGCTGGATAATTTGAATCATCACCATCAGCGCCACTAGCATTAAGCCTGTAGTGATAAATAACCAGCCGTAGTCTTTAAATGAACGGGGCAGCCAGCGTTTCATCATGTGGCGCCCAATTTAATCGGATGTGTAATCCAACCCGTGTTATACAGCCAGGCCTGGTTGAAAAGCGCGTGGCTAAATAAAGGAGCGGATAAGGCGCGCCAGTCTAAGCGAATTGAAATTTGTAAACGGTAATCCAAGCCAGCATGCAATTGACTCAGGTCGGATACCGGAAAATCTTGAAAGCGTCCCATCACCATTAAGGCATCATCGAGCTGGGTAAAATTAAGTCGGTTGCCGTTTCTAAGGTTGTGTAGTGTATAGGTTTGATAAAACTGAGAGTAACTCAGTTGCGTTTGATACTCAATGTGTTGCACGCGTTGGGACCAGTTGAAGAGCAAAATCTCGCGCTGTTGGTGCAGCTGAATCTGCGTTTTAAACACAATCGGAATTTCTTGTTGAATCGCATGGCGAATCGCTTGTGGCAAATCAAGCGCCACTTGGCCCTGCATAAATAGCTGCTGGTGGCTGATACTGTGTTCAATGGCTGAAAACGCGGCCGAAAGGTTGGCGGAGGCTAGGCAGATTAGCCAGCCAACAGCCTGTCCAACAAACCGCTTCATTTAGCCTTCTCGCTTGCGCAATAATGCATAATAAAAGCCATCCATCCCCTGTTCGCCGGGCAGGATTTGACGCCCGATCTCGCCAATTCCCCAGTCCACCACGAGCGCTTGATGCTGTGCATCGGGGGTGCGGGCTAAAAATGCCGCGACCTGTTCGCTATTTTCTTGTGGTAACACCGAGCAGGTGGCATAGAGCAATTGACCGCCGGGTTTGAGTGTTTGCCAAAGCTGGTCCAGTAACCAGGCCTGGGTTTTGGCGAGACTAACAATATCATCTGGCCGACGATGGCGTTTAATGTCAGGATGACGACGGATAATGCCGGTCGCGGAGCAGGGGGCATCGAGTAGGATTTGATCAAATAATTCGCCATCCCACCAGCGGGTTAATTCGCCCGCATCGGCGACCCGTGTTTGGGCATCGAGTTGCAAGCGTTGCAGATTTTGTTGCAAACGCGGCAGGCGATCAGGCTCTTTTTCTAGCGCTAACAACCCAACCTGGTTGTCGCAGGCTTCTAATAAATGCGCCGTTTTTCCGCCCGGTGCGGCGCAAGCATCTAAAATCCGCATCCCCGCTTGCGGTTGTAAAATCAGCGCGGCTTGTTGTGCGGCGATATCTTGCACACTAAAACCGCCTTCGTCAAAACTCGGCAGCTGGGTGATATCGACGGGCTGCGCCAATTGAATCCCGACCGGGCTGAGTGGGTGTGCTTGTGCTTCAACGCCCGCTTCATCTAGCTTAGCGAGAAAAGTTTCGCGGCTTTGCACCCGCGCATTTACCCGCAAGCAGAGCGGAGCGGGTTGGTTGTTTTGGTTAAGGAGTTGTTCAAGCTGTTGCGGATAGGCGTGTTGAAGTTGCTTTACCAGCCAACTTGGGTGGGCGGTTTGTACCTCAAGGCTGTTGGGTAATTGAGCGAGCAAAGCCGGTTGCTCGCGTAAAAATTCACGCAATACCCCATTGAGCAGTCCGCGCGCCCAGGGCTTTTTTAGTTTTTGACTGAGATTGACGGTTTCAGATACCGCGGCATGTTCGGCGGTCTCCATATACAGGATTTGGTAAAGCGCCATCAGCACCAATAGGTTGATGTCTTCGTCCTTGGCTTTCAGTGGCTTGCTAATCAATAAACCGCGAATCGCCACCAAACGATCATACCAACGCAAACAGCCAAATAGTAAGTTTTGCACAAACGCACGATCCCGGCGCTCAGGGAGATTGGCAAACGCTTGGGGTAAAACCTGACTCAAGGATTGACCTTGTTTAACCACCGCCAGCAAGCTTTTTAGTGCCACCATACGAGGATTCACAGCAGCTTGTTGGCTCATTTTAATACCTGACCCACTAGGTTGCGAGATAAGGCAAAATCATACGCGCACATGGGTTTTTTGCCGGCTGGCTGAACTTGGGTGATGCGCAATAAACCCTGAGCGCAGGTGACATCTAGCCCCGCTTTTTCAAGCAAAATGACTTCGCCCACCTGGTCATGCTTAGGACCCGCAAGGGCTTGGGCGGCAAGAATGCGCAAGGGCTGGCCGTCAAACTCACAAAACGCCATCGGCCAAGGATTAAACGCTTGAATGCGGCGTTGGATCGCGGCCGCTGATTGTGACCAATCTATTTTGGCTTCGGCTTTTGACAGCTTAGCCGCATAGCAGGCCTGGTTGTTATCCTGAGGCTCGGGTACAAGTTGTTCGGCTTGCAGTTGTTCAAGTTGATTGAGCGTGTCAATAATCGCCTGCGCGCCCTGACGGGCTAGCTGATCATGCAGGGTTTGCGCTGTGTCAGCAAGGGTAATGGGGCAATGGGTTTTGAGCAGCATCGCGCCGGTGTCGAGCCCGGCATCCATTTGCATAATGGTAATCCCGGTTTCAGTGTCACCGGCTTCAATCGCCCGCTGAATCGGCGCCGCACCCCGCCAACGCGGTAGCAAGGAGGCGTGAATGTTCAAACAACCCAACTTGGGGGTGTCGAGTACCCCTTGGGGTAAAATCAAGCCATAGGCCACCACCACCATGATATCGGCATTCAGTGCGGCAAGCTCGGCTTGGGCTTCGGGTGTTTTCAGGCTTTCTGGCTGAAAAACCGGAATCTCATTGGACAATGCCAATTGTTTAACCGGGCTAGCGGTCAATTTACGACCACGCCCCGCTGGGCGGTCGGGTTGGGTGTAAACCGCGATGACCTGATGGTCTGAATCAAGTAGCGCTTGTAACGGCGAAACCGAAAACTCGGGTGTGCCGGCAAATATAATCCGATAACTCATCTTTATTGCTCCGCTTTTTCAGCTTGCAGTTTCTTAAATTTTTGCAGTAAACGCGTGCGTTTTAGCGCTGATAAATGGTCAACAAACAGCTTGCCATTTAAGTGATCAATTTCATGTTGAATACAAATAGCGAGTAGCTCATTCGCCTCCATTTCAATCTGCTTGCCATCACGGTTCATGCCACGCACCAGAATATCACTGGGTCGATCTACCTTGGCATAAATATCGGGCAAGGATAAACAACCTTCTTCCCAAGTAATCTGCCCGGCGCTGCGCACGATTTTGGGGTTAATCAAGGCGAGGGGCTGGTTCTTTTTCTCTGACACATCCACCACGATCACGCGTTGCTGAACCGCGATTTGGGGCGCGGCCAAACCAATGCCGGGCGCATCGTACATGGTGTAAAACATATCATCAATTAACCGATCCAATTCATCGGTCATTTCGGTTACTGGGGCGCAGACTTCGCGCAGCCCTTGGTTGGGGAACAGGACAAGATCAAGTGTTTGCATAGGGTATCGTCTTTTAAGTTTGGCTTTTAAGGTTTATACTTTGGTTTTTTAATACTCCCATTATAGCGAATTATGAAGCAAATTGCCGATAAGCCCTGCTTAAGCGATTGGTTGCGTTTGCACCATGCGTTTTTAAGCGCCAAACAACTTGCCCGACTGCAACAGCATTTCGGTGATTTATCCAGTGCGCTGACCGCCAAGCCCGCCGATTGGTTGCAGGTTGAGCGTTTTGGCGACAAGCTGGTGGATGGCGTATTCAAGCAAGACCCTGCCTTAGTCGAGCAAGCGTTAAACTGGATGCAACAACCGAACCATCACATTATTACGATGGAGGATGCCGCTTATCCCGCGCTGTTGCGCGAAATTGCCGACCCGCCGATTTTGCTGTATGTGCGCGGTGATTTGAGTTTGCTTGAAACGCCACAGCTCGCGGTGGTGGGCAGTCGGCACGCCTCGCGGCAAGGCTTACAGATTGCCGAAGATTTTAGCCGTTATCTATCTAACGTTGGTTTAGCGATTACTAGCGGATTGGCGCATGGCATTGATGCCGCCGCCCATCGCGGTGCGTTACAAGGTATCGGCAAAACCCTCGCGGTGATTGGGACAGGGATAGATCGAATCTATCCCGCGGCGAACCAGAATCTTGCGCGTGAGATTGCCGAGCAGGGGGCGATCGTATCGGAGTATCCTCTGCAAACCCGCCCACTGGCACAAAACTTTCCACGCCGCAACCGTATTATCAGTGGCATGGCAACCGGAACCCTGGTGGTTGAAGCGGCGCTGAAGAGTGGCTCGTTGATTACCGCGCGCCAAGCGATGGAACAAGGGCGTGAAGTGTTTGCCATTCCGGGTTCAATCAACAATTCACTCGCTAAAGGCTGTCATCAGCTGATTAAACAAGGTGCAAAGTTGGTCGAAACCGCACAGGATATTTTGGAAGAACTGTCACCTTTAATCGCGTTTAGCTTACAAACTGAGCGGGCCGAGCAAGCAGAACAAACTAAAGCCAGCTCATTAAGCCAAACAGAAACCGCTAAATCCCAACCAGGCCTGGTTGAAAACCAATCTCCTTTGTTAGCCTATATCGAGTTTGATCCGATTAGTTTGGATGAGTTGGTGGTGCTAACCAAACAGGCCGCCTCGGATATTCAGGCGCAAATGATGATGCTGGAAATGGAGGGGATTGTTGAGCCTTTATCCGCCGCACGTTGGCGCCGTTTAAAATAAAGTTTTTACAAAAACGACAAACAGTATTTGCAAAATAGCAAAAAATTATGCACCCTAGAAAAAAGCAAACACATAATTGAGCCGCAACTTGCAGCAATAAAAGGTATCTATGAAAAACTTGGTGATAGTGGAGTCGCCTGCCAAGGCAAAAACAATTGAACAATATTTAGGCAAAGACTTTACCGTGCGTTCGAGTTTTGGTCACATTCGTGACCTCAGCAAAAAAGGCATGGGAATTGATATTGCCAATGGCTTTACGCCCAGCTATGAAATTTCACCGGACAAAAAGAAAACCGTAACCGAGCTGCGCAAGCTGGCCAAAGAAGCCGAGGCCGTATGGTTGGCAACGGACGAAGACCGCGAAGGGGAAGCGATTGCTTGGCATTTGGCTGAAGCCCTGAAACTGGATGTTAAAACCACCAAACGGATTGTGTTTCATGAAATCACAAAAAACGCGATTACCCAAGCGGTAGCGCAACCACGTACCGTCGATTTGAATCTGGTGGATGCCCAGCAAGCGCGCCGTATTTTGGACCGTGTGGTCGGCTTTGAACTCTCGCCCGTGCTGTGGAAAAAAATCCGCACGGGATTATCTGCGGGTCGTGTACAGTCGGTGGCGGTGCGTATTGTTGTAGAGCGCGAGCGTGAAGTGGAGGCCTTCAATCCACAGGCGAGTTTTAAAATCCAAGGCATGTTGCAACCGATTAATGAGAAGGGTGAACTGGGTGAAGCCTTTATCGTCAAGCGTAATGCGGGTTTTGACACAGAGCAGCAAGCAAACGACTATCTCAATGCATTGCTAGCTGCCCATTTAACGGTCGCCGATTTAGAACAAAAACCGGCCAAACGCTCACCTAAAGCGCCGTTTACCACCTCAACCCTGCAGCAGGAAGCCTCACAAAAACTCGGCTTCTCAGTCAAACAAACCATGGTGATTGCGCAGCGTTTGTATGAGTCAGGCAAAATAACCTATATGCGTACCGACTCGGTGAATTTGTCAGAAACCGCGATAGCGCAAGTCAAATCGGTGGTCACCAAAGATTTTGGCGCAAAATATAGCCATCCACGTCGTTACAAAACTAAAAACACCGATGCGCAAGAGGCGCATGAAGCCATTCGCCCGACCGACTTTTCGGTGCGTGATGTTTCTGGCGAGCGCAATGAGCAACGTTTATACCAACTGATTTGGCGACGCACCATGGCCTCACAAATGGCCGATGCGGAATTAATGCGCACTACGCTTACGGTAGCGATCAGCGCGATGCCGAGTGAAAACCTGATTGCGAAAGGCGAAATGGTTACCTTTGAAGGCTTTTTGAAAGTCTATAACCTCGATGGCAGTAAAGATGACAATGTGCTACTGCCGGCGATGCATGTGGGTCAAACGCTGAATCTGGATGAAATGCAAGCCAAGCAAAGCTTTAGCCGTGCCCCCGCACGTTATAACGAAGCCAGCTTGGTGCGCACGCTCGAAGAAATGGGGATTGGGCGTCCGTCCACCTATGCGCCCACCATTGATACCATTCAGCAACGTGGCTATGTGATCAAAGAAGACCGCGAAGGCACGCCACGTGATGTGCGTCAGTTAACCCTCAAAAACGCACAAGTGAGCGCCGAAACGCTAACTGAAATGGCCGGCACCGAGAAAAACAAACTCTTCCCTACCGATATTGCCGGGGTGGTGAATGACTTTTTGGTCAAAAACTTTGGTGAAGTGTTAGATTTTCAATTTACCGCTAAGGTCGAGCAGGAATTTGACCAGATAGCCGAGGGCAACCAGGCCTGGCAGCAAATGCTCGGTGATTTTTACAGCAAATTCCACCCTAAAGTCGAAAATGCCGAAACCTTGTCGCGTGAAGAGGCCGGACAGGCGCGCTTACTCGGCAATGATCCCAAAACCGGCAAACCGATGCTGGTGAAAATTGGCCGTTTTGGTCCTTATGTGCAGTTGGGGGATGGCGAGGGCGATGAAAAACCAACCTTTGCTAGCTTAACCACGGGGCAAAAAATGGACACCATTAAGCTTGAAGAAGCGTTGGAGTTGTTTAAATTGCCGCGCACGCTGGGCGAAATGCCAGAAGATTACATGGCAACAGCCGCCGATGGTTCGGTGTTTGCTGTTAAGCAAGGTCAAGTGTTGATGGCCAAGCAAGGGCCGTTCGGTCCCTATCTGGAGTATGGTGAAAAACTATTTGCACCGATTAAGGGCTATGACCCCCTAAGCATTACGCTCGATGAAGCGGTGATGGTGGTGGAAGCCAAGATTCAGGCGGATGCGGATAAAATCGTGCGCAGCTTTGCAGGCACGGATATCAAAGTATTGAACGGTCGTTGGGGCCCCTATATCACCGACACCAGCACCAAAGTGATTGCCAAAATAGCCAAAACCGAAGACCCAATGGACCTCACGCTGGAGGAGTGTCAAAAACGCCTCGCCGAAGCACCACCGCCGAAAAAGCGGGGTCGCGCCGCGGCGAAAAAACCAGCGGCCAAGAAGCCAGCAGCCAAGTCACCAGTGAAGCCAGCCACGAAAAAAACCGTTGCAAAAAAACCCACCACCCGCAAAAAAGCACCGACAAAGTAGCTTGATCTATTCAGCATAAAATGACGGCATAAACCACATGTCATTCCGGCGAAAGCCGGAATCTCCAGCCGACTGCGCACTGGTTTTAAAGATTGCTTCACTGCGTTCGCAATGACGGGGGTGGTTTGGAGTCCCAATAACAACATAAACCCAGTCATTGCGAGGAGCGAAGCGACGCGGCAATCTCCAGCCAGCCGCGCACACCCCGTCATTCCGGCGAAGGCCGGAATCTCCAGCCGACTGTGCACTGGTTCCAAAGATTGCTTCACTGCGTTCGCAATGACGGGGGTTTTTGCACTTACATCAAACACATCCACTCTGCTATACTAGCAACCTGTAAAAACACCAAGCAGGGCCAGCGCATGAAAGAAAAATACCTCAACCTATTTACCGATTATGGCTTCAAACGCCTGTTTGGCGAAGAGGACTCAAAAGAAAACCTGATTGCGTTCCTCAATACCCTATTGCCGCAAAAACATCAAATTCAAGAACTCAATTTCACCCATAACGAAAAACTCGGCGCCACCCAACTGGATCGCCGCGCGGTGTTTGATCTCAACTGCACCAGCCCATTCGGTGAACACTTCATCGTTGAAATCCAAAAAGCCAAACAAAAATTCTTTAAAGACCGCAGTGTGTATTACGCCAGCTTCCCAATCCAACAACAAG
>NZ_JYNN01000005.1 GCF_000934765.1 Thiomicrospira microaerophila | reverse complement strand
AATTATAGAGCTCTTGCGGCTAGTTGACTGGATGATACGATTACCGCATAATCTAGACATCGAAGTAAAAAACCTAGTAGACCAAATTGAAGAGGAAAAGCACATGGCATACGTAACATCATTTGAGCGCATAGCGCGGGAAGAGGGCGAGCTTAGGGGCGAGCTTAGAGGTGAGCTTAGGGGTGAGCTTAGGGGTGAGCAGAGGGGTAAGCTTGAAGGAATGCTTAAAGGTCAAGCCAGAATTCTATCTAAAATGATACGCCTTAAATACCCTCACGAAGACCATTCAATCTACGAAGCGCGAATCAGTCAACTGAGCGAAGCGCAAATCGACCAACTGGTTGAGTGTTTTTTAGAATCAACCAGCCTAAAACAAATGTTCAGCACACTCGACAAAAAAGAGTGACAAACCAATAGCCAACCACGCATGCAACCCTCGTCATTGCGAGGCGCGCAGCGACGCGGCAAACTCCGGCCAATAAATATGAAAATTGATTTTGCAAATTTACAACACCAGTACCAACTGTATAAAAACGACATTGATGCCAAAATCCAAGCCGTATTGGATAAATCCAATTACATCATGGGCGAAGAAATCACCGAGCTTGAACAGCAACTATCCGAATTCACTGGCGTAAAACACGCCATTACCTGCTCAAACGGTACCGGTGCGCTGCACAAAGCTGCGACATCTACACCACCAGCTTCTTCCCCGCTAAACCACTAGGCTGCTACGGCGACGGTGGCGCAGTCTTCACTAACAACGACGACTACGCCGAAAAAATGAAAATGATGCGTGTCCACGGGCAAAACAAACGCTATCACCACAAATACATCGGAATGGGCGGACGCTTAGACACCATCCAAGCCGCGATACTGCTCGCCAAACTGCCACATTACGCCAAAGAAATCGAAGGTCGAAACCGTGTCGCCCAAGCCTACACTGAACAACTGAATAGCACTGTTCAAACCCCAAACGTCAAAACCGACCGAACCAGCGTCTGGGCGCAATACACCGTGCGCCTACAAAACCGCGAACAAGTGCAAGAAAAACTAAAAGAGCAGGGCATACCAACCGCCGTGCATTACCCTATGCCATTGCATATGCAAGAATGCTTTCAATACCTAGGCCTAAAACAAGGCGACTTCCCCATTTCCGAACAAGCCGCCCAACAAGTCATGAGCCTACCCATGAACCCATTCCTAACCGAAGAAGAAATCGCATACATTGTTAATGCACTGAAGAAAAGCATCTAAACCGCATGAACTCACTTGAACTGCTAGACGAAAACACCAACAAAAGCAAAATTTACACATTAAGGAATGTGCAGGTTATGCTCGACCGTGATTTAGCAGACTTGTACGGTGTAGAAACGAAGCGGTTAAATGAACAGGTGAAAAGAAATATTGCACGGTTTCCTGAAACATTTAGGTTTCAACTCTCCAAACAGGAGTTCGAAAATTGGAAGTCGCAAATTGCGACCTCCAATAATGAAAAAATGGGGTTAAGGCGTGCACCTTATGCATTTACAGAGCAGGGCGCTATATTGTCACAACAACAACTTGCAATCTGCGCTGGTTTTGCTATCATAAACAAACCAACGCTCTCCATGTCCTCGGACATCGGGGGGCTTTTTTTATGTCTAATATGAACTTCTCGCCCTACACTAAGCCATTTAATTCGCCGTACCAGCTTGTTGTGCACATGCAAAACAAAGGTCTGCAAATACAAGACCCGGCTCAAGCTGAAGCGTTGTTGGCACAAATTAACTACTACCGATTTAAGATCTATCTAGGAGCCTGTCGGACTAAACCGGTCGAAGCGAAAAAAAGTCTGGTTTGAGACAGTTTTTGTTCAATTTCGAGGAGAATAGCTAGCTATTTGACGAGAAAGTGGGCAAAAAATGGCCAAATCCAGCTTTTTTGCAGCCGATTGGCTTTAGTCCGACAGGCTCCTAGTGCCGTTCTGGGATGATGCAAGTAACTGCTATCAACCGAGTAGCCAATTTGATCATGCCTTACAACTCTATCGTTTTGATGAAGCACTTAGGATTTGGCTGTTTCAATTGATAGGGCGGATTGAAATTAAGCTGCGAACAAAACTCGATCAAACCGTTTCGCAATACACTCAAAATCCATTTTGGTATTTGGATGACGGTTTGTTTACCAAAAAGATAAACGCAACGCGTGACAAGCTAGCGCAAGAGTTTAAACGCTCAAAACTCGCTTTCGCTGACCACTACAAAAGCAAATACTTTAACCAGTTCAGTGCCCAATACAAAGAGTTACCACCTTTTTGGATGCTAGCCGAGTTAAGCACCTTAGGTAATGTGATGACGCTTTATTCATCCATTGATAAAAAACTATTTACGGGCGAAAGCAACGCTGAAAATAAGTTAGACGAACTAGCGAACCAGTTTGGTGCGCAAAATCTAGCAGAATTAAACAGCTGGTTAATGCTCATTCGCGATATTCGCAACCACTGCGCCCACCACAGTCGGCTTTGGAATGTCAATCTACGTGAACCAAGAGGGATAAAACCCAAACTCACGCAACCGATAACGCATAATAATCGAATTTATTTAGCGCTTGTTATGTTTAAGCTAATGGATCAAACACTCAACCTTAACGCACAAGTTAAAGCGAATATACGGCAACTCATTGCACAGTATCCGGTAGTCCAGAATCATCTAAAAGCAGCCGGTTTTCCACACAACTGGACACAAGGCAAAGAGTGGATATAAATGCATAACACATTAACAAGCAATATCCATGAAAATCCGTGTTCATCTGTGGCAAAAAACATCGCCATCATTGGCGGCGGCATTAACGGCATTATGACAGCTTGGGAATTACTCAAACAAGGTCACAACGTCACGCTATTTGAAAAAGGCGAAGTGATGAAACAAACCTCGTCCGCCTCCTCCAAACTACTGCACGGCGGACTCCGCTATTTAGAAAACTTCGAATTCCGCCTAGTCAAAGAAGCCCTAAAGGAACGCCAATGGTGGACTAGCCAAGCGCCACATCTTGCGCAACCGCTAAAACTCTACATCCCAATCTACAAAACCAGTCGTCGCCCAGCCTGGCTCTACAAAATCGGCCTGTGGCTCTACGACTTACTAGCCGGCAAACAAAACATCGGACAACACCAAAGCCTAACCGCACAACAAATGCACCAGGCCTGCCCACAACTAAAAACAGAAGGCCTAAAAAAAGGCTTCAGCTTCTTTGATGGCCAAATGAACGACCAGCAACTAGGCCTCTGGGTACTCGAACAAGCTAAACAAATATCTACCCCCTCTCCCTTGATGGGAGAGGGCAGGGGTGAGGGTGAACGCTCGAACAAAACACAACCCGGACTGGTTATCCAAGAACACACCCAAGTAACCAAAGTCGACCCACAAGGCACACTAACCCTAGCCGACGGCACCACCCAAACCTACGACAAAATAATCAACATTGCCGGCCCCTGGGCAGAACAGCGCCTAAAACAAAGCAACATAAAACCCAACTACACCCTAGACCTAGTTCGCGGCAGCCACATCCTCGCAAACGCTCCCTCTCCCTTAATGGGCTAACGTATGCACACTTCTTTTCTCGTTCCCACGCTGTGCGTGGGAATGCTAGCCCATTCGAGACAGTAATGAGTAAATTAAACTTATTGTGTAATTTTTTATCACTGTAAAATACCAGAAATTCTATTGTATACACTAGCAACAGCGCTCCCACGCACAACGTGGGAGCGCGTTATAAAGATATGTGCATACGTTAGCTTAATGGGAGAGGGTTGGGGTGAGGGTGAAAAAGCACCACCCGGCCTTCGCCGGGATGACGACAGCAAACAACCAGCCCTGGTGAAACCATGACTAAAAACACCGCAATCATAACAGAAAGCTTTAATCACCTAGTCGCAGAGCTCAAACTACGCATCCGCGAAGCCCAGCATCGTGCACTGCAAAGCGTTAACAAAGAATTAACCGCGCTTTATTGGGCGATAGGGCAGCGAATTGTCGAAAACCAAGAAGCACATGGCTGGGGAAAATCCATCGTTACGCAACTGGCCGAAGAACTACAAAAAG
The DNA here is from genome assembly GCF_000934765.1 of Thiomicrospira microaerophila. Lineage (GTDB taxonomy): Bacteria > Pseudomonadota > Gammaproteobacteria > Thiomicrospirales > Thiomicrospiraceae > Thiomicrospira > Thiomicrospira microaerophila. The sequence goes on along the minus strand of NZ_JYNN01000005.1, from coordinate 145,565 downwards.
AGTTTGTAGGCAATGCTGGTTTTAGCGAGCGCAACCTTTGGAATATGCGCAATTATTATTTAGCTTATCAAGCCCATCCAAAACTGCAGACACTGTCTGCAGAAATTAGCTGGTCGCACAATGTCAAAATCCTGCAAAAGCTCAAAGACCCGCTTGCGCAACAATTTTACATCCAAGCAAGCATTAAAAACGCCTGGAGCGTGCGTGTACTTGACCACCAAATCGACAACCAAACCTATGAAAAAACCCTGCTCGGTCAAACCAACTTCGCCAATACACTCCCGGCAGAATGTCAGCAAGCCGGCTTAACCATCAAAGACGAATACACCTTTGATTTTCTAGAGCTGGCTGAAGAACATTCCGAAAAAGAACTCGAAAACGCGCTCATCCAAAAAATCCGCGATTTTCTCATTCAAATGGGCACAGATTTTGCCTTTATCGGCAACCAATACAAACTCACCGTGGACGACGAAGACTACTTTATTGATTTACTGCTCTACCACAGACGCCTAAAATCGCTTATCGCAGTCGAACTAAAAATCGGCAAATTCAAACCCGAATACGCGGGCAAAATGGGCTTTTACCTTACGGCACTCAATGAAACCGTCAAGTTGCCTGATGAAAATCCATCCAATAGGCATCATTATTTGCAAAGACAAGAAAAGAACCACAGTCGAATTTGCCCCAAAAGAAAGCAATCAACCTATTGGCGTTGCAACCTACACACTCGCACACCAATTACCCAAAGAATACCAGCACGCACTACCGCCCGCACACGAAATAGAACAAAAACTCAGCGCACTGTTTGCCAAAGAAACAACAAAGCCAACTGAACCATGAACAAAAAACTTACCGCCCCAAAAATAAAATGTCATTCCGGCCTCCAACCCCGTCATTCCGGCGAAGGCCGGAATCTCCAGCCGACAGTGCACAACCTCAAAAGATCCTGAAACAAGTTCAGGATGACGGCCTCGGTGTCATTCCGGCGAAGGCCGGAATCTCCAACCAACAACGCAAACTCGCAACAGAACCCGGCCTACGCCGGGATGACGTAAAAAAAAGAAAAGACAAAAAACCAACTAGGTCTGGTCATAATCAAAACAACGCGCAATATTGGGCGAATAACCGCTCCCATTACGTTCAATATTGCGTTACAATTACTCGCTTATCACGTCGCCCTCATAAAAGGCACAGATGTGGATAGACCACGTAATCTCGCTAAGTCGGTAACAGTAGAATAAAAATGCAAACAAAATCAAACACCATCATCGCCAACTCAGGCGTAAAATTCGGTACCAGCGGCGCGCGCGGCCTTGTTGAACAATTTACGCCAAACGTTTGTGCCGCGTTCACGCTCGCCTTTATCACCGCGATGCAGCATACATTTGCATTTAATCGCATTTCTATAGCGATTGACCGTCGGCCCAGCAGCCCGAACATGGCTGCCGCCTGTATAGCCGCTGCAAAACACCTAGGTCTAGAAATCGACTACTTCGGCGTCATACCGACACCCGCGCTCGCCTATCAATCCATGCAAGCCAAACAACCCGCCATTATGATTACCGGCAGTCACATACCCTTCGACCGTAACGGCATCAAATTCTATCGCCCAGACGGAGAAATCACCAAGGCCGACGAAACCCTCATCATCACGACCCAAGCCGAAGTGCCAGAACAGCTAGACCTCACCTTGCCAGCCGCAAGCCAACAAGCTGAAAACCAATACATCGCACGTTATCAAAACCTAGTAGCCCCGAACCTACTCCAAGGCAAACGCGTCGGCATATACCAACATTCCTCAGCCGGGCGCGACCTCTATACCAAATTGTTTACCCAGCTCGGTGCTGACGTCATCCCCCTAGGCCGATCAGAAGAATTTGTGCCGATAGATACAGAAGCCGTTCGTCAAGAAGATATCGAACAAGGCAAAATCTGGGCGAAACAACACAAACTCGACTTCCTATTCTCCACCGACGGCGACGGCGACCGCCCCTTAATTGCCGATGAAACCGGGCAATGGCTAAGAGGCGACCTAGTCGGCCTACTAACCGCGCGTTACCTAAAAATTGACGCACTCGCCATACCCATTAGCTGCAACACCGCTATCGAAGCCAGCGGCGCATTCCAAAAAACCACTCGCACCCAAATCGGCTCACCATACGTCATTGAAGGCATGCAACAACTCACGCCAACCTACCAACGCATCGCTGGATTTGAAGCCAATGGTGGCTTCCTACTCGGCAGCGATATTGAACTAGACGGCCAAACCCTAACCGCCTTACCCACGCGTGATGCCTTATTGCCCATTATCGCCCTGATGGCCGCCAGCATAGAACCCCAGCACCCGCTTTCACACCTGCTCGCAGACCTGCCACAACGCTATACCGCCAGCAACCGCATCCAAAACTTCGCCACGGAAAAGTCACAACAACTTATCCAGGCCTGGTCACAAAACCCAAAAGAAGCAAGCGAACAACTCGGCCTACAAAACAAAACCATCATCCAGCAAAACCAAATCGACGGCCTGCGTTGGACCTTCGACGATCAAACCATCGTGCATCTAAGACCCTCGGGCAATGCACCGGAATTACGCTGCTACACCGAAGCCGGCACACAACAACAAGCAGAAACACTACTAAAACAAACTCTAGCACTATTGGAAAAGCTAGCTAACTAGACTAAAATTCGTAAAAATTTAGAAACAGAGAGAAAAGAAATGAAGAAAAAAGCACTTATCACCGGCGTAACAGGACAAGACGGCTCCTACCTAGCCGAGTTTTTACTAGAAAAAGGCTACGAAGTCCACGGCATCAAACGCCGCGCCTCGTCTTTCAATACCCAGCGCGTAGACCATATCTACCAAGACCCGCACGTCGATAATGCCAACTTTATTCTTCATTACGGCGACCTAACCGACTCATCCAATCTCACGCGTATTCTACAAGAAGTGAAACCTGACGAAGTCTACAACCTAGGCGCACAATCCCATGTTGCCGTATCCTTTGAATCCCCAGAATACACCGCTGATGTTGATGCAATGGGCACATTGCGCCTGCTCGAAGCCATCCGCTTGCTCGGCCTAGAAAAGAAAACCAAATTCTACCAAGCCTCCACTTCAGAGCTTTACGGCCTAGTACAAGAAACCCCACAAAAAGAAACCACACCGTTTTACCCGCGTTCACCCTATGCCGTCGCCAAAATGTATGCCTATTGGATCGTGGTCAACTACCGTGAAGCCTATGGCATGTACGCCTGTAACGGCATCCTGTTTAACCACGAATCGCCACGTCGCGGCGAAACCTTCGTAACCCGCAAAATCACACGCGGCCTCGCTAACATCGCCCAAGGCCTCGAAAAATGCCTTTACATGGGCAATATGGACGCGCTACGCGACTGGGGACACGCCAAAGACTATGTGCGCATGCAATGGATGATGCTCCAACAAGACCAAGCCGAAGACTTCGTCATTGCCACTGGCGTGCAATACTCCGTGCGCCAATTTATCGAATGGTCAGCCCAAGAACTCGGCATCACCATCAAATTTGAAGGGCAGGGCGTAGACGAAAAAGGCATTATCGCGGCCATCGAAGGCGACAAAGCCCCAGCGCTAAAAGTAGGCGATGTCATTGTACAAATCGACCCGCGCTACTTCCGCCCAGCCGAAGTAGAAACCCTACTGGGCGACCCAACCAAAGCCAAACAAAAACTCGGCTGGACACCCGAAATCACCGTCCAAGAAATGTGCGCCGAAATGGTCGCCGAAGACCTAAAAGTAGCCCAGCGCCATGCCTTCCTAAAAGCGAACGGCCACGATATTCATGTGTCGGTAGAGTGATTTTGGTGAAGAGTGAAGAGTGAAGAGTGAAGAGTGAAGAGTGAAGAGTGCTCACCCCTCACTTGATACACCTCACCCCTCACTTGATACACCTCACCCCTCACCAACAAAAAGGAATAATATGAACAACATTTTCATCGCCGGGCACAAAGGCATGGTAGGCAGCGCGATAGTGCGCCAACTCAACCAAGACCCAAATAACAACTTGATAACCGCCGACAAAACCGAGCTAGACCTAACCAATCAGCAAGCGGTAAACGATTTTTTTGCGCAAAATAAAATCGATCAAGTCTATCTTGCCGCGGCCAAAGTAGGGGGCATTCACGCAAACAACGAATACCCGGCGGAATTTATCTACCAAAACCTAATGATACAAGCCAATATCATCCACGCTGCGCATCAAAATGATGTCCAGCAGTTATTGTTTTTAGGTTCATCCTGTATTTACCCCAAACTCGCCGAACAGCCCATGCGCGAAGATGCACTGCTCACTGGCACACTAGAATGCACCAACGAACCCTACGCGATTGCCAAAATCGCGGGCATCAAGCTCTGTGAAAGCTACAACCGTCAATACGGTCGAGATTACCGTTCCGCCATGCCCACCAACCTATATGGCATCAACGACAACTTTCACCCAGAAAACTCACACGTTATCCCGGCGCTTATCCGTCGTTTCCACGAAGCCAAACAAGCCAACGCCCCAGTCGTAAAAGCCTGGGGAACCGGCAAACCCATGCGCGAATTTTTATACGTCGATGAAATGGCCGAAGCCTCCATCTTCGTGATGAACCTAGACAACGAAACCTACCAACGCGAAACCCAACCCATGCTATCGCATATCAACGTAGGCACAGGCATCGACTGCACCATAAAAGAACTCACCGAAACCGTCGCCAAGGTAATCGGCTATCAAGGCACAATCGAATGGGACACCACCAAACCCGACGGCACCCCGCGCAAACTCATGGACGTCTCGCGCCTAGAACGCCTCGGCTGGAAAGCCAAAATCAGCTTGGAAGAGGGCTTAACCACAACTTACGCTTGGTTTTTGGAGAATCAGGATTCGTTTAGAGGGTGAAGAGTGAAGAGTGAAGAGTGAAGGGTGAGGAGTGAAGAGTGAAGGGTGAGGAGTGAAGAGTGAAGGGTGAGGAGTGAAGAGTGAAGAGTGAAGGGGGAGGTGTGAGAAAACACTATGAATTGCGTGCTTGGCAAAATGCAATGCTGCTTGTCGAGCAGGTATATTTAGTAACTAAAATTTTTCCCTCTGAAGAAAAGTTTGGTTTAACGAATCAACTTAGGCGTGCAGCGGTATCCATTCCAAGTAATATCGCTGAAGGCGCGGCAAGAGGAAGTGACGCAGACTTCTTAAGGTTTTTGTACATTGCTAGAGGCTCATTGAGTGAAGTTGAAACGCAATTGCTTATTTCCAAAAATTTAAATTTTGTTATTGAGATTCAGGAAATACAAAACTTAATTGAACAAACATTCGCTCAACTTGGTGGTTTGATAAAACACTTACAGAATAAAAAGATGACCTATGTAAAGGAAAATGCGCCAACTTACAACGAGAACACCTCACGCTTTACTGAGGACGCCTCTCTTTTTACAGAAGCCTCTTCACCTTTGATGGACGACGCCTCACCCCTCACCGGTACCCCCTCACCCCTCACCGAGAAGGACTTCCAACACCTCGTCAAGAACGCACCATTATTTGCAATAGACTTGGTGGTGCTGAATGACCACAACCAAATCCTACTCGGCCAGCGTAAAAACGCGCCGGCGAAGGGCTATTGGTTTGTGCCAGGTGGGCGGGTGTTTAAAAACGAAAGCCTAGAACAAGCCTTCAAACGCATCAGCAAAACGGAACTAAATGTAGAAATCGAGCGTCACCAGGCCTGGTTACTAGGACTTTATGACCATTTTTATCAAGACAGTGTGTTTGGCGAAGACATCGACACCCACTACATAAACGCCACGCATTGGGTTAAGCTTAATGCTACGCAAATACAAAACCTGCCAACCGAACAGCACCAAAGCTACAGCTGGCAAAACCTAAACGAAATCGAACAAGATAAAACGGTACACAAATACAGTAAAGTGTTTTTACCCGCGCTTAAAAGAATCCAGCCTTCGTCGGAATGACGAGTAAGGACCGGTCAAGTATTTAACCTGTAAACAAAAAAACGAATAAAACAAAAAAGCGTCATGCCGGACTTGAACCGGCATCTTTAAAAAGGACAAAACAGCATGATTAACATACTACTCTCCGGCGGATCCGGCACACGCCTATGGCCATTAAGCCGCACCAAACTACCAAAACAATTTGTCCGCCTGTTCGACAACCAATCGCTGTACCAAAAAACCCTAGAGCGCAACGCACCCCTGTGCCACAGCACGCTAGTCGTCACCAACACCGAACAATACTTCCTAGCATTGGATCATTTACAAGAAACCTACGCCTCACTCAACACCCCCTCACACCTAACCCCTCACACCTCACGGTTTTTACTAGAGCCCATCGGCCGCAACACAGCCCCAGCCATCGCCTTAGCCTGCCTAACCCTAGACCCAGACGACATCGTATTCGTCACCACCTCCGACCACCTAGTAAAAGACCAAGCCGCCTACGAAAACGCCGTCAACCAAGCCAAAACGCTTGCAGAGCAGGGCTACCTAGTCACCTTCGGCATCCAACCCACCTACCCAGAAACCGGCTTCGGCTACATAGAAGCCAACGGCAACAACGTAAAATCATTCAAAGAAAAACCAAACCTAGCGACCGCACAAAGCTACCTCACTGCAAACACCTCACCCCTCACCAACGGCACCTCACCAATCTACCTATGGAACTCCGGCATGTTCTGTTTCAAAGCCGGAACCTTCCTAACCGAGCTAAAAAAACACAGCCCAGAAATCCACCAGGCCTGCGAACAGGCACTAAGCTTCACACCTCACGCCTCACACCTCACTCAGCGCGAAGCAATCCGCATCCCCCACGACCTAATGCAAAAAATCCCCGAAGACTCCATCGACTACGCCGTCATGGAAAAATCCGACAAAGTAAAAGTCATCCCATGCGATATGGGCTGGTCAGACCTAGGCAGTTTCGATGCCCTATACGACGAAACCAAAACCAACGAACAACCCAACGCCGTCCTACTAAGAGGCCAAAACGCCCAGCAACCGATTAGCATCGACAGTCAAAACAACCTCATCGTCGCCCGCGACCGCCAAATCGCCCTGATTGATGTTGAAGACTTACTCGTTATCGATACCAGCGACGCCATCCTCATCAGCAAAAAAGACAGCTCACAAAAAGTAAAACAAGTCGTCTCAGAAATAAAAAAACACAAACCCGAACTCGCCGAGATTCACCGCGTCGCGCACAGACCCTGGGGAACCTACGAAGTCCTCGTCGATACCGAAGGCTATAAAGTCAAACGCATCGTCGTCAAACCCAACGGCCGCCTAAGCCTTCAAAAACACTACCACCGCAACGAACACTGGATCGTCGTATCCGGCACAGCCACCGTCACGGTAGATCAAGAAACCAAACTCGTGCGCCCCAACGAATCCACCTACATCAAAATGGGCCAAGTCCACCGACTAGAAAACGACGGCAAAATCGACCTCGTCATGATCGAAGTCCAAGTAGGCGAATACACCGGCGAAGACGACATCGTAAGAATCGAAGATATCTATGCTAGAAATTAAGCTCACCAAAACATTAAATTTTGTAAACTGCGGAGGTTCTGTTAATATTAACAAACCAACGCTCTCCATGTCCTCCGGCATCGGGGGCTTTTTTGTTGCTTATTGACACCTAAATTATCAAAACAGGCCCAAACACTATGAAAATCCAACACATTAGTGTAGACAACTTCAAGTCACTCGTAGGCTTTGAAATGCCCCTAGGGCACTTCAATTGCTTGATTGGATTAAACGGTGCAGGCAAATCGACACTACTACAGTTTTTTGACTTCCTATCCCAGCAAGTTAAAGGTCAAATGGATAATTGGCTCACAAAAAGACAATGGAAAGCGACTGAGCTCAACTCAAAATTGACGAACAGGTTAAATATAGAGTTTACTATCGATTTTGAAACTGAATCTAATCAGAAACTACAATGGACGGCAAGCTTCAATCGCCGAGAACTTCGTTGTACAAAAGAAAAACTGACGCTTCAAGACAAAACGCTACTAAAAGTCGAAGACGGCCAATATCAGCTATATAAAGAAGAACACACACACACGCAAGCCCATCTACAAGGCACCATAGCCTTTGAGTATCAAGGCTCTATCCTCTCGCAAATAAAAGAAGAACAACTAACGGACAAACTAAAACAATTCAAAAGTTTTTGGCAAAACCTTCACGCATTAGATTTGCTGTCGCCAACACTACTCAGACAATCAGCTCGTGACGCCCAAGGCATGCTGGGTTTAGGTGGCGAAAAACTCGCCGCATTCCTCTACGAACTGCCGCCCACGCAAACACAAGCGATTATTGCCGAATTAAAAGCCAACTACCCACAACTCCAAGCCTATGAAGTGAGTAATAAAAAACCAGGTTGGAAAAGGCTATCAATAACCGAACAATTCCAAAATAAAGCGATTGCTACCGAAGCGCGTCACGTCAATGACGGTCTGTTGCGTATGCTGGCGATATTCGCCCAACTTACGACCAAACAAAGCTTTTTATTACTCGATGAAATTGAAAACGGCATCAACCCAGAATTGATAGAATTTCTAGTCGATCAACTTGTGCAAACCCAAGCCCAAACATTGGTTACCACTCACAGTCCGGTCATCCTAAACTACCTAGAAGACGAAGTTGCCAAACTAGGGCTTATCTATCTCTACAAAAACGAAATGGGCGCGACCCAAGCCATCCGTTTATTTGATATACCCTCAATGGCCGAAAAACTGACGGTTATGGCACCAGGCGAAGTCTACCAAGATACGCATCTAAGAGAGCTTTACCAGGAATACAAGCTATCCAAAACCAGCAGGAAACAACTCAATGAAGCTGTACCTAAGTGGCGAAGGCGCAACCGATTTTGGTCAACTAAACCAAGAGCACTACCAACCAGGCCCGCTAACCTTACTTGCCAAGCCAAAATCCGAAGCTTGGATACTTTGCGCGCTTCAAGGCTACCAGCATTGCAATGCATTAGAAAATGAAAGTGGCAACGATAATTCACCCAATAGTCTTAAAACCCAATTAGAGCAAAAGCTGCAACAGCCAGTCAACCGAGAACTACTGAATCAGCTTGTTGAACAAGCGCCAATAGATTTAAACCAAATTGATATGCCCATGGTCAACCAATTTAAACAAGACTGCACAACCTTATTAGCTAGGTTAGGTTTTAGATGAACAAGATCATTCCCGCACACAACCTCGTCATTCCCGCGAAGGCGGGAATCTCAAACAAAACAAATAAAAAACCAAATGCTAACTAAACTAAAAACATTACAAAACCACGCCGGCTTAATCCGCTACTTCAAAAACACCAGCTGGATGATGGCCGAACAATTCCTGCGCATTATCGCAGGCCTGTTTGTCGGCATTTATTACATCGAAGACATCTACAGCAGAAACTAAAAAAAGTAAACTCCATGGAAAACTTAACGCCAATCGACAATCAGCTTGTACAGTCAAAAATCTACACGATTCGCAATACGCAAGTCATGTTAGATCGCGACTTAGCAGGGTTGTATGGTGTTGAAACACGACGTTTGAATGAACAGGTTAAACGCAATATTACACGCTTCCCCGAAAGCTTTATGTTCCAGATGACGAAACAAGAACTCCAAAATTGGATATCGCAAAATGCGACATCCAATCGAGAAGTCATGGGGTTACGAAAACAACCACTGGTATTCACCGAGCAGGGTGTCGCCATGCTCAGTGCTGTGCTTAAAAGCGAAACGGCAGTACAAGTCAGCATTCAAATTATCGAAGCTTTTGTACAAATGAAGCGATTTGTAAATGCCAACGCATACTTGCTAGAACGAATACAGCACTTAGAGTTCGCACAGCAACAACTCGCCAACACCACCGCACAAAATTTTGAGCAAGTATTTGCCGCCTTAGAATCAAAAACCATTACAAAAGAGCAAGGCATCTTCTTCAACGGTCAAATTTTCGATGCCTATGTATTTATAGCCGACCTAATCAAATCGGCCAAACAAAGCATTATCGTGATAGACAACTACCTAGATGAAAGCGTATTGCTGATGCTCACCAAACGGCAATCAAATGTAAAAGTCGAACTCTATGGCAAAAACACCAACCAACAATTAGCGCTCGATCTGCAAAAACACAACCAGCAATACCCAAGCATTGCATATTACCCATTTGCCGATGCCCATGACCGCTTTATCATTATCGACAACCAAGACATCTACCATCTCGGCGCAAGCTTAAAAGACCTAGGCAAAAAATGGTTCGCCTTTTCTAAAATGCAAAAAGAAACTCTGCGCATCATTGAGAAGCTAGAAGAAGTGAGAGCACAAAAATCATGATTTCCAAACTCACCGCCCATAAAAATAAAACCGTCATTCCTCCTTACAGTTACGTCATTCCGGCGAAGGCCGGAATCTCAAGCCAACAAAAGAAAAAAACCAAAAATAAAGACAAAACCCAACCAGCCCAGATTGCTATAATACAAAAATGACCCAAGTAAAAAAACCAAATGCTAACTAAACTAAAAACACTACAAAACCACGCAGGCTTCATCCGCTATTTCAAAAACACCAGCTGGATGATGGCCGAACAATTCCTGCGCATCATCGCACGCTTGTTTAAAGCTACTTGCGGCGGAAAATCCAAACAGCTTAGCCAAGTCAACAATATACTCCTAAATGGGTTAAAATGCGATTACATGACACCATAGATAGGCTTAAAAAATGAAACTCATTCTAAAAAATATAGGCTTACTTGAAAGCGCAGAGGTACAGCTCAATAGCCTAACGGTCATCGCTGGCGAAAACGATAATGGTAAAAGCACGATTGGTAAGGTGGTGTTCTGCTTAATCAAAGCAATTAATCGCTATCGTGAAGATCTAGAAGAATCAAAAGAATACCGTATTGATGAAAAACTCCGTGAGACATTTTTTAACTTTCGTCGCTTGTCTCAAGATTTAAACCAAGATTCAATGCGTTTACTAGAACAGTTGAGAGAAGTCGCCACCCTTCAATCAGACTCAAAAATCACTTTTTTGCAAAAAATTTTAGAACAAGCCTATTCAGAAAAAATACTCAATGAAGAATCCATCGTTTTTTTAGGCAATCTCATTCAAGAAATCAAAAATATTGAATACGAGCAAGAAGATGAAAAGAAATCGATTGAACGCGCACTCAACAAAGTCTTTGCCTCAGAGTTTGATTCAAACATACTCTTAAACCAAACCGAAACTGGAGAAATAAAACTTCTTGAAGGCGAACTTCCTTTGATACAAATAACAATCTCAAAAGGAAACAAAATTCACCTCTTAGGCGATGTACAACCCATTCAACAAGAAGACGTCACCTTCATAGAATCCCCATTAATTTTAAATCAACACGATTTATTAATTAGAAGCAAGTCTGGCCTAGATTTAAATAAACGAAATACCAGTCGTCTGGGAATACCATACACCACACTGCACCTAAAAGACCTGTTCGATAAATTAAGAGAGCCGCCATTTGGAACACTCTTCGATGAAGAAGTTTTCGCAGGATTTGACCAGAAAATCGAACGTATCATTAACGGCACAGTCGTCTACGACAATAAAGAAAAAGACTTTGTGTATAAAAAGAATGGAACGCCTGTATCCATAAAAAACACAGCAAGTGGCGTCAAAGTATTCGGGCTACTGCGACTACTCTCTGTCAATTCATTTTTAAAAAAGAATACCTTTCTCGTATTTGACGAACCAGAAAACCACCTACATCCTAAATGGCAACTCGCGCTTGCAGAACTACTAGTAGAAATGGCACAAAATGGCGTTTGTTTGATTGTATCCACACACAGTCCATACATGGTAGAAGCATTAAAGCGTTATTCTGATAAGGCCTTATTAAATGGAACCAAGTTTCTATTTGCAGAAAACAGAATGATTGAAAATAAAGACCGCCTATCGGATATTTTTACCGCATTGTCCGAACCATTTGAAGTATTCAGAAACATGGATGACGAGACATTAAGAGATGAATAAATACGCTATTCAAACGCACCTGGCAAGCGTTCTTGAGCCCTATCAATCAAGCTTTAAAGACACAAGTTACGATAAAGAAAACAAAGAACACCTATGTTCAGATGCGCAAACCAACCCGGTTTATGATTTTGACCAGTATGCAAAAACTTTACCTGCAGATAAGCATCCCGCCTCACCGGATGCAATTTACTTGGGGAAAAAAACACTTTACTTTGTTGAATTTAAAAACTCATCCCCATCGACCATTAATAATCCTCAAATGCAAAAAAAGTTTAAAGACGGAACGAATATACTGACCGACTTACTCAAAACCTTTGCACCAAAGGATGTACGTTACGTTTTTTGTGTTGTGTACAAGCAACAAAAAGCACAATACTTCAACCCTGCGCATATTGAATCTCAAACAGTCAAGTTTGGTCTTGCCGAGATCAATCGAGAACTAGGTAATTTCTATGATGAAATTATCACGGAAGACGTAGATTTTTATAAAAAAGCTTATTCAAGCGCTCTAAGTTGCACCTAAAGTATATGATCGCCAAACGCATCGCCCACAAAAATACAACCGGCATTCCCGCGCTCACACGCGCCATTCCTGAGAAGGCCGGAATCTCAAACAAAACAAATAAAAAACCAAATGCTAACTAAACTAAAAACATTACAAAACCACGCCGGCTTAATCCGCTACTTCAAAAACACCAGCTGGATGATGGCCGAACAATTCCTGCGCATTATCGCAGGCCTGTTTGTCGGCATTTATTACATCGAAGACATCTACAGCAGAAACTAAAAAAAGTAAACCCCATGGAAAACTTAACGCCAATCGACAATCAGCTTGTTCAGTCTAAAATCTACACGATTCGCAATACGCAAGTCATGCTGGATCGCGACTTAGCGCAATTGTATGGCGTACAAACCAAGGCACTAAATCAAGCCGTAAAACGAAACAGCTTGCGGTTTCCAGAGCGTTACTGCTTTCAGTTAACTCAACAAGAGTTTGAAAACTTGAAGTCACAAATTGTGACCTCAAGTGGACACGGCGGCAGAAGAACTCTTCCATACGCGTTTACAGAGCAAGGTGTTTCGATGCTTTCTACTGTGCTTAAAAGCGAAACCGCCATAAACACAAGCATACGTATTATGGATGCCTTCGTTGCGATGCGCCAGTTTATAAGTCAACACGCACTGGTTTTTGAGCGAATGGATGCGATAGAACGCAAGCAATTACATACCGACACCAAAATTGATCAAATTCTAGATGCGCTTGAAGCTAAGACAGAAAAGCCTGAACAAGGCATCTTCTTCAACGGCCAAATTTTCGATGCCTATGTATTTATAACCGACCTAATCAAGTCAGCAAAGCAAAACATTATTGTGATAGACAACTACCTAGATGAAAGCGTATTGCTGATGCTCACCAAACGGCAACCGAATGTAAAAGTCGAACTCTATGGCAAAAACACCAACCAACAATTAGCGCTCGATCTGCAAAAACACAACCAGCAATACCCAAGCATTGCATATTACCCATTTGCCGATGCCCATGACCGCTTTATCATTATCGACAACCAAGACATCTACCATCTCGGCGCAAGCTTAAAAGACCTAGGCAAAAAATGGTTCGCCTTTTCTAAAATGCAAAAAGAAACTCTGCGCATCATTGAAAAGCTAGAGGAAGCGAGAGCACAAAAATCATGATTTCCAAACGCACCTCCCATAAAAATACAACGGTCATTCCGGCCCCAACTCCGTCATTCCGGCGAAGGCCGGAATCTCAAACCAACAACGGAAAAAACAACCGTCATTCCGGCGAAGGCCGGAATCTCAAGCCAACAAAAGCAAAAAACCAAAAATAAAGACAAAACCCAACCAGCCCAGATTGCTATAATACTCATTTAACCCAAGTAAAAAAACAAAAGACCCTTACAAAAAAACATGCTAAAACTAATCAAACAACTCTTCACACTCCTAACCCCCGACCAACGCAAGCGTTTTTATGGCCTGCAAGTGCTCGTGGTGATTATGGCGTTTGCCGAAATTGTCGGTGTCGCTTCAATTATTCCCTTTATGGCGCTAGTAGGTGACATGAGCCTACTACAGCAAGACACCCTCATCGCCCAAGTCTATCAAACCAGTGGCATTGCATCAGAAACGCAATTTGTTTTCCTACTCGGTGTCGCTGTATTAGTCATGCTCTTTATTTCCGCCATGATCTCCATGTTCACCACCTGGCGGCTATCCATGTTCGCCAGCAAAACCGGTACTGAAATCGCCGACAGACTTTACAGCCACTACCTAAAACAAGGATGGCTATTCCACGCCTCGGGCAGCAGCGCACAGCTCACCAAAAAAATTGCCAATGAATCAGCCAGAGTTACCTTTAGTATCATCATGCCCCTTATGCAAATGAATGCCAGAATTGCGCTGGCATTATTTATGAGTATCGCCATATTTGCCTATGACCCAAAAGTCGCAATAATAGGTCTAGTGATGTTCGCCATAGCCTATTTTATACTCTACAAACTCGTCAGAACACGGCTCAGAAAAAACGGACAGACCATATCCACCATACTCGAACAACGATATAGACTCATGAACGAAGGATTTGGTGGCATTAAAGATGTTTTATTACTTGGCCGTGATGACGACTTTATACAGCGGTTCAACAAAACCGGACATCTGTTCGCTTACAGTCAAGGTAATAATGTCGTGCTCGCGCAGGTACCTCGCTACTTTATGGAGCTAATTGCCTTCGGTTCTATGATCGCCCTCGTGCTCTACCTTATCGCATCCCATGAGGGCAACCTTGGTATGGTGCTGCCTATCCTTTCAGTTTACGCACTGGCGGGCTTCAAACTACTTCCTGCTTTTCAACAAATTTATACTAGCATAGCAGCTGTCAAAGGCAATATCGCCGCATTTGAATCCATTCAACAAGACCTCACAGATTCAAAAAACCAAAACAAATGCAATGCAGAATCAAACCAAAACGCACAAGCAAACCTACACCCAAAAAACAGTATCAGCCTAGAAAACATCACCTTCACCTACCCAGGTAAAACAGAACCAGCGCTGAACAAACTCAACATGCAAATCAAAGCCAACAGCGTCATCGGCATTGTCGGTCCGTCTGGGTCGGGTAAATCAACCGTCATAGATATCCTTTTAGGGTTAATAGAGCCACAGCAAGGCACACTCAGTATCGACGGACAGCCCATCACAGACCAAAATCGCCGTGCTTGGCAAAACACCATTGGCTTTGTGCCACAAAGTATTTTCCTATCCGAAGGAAGTATTGCCGAAAACGTCGCGTTTGGCATCCCCGAAAAGGACATCAACCTAGACCAAGTCAACAAAGCCCTAAGCCTTGCGCACCTAGACGAACTCGTGCAATCACTCGACCAAGGCATCCACACCAAAGTAGGCGAACGCGGTGTTCAACTCTCCGGCGGCCAACGCCAACGAATCGGCATCGCTCGGGCCCTCTACCACGAAGCGGACGTACTGGTATTCGACGAAGCCACTAGCGCGCTCGACGGTATCACCGAAAAACTCATCATGGAAGCCATTCATGATTTCAGCGGACAAAAAACCATCATCATGATCGCCCACCGATTAAAAACTGTGGAGAAATGTGATCAATTATTTATGATTTCGAAAGGCGAGGTTATAGCCGTTGGGACATATGATTATTTGATAAAAAATAACAATGCATTTAAAGAAATTACAAATCATGCTTAAAAAGCGCTTGTGGGGATAATTACAATGAGTTTATTTATAAAAGCAAAAGAGTTAGGTGAGCATTTTTGCAATGTTCATCAACTAGATCCGAATAAAGACTTGCCCGTTGAATATATTGCTCCATCATCGCTTGTCAGGCCAGCAAGGCTGGATTTACTGTCAAAAATAACTTATGCCCAAGAGTACATTAAGGGTACATTGACGGAGCAAGCGATATTTGACTACAAGGAATTTATTAAAGGATTTAGTTTAAATAAATTTACCGAAGGTGATGGTTCTAAATCCAACTTTAATGACTTTAGAGAAAGTTTCGATAGCTTAATATGTTCGATCAAAAACAATGGATTTGATCCTATACATGCGGTTCCAGTAGGAGAAGATAATACTATCATTGGAGGCGCACATCGTACGGCGATTATGGTGGCGCTTAGACAGCAAATCCCTATAGTCAGATTACAAGGTTTGGTTGCAAATTATGATGCTGACTATTTCAAGCAACGCGATGTTGCCGAAGAAGTGATTGAGACATCGCTTACCCGCTTGGCAAACTATATAAACGCATCAGTATTCATACTTTGGCCAAGTATGACGAGCAAGCAAAAAAAAATAGCCTTAGAGTTGATACAAGAAAAAGGTCATGTCATATACCAGCGAGAAGATGACTTTAATTTTCAGGGCCTACATGCTCTTGTTACGATGACCTATATTGGACATCCTTGGATAGGAAGCCCACAGGATAGGTATGCGGGAGCGGTCAATAAAACCAAGGAGGTGTATGGTAAACCAAGCACCCTTACAACCACCTTGTTTATAGAAATGGATAGCGATGAGGCGATTGATTTAAAAATAAAGATTAGAGACATTTTAAGCTGTGGTAATAATGGCGTACATTGTACCGATAACAGTGAAGAAACCCTTTACCTTCTTAATATTTTGCTGAATAGAAATACACGCCATCTATTAATTCATGGAAACCCATTCTACTTTAAGAAGTATATTGAGTCAGTTATGCAGTACAGGCAAAACATTATTAATAATCAGCTATCTATTGATGACTTTTCTATTGTTTCAAGCGGAGTATTGGGCCTATATGGGTTGAGACTTCCAAATGATATCGATTTTGTATCTTTGTCTGATGGTTACAATTTGGTTGTAAATGAAAATACTGAATCACACCATCACGTTCTTCAGCATGATCTTCAAGTATTTGAGTTAATAAAGCATCCTGTTAACTTTATAGTATTTTTCGATATAAAAGTAATTTCAATCCAAGCATTTATTTTGATGAATAAGCATAGGCAAGAACAAACTAAAATAAATGATATTGCACAGGTTCAGATGCTACTGAATAATGAAGAAAATACACTAATATTTTACAGATTAAAATTAAAATGGTATCAGGCACTAAGAAAATTTAAGCTATCCCGCTTCGGGATTAATAATCTACTTCGTTTTATGAAAAACTCAACTTATTTTTCTCCATTATACAATCGTTTAAGAAAAAGTCGGTTTGTTGGCTTTGTTAATAGAAAATTATCTAGTGCAGTAAATAAACTACCTAAATGGTAAAGATTAATAAAAAAAGAGAAGTTTAATTTAATATGATAAATGTCTTTATCGATGGGTATTGGTCAACCGTAAAACCAAAAAATTCGAGACAAAACTTAATCTTGGCTTTAATTGAAAAGGCCTACAAAACAAATGTTAAGATTGTAGATGATGTAAATAAAAGTGAATTGATTTTGTTATATCCCTTTTTTACAAAAAAACAGAAAAATAGGTTAAAGGTTATTGGTAATCTATATAGATTAGCCAAAAAAAAGCCTAGTTTTTCATCCTTAATGGGTTATCCACATGAAAGAATCATAGCAGTTTCGCATGAAAATTTAGATAGTCCGGATTGGTCATGGTTTAAAAACTTGTTGTTAACACACAACATTAAAAGACTCACATTTTGGCCAGAAGAAATCGATCCAGATGGCTGTCGATTTCCGTATTGGTGGAACTATGTACAGCATGAAGATTTTGAACTAGAACCTGAGTTTTACAGCCGATATGGTAAACCGCTTTGTTTACAGAAATTAATGTCTCCTTTTCAGCCTAACCGTGCTACGTTAGATAGGATTGCCTTTTTGAATAGACATTTGCGCTATCCAAGAAACAATCAAGTTAAAATATTAGAAACCTTTAAGCCTGTTGATATTTTTATGGCACCAAAAACGCCCTGGAATGGAACAAAACACGCGCTATTAACTGATTATAAATATATTTTCTGCGCAGAAAACTCTTGCGGCTACGGTTACGAAACTGAAAAATTGCCTGAAGCATGGGATGCAGGGTGCATTCCGCTGGGGTATATTCAGAATCCTTTAAGTCAATTTTCAGATGAAGTTTTCACGGAGTCAAAAATTGACATTGAAAAGATTAACGCGTACCCTCTTATAAAACAAAAACCGGATCTGCAATCCTTGATTAGATATATTCGAAATTAATATAGATGATTTGGTTTTCCACAAGCCTTACTTTGCCAAAACTGATTGAAAACACAAGTTATATAGAGACAAACTATGTTAAAAAATATTAAGATCAAAATTATAAGTTTAAAAAAAGATGAATATAAAAGGTCGATGGTTCTTTCTGAGCTTAGAGAAATAGATTTGCTTCGTTATGCTGAGGTTTTTGATGCTGTTGATGGTCGGCTTCTACCAAAAAACATCCTTGAAGATGTAAATAGATACCGTCGAGCCTATCCTTATACACATTTTGACAGGGATCTATCAGCCGGTGAGCTCGGTTGCTTAAAGAGCCATCTTGAAATATTTAACGCCATAGAAGAAGGGCAAGTTTGTCTTGTTCTGGAAGATGATGTCACTTTAAGCAAGGATTTAGTCGATTTTATTCAAAAGTTAGATGAGTTGCCACCTGCTTGGGAGCTTGTGTTATTGGGTCATAGAGTCGAGGGTGGGTTAAGTTGGATAAAGGGCGCACGCATTAGCTTATGGGAGCGAAAAAAGTTAGGTGACAGCATGCTTGGTAAACCTGTTGATATCGCATGGGGTACACATGGGTATCTTATCAACTATAAAGGGGCACAACGTCTCATAGCACAGTTGAAAAGAATTGATGCGCCAATTGATCACTATACTGGCATAACCAAGTCATTAAATGTTTATGCGGTTCAACCGCCTTTAGTATTGGTTTCCGATGAACTGGGTGCATTGGGTACACTTGAAGAGCAGCGAGAAGAAGTCCTAGCGAAAAATAAGGAAAATACTCCTATTAACCTGAGAAACGCTTCGTTTCGTTCATACTTAAAGGCTTTACATTTATATCAGCCCGCCCGTAATTTATTAATTTATTTAAGAAAACTAAAAAATTCGCTAAGGGTGTTAAAAAAAATCAGGCGCTATTATTAATTATTTTTAGGTAGAGTTGTATTATTTTTGCTTCAATTGATCTGGAATAACGTTATGGAACAAAATAAGCCATTTTTTAGTGTCGTGATGCCGCTTTATAATAAGCGCAATCATGTAAAGGAAACAATCGAATCGGTGTTTGCCCAAACCTTTCAAGATTTTGAGATTGTTGTGGTTAATGATGGCTCAACCGATGATAGCGCAGAGGTGGTGGCGTCTATTGACGATCCGCGTATTCGGCTGATTCATCAACAAAACGCGGGGGTTTCCGTTGCCCGTAATAACGGGATAAAACAAGCGAATGCAGATTATATTGCATTTTTGGATGCAGACGATATTTGGCTGCCGGAGTTCTTACAAACCATTTATGATTTAATTCAAAGTTACCCGGATGCGGGGTTGTATGCGACTTCTTATTTCCTAAAAAATTTAGATGGTATGTTAGTTGAAAAAGAAATTAAGTTTTTACCAGAAAAGAAATTTAAGGGGCTTATACCAAACTATTTTAAGTCCGCGACATATTCACATTTAGTCTGGTCTTCTGCCACTTGTATACCAAGATCAATTTTTTTAAATGAAAATATTTGGTTTCCTGCGGGGGTTAAATATTATGAAGATGTTTATGTTTGGGGTAAAGTTGCTTTGATAAAGGATATGGCGTACAACACAAATGCTTGTGCGGTTTATGTTTTGTGTGCTGAAAATAATACAAGAGACGCTTCTAGTAAGGTTTATACTCCAAGAAAAATTTTGCAGGAATTAAAAAAAGACGCTTGTCTTGCACGTAATGACGAAATAAAAAAATGGTTACACAAGTATGTGGACAGGGATGTATATGGCTCTGTTATACGTAGCAAAATGGTTGGTGGTACAAAAAATGCCATTGATATTTTGTTTAACCACAAAATGTCTCCCCAGTTTTTTATACCCGCCGCGGTTATAGCCTTCATGCCTATGTTTTTATTTAATGGCCTAAGATGGGGTAAACGAACATTGCGCTATCTTTTTGTTTCAAAATAGTTTTTGATAAACAGTTACGCTCACTAAAAAGTTGCTTTTATGTTACCAACAATACACCTCGACTGCACCCTCCGCGATGGCGGTTATTACAACGACTGGGATTTTTCACCAGGCCTGGTTGCGGACTATTTACAAGCCATGGCCGCTTTGCAGGTAGACTATGTTGAAATCGGTTTTCGTAGCCTTAAAAATGACGGTTTTAAAGGCGGCTGTGCGTTTAGCACGGATTCGTTTTTAAACAGCTTGCCGATTCCAGTAGAATTAACTGACAAAATCGGTGTCATGATTAATGGTTCGGAATTGTCTGCAAAACAACCAGGCCTGGTGGCCACGCTAGAAAAACTTTTTGCCCCTCAAACACAATCGGCTGTCACCCTAGTCCGCATTGCCTGTCATGTACATGAGTTTGAAACCTGTTTACCCGCCGCCAGCTGGTTAAAGGCGCAGGGCTATTTAGTCGGCTTTAACCTGATGCAAGTCGCGGATCGTTCACCAGAAGAAATCACCCAACTGGCCAAAAAAGCCAGCGACTATACGATTGATGCCTTGTACTTCGCTGATTCGATGGGAAGCCTTTCGCCAAAAGAGGTCACGCAAATTATCCAAGCCTTTCGAGCAGGCTGGCAAGGCGCACTCGGCATTCACACCCACGACAATATGGGGCAAGCGATTGCCAATACACTGCAAGCCATTCAAGATGGCGTAACCTGGGTGGATTCGACCGTCACCGGCATGGGGCGTGGCCCGGGTAATGCCCAAACCGAATACCTCGCGATGGCACTCGAACCCTATCGAAAAAACAAAGGCAATCCCACCAAGCTGTTTGAACTGATTCGCAAACACTTTAAACCCCTACAAGCTCAATACGGCTGGGGAACCAACCCCTATTACTACATGGCGGGGCAATACGGCATCCACCCGACCTATATCCAAGAAATGCTGCAAGACTCACGCTACAGCGATGAAGACATTCTCGCCGTGATTGATCATTTAAAAATCGAAGGCGGTAAAAAGTTTAGTCTTGACACCCTAGAAGCCGCACGCCATTTTTATTCTGGCGAACCGCGCGGCACCTGGTCGCCCAAAAGCACGATGCAAGGGCGGGATGTCTTGATTATCGGCACCGGCCCGGGTGTGGCTAAATACCGCTCGGCCATCGAAGCCTTTATTGAACAGCATCAGCCCTATGTGATCGCGCTGAATACCCAGAAAAACCTGCGTGAAGATATCATTCATGCCCGTGCCGCCTGCCATCCGGTGCGCTTGCTTGCGGATTGCCACGAACACCTTAACCTGCCGCAACCGCTGATTACGCCAGCGAGTATGTTACCTGAAGACGTACAACAAGAACTCAAAATCAAAACCCTGTTGGATTTTGGTATTTCAGTGAGCCGTGCAGGATTTGAGTTCCATGAACACTATGCGCAACTGCCTTCATCCTTGGTTATTGCCTATGCCTTAGCCATTGCCACCGCAGGACAAGCCAATAAAATTTACTTTGCCGGTTTTGATGGTTACGGGGCAGATGACCCACGTTATAAAGAAATGGAAACCTTAATCAAATCCTATCAAACGCAAACCAAAGCGATTGAGATCGTCTCCATTACACCAACACGCTATGAACTCAAAACCCAATCGATTTACGGACTATTAACATGAAAACCATTATAGTTATCCCAGCACGCTACAAATCCAGCCGCTTTCCTGGTAAACCGCTGGTCAACTTACTCGGCAAACCCATGATTCAATGGGTCGCCGAACTTAGCGCGCGTGCTGTAGGGCAAGAAAATGTCTATATCGCCACCGATGACACAAAAATCCAAACGGCTGTATTGGGCATGGGTTATCAAGTCGTCATGACCTCAGAGCACTGTTTAACCGGCACCGACCGCCTCGCCGAAGTGGCGCAACAAGTTGAAGCGGATATTTATATCAATGTCCAAGGCGATGAGCCTTTAGTGAATCCCGAAGATATTCACAAAGTCATCGAAGCCAAAAAAGCCTACCCCAATGAAGTCATCAATGGCTATGCGATTATTGGCGAAGACGAAGACCCAAATAGCGTCAATATCCCCAAAGTCATTTTCACCGAAGATCAACGACTCGTGTATATGTCACGCCAAGCCTTGCCCGGTTTTAAAGATCAAAAAAATGCACCCCAACACCATTACAAACAAGTGTGCATTTACGCCTTTAACCAAAAAGAACTGCTGGATTTTGGCGCATACGGCAAAAAAAGCACACTAGAACAGTCCGAGGATATCGAAATCATCCGTTTCCTAGAATGGAATCAACCGATCAGAATGATACCAACCAGACCTGGTAGTTTAGCGGTCGATGTACCCGAGGATGTCGCTAAAGTAGAAAAAGCATTAAAGGTGGTAGGGCATGAATAAACCAATAACCGAATACCAAACCCTCGTTTTTGATTGCGATGGTGTAGTCCTCAACTCCAATAAAATTAAAACCCAAGCGTTTTATGATGTGGCCAAGGTCTATGGGCATGAACCCGCACAAGCCTTAAAAGACTACCATGTACAAAATGGCGGGATTTCACGTTTTGTTAAGTTTGAATATCTGCTGACCGAAATTCTAAAAAAACAGCTAGATCAAACCGAGTTAAAGCAACTGCTGTACAACTTTGCGCATGAGGTCAAAAAAGCACTGATGACTTGTGAAGTGGCGGAAGGTCTAGCCGAACTGCGCGAACAAACAAAACACGCCAACTGGCTGATTGTTTCCGGCGGCGATCAAGAAGAATTGCGAGAAGTGTTTAAAGCCCGTGGCCTAGACCACTACTTTAACGGCGGCATCTTCGGCAGCCCGGACACCAAAGACACCATCCTCGCCAGAGAAATTGAAAAGGGCAACATCACCCGACCTGCTTTATTCCTCGGCGACAGCAAATACGACTACCAAGCCGCCCAAACCGCTGACCTAGACTTCATCTTCCTAACCCAGTGGACCGAAGTAAAAAACCACCAGGCCTGGTGTTTAGAGTTAGGTTTAAAAGCCACCAGCAATTTAGCAACCTTGCAACAAGATTAGTGTGGCAGGCAGTGAGATTGCACTAAAGGAATGATTATGGAGTGGAAAATATTTTTTCTAGAAATGGTAAAAGCTTCGATATGGCCTGCTTTTTTATTAACTTTGCTTTTGCTTTTTAAAAAACAATTACGTGAACTTTTAGAAAAAATATCAAAATTACAAGTGGGAAATACAAGTGTTGAATTTGGGAAGAAAATATTAGCTAAAGAAGTTTCAGAACGCCGTCAGGCTACAGAATCCACTCCCAGTTTGACCAGTGAGGATATTTTTAACATTCCCGATAAAGATTATGAGTTTATGATAAAAATATCAGAAAATTCTAAATTCATGCCAGTTGAAAAACCAGACAAATTTAGATACAACTCATTGGTAAACAGTGGGTATTTTATAATAGATAATGGTGAGTATAAACCAACTGATAAAGGTGCTGAGATTATTGCTGCACTAAAATCTATTTATCACTAATAGGTATAAACCATCTTAACTTATGTTAAAGAATGATTGGAAGTTATGAAAGAAATAATTAAGAGAGTTTTGGTATCAAGTAAATTGCTGTATCTGTCATATATCAACTTGAAATTAGTTGTAAGTAATTTTAAATTCTATAAAAAAACCAAATCATTAAAAACTGAGGAAGTAAAAAATCAACAGGCGGTTGTTTCTCTTGTGCATAGAAGGAAGGAGTCGAAGAAATCCGATGTTTGCCACGTTATCGGTTCAGGATGGTCGTTGAATGAGTCTGTTTCGATTATTGGTAAAGATGATTTTGTGATTGGGTTTAATTACGCTGGTTTGATAAGTATACCATTTGATGTTTATTTTGTTGAGTTTGGTGGGTTTTCTGTTAAGAACACTTCGCATCAGCACGTTAGAATAACAGAAGATTTTGTAAGCAAGCACACAGATCTAATTTTCTTTAAAAATCTTTGGGAAGACAAAAACGATATTTCTTTTATTAATGCGCATTGGCTCAATTTGGCGATGCCCATTAAAGATAGAATCTACCCTGTATTTGATAAAAAATACCTGGATTCTGTTATTGAGAAAATGCTGAGTGATCAATCTGAGTTCTTACCGCAATCAGCATCGAGTGTTGTTACCGCCATAATATTAGCCTATAAGGCGGGTTTTAAAAAAATTGTGGTGCATGGACTAGACTTTGGTGGTCAATATTTTTACGAGGTGGATGGTTTTGAAGTTGAGAAAAAATACATTCCATCATCTGAGTCCGAGTCCGGGTTTTATGGCAAGACAACTAAAAAATCAGTTCACCCAACCTCATCAGGTCAGGTTGGTATGAAAGATATAGTGCCCTTGTTGCGAAAGCTTTTGGCGCCGAAGGGGGTTGAATTATGCTGTGCCACAAAATCATCACCTTCTTCTAATTTTTTACCAGTGGCGTGAAAATTAATTAATGGTGGACTTATTTTTCGCCCTAGTTGAGTGCGAGACTCAAATAGTCGCGGGAAAATATATTGAGTTGTATGACAAGGTAATAAAAGGTTAATGCAGTGGAAATTTTAGTCGCAGGCGGTGCGGGGTACATTGGTTCGCACATGGTCAAAATGCTGGTGAAAGCGGGGCATGTGGTGACGGTGTTGGATAACTTATCGACCGGGCATCGTAGTTTGGCGAAGTATGGCGAGCTGGTGGAGGGGGATTTGGCGGATACGGCCTTGTTGGATAACTTGTTTGCTCAGCATGACTTTAAATGCGTGGTTCATTTTGCCGCCTTTAGTCTTGTCGGCGAATCGGTGACGAATCCTGCTAAATATTACCGCAACAATGTGTGTAATACGCTTAATTTATTGGATGCGATGGTTAAGCACGATGTCTTGAATATCGTGTTTTCATCAACCGCCGCGACCTATGGCAACCCCGTGTATACCCCGATGGATGAGCAGCACCCACAAAGCCCAATCAATCCTTACGGCGCAAGTAAGTTAATGGTAGAAACGCTGTTACAAGTCTATGCAAAAGCTTACGGTTTAAACTCGGTGGCGTTGCGCTATTTTAATGCCTGCGGCGCAGACCCCGAACTTGAATTAGGCGAATTGCACGACCCCGAAACGCATTTGATACCTTTGGTGTTACAAGCCGCCTCCGGGCGACGCGATTCGATTTGTATTTTCGGCGAGGACTATCCCACCGAAGATGGGACTTGTGTGCGTGATTATATTCATGTGCTAGACTTGTGTTTCGCACACCAATTAGCGATGCAGGCGATGTTATCCGGGCAATTAAGCGGCGCGCATTGTTTCAACCTTGGCAATGGCGAAGGGTTCAGCGTTAAACAAGTGATCGACGCCGCGCAAGCAATGGTTGCACAGGAGGGTTTTAACATTAAAGTTCAACAAGCCGAGCGTAGAGAAGGCGACCCCGCCGTGCTAGTCGCCAACGCCGATAAAGCCAAACAAACCCTAAACTGGCAACCGCAATACACAGATTTAACAACCATCCTCCGCCACGCTTGGGAATGGGAAAAGAAACAACCAGGCCTGGTGGGTAGAAATTTTGTATATTGAAATAATATTTATAGTAAACTAACCACTATGGTTACAGGGGGCGTTGTGGTTGAGTACAGTCTGGAGGATGATAAAAATGGCGCAATGCAAAGTTTGTAAAAGTGAAGACGTTTTGGTGGAGCAGGCGAATGAAGAAATCAGCTATAAAGGTGCAACTCTAAGCGTACCGATGACTTATTCAACTTGCCAAAATTGCCATAGAGAGTTTATTGCAACCGAACAAATTATTGAAAATGACAAAGCCATTCGGGATGCGAAGAAGGCGCATGATGGCTTGTTTATTGCGGCTGAAATCGCCGCCGCTAGAAAAAAACTAGGCTTAACACAAGAGCAAGCTTCTTTGGTGTTTGGCGGCGGTAGGAACGCTTTTTCAAAGTATGAGCGCGGTGAGGTTTCGCAAAGTGCGGCGATGGATAAGTTGATTAAGCAGGCTTTAAAGCATCCTATGGTTTTGCATGATCTGCTGGTCGAAGCGGGTATTGCGGTCGATAAAAATCATCTCGTTTACACAGACGATAATGTGGTGGCTTATTCGGTGTTTAAAGCGGCAAATGACCACAAATATACCTCTGTAAAAAACCAAACAATGCTAGAAGAAAATTATGGATAAGGCGCTTATTTCAGAAGCTGTTGTTGCACTGGAGTTGTTAGATATTCATCTTCATTCGACTTCGGTTGCGAGGTTTCAAGATATTTCAGCGGATAATTATCCGGCTGATATGAGTCAGCAAAATAAGTTATCCGTTAGCGCGGAAGTTTTGGAGTCGGAAGAGGGTGAAAAACTGATTGTCGTTAAAGCGAATTTTGGATTACGGTTTGTTTTGATTGCTGATGATAAAGAAGAGCTGGTGCTTTCTGAGATAGAGTCGAGCTTTGTCGCCAAGTATCGTCAAAAAGGCGAGTTAGCCGAACTGGCGCTTGAAGAGTTTATTAAGTTTAACGCCATTCATAATATTTGGTCGTTTTGGCGCGAACACGCCTTTAGGATGTCTGCCGAAGCCAATTTACCTAAACCTATTATTCCTTTTTTTAGAAAGTGAAGGGTGAGGGGTGAAGCACCAGGCCTGGTGCTTGCAAAGTAATAAATATTTTGTGGCATAATACCTTAACAATTTAAAAGCGAAAAACCGCAAGGATTTATCCATGGAAAAAACAAAATTCAGCTTTATAAAAGGGTTCGCCCACATTGAGGTTTGGCCAACGGGAACCTATCAACAATACTTACCAAAAGGCAGTGTCACAGCGCGGTTAAACAGTCATTGGTTACAAGTCGGCAAGTACGTAAGTGCCTCGATAACGCAATACGAGTGTCAAAAGGCCAATCAAAAATGAAGGCTAAATATCCTGATGATGCTCGTAAACTCATATTGGATATGGCTCATAGAGAGCAGGTTTACACCCATGACATGAACGAAAAGGCTCTTAGCGGAGCCATTCAAAAGGACCGGTTGGGGCAATATATTGGCGGAATGATTGCAATAGTTGGTTTAGTTGCGGCGGCATGGATCGCGCAGTACAGCGCGGTGGCTGCGGGAATTATTGCCACACTCGACTTGTTTGGCATGGTGGCGTTATTTGTTGCCCCAAGATTGCTAGAAAATCGTAAAAACCCGGATGAAGTTTAAACCTTTCAGCTATCTTCAGGTTCCCCCCCCTTTTTTTTATTTCGACACCGAAGACCTCGCTAAGGGTATCGGGTGAAGCATCACCAGGCCTGGTGGATGTCGGTTGGAGATCCCGGCCTACGCCGGGATGACGAAAAAAGCGGGATGACAAAATTTACAGCAAGATTTATCTTTTTACATAAATAATTAATTTATGTGATATAGTGTTTATGTAAATAGCTAAACATAGGTGCGTTATGCGAATCAATGCAGGTGGCTTATCAACGATTGTCGTTGGGCGAGAGCGAGAAATAAAAACCATCAAATCCTATATCAAAATGGGGCAACATTGCGCAATTGTTGCACCCAGGCGCTATGGCAAGACGACCCTCGTCAATGCGGTGCTAGAGGATCTAAAGAATGACTATCTCATTATCAAGCTGGATATTTTCGCCGCATCCAATGTTCGTGAGTTGTGTCATTTGCTGATTGATGCGGTCTATCAAAGCCACGGGGTATCAAACTTTGTTAAATCGGCCAAAGACAATATTTTGGATATCGTGTCACGTTTTAAACTCGATACCGATTTTGTAAAAATTGGCTATGACTTATTGCGCGAGCCTTCAGAAGCGGAGTTGATTAAAAAAGCCTTTCAACTGCCGGATTTATTTGCCGAAAAGCAAAACAAACGTGCCATTGTTTTTATGGACGAGTTTGGTGATATTGAGCGTTTTGGCGAAGATGTGGTTAAAAAACTGCGTGCTTATTTTCAAACCCATCAGCATGTGAGTTATATTTTCGCCGGCTCGCAAACCAGTGTGATGAATAAGGTGTTTTTGGATAAGGCTAACGCCTTTTTTAATTTTGCATCGATTATGAATCTGCCGCTTTTGGATATCGACCAATGCAGGACATTTGCAAAGGGGTTGCGCATTGATCACATCCAATTCAATGAACAAGCTGTTGAAAAGATCCTAGAAACCACTCAAGGGCATCCTTATTATTTTATCAAGCTTATTCAAGAAGCCTATGTACTGGCGTATTTGGATGATAGCAGCCTTGTTACGCCTGATTTGGTTGATAAAGCTATTCAAAAAATACTGCGAGACAATCATGCTTTTTTTGAAGTCGAGTGGGATCGAATTAATGTTAAAAAGCATAAAGGCCATGTGTTAAAAAGTCTGATTGGGTTAGATACAGTGAGCGAGCAGGTGAGTCTGTCCTATAAAAGCCAGATGATTAAAGAACTGAAAAACGAAGCGGTCTTAAACAATGAAAAACAAATGACCGACCCCTTGTTTAAAGCGTGGCTAATTCGAAATATTGCAATTTAGTCACAAGAAATGGTGAAGCGTGAGGGTGAAGCACCAGGCCTGGTGGATGTTGGTAGGAGATCCCGGCCTACGCCGTGATGACGTGAAGATGGACCGGATGACGAGGAAAAAAACCTGGGTGAGGTAAGTGAAAAATTGGATAAATGTGAATAACCCATCAGGTCTGTTGGGTTTTGTAAACGGTTACTCGAAAGGGTTTATGTTTTTTAGGGTTCGTTAGCTATGTGTTTTGTTGTTATAATCTTTTAGGTTCATAAGGATTTAGAACGGAGGTTTAAATGTTAATGGTTGCAGAGCTTACTAAACGAATCAGAAAAAGTGGGCGTCACCGTTCACATGAAGAGCGTTTAGCGCTATTACAAAAAGCGCATATTTTGGATGCTGACGGTAAACTGGTAAGCTTTTTTTGTAGTGCGCCGGATGAAAACCCATCGTCAGACAAAAAAATTGTCTTTAGTATAAAAACGTTAGATATTAAAGTTTGAATTATGTACAACGCAAAACCTTCTGTTGTTTACGGTTTTCACGGCATTGATGAAGCGGCAGGCTTAGAAATCCTGAATCAGAAAGCAGAATTTTACCATAGCAACAACGGTTACGATTGGCTTGGAGAGGGGGTTTATTTTTGGGAAAACAACTTGGAACGTGCATGGCAATATGCACGAGAGGACAGCCAGCGTGAAAAAACAAAAATTCAAAACCCCTTTGTTCTTGGAGCCGTACTAGAGTTAGGGAATTGTTTAGATCTTTTGGATCAAAAATACATAGATCTTCTTACCGTCGCGTTT
Source organism: Thiomicrospira microaerophila (assembly GCF_000934765.1). Lineage (GTDB taxonomy): Bacteria > Pseudomonadota > Gammaproteobacteria > Thiomicrospirales > Thiomicrospiraceae > Thiomicrospira > Thiomicrospira microaerophila. The sequence continues at coordinate 116,056 of NZ_JYNN01000005.1, read as the reverse complement.
GAGCAGCTTAAAAAAGACTTGGAAGAAGAAGGCAAGCCGTTACCAAAAAATGAATCGTTTTCAACGGGCGATTTAGATTTTAAGAAAAGAAAGCTCGATTACGCCGTGGTACGCTATGCTTGCGCACTGGCGGAAAATGAGGGTGAACCTTTCGATTCTGTTCGTGCCGCTTTTATCGAAGGCGATCCAGTTTACGAAGGCGCCAAGTTTTTTACCGGAAACCATATTCAAATAGCCGTTATTAACCCGGATTGCATCAAGGGTATATTCCTACCTAGGGAGGCGGGCCAAAAACCTACCTACGCACCGCCGAAATAATGAGGGCACGGTTAAGTTGATTCGATTGGCTGGCTGTGCACAATACCGCGTCATGCCGGACTTGATCCGGCATCTCCAACCGGCTGCGCAAAACCTCAAAAGATCCCGGCCTGCGTCGGGATGACGTGAACATGGCCCGGGATGATGTAAAATATAAGGCTAGGTAGACCGGTGTTAGTTAAGGTTCTTGTAGCTAAATTTTGTCAAATTTGTCTAATTTTTATGTTAATATTTTATTTTTAATTTACTGGGCACTTAAGATGATTCGTCGTTTTGGTTTTAAAAATTTTTATTCTTTTAAAGAGGGTGCAGAGGTGTCATTTGAGCTTCCTAGTGTTGGGCTTGAAGCATCGAAAAGTTCTCCCTCCGTGGGCACCATACTTTGTGTAAAAGGAAAAAATGCGTCTGGTAAAACCAATTTACTTAAGGCGCTAAATTTTCTGCATGATTTTTGCTGCCATTCATTTATAACGAAACCGGACAGCCGCCTTTGGTTTTCTAATTATTTTTCGAATCCTGAGCCCACTGAATTTTATATTGAGTTTGAATCTTTGAGTACACGTACATTTTTTCGTTATGAGTTGGTGTTGCAAAATAATCAAGTTTTAAGTGAGGTTTTGTACCGTAAGGAAGCTCGTTTAACGAAGCTGATCGAAAGACAGGAGGAAGTCCTGACAGTAGTGGTTAAATCGCTGGATTCAATACGGCCAATTAATATGAGAAAAAATGCTTCATTTATTAGTACTCAGCACCAGTATGCATTGGACAAAACGGGTGTTTTGCTGGAAGTCTATAATTTCTTTTTATCGATTCACTCTAATGTGTTTCCGTTTGGTTTACGAGATGGCAATTTTATTAAAGAGCATTACTGGGTTTCAAAAATTTATTTTGAGGACTCTAAGGCTTTTGAATTGGCGAAATCGCTTATTCGGCGATTTGATACCGGCGTGAAGGACATTCAAATTGTCGAGAAGAAAGATCCTGAAACGGATCAAAAACGGTACATTCCGGTTTTTTATCATGAGACCGCGACCGGTGAGCTTGAATCACTTTTGATTTTTGATCAGTCGCATGGAACACGTTCGCTTTTTTCTCAAATCGTGTTGTATAGCATGGCGTTGGATGCTGGTGGCGTACTTTGCATGGATGAGTTTGATAAACATCTTCATCCTGATATTTTACCCGAACTATTGCAGCTCTTTACGGAGCCAGCGTTTAATCCACATAACGCCCAATTGATTTTTTCTACACATGATACTGATATTTTAGATGTTATGGGGAAGTATCGCACCTATATCGTGGACAAGGAAAATAATGAGAGTTTTTGCTATCGCCTAGATGAAATCCAGGGTAGTGCGATTCGTAATGACCGGCCTCTAGCACCTTTATATAGGTCGGGGAAATTGGGTGGTGTTCCTTTGTTATGAGTTTTAATAACAGTCGAAAATCAAAACGTATTGCATTAGATATTTCACAGTGCTCGATTTATGATGAGTAAGATACGCTTGCCGCGCGTATGAAGTTTAATTTTTCTTATTTTGATGTTAGTCAGGCCAGCGGTCCGGGACAAATGCTGACTCAATGGAGCCCAGCTCAGCAAGCTAATTTGTATCAACAGTTGATTGATTACTCGAAGGAGTCAATAGCTTACTGGAAATCTCAAAAAAGGCTGGTAATTTATGGTCGGTTTCCAAACACAAACAAAACGGATTTTCAGTTGCCTGTGTATATCCCCATAGAGGCTGAGTGGGGTAGATTCCGACTCAGTGCAAAGGTGCGTTTTGTGGGTTTTGTTTTACCGGATAATGTAAAAAACACTCAGAGCAGTAAGGGTTTGAATTTTTGTTCGAACACGTTTTATGTTGTGTTTTTGGATAAAGATCATAAGTTTTATAAGGTTGAGAAAAAGTAAACCAATCCCCAAGGCGCTTTATGCGGTCAGACTTGGGTTGTGAAGAGGAATAAGCCCTGATTGATTACCACGTAATGTAACTCAATTTGCGTGTCAGCGAGTCGTAATTTTGTAGCTTGGTGCATGAAACTGAGTTAGAATACGCACAACGTGATAAAAGCCAACGCCCCGCGTCATCCTGGTGACCCACTCCGTCATCCTGAACTTGTTTCAGGATCTCAAACCGGAGCATGTTTGGTGAATACATTTAAGATGAAATCAGAGCAATGAAACTTAGCCATGTAACCCTTGAAAATTTTCGTGCAATCGAACAGTTAAGCCTTGAATTAGGTCAGCGTTTGACGTTGTTGCTGGGTGAAAATGGTACGGGTAAAACCAGTGTTATCGATGCCATATCCGTCGGATTGGGGGCGGCGGTCACCTTTTTGCCAAATGTATCGGGTATTTCTTTTAAAAAAAATGATCCCCGTATTTTTGAAAACCGCACCGCGCCCTACACGCGAAAAGGCTTTCCAAAAACGCATACCCGATTTGATGCGTTGGCCGGCGCGTTCCAATCTGACAGTCGGTTTAAATCGGCCTTTATTTGGTTTTATAACAAAGAGAACGAAGAACTCCGTCTTCCAAAAGAACACTCCTCTTTAGAGCGCGTTTTACCAGAACTGCAAACGGCCAGTTGGAACGAGAACAATGCGGTCTATGAGCAAATGCGTGATATAGAATGGAACGCGAAGTGATGAATTTAGAAGCATTTCAACACTGCGTTTGTCTGCGAATGGGCAATAGGTTGAGCTTGTGTGATGGTGAACATCAATTTTCCGAAAATGGCGTCAAGGTTCGCCATACCACCAGGCCTGGTGAAAAAGTGACGGCGACAACGCCTGTGCCAGATATACGAAGCTATATATAAACTTAAATAAAGATAACGCGAATACAACACTATGTACGATACCATCGAACTCGACCCAAACTACAGCACCACGCGCCGCGTGATTAAAGCCGACGCCCCGTGTCATCCTGAACTTGATTCAGGATCTCAAACCAGCCCCCCCTGTCATTCCGGACTTGATCCGGAATATCAAACCAACGCCCAGCGTCATCCTGAACTTGATTCAGGATCTCAAACCAGCGAAAACGGGAATCTCAAACCGTCATACCCGGCAATAGAGCAAGCCATAAAACAATCCAACAAACCCGAAGACAAATTCGAAACGGTACTATACCTACCCGAAGGCGAGAGCAGACAAGGCGAAGGCGGCCTCCGCACCAAAGGCTACTTCAAAGCCGGTGGTATTATCCCTTCACCCTCAACCCCTCACGCCTCACAGCGAGAAACCACCTCACCCCTCACCCTTAACTCCTCACAGGGAGAGAACCCCTCACCCCTCACCCCTAATCCCTCACCACTAATAACCATCGTCACCGTCGTCTACAACGGCGAAAAATACCTCGAAGAAACCATCCTCAGCGTCATCAACCAAACCTACGACAACGTCGAATACATCATTATCGACGGCGGTTCCACCGACGGCACCCTCGACATCATCAAAAAATACGAACACGCCATCGACTACTGGGTGTCCGAAAAAGACAAAGGCATCTATGATGCGATGAATAAAGGCATCGACCTCGCGACAGGTGAGTGGGTTAACTTTATGAATGCGGGGGATGGGTTTTATTCGGATAAGGTTCTAAAAAGCGTTTTTTTTGAGAGTGATTTATCGCAATACGACATAGTGTATGGAAACCATCAGGTCATTTATCCATCTGGTAGAACTAGAATGGCGAAAGCAGGCCTGGTTAAAAACCTTTGGAAAGGTTCGCAATTTTGCCATCAAGCAACATTTATCAACAGTCGCTACCATAAAATTAATAAATTTAATTTGTGTACAAAAATCGTGGCTGATTTTGAGTTTTTTTATAATGCTTGGAAGCATAATGCAAAGTTTAAAGGTGTTGATTTAATCGTGGCAAGATTTGAAGCGGGTGGTGTCTCTGATGTACAGCGCATGGATTCTATTTTGGGGTGGTGGGTTGTTGTTGATAAGAGTTTAATCAGTAATATATTTTATATTTATACAGTTTGTAAAGAGTTATTAAAGTCTCAGGTGAAGCGCATTGTCTAGTATTTTATTAAATAATAAAGTTAACTTGGCCGTAAAAAAACCAATTTATTATTTATACTTTATTTTTATTTTCTTTCCTTATATATCTTTTGTTAATCTGGGCACGGATATGCAGCCCTATGCCTTATTGTTATCACTGCTTTTATTTTTTTTGTTTAGGAAAAGCTTTACTCATGAACAGGTATTAATAGGCCTGTTTTTTTTATCTTCAGTTTTTATATTATTTATTAGTGGGTTAAGTTTTATATCGATGCGTTCATTTTTCAATTATGCATCATTGTTCTTTGTTAGTTATATTGTTTTTAAGGTGCTTAAGACTGAGCGAATAAACTTTGAATCTTTTCTTAAAATCGCAATACTTGTTTGGTTTGCTGTTGGTTTGTTGCAAACAATTTTTGATAAAACGCTTTTAAATTTTTTAATTTCAGGAAGCAGGACAACAGACAATCGTGGTGTTGTAGGCTTAGCACCAGAGCCAACGTTTTATGGGATTGTTTTTATATTTCTTATCATGTTTGTTTTGCTCTCAAATGTTAAAAATAAGGTTTTTTATATTTCTCTCTGTGTTGTAGGTATCGTTTTTTTAGCTAAATCGTCCATGGCATTTTTGTTTTTATTTATCTTTCTTTTTTATTATTTGCTGACCCATGCCAATTTTAAGTATATTTTGATTTCAACTGTTGCATTGTTTTTAACTCCAATAGCTGTTTCTAATTTACTTGAAGGTTCAAGACTGGCATTTTTATTAAATAGATTGATCGATGACCCTACAAAGCTAGTGCTTTTTGATGCAAGCTTAAATGATAGATTTTTTCATGTTTATTTTTCTATGAAAGGATTTTTTACGAACTTTATGATTCCTAATGGATATTCTAGCTGGAATGGTTATGTTTCTTCTCAATTACCTCAATATCTTGATTATGTAATAATTGAATGGTTTTCAGTTGGTGGTCGTATCATGTCGGGTTATGGTGCGGCATTTTATGAGCTAGGCCTATTTAGTTTGTTAATACCCTTAGTGATACTCAAGCTAACTTATAATCTTTTTTACGATGACCTGAAAAAGTTTTTTTTGTATTTTCTTTTTATCAATACAATTATGTTTTCGGCTATTCCGATAGGCTTTAGCTTTTTTGCATTTTTTATTGGTTACTTAGGTTACTTGGGTTGGAAAAAAAATAGGTCTGGTTATGTTTAAACTGATATTTATTTCTTTTTCCTTTAAACGTGGCGGTGCAGGTATTGCGGCTAGTAAGTTTAAAAATCTTTTAACCGGCAATCCATCTAGTTTTTCTCCTTCGGTTCTTTCGCAAGATGAGGCGGGACGGTTTCAGTTTTCTAAACGTATCGTTTCTTTTGCGTTATCTAAATTACAATTTGACGGTAACCCGATAAAACATTCACTCAACTTATTTTCTTATCCTCCTGTTATAAAAAAATTTAAAGCTGAACCCGAGTCGCTTTATCATTTACATTGGTTTAATAATGATACGTTAAGTGTTTTTGATTTGGATAAAATCCCAGCTGGCTCAATGATTACTTTGCATGATGAGTGGATATATTGTGGCGCAGAGCATTGCTATAAAGTCTTAGACGATACGGATTGTTTTCAGCACGGGTATTCTTTTTTTAAAAAAGGCGTTTATGGGCTTCATTGGAATTATATTATTTGGCGGATTAAACAGCTTAAGCTTTCTCACCGATCGGATTTGATTTATACGGTGCCGTCTCGTTGGATGTTAGCGCGTGCGCAAGCGAGCTTGATTCTTAAGAATGCCGATGTTCGCTACTTGCCTAATCCTATTGATACTGGCTTATTTAATTTAGCTTCCGTTGATAAAATAACCGAGTTTCGTAATCGCTACTCTTTTGAAGGTGCCGATATTGTTTTTGCTTATGGTGCAGTTGGTGGGCGAAAGAATTTCCTTAAAGGTCATCACCACTTAGATGAGGCGTTAGGCATTTTGCGCCGTTATATTTCACCAAGCTTGGCTGGAAAGGTTAAGTTTGTTGAGTTTGGTGGTGAGCCGTCAAAAACGACTGTTCATGGTTTTGATTGCGTTTCTGTTGGTCATATAAAAGATCCTGTTGAATTGAGTTTGTTGTATGCATCTGTCGATTGTGTTGTTGTGCCTTCAATGGTGGAGTCATTTGGTCAGGTGGCGGCGGAGGCTTTAGCTTGTGGTACGCCAGTCGTTAGTTTTGATACTTCAGGGCTTAAAGATATTGTTTTGCATGAACAAACAGGCCTGGTTGCTGAGGCGTTTTCGCCTGAGTCTTTTGCACAGAATATGTTGAAAATAATTGAAATGGCACCTGAAAAGAGAAAAGCATTAGGTTTAAACGGGCGTGCTCATGTTGAATCAACGTTCTCTTTTCCTGTTGTAAGCCAACAGTATCTCGAGATTATTAAAGATGCGGTTGAATTAAAGAAAAGTAGTCACGTATGAAAATTTCTATTATTACAGTCTGTTATAACTCTAAAGCCTTTATCGCTTCAGCGATCAATTCGGTTCTTTCACAAGATGTAGGTGATATTGAATACATCATTATCGACGGTGCTTCAAAGGACGGTACGGTTTCGATTGTTGAGTCGTTTGGTGGTCGTGTTACGCATTTTGTTTCTGAGCCGGATAAGGGTATTTATGATGCGATGAACAAAGGCTTGGCGTTGGCGACGGGTGATGTGATTGGGATTTTAAATTCGGATGACTTTTATCCGAATCCTTCGGTGATTGCGGATGTGGTTCAAGCGTTTGCGGATAACCCTGATTTGGATATGGTGCTAGGGAATGTCGATTTTGTTCATCCGGATGATTTAACCAGGCCTGTTCGGTTTTATTCTTCGTTTAACTTTAAACCTTGGAAAATGCGGTTTGGTTTTATGCCTGCGCATCCAGCGGCGTTTATTAAGCGCTCGGCTTATGAAAGGGTTGGGCCTTACACGTTAGGTTATAAAATCGGCGCGGACTTTGAATGGTTTGTGCGTGCGTTTTTGGTGCATAAACTGTCTTACGTTAAGTTGAATAAAACGCTGGTGCGAATGCGCGAAGGTGGGGTGAGTACGTCGGGCTTTAAAAGCTATTGGATTATTTCTAAAGAGGTGAGGCGTGCGCTTCAGGAGAATGGCGTTTATTCCAATCTAGCGTTTGTTATGATTCGCCTGCCGATTAAGTTACTGCATAAGGTTTTTAGGAAGGGTTAATGAAAGTATTTTTAACCGGTGCAACGGGTTTTGTTGGGTCGGCTTTGTTGTCGCGTTTTGTGGCGGATGGCGTTTCGGTTCGGGCTTTGGTGCGCCGGCGTTTGGATGGGTTGCCTGATGCGGTTGAACAGGTTGTTGGGGATTTGTTGGGGTTTGTTGATGTTGAAAGTTCACCCTCACCCCAGCCCTCTCCCATCGAGGGAGAGGGGGCATTTAAAGGTGTAGATGTAGTAGTGCATGTGGCGGCTCGGGCGCATATTATGCGCGATGAGGTGGCCGATCCTTTGGCGGAGTATCGTAAGGTGAATCGGGGTGCGACTTTGGCTTTGGCGCGGTTGGCGGCGCAGGCTGGGGTTGGGCGGTTTGTTTTTGTGAGTTCGGTTAAGGTGAATGGTGAGATGACTTTTTCACACTCACTTTCACCCTCACCCCAGCCCTCTCCCATCGAGGGAGAGGGGGTAACAAAGTTTAGGCCGGATGATAAGTTTGTGCCGACTGATCCTTATGGTTTGTCTAAGTATGAGGCGGAGCAGGGGTTGTTGGCGATTGCGCGTGAAACGGGTGTGGAGGTGGTGATTATTCGTCCGCCTTTGGTTTATGGGCCGAATGTGAAGGGTAACTTTGCGTCGATGGTGAATTGGGTTAAAAAAGGTGTGCCTTTGCCGTTGGGCGCGGTGTGTAATTTACGCTCGTTGGTGGCGTTGGATAATTTGGTGGATTTTATTGCGCTGTGTGCGGATCGTGAGCGCTCGCCTAAAGCCGCGAATGAGGTGTTTTTGATTTCGGATGGGGTGGATGTATCTACGTCTGATTTGTTGCGAAAGGTGGCGAAAGCTTGTGGGGTTAAGTCGCGTTTGTTGCCAGTGCCGGTGGGTTTGATGCGTTTTGCGGCGAAGGCGTTGAGCAAGGGCGCGGTAGCGGATCGGTTGTTTGGCAATTTGCAGGTGGATAGTTCGAAGGCGCAAGATTTGTTGGGCTGGCAGCCGGTGGTGACGATGGATGAGGCGCTTGAGAGAATGTTTAGTGGTGAAGGGTGAAGGGTGAAGGGTGAAGGGTGAAGGGTGAAGGGTGAAGGGTGAAGGGTGAAGGGTGAAGGGTGAAGGGTGAAGGGTGAAGGGTGAAGGGTGAAGGGTGAAGGGTGAAGGGTGAAGGGTGAAGGGTGAAGGGTGACTATAGTTTTTTTGTTTGTGCTGGGGTTCCAGCTTTTTTTGTTTAAGGGTATTGGTTTATGATTCGGTTTTTTGATTTTGTGTTTTCGTTGGCAGGCCTGGTGGTGGGGTTGCCGGTTTTGGTGATTTTGTATGTGATTGGGTTGTTTGATACCGGGTCGCCGCTGTTTTTTCAGGAGCGGGTGGGGCGTAATAAGAAGCCGTTTACTTTGGTGAAGTTTCGGACGATGAAGGTCGATACGGCATCAGTGGCGTCGCATTTGGCGAGCGCGAGTTCGATTACCAAGTTTGGGGCGTTTTTGCGGCGCACGAAGTTGGATGAGTTGCCGCAGTTGTGGAATGTGCTAAAAGGCGAGATGAGTTTGGTGGGGCCACGACCAGGCCTGTTTAATCAAGAAGAGTTGAGCGCGGCGCGTGAAAAACACGGGGTGTTTTTGGTTCGCCCGGGGATTACCGGGTTGGCGCAGGTGAACGAAATTGATATGTCCACGCCGGTATTGTTGGCTGAAACGGATGCGAAGATGATTGCTTCGTTGTGTGTGAAGGATTATTTTAAGTATATTTTTATGACGGTATTGGGCAAGGGGTCTGGGGATCGGGTTAAGGGGTGATGGTTTGCGAGGTCGGCTGGAGATTCAGGCCTTCGCCGGAATGACGTGATGATTGTTGTGTAATGTGCGGAGTATGTATGGATCGCGAATTTGCAGTCCCAGTTGATGCTTTTATATTGCATTTGTTTGATGATGATTCAGTACTCAAATCTTTTGATGGTTATGTTTTGGCGAAAGCTGGCGATAAAGAGGCGGCGCTTAGTTTAATTGGCAGAAATGTTTTGCCTTGGCTTGTTTCAATTAAACACCGGCTTCCTTGTGATGCGGTTTATGTTGCGCCTTTTGCTAAAGAGGCAACTGGGGATAATGCTATTCCGCAAATTTTGGCAGATGCATGTGCGATTGTTTCTGGTGGTGAGGTTGATATGGGGATTGTGCAGACAACCCGTGTGTTTCATACCGGTGCAGACCCAATGGAGCGATTGATGACTCGTCCTATGTTTGAGGGTGAGGTTGTGCGTGATCAGTCTTATGTTTTGGTGGATGATGTTACAACGATGGGCGGCACGCTTGCCGAGTTGTCCAATTATATTCAAGCCAATGGTGGTAAGATATTAGGTATTGTTGTGATTGTGAATGCGGGTCGAGATAAAAAGTTTTCTCCTAGCAAACGTATAATTGGTCTGTTAAATGAGAGGTTTGGTGATGAAATCAAAAGAATCTTTGGAATCGCGCTCCCAGCGCTCACCGTCAATGAAGCCAACTACCTTGTTGGTTTCCGTTCAATTGACGAAATTAGAAATCGATGCTTTAAGGCAAGAAAAGAAATTGATCTCCGCTTACGCTCAAAAGGGATTGTTAAAGTACCTTGAGCCGATTAATTTATAAGTTTTTAGTTATGTTTTTTAAAATGCCGGTTTGAGCCCGGCGTTTTTGTTTTTGGGTAATGTGGATTGATGATGAGTCGAGTTTTAGTAACAGGCTGGGCAGGGTAGGTTGTCAAGTTTAAAATGCCTACGATTAGTATGTTTTATGGCATTGTGGTGATGATGTGTTTTCGGGATAATAAACAAAATAGTTCACCACATATTCATGTTCGTTATCAAGATACGAAAGCGGTTATTTCAATACCCGATGGCGAGTTATTAGAAGGTGACTTTCCGAGGAAACAGTTGCGACTTGTGCAAGCTTGGGTCGAGATTCATGCAGATGAGTTAATGGCGGATTGGGTTTTGGTGATTGAAGGTGAAGCGATTTATAAAATTGACCCTTTGAAGTAAATTAGATGGGAGGTTTTATGTTGTTGGATGTCGTCGATTTCGAAATCTTATCGGATTATAAAGTTAGGTTAGTTTTTGAGAATAATGAGCAGAAGATTTTTGATGTGTCGAAAATCTTCCATCAAAAGCCGTTTGAGGTTTTGCAAGATTGTCATTATTTCAAGCAGGCTCGCATTGAATATGGCACGCTGAGTTGGCCGAATGATATTGATATTGCGCCGGAAACACTTTATTTGGACAGTGTCGCGGCTTAGTGTTGTTTAATTTGTTGCGCAGCAAAGCACCAGGCCTGGCGTGCGTGTGTGGAGTTGTTGGTGGCCGGGTTAGTTGAATTTTGAATTGTGAATGTTGAATGGAGATTCCCGCCTTCGCGGGAATGACGTTGATGAAGGCTGGAATGACGGTGCTGGGGATTGGCGTTAAGTGCTTGTTTTCGGTAATATAGGGTTTGGTTTGTTAGTTGAGAGGATTTGAGTATGTATGCCGTTGAAGTTGAATTGGATGTTCAAGAGCCTTATCTTAAAATTCCAAATTATGAGCGTTTGAAAAATAAGCATGTACGTGTTTTGTTTATCGCAGAGGATGAAAGTTTGCCTTTGTTGAGTAAAACGAGCTTACCAAACGTTTATTTAAATCCGATTGTTGTTGATAGTTATGATGCTTTAGGTAGCCGTGATGACTGGCATGCGCGATAAATATTTTGTTGATACCAACTTGTTTATTTATGGCCTTGTTCAATCGTCACAGGAACATGAGCATTGGAAGACGGATTCCTTTAGAAATTGTTTAACGGATGTTTTGTCTAGCGCTGAGTTGGTTGTTTCATCACAAATAGTTAACGAGTGCCATTTTGTTATGGTTCGAAAGTTTAAGATTGATGATGCTGTGGCCTATCGTTTGATTAATGATGGCATACTTAGCGTTGCTTCCGTCGAGGCTGTGACACCGGCTGTTTATCATCAGGCTTTTGAATTGCGCAAAGTCGTTAAGGTTTCTTTTTGGGATTCGCTAGCCTTGGCAAGTGCTTTGAGTATGGGTTGTACTCGATTTTATTCTGAGGATATGCAACATGGGTTGGTTTTAAGTAACCAAATGACGATTGTAAATCCGTTTATAACAACGTAACCCATTTTTATGTATGACTTAATCAAAGTGATGGCGGCGGCATTGTTGATGCCGTTGCCTTTTTTGTTTTTGTTGGTCGGGTTGGGCTTGGGTGTTTCTGCGGCAGGTCTGGTTGTGCGGGTTGATCATTAGGTTTGATGATTTTGAATAATGAACTTGGGGTTTTTAGATGTTGAATACGAAATTTTCGCCGTGGTCGTCGTTTACGGTTGAGGAAGCGGATGCGGTGCGCGGGTTGTGATGGTTCGTGTGCGGGGGATTCGGCTTGTGTGCATGCGGCGTATAAGTGTTATGTGTTTGTGGAGCCGATCGTTTGGCCGATGGCTGGGATCGTTTAGCGGAAGGCTGGGATCGTGATCGGATTATGGCGGAGATTAATGCGCTGGGCGTGCCGTGTTTTTCGGGGTCGTGTTCTGAGGTGTATTTGGAAAAGGCGTTTGATGATACGGGCTATAGGCCGGTTGAGCGTTTGCCGGTGGCAAAGGAGTTGGGTGAAACCTCGTTAATGTTTTTGGTGCATCCCACTTTGACGGATGCGGAAATGGATTTGACTTGTGAGGCGATTAAGCAGGTGATGGCTAGGGCTTGTTAGGTTTTTTTACCCACGTCATCCCGGCCTTTCATTTACGTCATCCCGGCGCAGGCCGGGATCTGTTGAGGGTTTGCATGGTTGGTTTGAGATTCCGGCCTTCGCCGGAATGACGGGGTGGCTGCGGAATGACGGGGTGGGTGCGGAATGACGGGTTTATTTGATTTAACAGAAGAAGAATTTTATGCGATTTATTCGAGAATTGATTGATTTGCCTCGTTGGTCGAAGCGGGCGGTGTCGGTGGCGATTGATACGGTCGGCTTGATGCTGGTGGCGGTGTTGGCGATTTGGTTGCGGTTTGGCGATACGGTGTTTCCGGTGACGGATTATGCGATTGCGATTTTGCTTTTGCCGTTGTTGGCGGTGCCGGTGTTTATTATGCGCGGGATGTATCGGGCGGTGATTCGGTATATCGGGTTTCGGTTTGCGCTGACGGTGTTTAGCTCGGTGACGCTGGTGGCGTTGCTGTGGGCGACGGTTATTTTTATGTTGGGTTTGAAGTTCCCTAAATCGGCGATTGTGATTACGTGGTTGTTGATGTTGTTGTTGATCGCGGTGTCGCGGATTTCGATGCGTTGGTTGTTGTCGGAAGGGTTGAAGGGTGATGTGTCGCGTAAGCGGGTGGTGATTTATGGCGCGGGGTCGTCGGGTCAGCAGTTGTTGAGCGCTATGGTGCGGATTCCGGGTTATAAGGTGATGGGGTTTGTGGATGATAATCCGACGTTGAAAAATCATGACTTGAATTCGGTGCGGGTGTATGGTCGTGAGGATTTGGCTAGCTTGGTTGAGGAATACGGCGTATCGGATGTGTTTTTGGCGATTCCGTCGCTGTCGGGTTCGCGCCGTAAGGCGATTTTGGAGTGGTTGGAGCCGTTGCCGATTAAGGTATCAACGCTACCCGGCCTGGATGAAATTGTGTCGGGTAAGGTGTCGTTTGCCGATGTGCGCGAGGTGGAGATTGAGGATTTGCTGGGGCGCGATAGCGTCGCGCCAGTGGAAAGTTTGTTGACGCGGTGTATTGCGGGTAAGTCGGTGATGATTACCGGGGCGGGCGGTTCGATTGGTTCGGAGTTGTGTCGGCAGGTGTTGAAGCATAAGCCGATGATCTTGGTGCTGTTTGAGTTGAGCGAGTTTGCCTTGTATAGCATTGAGCAGGAGTTACGCGGTTCGGCGGCTTTGCAGGATACGCAGTTGATTGCGATTTTGGGCAGTGTGCAGGATGAATTGAAGCTACGGCGGGTTTATGGGCTGTATGGCGTGGAAACGGTGTATCACGCGGCGGCTTATAAGCATGTGCCGATTGTTGAGCATAATATTCGTGAAGGGATTTATAACAATGCGTTCGGTACGCATTTGACCGCGAAGGTGGCGGCGGAATGTGGGGTGAAGAATTTTGTGTTGGTGTCTACCGATAAGGCGGTGCGCCCGACGAATGTGATGGGCGCGAGCAAGCGTTTGGCGGAGATGGCGTTGCAGGCGTTGCAGGTGGAATTTAAGCAGACACGGTTTGTGATGGTGCGGTTTGGGAATGTGTTGGGGTCGTCGGGGTCGGTGATTCCGTTGTTCCGCAAGCAGATTGCCGCCGGCGGGCCGATTACGGTGACGCATAAGGAGATCACGCGTTATTTTATGACGATTCCAGAGGCGGCTTCTTTGGTGATTCAGGCGGGGTCGATGGGCGTTGGCGGCGATGTGTTTGTATTGGACATGGGCGAACCGGTGAAGATTGATGCGTTAGCACGGCGCGTGATTAAGCTGTCGGGCTTGGAGGTGATGGATGAGTCGGGGCAGGGCGATATCGAGATACAGTACACGGGGTTGCGCCCGGGTGAGAAGTTGTATGAGGAGTTGTTAATTGGCGATAACGTCGATGGCACGGATCACCCGCGTATTATGAAGGCGCATGAGGATTTTATTGGTTATGAGGCGTATACCTCGGCGTTGATTGAGTTGGAGGATAAGCTGGAACATTTTGAGTATGAAGCGGTGTTGGTCCAGTTGAAAGCGTTAGTGCATGGTTTTAATCATACGTCCGGTGTGGTCGATTACCTGCGCGATGAGGTGGGATAGTCGGTTTGAGATTCCGGCCTTCGCCGGAATGACGAAGGTGGTTTCACAGTCGGATGGTGTTTATCGGCTGGCGAATTGTTGATTCAGTTGTTGTTCCAATTCACGATCATTAATGTTGATAAACTGAACTTGGCTGATTAGATTTTTTAGACTAGCTGTGTTTTGACTGATTTCTTGTTTGATGGCTTCTTGAATGCTGGGGTATTGGCTTAGGTCGATGGTGCGAATAAGATCATTGTTGGCAAGTATTTGAAGCTGGTTTGTCTCCGCGTGATGGAAAATTTCGAGCACTTCGTTTGGCTGGCGTTGGGTTTGGTATTGTAAATATACCAGTGCGGCAATGAAAACAAGCACGAAAGCGACAAGGGCCGCTGTTTGACTAATCAACCAAAAAGCCAATAGTGCAGGTGTTATGCTGATTAGACTGGCTATCACGATATTGTCGCGTTTTAGCATCATGTTTCTCCAAAGTGTTAAGTGTTGTTTTTCGCTGTATTATAGCTTGTGAGTGTAGTGTTGTCAGATAAATTAGTCAAAACGAGACCGCTGTATTTATAATTTCGTTATTCAGGAGAAGGCAGATTTAAACCTACGTCATCCCAGCATCTCATTTACGTCATCCCGGCGCAGGCCGGGATCTCTTGAGGGTTTTGCGCGGTCGGTTGGAGATTCCGGCCTTCGCCGGAATGACGGGGTGGGTATTGGTAGTTTTGAATGTTGAGTTTTTAATTTTGAATGATTCGGTCTAGGAGGCAGTATGGGGCTCGTTTATGCAGATATAACCCTTTCTAATCCAGTGGATTCAAATCTTGCTCCTGTGGAGGTGCATTCTCTGGTTGATTCCGCCGCTTTGCATTTGTGTATTCCGCAGCATATTGCGTTTCAACTGAAGCTGAATGAGTTGGAGAAGCGTGAGGTCACGCTCGCGGATGGTAGCAAACGATTGATTCCTTATGCAGGGCCAATCAAGGTTAACTTTGCTAACCGAACGGCATTTGTTGGCGCGATGATTATGGGGGATGAGGTTCTTTTAGGTGCGATTCCAATGGAGGATTTGGATGTGGTGATTCACCCTGCGACGCGCACGTTGCGTGTTAATCCTGAAAGCCCAAATATTGCCATGTCAAAGGCGAAATAATGAAAATATTGGTTACGGGTAAAAACGGGCAGTTAGGGCAGTCGTTGCAAAAGTTGGTAAGAGATTCCGTGTCTTCGCACGGAATGACGGGGTTTTTGCGCAGTCGGTTGGAGTTCCTGACCTTCGTCAGGATGACAGGTTTTTTGCGCAGTCGGTTTGAGATTCCGGCCTTCGCCGGAATGACGGGAGATAGGGCCGGAATGACGTTGCCGATTGGTTTTAAGTCATGTTTTCGGTAAGATAAGTTTTAAGGCTTTGTCCTACTCACGGTAAGAATAGGGCGGCACGTTGCGTTTTTGTTTATTTTTGAGTGTCGGTATGGGTTTTGCTAACACTTTTTTTGTTGGGATTAATTGTTTCAACATAATCGGTTTGGAGAATAGAGATGAATTATGCTGAGCAAATGAAAAATGTGTTTAAAATTGCCGATTTTCCTGCTTATCCAAGTACGGGTAACCCCGCTAAAGATGCTGAAATGTTTGCGGGGCAATTTCGTCAGGTAACGGTGTTACGTTCTGATCCAGTGTATTACACGGATCATGCGGCGGGTGTTTCTGAGCCCAGTTTTTTTTCTCGTGATAAGAAGCGTTAAGCAATGCCAAGTTGGAATGATGTTCTGGATGAGTTGAGCTTTGATGGTGTTCGACGTAAATATTTGCGAAAGTTGCATGAGCATACAGGGCGAAATGTGATTGCTTATTATTCAGGTTGGTTGCAGAAGCCAAATTCCGATAAAGCGTCTATTTATGATGGTGATAAAAATGGTTTTATGAATGCGGTTTATGGTTTGGATCGCACTATTGGACTCGATTTAATTCTTCATACGCCGGGTGGTGATGTGGCGGCGACCGAATCTATTGTGCATTATCTTCGTGAAATGTTTGGTGAAGATGTTCGCGTAATTGTGCCGCAAATTGCGATGTCAGCGGGTACGATGATAGCGTGTTCGGCAAAATCTGTTTTATTGGGTAAACATTCTAATCTTGGTCCTATTGATCCACATATTGGCGGCTTGCCAACGTTTGGCGTGATTAATGAGTTTGAACGTGCTATTAGGGAAGTGAAAGAGGATCCAGATAAGTTGCAAATTTGGCAGTTGATTGTTGGTAAATACCACCCAACTTTTTTAGGCGCTTGTCAAAATGCGATTGATTTATCGACTCAAATGGTGACGGATTGGTTACAGACCGGGATGTTCGCACATAATCCAGATGCACATGAAATGGCGGAAAGAGTGGTTAAGGCTTTAAACAATCATGATGATACTAAATCTCATGCTAGGCATATCCATATGGATGAGGCTAAGGAAATAGGATTGATCATTGAAGAACTCGAAGAATCTCAAGATCTTCAAGATTTGGTACTTACGGTTCATCATGCTTATATGCATACTCTGTCAAACTCGCCTGCGATTAAGATTATTGAAAACCATTCAGGCCAAGCATTAGTCGAAAATATTCCTTATTCATAGTTTTTATGTACGATCTACTCAAAGTCACGGCGGCGGCATTGTTGACATACCTAACGTATGCACACTTCTTTTCTCGTTCCCACGTCGTGCGTCACGGCCATTAACTTAAGGAATAAGTGACAACACGGAGCTAACCAACTTGCGTTGCGAGGCCGAAGGCCGTGGCAATCTCCAGCAGACTGCGCACGCCCTTGAGCGATTGCCGCGTCGCTGCGCTCCTCGCAATGACCGTTTTTTTTTCGTAACTTTAACCCGGATACATCTGGATTGAGTGCCAAAATGACACATCAATTGCTTTTTGACTCCTTACCCATCATAATAAAACGTGACAGTCTGACACAAGGGAAAATAGATTATGGCCACCACTTTACCTCGCATCACCGCTAGAGTAGATATCGACACACAAAACTTATTAACGAAAGCGGCCGCTCTCGCGGGTATGTCTAGTATTAACTCATTTGTGTTGAATGCTGCAATCGAAAAAGCAAAACAGGTTATTGAGCGTGAACAAACTCTCAAATTAAGCCAAGCTGACGCCGTATTGCTTATGGATGCGCTGGATAAACCCGCAACCCTCAATGCAAAACTTAAAATGGCCTCAGAACGTTATGAGCGCAAAACTCAATGATGTCAATGATGAATACAGTATTGCTCGATAAAAACAAACACGACAGAAACCGATTCAACTGCGGTATTGACGCGCTTAATCACTATTTGAAAGTGATGGCAAGTCAGCAAGCCAAAAAAGATAACACCCGAACATTTGTGCTAGAAGATGCAAGCAACACCTCACATATCATCGGATTTTACACATTGACCATGACACCGATTGACTTGAAAGCCTTACCGGGCACGTTACAGAAAAAGCATCAGTCATCAACATCTGGCGGGCTCATTGCGCGCTTAGCCATCGATGCACGCTACAAAGGGAAAGGCTTTGGTGAATGGTTACTTATTGATGCACTACGCAAATTACTAAAGGCTAGTGATAGTGTGGCATTTCCAGTTGTTATCGTTGATGCCAAAGAGGGTGCAAAGCATTTTTACGAGCGCTATGGATTTAAAGCGTTTCAAGACGCAGAAAATAAGTTATTTATAACCATTTCAGATATTAGGGCAAGCTTAGCCTAGGATCCTATCTCCCTGCGCGAAGTCGCAGGGTCTATTGCCGCTAGCGTTGGATGATAACCTAACACTAAAACACCCACAATTCGCACACTGTGCGTCATAGCAAGGCCAAAAAATCACGCATTGCGAAACCAAAAAAATCACTCGTCATTGCGAGGCCGAAGGCCGTGGCAATCTCCAGCAGACTGCGCACACACTTTTGAGATTGCCGCGTCGCTGGGCTCCTCGCAATGACTTTTTTTTTCTTAACTTAATGGCCGTGACGCAAAGCGTGGGAACGAGAAAGGAAGTGTGCATACGTTAGCGTTGAACGTGGGAGCGCCTTGGACTTAGGCTGAGCGATGTTTCATAGGTTAAATCGGTCTGCATTCCCACGCACAGCGTGGGAACGAGATTAACCCAGACTCGTCATCCTGAACTTGTTTCAGGATCTCTTGAGGTTTTGCACAGTCGGCTGGAGATTCCGGCCTTCGCCGGAATGACGTGGGTTTGGAATGATGGTGGACATGACACGTTTATTTTCGGGTAAAATAAACGCATAACTTTGTTTTTATGGGGGGGTTAAATGCATGTAGAAGCCTTTGAAACGGATATTACCAGCCCTTTTATTGAGTTTAAAGATTATGGCCGTGTATTGAATAAGCATGTGAAAGTTTTTATTGTTACAGAAGAGGGTGTTGGACTAAATAATGAGTCAGCAAGTATTGCGGGTTCGCTTTCAAAATATGCCAGACCTGAGCTTATGAATACAGAAAAGCAGATTGCTTGGCAGGCCGTTGCGGATGAAAAGGCATGAATTATTGCGATACAAACATTATATTGCGTTATTTGTTGGCAGATAATGATGAGCTATTTGCACGGGCGCTTGCCATTTTAGAAGAGAAAACGGTTTATGTGTCGAATGAGGTTTTGGCTGAAGTTGTTTATGTTTTGACAAAAACTTACCAGGTTCCAAAGGTTGATGCTTGTAAAACACTTGATCTTTTTTGCCAGAAAGCGAATGTGCTTTTGCAAGATGAGAAAGTTGTTTCTTTAGCACTGAATTTCTTTGCTGAGAAAAATATTGATTTTGTTGATGCGTTGCTTTGTGCGGCCAGTAAATCAATCGGCGTTCAGGTTTTTTCTTTTGATAAAAAACTGAATAAATGCGTGACGCAGGACTGGTAAGGTTTAATCAGTCGAAGAATTATTCAGCATAATAACGCCTGTTTAGGCGTTTTTTTATTTAGGTGGATGATGAGTCGGCTGTTTGATGTTGTGTTTGCGTTGGCATACCCCTAGGGCATAAAGGCCAGGTGGAGCGCCTTGGACTTGGATTCGAGCACTGTTTCGTAGGTTAAATCGGTCTGCATTCCCACGCACAGCGTGGGAATGAGATTAAATGACAATGAAAATACGTTATGACGGCGGTATGACTGTTTTTTAAAGTAAAATACAATTTTGTACTTTGTGGATTTTAAAGGTGAAAAGTCATGCTGAGAGAAATTATTAGACCCGAAAATGATTATTACAATTTGCATATTCCTGCAGAATACGTGGGTAAAGATGTAGAGGTCATTGTATTGCCGCTTTTTGATTTGGTTAAAACAACGCAAGTAGAGGAGCAGAAGACCTTTGACCCTATGGCGTTTTTCGGTGCGGCTTCCGAGAGCAAGATGAGTGTAGATTCGTATTTGTCTCAGACTAGAAGCGAATGGGATTAAACCGTGAAAAACAAATATTTGCTTGATACCAATGTTGTCATCTATTTTTTTAACGGCCTTACGGATGACGGGGCATTGGTTGAGATTCTTCGGTCAAGTTTTAATATTTCGATCATCACAAAAATTGAGTTTTTGAGTTGGCAGAAACTCTTGAACGACCCTGCTTTAAATGACAAAGCGATTGAGTTTATTGCAAATGCTAGAGTTTATGAGCTTGATGAAGTGGTGGCAAATCGAACAATTAAAAACAGGCAGCGATTTAAAGTTAAAACACCCGATGCGATTATTGCCGCAACGGCACAAGTTCATGGCTTTGAAATAGTGACCAATAATGTTGATGATTTCAGGATGCTGGATTTAAAGGTAACAACTGTTGAACTTAAGTAATACGCTGATTTAAGTCCGGCGTTTTTGTTTTTGGACGATGTGGCTGCCGCATTTCCCAATAATGCGGCGGTTAATAACGCATTGCGAGAGCTGTTGAAACTTGCAAAGCAGGTTAATGTTCCAAACCACGCTTGATTTTAAAAAGTTGGATAGCGTTTTGCGCCGGATGGATTCCGGCGTTTTTGTTTGGAGATTCCGGCCTGCGCCGGAATGACTGGGTGGGTATTGGTAGTTTTGAATGTTGAGTGTTTAATTTTGAATGATTCGGTCTAGGAGGCTGTATGGGGCTCGTTTATGCAGATATAACCCTTTCTAATCCAGTGGATTCAAATCTTGCTCCTGTGGAGGTGCATTCTCTGGTTGATTCCGGCGCTTTGCATTTGTGTATTCCGCAGCATATTGCGTTTCAACTGAAGCTGAATGAGTTGGAGAAGCGTGAGGTCACGCTCGCGGATGGTAGCAAACGTTTGATTCCTTATGCAGGGCCTATTAAGGTGAATTTTAGTAATCGCACGGCGTTTGTTGGCGCGATGATTATGGGGGATGAGGTTCTTTTGGGTGCGATTCCAATGGAGGATTTGGATGTGGTGATTCACCCTGCGACGCGCACGTTGCGTGTTAATCCGGAAAGCCCAAATATTGCCATGTCAAAGGCGAAATAATGAAAATATTGGTTACGGGTAAAAACGGGCAGTTAGGGCAGTCGTTGCAAAAGCTGGTTGGAGATTCCGTATCTTCGCACGGAATGACGGGGTTTTTGCGCAGTCGGTTGGGGATCCTGACCTTCGTCAGGATGACGATATAAAAGGCCGGGATGACGGTGCTGGGGATTGGCGTTAAGTGCTTGTTTTCGGTAATATAGGGTTTGGTTTGTTAGTTGAGAGGGTTTGAGTATGTATGCCGTTGAGTTTGAAACCGATGTTGTGTCTGAGTATGTGCGTATTCCGAATTTTGAGCAGTTTAAAAATCAGCATGTGAAGGTGATTGTGTTGAGTGAGTCTTTTCAAGCGGCCAGCGTCAAGCCTTTGGCGAAATCATTGCGTCAGCCTGCGAGTGTGCCTCCGATCAGCTTTAAAGGTGATGTGATTTCAAGTGTGCCTGCAAGCGATTGGGATTTATATTGATGTTGGTGCTTGATACGCATATTTGGCTTTGGTGGATGGCCGGGGATAAAAAGCTGAAACCTGGTTGGCAAGAGTCGATTGCTCAAGCAGACAGAGTGGGCGTGAGTGCGATTAGTTTGTTTGAAGTGGCTTGGCTTGTTCATAATGGGCGTATTGAACTTGGCTGTGATTTGGCATGGTGGTTTGAGCAAGCGTTGACATTATCTGAAGTTGAGTTGTTGGATGTTATACCCGAAATCGCCATGCGTGCTGTTTCCCTTGAGTCACATCACAGTGACCCGCAAGATCGTTTGATTATCGCCACGGCTATTCAACATCAAGCGAATTTGATGTCGGTTGATCAAAAGTTCAAGTTGTATCGTGAGTTGGATGGTTTGTTGATACAGGCATGAATTTAAATGGTATAGGTATTGGCGCCGGTTTGAGTCCGGCGTTTTTGTTTTTGGATAATGTGGGTGGATGATGAGTCGTCGGCTGGAGATTCCGGCCTTTGCTGGAATGACGGGGTGGGCATTGGTAGTTTTGAATGTTGAGTTTTTAATTTTGAGTTTTGTATTATTCGGTCTAGAATAGAGTTTTACGTTGTATTGGAGTGAGCTATTATGCAAGCGAATACCGTTTTTAAAGAGGCTTTACATCTTTCGCCAGTCGATAAGGTTAAACTTATGGATTTGTTGTTGGGTAGTTTTAATAGTGAGCAAGCGGGTGAACATGAGCAGGCTTGGGCAAACCATGCTGAGCGTGTATGCGATGAGGTTGATGCGGGCGCTATGCTTTATAGCTTAGAGACTGTCATGCGTGAGCTTAATCAGTGAAGGTGGTTGTTACAGAGCAAGCTCGTGCTGTATTACTGAGTGCCCAGGCCTGGTTTGTTTAATCAAGAAGAGTTGAGCGCGGCGCGTGAAAAGCAGGGCGTTTTTGCGGTTCGTCCGGGGATTACGGGTTTGGCGCAGGTGAGCGAAATTGATATGTCCACGCCGGTATTGTTGGCTGAAACGGATGCGAAGATGATCGCGTCGTTGTGTGTGAAGGATTATTTTAAGTATATTTTTATGACGGTATTGGGCAAGGGGTCTGGGGATCGGGTTAAGGGTGAAAGCCTTGCGTGGTCGGTTGGAGATTCCGGCCTTCGAGTTTCGTCATCCCGGCGCAGGCCGGGATCTCTTGAGGGTTTGCGCTGTCGGTTGGAGATTCCGGCCTACGCCGGAATGACGGGTGTGGCGGTGGCGGGTTTGTTTGGTGTTATAATCAATGGACATTTTTTGAGGGGTGTTCGGATGAAAACGTTAACTTTAAAAATCGATGACAGCGTGAGTGATAAGTTTCTTTGGTTGTTACAGCACTTTTCTCAAAAAGAGGTGAGTATTGTGGGTGCTGGGGAGTTTTTTTCCGATGATGCGTAAGCCTAGTTTATCGCAAAAAATAGGTACCCTTTTCCCTTATGATTGGGCGAACCCTTCTGGAATGAAGGAGGAGGTTTTTGTTCGCCATGTGATTAGTAGAGGCCTGTTTAAGGATCTTTTAAAGACGGTTCGTTATATGGGATTTGAACGGGTAGATTGTATTTTTAATGAAATGGAGCCGACGCTTCCAAATGCGACTAGACGCGCCTATTTAAATATTAAAATAGGGTACCAGAATGCTCAAAACCACCGCGCTTCCAGACAACACACGACATCTCTTTGAGACGATTCGATTTGATCCGGCGTTGACCGATTTTACGTTGATTGGCGGTACTGCCATGAGTCTTCTAGTCGGCCATCGTTCTAGCATGGATTTAGATTTGTGCACGTTTGAGGCGCGGCTTCCTTCCTATAAAATTAATCATTTCATCCAGTCTCTTAAGAATGCGGGGCATCAAGTCTTTGATGCTACCGAACCCAACAAAAAAGCACAGTTTAAAATTAATTCGGGCAAAAATTTAGATGACTATGCTAGGGATTATGTTATTGATGGGGTAAAAGTAACCTTTTTTGCTTATGAGGCGCCCAACAAAACCAGAGCATTTCTGGCGTCGCAGGATGCTTATACTGATCTGGCTTCATTTAAAGTTATGTCTCTCAAGGGATTGTTTGCCACTAAATCACTCGTGCTTGAAAAAAGGAGCAAGTCGAGAGATTTATTTGATTTGTGGTATTTGATCGATAAGGTTGGGTTTTCGATTGATGAGATGTTTGAAATTATCGAATGTTATGGTGATTCAGGGCTCATTGACCAGAGTATTTATGTTTTGACGGGTGAAGCGCCTATCGATGAAGAAACGGATGAAGGTTTGGAGGCTGTAGAGGTTGAGATGCGTTTAGAAGCCTTGTATGGTTTTTTCGAAGAGGCTATTTCTAAGTATCAGCAGGTTAAATCTGAAGAATCCTTTCTGAATGACTAAGCAATAATGTTTCAGATTGGTTTATGAGGTCTTTGAGGATGAACGTTGATTCGGTTTTTTGATACCGGGTCGCTGCTGTTTTTTCAGGAGCGGGTGGGGCGTCATAAAAAGCCGTTTACTTTGGTGAAGTTTCGGACGATGAAGGTGGATACGGCATCAGTGGCGTCGCATTTGGCGAGTTCGAGTTCGATTATTAAGTTTGGCGCGTTTTTGCGTCGCACCAAGTTGGATGAGTTGCCGCAGTTGTGGAATGTGTTAAAAGGCGAGATGAGTTTGGTTGGCCCCAGACCTGGTTGTTCGGGTTGAGCATTAGGTTTGATCAGGGGTAATTTTAGGGGGTGGAGATGGATGTTCAGCTTTTAACCTTACAGCAGAATTTGGAGTTAGCGGTTCAGCGCACGGATTCAGAGGGAATTGAGTTTTGGTTTGCGCGTGATTTACAGCCTTTGTTGGGGTATGCGCGTTGGGAAAATTTTCAGACCGCGATTCATCGTGCGATGGAGTCTTGCGAATCGTCTGGCCAGGGGGCTTCTGACCATTTTCGTGGCGTCACGAAAATGGTTGAGTTGGAATACAGGTTTTTATTGCCACGCACTCATTATTTTTGTTGCGTGAGCTGGAAATTTTGACACAGCAGAAAGCGTTTAAAAAAATTCCTCAACGCTACTTCGCTTTGACGGTCAGTGACGATGGTGTTGTGGTTGAGCAGGGTGATTCGGTCGAAGATTTGCAGACCTTGGTGATGTTGGATGAGGAGCTGGCGCAATCGGATCGTTTTATGGATTTGGAGGCTTGAGCATGGCGATTGCGACTAGGCTGACTGAGGGGCGCTTAACTTTTCAATTTAGTGGTGATGCCGATAGCGCGACAAAGTACGATGATTGGATATTTTATCGCAACCAATTTAATTCGGCCTTTGGTGGCACCAAAGCGGTTGATGTATCGAAGGTACAGCTAAAGTTAAAGCAATGGTTAAAAGCTTTGGATGCGCATCCAACAGTGGTTGATAAAACCAGTTTAAAAGCAACGATGCCTTGGTCGGTGGTGTAAATATTTATGAAACGATTATTTGATGTGTGTTTGATTTTATTGAGCCTGCCGTTGTTGTTGCCGGTTTTGCTTGTGGTGGCGTTGTTGGTGCGGGTTCAGTTGGGTGCGCCGGTGTTGTTTAGGCAGGTTCGACCAGGCCTGGCGGGTAAACCGTTGGTGCGGTGATTCGGCTTTAGGTTCGGTTGGAGATTCCGGCCTTCGCCGGAATGACGAGTGGTTTAACAAGGTGGTGTCTTAATTCATGCTGTTGTTTACATTATGTAAACCTGTGTTATTATATTTCAAGGTTGGTTTATGCATGTAATTTCTAAGAAACCGTTTGTTGATGCTGTTAATTTGTTCCCTAACGCGCGTAATGCATTGTTGAATACTTATAGCACGTTAGAGAAGGGGTATTTCATTTCACCGGACGTAATGAGAAATGTCTTTCCGAGTTTGGATAACTTTAAGTATCGTGATAAGTGGTGGGTTTTAGATATTGCGGGTAATCATTTGCGCATGATTGCGGCGATTGAATTTAAATATCAAAAGCTGTTTGTGAAGCATATTGTTACGCATGCTGAATATGACAAATTATGTCGCCGTTATGCAAAGGAGTGTAAGTCATGATTAAGGTTGAAATTCCAAAAGAGTCTGTTGAGGCTTTGATTTCACACTTGCCTTTTATTAATGAAATTCGTTGTGAGACTGAATATGACCAAGCGTTGGCGTTGGTTGAGCGTTTGTTTGATGAGTATGAGTCTAATCGGTTTTTGGTGGATGTGTTGAGTTTGCGGATTGCTGAATGGGAAAGTAAGGCGGACGCCTTTAGAGCATTCAATGAAGATTTGACGAAACTTGAGCAGGGCGTGCCTTTGTTAAAGACGCTGATGGAGCAGTATCAGTTGAAGATGGATGATTTGAAGGATGAGATTGGCAGTAAAAGTCTTATTTCTCAAATTCTACATGGTAAGCGTTCGTTGACTAAGCAACATATTGTGCGTTTGGCACAGAGGTTTCATTTGAGTCCGGCTGCGTTTTTTGGGTGACGTGAAGCTAAGAACGGCCTAAAGCTAGACTCGTCATCCTGAACTTCGTCAGGATGACGGGGGTTTTGCGCGGTCGGTTTGAGATTCCGGCCTTCGCGGGAATGACGTTTTCGTGTTTGGCTTGTCGGGGAGGAAGACGTGCTATGTGTGGGATGGATCTATTTCTACTAGATTTCTATCAAATAAATATTCCAGTGGTTCATGGTTGCCTTCAAACGACTGCTTCAATGTTTCATATATCTCCCATTGATGGATACGATCCCAGTTTAGGTAGAAACCATGGTAATTTAAGTGCATGCTTATGATATTTCTTTGGGTGCGTCCATTTCTGTCTGGAAATGGATGTAGTGTGTTGATTAGATTTAAAAACTTTACGCTTTCTTTTATGAATTCTTTTCGGTCTTGAAAGCCGATTTTTACCTTAGACTTAAAGTTGTTAAATACTTGCTCACCGTAAAATACGAGCTGACTAGCGGGCGTAAAGATATGAGAATCGTATTTCATGTTGAAGGAACGTAACATCCTGCCCAGGGGTAGAGATCACTAAATAACATTTTATGTATTAAGGTGTAGGTGTTAAGTGAGTATAGCTCTGCGGTAAGTGTGGCTTGGTTCAGGTTGGGGATACTTGCAATCAGTTCTGCTTGACGTATAGCGCTAAAGGTGCGCTCTATTTCATCAAGCTGTGCTTTATCGATAATGTCAAAGTGGTTGGCGTATATCGATTTAGCGTGTGGATAAGGATGAAGATCTTCTTCTGAGACCGTTTTGTAACATGATGCTTTCAATTAGGTCGTCCGCTTTTTGTTTGCCCAAAATGACTTTCCAAGCGCCTCTTTTGTCCGAGAAGCTTAGGCGATGACCTTCAAGTGCGGCATTTGCGCCTACAAAAGCAAAGCTGCGCTTTTGATCCAGTAATGTTAGTTCATCTTTATGAAAAATCATGTGGCACCTTTTAAAATTTTAGAAAATATTTTTAACATATTGTTGCAGAAAAATAATCCATTATATTCATGCGGTGGATTTGGCGAAAGGGCATAAAGGCCTGGTGATGTGGCGCAATGCTATGCCGACCCTGGGTATGCGTTTGAAGTGCTGGGCTGGAAAGCGAAATTGGGCATTGAGCGGATGTGCGAAGACGCTTGGCGCTGGCAGTCGATGAATCCGAAGGGGTATAAGTGAGGTTTGCGCCGTCGGTTTGAGATCCTGACCTTCGTCAGGATGACGGGAAGGGTGTCATCCCGGCGCAGGCCGGGATCTTTTGAGGGTTTGCACAGTCGGTTGGAGATTCCTGGCCTTCGCCGGAATGACGACTTGGATTTGTTATGTATTTTGTTTGGGTTTGGAAATTGTATTTTCGCTTGTAAGTTGGTAAACTTGCCAGCCATTTTTGGAGAGTAAGATGTCATTTTTTAAAAGCATGATTAGTAGTATGTCCGGCCTGGATCGCATTGATTCTGTGGCGTTAATGTCGTCAGATAAAGCGGATAACCTTTATCGTTTGCATCCTACGGATCACCGAAACAAGGGGCAGGTTGCGGTTGCAGCTAGTCGTGTTTCTCAGATCGATTATTGCTCAAGCGCGGAACTGCATGAAAAGGCACAAGCGGCTTTTAAAGGGCTGAACGATTTAGCCCAACGCTGAGGCAGGGCTTATGAATGCGCTTAAAACGGATGGTGAGGTTGTAGGGCATCATATTCTTAAGGTACAAACGGATGACGACTGCAAGCAGGCCAATCTGGTTGAAGCTTATAAGCACTGCATAAGGGCTTATTATGATGCGATTGACTTATATGTTTACCACCTTTCTGAAACCTATCGAGATAAGTTACCCTTTCTACTACCGTCACAATCCAGTCTATACCAATAAAGAGTATGCCTTTGGAAGATTTTTATGAAGCGATTATTTGATGTGTGTATGATTGTATTAAGCCTGCCGGTTTTGGTGGTGGTGGCGTTGTTGGTGCGGGTTAAGTTGGGTGCGCCGGTGCTGTTTAGGCAGGTGCGACCCGGAAGCGATTAAGCGTGAAAAGGCGTTGAAGAATTGGCATCGTGATTGGAATAAAGTCCGGAATGACGCGGGTGGTGGCGGGTTTGTTTGGTGCTATAATCAATGGACATTTTTTGAGGGGTGTTTGGATGAAAACGTTAACTTTAAAAATCGATGACAGCGTGAGTGATAATTTTCTTTGGTTGTTACAGCACTTTTCTCAAAACGAGGTGAGTATTGTGGATGCTGGGGACTTTCTTTCTGATGATGCGTATTTGCGATCTGTTGAAGGTATGGTTGAGAGCATTAAAAGTGCAATGACTGAGCCTACCTCTAAAGGCGTTACGCTTAATAAATTGGATTGGTAATGTTTCAGATTGTGATTATGTCACAGGCGCAGAAAGATGCTAAAAAATTAGCATCCTCTGGTTTGAAAACTAAAGCGTTAAAGCTTTTAGAATTGATTGAACAAGATCCTTATGTATACCCGCCTGCTTTTGAATTTCTTAAAGGCGATATGAAAGGTTTAATAAGTCGAAGAATTAATAAGCAGCATAGATTGGTTTATGAGGTCTTTGAGGATGAAAAGTTGATTCGGGTTTATCGTATGTGGACGCATTATGAATAATTTTTTCTTAAACACAAGAACGCCTGTCCAGGCGTTTTTTTATTTGGGTTGATGATGAGTCGGTTGTTTGATGTTGTGTTTGCATAGTCGGTTTGAGATGCCGGCCTTTGCCAGTCCATGTTTACCCGGCGTCCTTGAAACGGTAAAATAAGTTTATAGAAGCAAACATTAGCAATCTTTGTTTTATGCTTGGTGTAAACCGAAAGAGGTAAAAATTATGAACATCTCATTGACGCCCGAACTCGAAAGTCGAATCAAGGCTAAAGTAGAAACCGGGCTCTACAACAATGCCAGCGAAGTCGTTCGTGAGGCGCTACGCTTTGTTGAGTTGCACCAGGATTGGGTAGATGCTTTAAAACTTGCACAGTTAAAAAAAGACATTCAGTTAGGTATCCAGCAACTTGATGCAGGAGAGGGTATCCGTTTAGATTCGAGTGACGCCCTAGATGCATTATTTAATGATGTGCAAGGTATGCGTTCTTGAGTAGTACTAAACCAGGCCTGGTGCTTGCGCCCGTCGCCCAATCTGATTTAAAAGAGATTTACCGCTACACGGTTGAAAACTGGGGTATGCAGCAAGCACAAAATTACCTTGACCACATAAAGCAATCGTTTAAAACACTGCTCGAAAATCCCAATCTAGGGCGCGAACGGAGTGAACTAGGGCAAAACGTACGTGCAATAAATTGCCAAAAACACATTATCTTCTATCGTTATTTAGAAACAGAGCTACAGATCATTCGGGTTTTGCACGGTCGGCAAGATCCGGCAAGACACGTTTTATTTGGGTAGATGATGAGTCAAGTTATAGTAACAAGCGGAGCAAGGTATATCGGGTAGCGGGGGTTGGTTTGTCGGTTTGAGATTCCGGCCTTCGCCGGAATGATGGGGTGGGTGCGGAATGTCGTGTTTGTTTGATTTAACCTCGTTCCCACGCTGTGCGTGGGAATGCAGACCGATTTAACCTATGAAACAGCGCTTAAACCCAAGTCCAAGGCGCTCCCACGTTCAACGTGGGAGCGAGACCTAGTTGTAAGTTGTTGATTTATTATTTACTTTAGATGCGTTTGCCCTGCCACCAGGCCTGGTTTAAAAGAAAAACCTAGGAGCCTGTCGGACTAAACCGGTCGAAGCGAAAAAAAGACTGGTTTGAGACAGTTTTTGTTCAATTCCGAGGAGAATAGCGAGCTATTTGACAAGGAAGTGGGCAAAAAATGGCCAAATCCAGCTTTTTTGCAGCCGATTGGCTTTAGTCCGACAGGCTCCTAGCTTTTTATGAAATAATAGCCTCAACGTCTTGTTGAATGGGAATAGAGGGGAATGCCATGTTACAAACTTTAGAAGCGGTTATTACGCAAAGCGGGTGGGTGAAGTTTAATGAACCCTTTACACTTGAACATTCGGTTAAGGCTTATGTCACGATTCTACCAAATACGACCGATGAGTTACCTGAGTCGTCATCGGGCCAGAGTTTGTTGCAAGTATTAGATTCAGCAGCTTTTAGTCAATCGCCTTTTGGAGAAAGCGATAGCATGGAAAAGCAAATTCAAGCCAATCGTAACGCTTGGAACGACTAAATGCAGACTATTTATCTTGATAGTTGTATTGTGATTTATTTAGTGGAAAAGCATCAGCAGTATTTTGCTGCGCTGGTTAATAAAATTAAGCTTAATGCTCATTCACGTTTTGTGGTGTCTTCTTTGACAGCACTAGAGGTTTTGGCTAAACCACGCAAAGAGCAAAATGATGATTTATTCGCACGCTATCAGCTGTTTCTTGAGCAATTTCAGGTTAATGGCATTGATGATCAAGTGCTACTAAAAGCAATAGATTATCGAGTGCAGGGTTTAAAAACCCCGGATGCGATTCATGTTGCATGCGCACAGCACATTAAATGTGATCAGTTTTGGACAAACGATAATCGACTAGTGAATTTAATACCTGGCTGGGCAGTCAATGTCTGTGAATCCAAGGATTGAAGGCTAGTGTTTAGAAATCTGTGTCATTCCGGCATACACCCCATCATTCCGGCGAAGGCCGGAATCTCAAGCCGACTGCGCATATTCTAAGAGATTCCCGGCCTGCGCCGGGATGACGAAGAAAGAGCTGGGATGACCTAAAATATAGCGCCGGTATTAAGATTGGCTTTCGTAACCACCAGACCCAGGGCAAACGCATCTAAATAATAAAAAATCATAGCGATAGGAATGATTAACCTCGTTCCCACGCACAGCCTGGGAACAAGAAAAGAAGTGTGCATACGTTAGCAGCGTGGGAACGAGATTAAATTTTATTGAGCATGCCGGTTTTGCTGGAGGTGGGGTTGTTATCACTGCATTTCATTTACGTCATCCCGGCGCAGGCCGGGAACTTTTGAGGGTTTGCATAGTCGGCTGGAGATTCCGGACTTTGCCGGAATGACGGTTAAGGTTTGGAATGACGCGCAAAACAGGCATTTTATTTGTTAAGAAGGATGAAAATTGAGTTTACTGGATACGAGTCAACAGGCGGATTATTTGGTTTGGTTAAAGACCGTTAAACAGCGTATTCATTCTGCGCGGATGAAAGTGGCGTTAGCCGCCAATAGTGAGTTGATTGCGCTTTATTATGAGCTTGGCGCTCAAATTGTTGAGCGTGAAGCGGTAGCAAGTTGGGGTTCTGGTTTTATCGATACGTTTAGTAAAGATTTAAAATTAGCCTTCCCTGATGTGGGCGGTTTCTCGGCTAAAAATCTGCGATATTGTCGGGCTTTCTTTCGTTTTTATTGTGATTCTTCAATTTGGCAACAGGCTGTTGCCAAATTAGCTGAAACCCCTTGGGCAGGTGTTAATGATGAATTAAGGCCTTGTATTGGGCTTATTCCTTGGGGTCATAATATTCTGATTTTCACTAAGTGTAAGGATTTGGAGGAAGCTAGGTTTTACATTCAACAAACCCTTGAACAAGGCTGGAGCCGCGATGTTTTGGCCATGCAGATTAAGTCAAAATTGCATTTGCGTCAGGGTGGTGCGATTACTAATTTTAAAACGAGCTTGCCCACGCCGCAGTCTGATTTGGCACAACAAACGTTGAAAGATCCTTATACGTTCGATTTTATGTCGATGACAGCGCCTTTTAATGAGCGTGATATTGAACGCAAGCTTACGGAGCATATAACGCAATTTTTATTGGAATTGGGTAAGGGCTTTGCGTTTATTGGACGACAATATCATTTAGACGTTGCAGGGAATGATTATTACATTGATCTTTTGTTTTACCATGTTAGGTTGAAATGTTATGTGGTGGTAGAGTTAAAGAATCGCCCCTTTATTCCGGAGTATGCCGGGAAGCTAAATTTTTATTTGTCTGCGGTGGATAGTCTTATCAGGCGAGAAGATGATCATCCGACGATTGGTTTGTTGTTGTGTCGAGATAAGAATAATATTGAGGTGGAGTTTGCTTTGCGGGACTTGAATAAGCCTATGGGTGTAAGTGAGTATAGTTTGCTGGAGACGCTGCCAGATAACCTTAAAGGTTCAATGCCGACCGTTGAGGAGATTGAATTGGATTTACTTCAGTTGGATGCGAGCTTGGATAAATGAGTATGAAGCGTGTATTTGATGTGTGTTTGATTTTATTAAGCTTGCCGTTGCTGTTGCCGGCTAAGGTGTTGGCGAGGTGATTCGGTTTGAGATTCCGGCCTTCGCCGGAATGACGCGGGTGGTGCCGGAATGATGGTTGTTTTTATGTCATACCGGCGCAGGCCGGGATCTTTTGAGGTTTAGTTAAAGCTTTGCAGCGAGGGAGTTATCACTTTATGGCAGGTCAAGATATTCGTTGGGTTCAGCGTTTTGAGAATTATTTGAAAGCCTTGGGTCAGTTGCAGTCTGCGCTCTCTGTGTACGATGAAACGGCTGAGGCGTTGATTAAAGAGGGTATTTTGCAGCGCTTTGAATTTACCCACGAGCTTGCATGGAAGGTCATGAAAGATTATTTAGAGTATGAAGGCCATCAGGGTATTACCGGTTCGCGTTCTGCCAGTCGCTTGGCATTTAATATTGGTTTGGTATCCGATGGGCAGGTTTGGATGGATATGGTTGAAAGCCGAAACCGAACGGTGCACACCTATGATGCGCGTGTTTTGGAACAGGAGTTTGCTAAGGTTCAAAACCATTATGCCAGCGCATTTTCGCAGTTTGCGAAAACCATGCAGGGTTTTAAATAATGTTTGGCTTGCCGCAAGCTACGGTGGCTTTGATGCAAGGGGTTTTTGCAGGTTATCCGCACGTTGAGAAAGTGGTTATTTATGGCTCACGTGCAAAAGGCACCTTTCGGCCCGGTTCAGATATTGATTTGACTTTGTTGGGCGAATCATTAGACGGCGCTGTATTGAGTCGGATTTTAGTGGATTTGGATGATTTAAATATGCCGTACCTGCTGGATGTATCCTTGTTTTCTCAAATTAGCTCGGATAATTTGTTAGATCATATCCAGCGAGTAGGTAAGGTTTTTTATCAAAGAACTGACGATTGAAAAATCGGGTGTGTTTGAGATTCCGGCCTTCGCCGGAATGACGGGTTTTTTTTATGTCATCCCGGCCTTTCATTTACGTCATACCGGCGCAGGCCGGGATCTCCCAAGGATTGACGTTAAGTGTGCGTTTTGGGTAATATAGGGTTTAGTTTGTTAGTTGAGAGGGTTTGAGTATGTATGCCGTTGAGTTTGAAACCGATGTGGTGTCTGAGTATGTGCGTATTCCGAATTTTGAGCAGTTTAAAAACCAGCATGTGAAGGTGATTGTGTTGAGTGAGCAGGCTAATGTGTCCCAAAGTGTAGCTGGAGTAGAAGGGGCAGATGTGCTTGATTTTTCAGCTTTTAAGGTGAAGGCTTTTAAAAACTGTGATGCGGTGGCTTATCAACGGGCGATGCGTGATGAGTGGGAATGATCGTTATTTGCTCGACACCAATGCGTTAATTTATTTACTTGAGCATGGGCCTGTTTTACCAAAATCAATACTTTTTTATTCGAGTATTACGAAAATTGAGCTGTTAGCATATCCAAACTTGGATAAGGCTGATGAAAGTCATATTCGTTCGGTTCTTGCTTTGATGCAAGAGATAAGGCTAAGCGATGATGTTGTTGAGCAAACGATTCATATTCGCAAGGCGGGTTCGTTGAAGTTGCCAGACAGTTTGATTTTGGCTTCTGCGCTGTGTGAAAGGTGTTTGTTGGTGAGCGATGATAAAAAGTTACAAGCGCATAAAAATGTAATTTCCATTGATATGTTTATGGGTATTTGTAAGTAATATTTTCCATGGGTGGCGTTTGGTGTTTCATTAAGGAGGTCGTATGTTACAGACACTAGAGGCGGAAATTTTTCCCAATGGTCATATTCACTTTTTGGAGGATTTTTCTTTAGACCGTAAGGTGATGGCTTATGTCACGATTTTGGCTGATTCGGATACCACGAAAAATAAATCAGATTGGCATCAATTTGTCGGGGTTTTGAAGGACTCGAAGCTGTTTGAGGGTGATCCGGTAGATATTCAGCGAGCATTGCGTGATGAATGGGCTTAAATTTCTGCTCGATACCAATATCGTAATAGGGTTATTGAAGGGGAATGTAAAGGCGATTGACTTGGCTGAAGCGGTTGCGATTGACTTGGCTGAAGCGGTTGCGCTTGATTTGTCTGTTAGCGCGGTAAGCCAAATTACTCGGATGGAGTTGTGTGGTTTTAGCGGTATGACAGAGGCTGAGGAGTCGCGTATTAAGCAGTTTTTTCAGGCTTGTAATGTTTTGTTGATTGATGAGCGGGCTGAGCAAGAAACGATTAGGTTGAGAAAGGTGATGTCT
The DNA here is from genome assembly GCF_000934765.1 of Thiomicrospira microaerophila. Taxonomy (GTDB): domain Bacteria; phylum Pseudomonadota; class Gammaproteobacteria; order Thiomicrospirales; family Thiomicrospiraceae; genus Thiomicrospira; species Thiomicrospira microaerophila. The sequence goes on along the minus strand of NZ_JYNN01000005.1, from coordinate 81,845 downwards.
TTGAAATTGCCGGATGTGATTGTAGCGGCGACATTGTTGATGCGGCTGCCTTTTTTGTTTTTGTGGAGATTCCGGCCTTCGCCGGAATGACGGGGGGGTGCGCAGTCGGCTGGAGATTCCGGCCTTCGCCGGAATGACGGAATCGGTGTCATCCCGGCGTAGGCCGATTTAAAACCCCGTCATCCCTGCGCAGGCCGGGATCTTTTGAGGATATGCACAGTCGGCTTGAGATTCCCGCTTCGCCGGAATGACTGGGTGATTATTGCGTAATATGCGGAGCATGTATGGATCGCGAATTTGCAGCGCATCTATTGCGTTTCAAAGATTATTCCCAGGTATTTGGCTTCGCTTTCTTCGACTCATAAAGTTCACGCGCCCTCGCTTGTCTATTGATCCCCCCCGCACCTTTTTCTCAGTCAGCAGCAAGGCAATCGCGCTGCATGAGTTATTCTTTTTAAAACACGGAAATAACACACCATGCTTGCTAACCCTTAGCCACTTTTTGATCAAATGGGTTGATCCACGTCGCGGGTATGCATACGTTAGGCTAAGTGGGGGTATTGATTAAGCGATTTTTTGCTTGCCCAAAAACATTTAGGGCGCAACCAGGTCGGGTTGGATTGCATTGTTTTTTTAAATCCAGTAGAGTATTCAACCAAATAGTTGAATACTAACTTAAGGACAGATCATGTCGAGTCAAAAAGCCTTTATGGCGCTCAAAACCCATTTGCAAAAAACGATTGTCGGGCAAGAAGCTTTGTTAGAACGGATGATGATTGCGATGCTGACGGGCGGGCATGTGTTGTTGGAAGGGCCACCCGGTCTGGCGAAAACCACGGCGGTTAAAACCTTGTCGAAAGGGGTGCATGCGAGTTTTCAGCGGATTCAGTTTACGCCGGATTTAATGCCGGGTGATGTGATGGGATCGGATATTTTAGATCCGAATACCGGGGTATTGAGCTTTGTTAAAGGGCCTATTTTTAACGAAATTGTATTGGCTGATGAAATCAACCGTGCGCCGCCAAAAGTGCAGTCCGCGCTATTGGAGGCGATGGCGGAAAAGCAGGTTACGGCCGGTGGTCAAACCCGTGCCTTGCCGGATTTGTTTATTGTGATGGCGACCCAAAACCCCTTAGAGCAGAGCGGCACTTATCCGTTACCTGAGGCGCAAATGGATCGGTTTATGTTGCACGTGGTGTTAGATTATCCAACCGAAGACGAGGAGTTGGAAATTCTGCGGCGTGATCGCGCTAAACATTACGGCATAGATCAAGAGGCGGATACCTCCAGCCTGACGCCGCAAAATGTGTTGGATGCGCGCCGTGAAGTGGCCGAAATGCATGTCGCTGAGCCGGTTGAAAAGTATTTGGTGGCGTTGGTCGCGGCGACACGAAAACTCGAAACCTTAGATAAAGCATTAACCGGTGTGTTGGATGTCGGCGCATCGCCACGCGCGTCTTTGGCTTTATTGCACGCCGCGAGTGCCTATGCTTGGTTGCAGGGGCGCGATTATGTGACCCCAGATGATGTGGTACGCTTGGCGCCCGATGTTATGCGCCACCGCTTAGCGGTCAGTTTCGCCGGCCGCGCCCAAGGCTGGGATAGCCAAAAACTCGTTGAACGGCTAGTAGAAACCGTCGCTGTTCCGGTTTAATCCGTCCCTTAACTCCCGATCAGGGGAGTTATAATTTACGTGTAATATTTTCAGTATTAATTACACCCCTCCTTGATGGGAGGGGGCAGGGGGGAGGGTGAGCTGTTAATGATTAAGCAAAATCCAAAACTAACCGCTTATGCAAGGTCAATGCGAAAAGAACCGACTGATGCTGAGAATAAGCTTTGGCACTTCCTACGAGCAAAGCGTTTTAACGGCTTGAAGTTTCGGCGACAACAGCCTTTTAAGCATTATATTGTTGATTTTATTTGTCATGACTGTAAGTTAATTATTGAGTTGGATGGTGGTCAGCATAATGAATTGGATGGAGCAGATTATGATCGACAGCGAACAATTCTACTTGAGCAGGAAGGGTATAAGGTGTTGAGGTTTTGGAATCATGATGTGCTTAAAAATCATGAGGGTGTATTGCAAGCTATTTATTTGACGTGTCATTCTGAATTCACCCTCCCCCTAGCCCCCTCCCATCAAGGGAGTGGGGACCTATGAGCCCCTTGCAGCCTTTGATGGCGGAGGCGGCTGTTTTGGATTTGGGGCAGACGATAGCGGGGTATTTTGCGGCGTTACCGCCTTCGCAGCGTTTAAGTGAGCTGAGTTTGTTTGGCGATCAAGTGAGTCGTTTTCGTGGTCAGGGTATGGAGTATGAAGAAAGTCGTGCTTATCAGCCGGGTGATGAATTGCGTCATTTAAATTCGCGCTTGATGGCGCGTACCGGTAAGGCGGCCACGAAATTGTTTCAAGAAGAACGTCAGGCGCAGTGGGTTATTTTGCTGGATCAACGTCAAGCGATGCGCTTTGCGACACGTGGGCGTTTAAAGGCGGAGCAGGGCTTGCGACTCGCGGGCTGGTTGGCTTGGATCGCGCAACGTCAAGCGATTCGGTTGCAGACGGTGGTGATTAATCAACAGGTTCAGATCAGCCCACAGCTTGAAGGTGCGCACACCTATTTAGCGGCGATGGCGCAGATGAATCAGCCTTGTCCGCCGTTAGAGCGTCCGATAGAGGGTCAGATAGAGCCGAAGCTGATCGATGTGATGCAAAAACTCAGTCTTCACTGGCCAGCGGGTTGTCGTATATGGTTGATTTCTGATTTTGCTGAATGGCAGCCCAGCAACCAGACCTGGTTGGCGCAGATGCATGCGCGATGGCAATTAAGTGCGCTACAGGTGGTTGATCCCGCCGAGCGTCAGTTGCCTGCGCAGCGGGATTTACGTTTGGCGGCGAACGGTGAAGTTTATCGCTTAAATCCTGAGCAACAGCAGGCTTACAATGCGTGGGCACAAGCCATGAGTCCGATTCCTTGGCTCAAGGCGGCAGGATTAGATTGTTATCAATTTAGCACCACAGACCCGTTAAATCAGCATCCGTTTTTATCCGCGAGCGGGCGGTCGTTGTGAGCTGTAATGATGAGCTGTAATTATGAATAGCCATTTGATGGATATTGAACTCTTATCTGCGCCTTTAGCGCCGCAAGCCAGTTTTTTTTGGCTGGGTTTAGCGCTGTCGTTTGTGGCTGTGCTGGTTTTAGTCTGGGTGCTGTGGCGTTTGACGCGTAGCCCAGCTTGGTTTTTTTGGCGCCTAACACGCCAGCTGAATCAGGGCGCTGACACGCAGCAGGTTGCACAACAGCTTTATCATTATCTTCGACTGACAAAAACAGAGATAGAAACAGAAATAGATACGGATACTCAACAACAACTCCACCAGGCCTGCTTTTCAAAACAAGGTGTTTCACGTGAAACACTGAACCATTTAATTCGTCGGCTCAAGGAACAAGGCTCATGATCGCTTGGCAAGATTGGCAGTTTGCGCAACCCGCTTGGTTTTGGTTGCTCTTAATCTGGCCTGTGTTGCAGTTGCTAGTAGCGCGTTGGTTCAAAAAAGGTTCACCGTCTTCGCAGGGTGCGGTGTTTATTCATCCGCAGATTGCGCGCTTCTTTAACGGGCAAAAACAAGCCGCATCCCAAGCGGATATGCCATCAATAAGCCGACTGGGCTATGGATTGAGCTTTATGTTAAAGCTGGCGATACTGCTCAGTTTGTTGGCAACCCTAGCGCAACCCCAGCGGTTGATTGAACAGCCCCCCCAGATGGATAGCCAGCCGGTGCGAGATATTGCACTGGTGATTGAAAGCTCTGTGTCGTTTGTGTTGCAAGATTATCAACTCGACGGTCAGCCTGCCAGCCGAATGGAGGTGGTGAAATCGGTGTTGGATCAGTTTATTGCCGGATTGCAAGCGAACCGTTTTAGTATTGCACTCTATGCCGAACAGGCTTATACCCTCGTGCCGATGACCGCAGATAGTCAAGCGGTTCGGCAAAACCTTCAGCGTTTGCAACCCTATCTAGCCGGGCGCACCGATCCGGCGATGGGTGAAGCCTTGGGTTTAGCGTTGCGCGAGCTGGCCGAACCGCAAGCCGGGATTGAAAAGCGGATTTTAGTGTTGGTGAGTGATGGCTTGCAAAGCCAAAGTCGGATTGAATTAGACGCGATAGTGGATTTAGCCCAATCCTTAAACGTGCCTATTTATACCATAGGGATAGGTGCAGGTTCGATTGAAGCGGATCAACGAGTGTTCTCTGGCTTAATTTATCAACCGATTGAAACCGCGAGTTTGCAGTTTCTAGCACAGCATACTGCTGGACGTTTTTACCAGGTCGGCGGCGGTGACGACTTGGCGCAGGTGTTGGCGGATATTGAGCGCCATGAGGGAGTCGTGCGTCAAGATACGCGCCAAGCACGCTGGCAAACCCTTGCGCTTTATCCTTATCCTTTGATGTTGGCGGTGGGCTTGTTTTTAGTTTGGTGGCTGATTACGCTGGGAGGTCGTCGATGGAATTAGTCAATGGATTCGATTGGCGTGCGCCGCTATGGTTAGTGGGGATGGGGCTGCCCTTTATTTGGTTTGCTATTGAGGTTTTGTGGGCACGAAAACAGCAAACAGACTATGCCGAACGCCAATTTTGGCCTTGGGTAAAGCTAGGCGGCGCCCATTCAGCGCGACCCGCTTGGTTAATCAGTATCGCTTGGCTGTTGCTGATGATTGCTTTGGCCGGGCCGCGTTGGGCGATCAGCGTGCAGCGGGACGCGCCACGAGAAGGGGTGGATACCTTGGTTTTATTAGATTTATCGCGCTCTATGTCCGCACAGGATCAAACGCCGAATCGTTTGGTTTTTGCGCAAAACCTGCTTGAATCTTTCAGCCGACGTTTAGAGCCTGCAGACCGCATCGGGCTGGTGGGTTATGGGGTGCAAGCCCATTGGACCTCACCCTTGAGTTGGGATAAAACCCTGTTTACACGCGCACTTTATTTGCTTGAGGCCAACCAATTACCGCTGGCGGGTGCGCAAGTCGATGCCGCGCTGCAGTTTGCGATAGCGCAATTAAGTCACCCGACACAGCTGGTGTTGGTGAGCGATAGCGCAGGGCGCAATGAGGCCGATTGGGCAGAATTAGTGGGCGCATTTAAGGCAAGCGGACATAGCTTGATCGTGCTGGGTGTCGGTCAAAGTCAGTCGGTCTATATGCCGGATTTAAGCCATGCGAGCGGTTGGTATCATTATGATAACCAACCGATATCCGTTCCCATCGAACGTCAGGCATTGCGGGATTTAGCCGCGGAGTTGGGCGGGGTTTATTTTGACGCGAGCGCACAAGCGAGTTTGTTAGCACAATTAAGCCAAACGCTGAGTCAACATGCGCTTGCGCGCGAAGCCAGCGACACGCAAACACAATCCGATATCACATACCTGGATTTGGCATGGGTGTTTGTGTTGCTGGCGGTTTTGCTGTTGATGTTCGCGACGATGTTCGCGCTGAGTGTCCGTTGGCCAGGCCGTCTGACTCCATTACAAACTCTACAGCAAGCCAAGCCGCCGAGTCAGCAAGCGGGGTTTATTCATCTTCATCTGTTAGGGGTGTTGCTAGGGCTTGTGCTGGTGCTAGGTTTTATCGCTCAGCCAAGTGGCTTGCAGGCAGCAGCGGCCAATCCTCTTGAACAACAAGCTTACGAGGCTTTTTTGAACCAGGACTATGACACGGCGCAACTGCATTATCAGCAGCTCCTTGCTCAAGCCCAAACCCCTGATCAGCGTTATCGTGCCCTATTAGGGTCGGGCAATGTCGCTTATCGGTTGATGGCCTTTTCACAGGCGGCGTTTTGGTATCGCCAAGCCTTGTTGCAAGCCGACTCGGATGTGCAACGCGCCCAAGCTCTGTATAACCTAGCGAATGCGAATGCGCAATTAGGTCTTTGGGGATTAGCAGTTGAGGCTTTTGCCGATGTACTGCGTTATCAACCAGACCATCTTAATGCGCAACATAATTTAATGTTGGCGAAGGCCGAGCTGGCGGTCTTGTTAGCGCAACCCTTAGAGCAGGTCGATCAAGGTCCAGTTCGCCCACGGCAGGATTTAGAAAGTGCGTTTCGTGGCAGTCAATCGACAGGCAGTTCTGGCGATGGTGACCCGAATGATTGGGGTGAGTCGCAAGCCGACCGCGAAGGGCAGCATCAAGGCGAAGGCGATTCTACCGAGCGTCCTGAGGCGTTATTCGCGGCGGGGCAGGTGGGTCAACAATGGCAGTTAAACGCGCAAGTTGACGCTCAGTCTGACGCCCAAGCTAGCCTCCAACAACAGCGACGCCAACGACGTTTAGAACGCTTAGGGTTGCAACTGAACGAGTTGGCGGACGACCAAAAAGGCTTGTTAAGCCATCTGTTTGAGCGTGAGTCTGGCTTTCAAGCACGTCAAGAAAAACCGCTCGAAGTGGAAGGAGTCAAACCATGGTAAGGTCGTTCAAACGCTTCGCTCAGGGGGTGATGCGTGCTGGTTTGATGATGTTGGTTGGTTTGACTAGCTTACCGGTCTTGGCTACACAGGCCGAGGTGCGCCAAATCATGTTGGGCGAGTCCGTTTCTATTAGTCTAAGCGGTGCGGAGCTATTTAGCGATTACGCCCAGCTGGATTTATCGCCGATTCAACGCCATTTTCATATCGATGACACCGCGCAAACCAGCCAGCGTATTCGGTTAAGGTTAACCCCGCTACAAGCGGGTCGCGTTGACATTCCTCGCATTCAAGCAGGGAATTTAGTCATTCCAGCGCAAAGCTATGAGGTGCGTGATAACCCACAGGTGCGTATTGAGTGGGATGCGGTGCCCGCGTCTATGTGGCAAGGTCAAACGATCACCCAGCGCGTGAAGCTAGTTCTGAGCAATCCCGATTTACCCGCTTCAATGGGGGCAAGGGAAATTAGCGATACCAACAATGCACCCCATCAACATTATTCAGCCCAGCCGATAAGCCAAACCTTGGCTGAAACCAAGTCGATGGCATTTGTGCATGTCACTCAGTTACCGCTCGATGAAAACTTAAGTGCAACTCACACAGCTCACACAGCGCAAACAATTCAGCGCGTTAGCTTGCCACAGCCTTGGGTGCAGGTGCAAAACCAACAGGGTGGACGCTGGTTGTTTTATGCGCCTCCTCGTCAGGTTGAGCTCCAACCTTTGCCACATTATTTGCCAGCAGATTTAGCGGTAGGGCAGTTTGAGCTGACTATCGAGCGGCCTTTTTGGCATCGACTTGGTGAGTTGCATTATCAAACCTTAAGGATAACAGGGCATCAAGCTAATCGGTTGCCCTTGATCGTCGATTGGCTGGACACGTCTAATCCATCACTTGAGCGTCTTCAAGTGCAACGTCAAACCGAGACCGCGCTAACAGAAGCAGGCCTGGTTCTGCAACAAACCCTCACTCAGCCTTATCGGCTTAATAAAATCAAACAAATCAACCAACCAGGTTGCTGTGGGTTCTGCTTGGGGCAGTTTGCCGAAATCCGTTTGAATGTGTTTGAACCCGAAACCGGTAAACTCAACACGCTGGTTATCCCGGCGCAAACCTATTGGTTATTGCCAGCCTGGGTTTATCAGATAGGGTGGGGGTTACTGATTCTGTTGAGCGCTTTGATGCTCTGGGGTTTATTCAAACTAGGGCGTGTGGCGGGATTGTGGTTAAGGTTACACTGGCAGCTCCACCGTGCCCAAACCCCACAACAACAATGGCAAGCCTATCAAAACTGGGCGCAACAACGTGGGCTTGGCGTCTGTCAAACCCACCAGGCCTGGTTAAACGCCTACCAAGCTAAATTTGGTGATAACCCGAAACTCATCAACAAGCTTAACCAAATCAACCAAGCGATTTATCAGAGGTAGGCCAGCATATGCACACTTCTTTTCGCGTTCCCACGCAGTGCGTCACGGCCTTCGGCCTCGCAATGACGCGAGATTTTTTTTCGCCTCGCGATGCAAGGTGGTTTGCACCCTTGGTTGAATTCTTGGTGCTTAAACACGGAGTGCTGTGATAAACTCGGCTTAGAAATTATTTTATGTTTGGCATGTTGATATGTTTGAGCAGTATAAATATAAATTGGAATTGAAAAACATGAATAGGACGCGTGTTGACGATATCTTAATTGAGATGATCAGCCCTAAAATCAAAGAGATTGAAGAGAAGTTTAGTCGCGGTGAAGGCTTGAGGCAGGATGAGATTAATACGTTGTTATTGAAATCACAGTATAACCATATCAAGTATTTGGATGATAAGCTTGAAGAAGTAGTGGCGAGTGTGGTTGCATTGGAAGGCAAGTTTCTAGGGCTTGAGGGTAAGTTCACAGCGCTTGAAGGCAAGTTTACAGCGCTTGAAGGCAAGTTTGAGTTGCTTAATGAAAAAATCGAACACACGATTCAAAAAGCATTGAATCGAAATATGTTATTGTTGATAACCGTAATGGGACTATTCCTGGTCGCGTCAAAACTTATCGATAAGGTTAACTTTTAGGGTGGATTCGTTGCGCTTTCCACCCTTTAAGCGATGGGTTGTTAGCTGGGTTCAGTTAAAGATAGGGTTAATTGCTGCCATTTTTGGCTCAAAATCACATCCTTTTTTGCTTCGGGTTTCAGATAGATAAACATCACGACCTCTCCCTGTTGATTAAAGAATTCAACCGAATAGGTGGCTTGTGCAGCTTGGTCGCTATCAGTGGGTTTAAGGTATTTTTTAACCAACCAGGCCTGGTTAATGCCTGCAAGACTCATGTGTAAATCAAAGCCTGGATCAAGCACATTAAACCAAGGGCCGGTTTCCAATAGTTTATGCACATGCCCTGTGAAAATTTGGGTAGCACAGCCATTGGATACAAAAATCATCAGCGGAATGGCGCCTTCAGCCGCTTGGGTAAATAAGGATTTGAGCGCATTTTCTCCTAGTTTTTGTGCATCCTCCTTTGAGAGTATCGAATAAGCTTGTAAGCGAGTCAGCCCAAACTCATTTAACAAGGCGTTCACACGGTGCGCATCATGGAGGTTGCGCCATGCTTGCTGAAAAGTTTGGCTATCGACTTGGATTGAATCGGCAAGGTTGGGTGTTTCGGGGGTAGCAAGTTCAAGCCACTTTGGCATGGCATCCGTTAAACAAAATTGTGCGACCAGTTCACCAAATAGACCAAGGCGCGTCAGCTCGGTAGCATAGATCTTATGCGCAGCTATACCTTGTTTATCAAAAAACTGCAGGCTGTGCCGACCGTTTTCTTCGACCGCAAAACCAAAAGCCCATTCACTGACCTTTAACCGCAGGTTAATGTCTTTGTTGACCAGAAGAATCGCACCTTCGTGGAATTGAGGTTTTTGATAAATGCCTTTGCGTTCTATTACAACCTCGTTATTACGTGTTAGCGCCATCAACTCGCCAAGGTTTTCGAGTTGATTAAAGAGGTCTTCAAGGCGGCTCATATCCAGCATTTTGACCGAATCACCCAGCGAAAGCGCAACATATTGCGCTTCGCTAATGCCCATTTTATCAGCGGCATTGCGTGCACGAACCGGCTGTTTACTTTGTAGTAAGGCGTGTTTTTCTAGTATCAGCTCATCAAGTTGCATTTATGCGCTCCTTGCGGGCTTGTCTTCATCTTTTAGTTGAGATTGACCATGACCGCGATCATTCATAGGGCGTACTTCGTTTAATAGGTCGCCGCTTAACGCATAGGCCTGAGCGAAGCCGCGAACAAAATTCCCTTTTATTGTAGTCAGCTCAAACAGATGAAAATCTTGCAGATTACGCAGCATTTTAGCCGTTTCTCCTAAATGCTCACCATAGGCGTCCATAATGTTATCCCAACCCTCAGAATCGCGTGCAATATGTCTCGCTTGCGCTTTAAGTGTCGCGCGTTTGCGGGCAAATATATTTTCTGCTTCAGATTCATCTTCGATGAACAAGAGCGTTAGGTTTTTGTTTTCAAGCAGGTTGTGGGTGTGTTTAGCCAGTTCAGATACATAAATATAAAACTTGCCGTCCTTTCTCAGTACGGGCGCATAACTGGCCTCGGCTTCGACAGCGGCGTTGAGTGTGCCAAGAATCACGGTTTTGCTTTGATTGATAAACTTTTCAAAATCTTTAAATACAGATTGTAACGGTAAAGTATCCATCTTTATCTCCTTGATGGGTGCATTGCTTGGATTTCATTTTAACGATTAACAGGAGGCAATTAAAGCGATAACTATAAATAAAAATTATTTGCATTAACCTCTTGACTTGAATCATATATGTAATGATAATGATTAGCAACATCTTTTAGTTAAAAATTATTTAGGGTTTATTGAATAATGCAACAACATACCCCTGGTTCCTTCTGGTCACCGCTTGTGCTAACAGCGGCTATGACGGCATGGTCTGCTTCTGGTTTGGCACAGGATGCGTGTATCCAGTCGTCCTGCTTGTCTGCGATACAGGTGGTGAGCACAACCAAAACCGAGAGAAGTCTGGCGGATGTACCGGTGAGAACAGAAGTTGTCTCGGCAACACAAGTTGAGCGTACTCATGCAAAAGATTTAAATGAGGCGTTGAAATATGTGCCGGGTTTACAGCTTCGCCCGATTCATGGCAAATCAGGTTATGGTATTTGGTTACAAGGTTTGGATGCCAATCGTGTGTTGGTATTGGTAGACGGTCATCCTGTGTCGGCCAGTACCGGTTCAGCTGTCGATACCACGCAGGTCGCGGTGACGGACATTGAACGGGTTGAAATTATAAAGGGGGCGATGTCAGCACTTTATGGCACCTCAGCGATGGGCGGAGTGGTCAATATTATTACCCGCAAGCCCGAGGAACCCTTGAGTGGATCGCTGACCCTGAGCGGCGGTAGTTTTGGTGCGCAAAATAGTGAATCTAATCCCATTGCGATGCGCCACCTGAAGGGGCAATTCAAAATTAATCGCGAGCGTTTTAGTTTCGGTTTAATGGGGGATGTGCGTCACTCAGATGGGTTTAGTCAAGACCCGAATAGCTATAGCACCCAAGGTTGGGCGGGCTATAAATCAAACCTTGGCGCACAACTTGAGTACCGACCTTCTGAACAAACAAAAATTGTGTTGATGCCACGCCGCTATCAAGAGGATTTGCTGACTAAAACCACGCAGCGTAATCCACCGTTTGTTAATCAAATTGAAAAGCTGGATTTAACCACTACCGATTATCTAGGTTTGAATCTAAGCCATGAACTCACCTCAGGGGCCGATTGGCAAGTCAGCTTAATGCATGAACAATTTGAGGGCGAAACCCAGCAGAACACTATTCTGACCTCATGGGTTGATCAACAACGCAATACCGACATTACCCAAAAACTGGGTTCAGTGCAATTCAATCTGCCTTTGATAAACCACTTGGTTACCTTAGGCGCTCAAGTGTCTGAGCAATCGATGAATGTGGTACAGACCAAACGCAGCGCGAATGCGCCTGTCCAAAGGATTGTTGAGGTGGATAACCAAACGTCTGCCGCGCAAGAGGTGTTTGCCCAAGACAGTTGGTTTGTGACAGACCAGTTTGAGCTGATGCCGGGTGCACGATTACACCGAGATCGTGATTTTGGCCAGCATCTTGCGCCGATGCTCAATTCAATTTATCGCCAAAAAAGGGCAAACGGACAGCTGAATTGGCGTTTAGGGCTGGGTAACGGTTATCGCGTGCCGGATTTAAAAGAGCGCTATTACCTATTTGATCATAGCCATATCGGCTATAAGGTCATGGGCAATGCCGATTTAGAACCTGAAAGCTCAACGAGTTTTCAGGCAGGTTTGGAGTGGTTAACCCAAGACTACCGCATTGAACTCAGCCTGTTTCGAAATGACATTAAGAACCTGATAGAAACCGATGAAGATATGGCTGAGTCGGCCGCACAAAACTTGTTGATTTATCGTTACCGAAATTTTTCTGAGGCACGTACGCAGGGCATCGAGCTCAACGGCTTTGTTCAATTAAATCCAACTATTAGGCTGGATGCAGGCTATAGCTTTATGCAAGCACAAGATCGATTGACGGGTAAGGATTTGCCACGTCGTCCAAACCATGAGCTGAAATTGGGGTTGGATTGGACTACGCCTCAACCAGGGCTGGTGGTAACCGTTAAGTCGAATTATCAATCGCGTCAATATGAAAACAGCGACAACACCAGTGAAACCCCGGCGTTTAGCGTTTGGGATCTCAAGGCGAATTATGAGCTCAATCGCCAATGGTTGGTGTTTGCTGGGGTAGATAACCTGACTAGCGTACAAAAAGACTTTAGCGTTGCAGATAGCCGTCCTGAACAAGCCAGGTATGTGTATCTCGGTGCGCGTTGGCAGTATTAATTTTTTTATAAAATGTAATGAAGGAGTAAATAATAATGATTCAGTTAAAGAAGTCAAGTGCGGTGCTATTAACAGCCACGATGTTGGGTATGCAGGGCTGTTTGAATAGTTCGAGTAACTCAGAGCAAAAAGAACCCGCGTTTCAAGTTAACACCAACAAACCTAACACAGCACAACAAGAACCCACGTCTCAAGTTAACACCAACAAACCTAACACAGCGATCCTCAATGCCTCCTCGAGTGGTTCAGGTTCAGCCCCTGCACATCTTAACTTGGCGAATGGTTCAACCGTTTCGGCAGATGGTGATTGGCATTTTGCCTATCAACGGTTTGTGGGGTTTAAAACCAATAGTGGGTTTTCCGGGACGGGCAATGTCAAGTCGTGTATTGCGCATCAGTTTGAAGACTTATACAACGCAGAAGGGCAACCGATTAAAGCGGCTTTTGAATCAAAAACACTGGAAAATACCTTGGCTGGGTTTGAAGCTGTAACTAAAACAAGTTGCACACCTGAGCAGGTCGATACGCTCAAGACTCAACTATCGAGTGCAGGTTGGTGGTCACAAAACCCTGACTATAACTCGACAACAGGTACCATAACGGGTCCGAATGAGGCAAAAAACCGTTGGATTTTACGTTCGGCTTCAAAAACGGGTGAGGCCTATCAGTATGCACGGATTGGGTTTAAAGAATTCAAAACTCGGACTTCGGACATCACCTTAACCATCGAGAAATGGAATGGTAGCGATTGGGATGCACCGATCGACAGTACGCCGATTAATTTTTCGGCTGCGCCCGTTTATTGGGATTTAGAAACCAACAGTTTGGTGGATCAAAGCGCTGACTGGGAAATTCGTTTTGAAATGGCGGGTAGAAGTACGCTGATCCAGCTCAATGGCGGGGTGTCTGGTTCTGGCGGAGCAGGCATAGGTGAGCTGGTCGGCGATACCCCTGATGCGCGTAATGTGACGAATCCCACCGATATTAATCAAGTCCCCGTTTTTGCCGCAGATACCGTGGTGAGCACCCTGTCTGAGCCTGGAAGTTATGGGGCGTTTCATTATGCGGTAGGGGGTGGTAATCGTGCGATGTGGCCAACCTTCAGCACCTATTTATTTGAAGACCAAGGCCGCTTCTTTAAAGCGCAAGTCATCAGCAATACCGGCCCAAATGGTACAGACCCAAGCGGTAACCTCGTTGTGCGTTATGCTGAATTACATTAGGGAGCACTGACTATGTTGCGTATTAAAAAACGGCGTGTTCACAACCATACCCCAATGGGCATAAAGGCCTGGTTGGTTTTAGCGGGGTTTTTGGGTTTGGTTTTGCTGATGGGGTTTGGGCATAAAGCCCAAGCCGCTGAACGTATTGTGACGATTGATGGCTCAGTGACAGAAATTGTGTTTGCTCTGGGTTTGGGGGATCAGGTCGTCGGGCGTGATATTACCAGCCGTTATCCGCAAGCCGTGAATGATTTGCCGGATGTCGGTTATATGCGCCAATTAACGGTGGAGGGCGTATTGTCCCTGGCACCGACCTTGATTATCGCGACGAGCGATGCCAAGCCCAGCAAAATGCTAGATCGTTTACAGGCATCGGGGGTGCGGGTTGAAATTATTGAAAATACGCCGACGCTTGAAGGCATTTTGTATAAAGTAGAACGGATTGCGGCGGTGTTAGGTGTGCCTAAAAAAGGGGCGCAATTAAACCTGACGATTAAACGCGACTTTGAGCAGGCGTTGGCACAGATTCAGCTACAACAAGCAGGCCTAGTTGTAAAGCCGCAAGGCATCTTTGTATTGTCAGTGCGTAATGGCAATTTATCGGTGGCGGGCCAAGGCAGTCGTGCGAATGAACTTTTAAAAATGATTGGCGTCCATAATCCGGTTGAGCAGCAGATTAATAATTACCAACTGCTGTCAGCGGAAGCGGCCATTAATATTAACCCGGATTTTATCTTTATGTTAGAACAGGGCGTGAGTATGTCGGGTGGGCAACAGGCTGTGCTCAATAACCCTGTGTTAAAGCACACGCGGGCATTTGATCAGCAGCGTTTGATTATTATGCCCAATGATGCCTTGAGTTTTGGTCCAAGATTGGGTCAAATGGTGACCCAGATTTATCAACAGTGGCAACAGGAGTCGATGATGGCATCAACAGCAAAAGCGTCAACCACCAACCAGCAGGCTAAACCGTGAGATTGATTAAGTGTGCGCCTTGTGGCTTGTCGGTTTTGTTGGTGGTGATGCTGTTGATGGCAGTGTTGTCGATGACGATTGGCGCGATACAAATTGGCTGGTTGGATGTGGTGCTGTCGTTATTTGGGTGGTCAGAGAACCCGCAGTGGGTTTGGGTGGTGCAAGAGATACGCTTGCCTCGTGTGATTTTAGGTGTGCTGGTCGGCGCAGGCCTGGCGGTGGCTGGGGCGGCGATGCAGGGTTTGTTTCGCAATCCCCTGGCTGACCCAGGCCTGGTGGGGGTTTCAACCGGTGCGGCCTTAGCAGCGGTATCGGTGATTGTGTTGGGTTCCACCTATCTCGCGGGCTGGACAGCGATGACCGGTTATTATGCGGTGCCGATTGCAGCGTTTTTAGGTGGCTTAGCGGTGACCTGGTTGATTTACCAAATTGCCACCAAGGACGGTCGTACCGATGTCGCGCTGATGTTATTAGCGGGGATAGCGATTAACGCGATTGCTGGCGCGGCGACGGGGGTGTTGACCTATTATTCAACCGATGAAGCCTTGCGCAGCCTGACTTTTTGGACGATGGGTTCGTTGGCGAGTGCAACCTGGACAGATGTGTTGGTGTCGGGGATGCCGATTTTATTAGCCCTAGTCTTGCTACCCTTTTTTGCCTTAACTCTGAACGCATTTTTAATGGGTGAGCGGGTGAGTGAGCATATAGGGTTTAATGTCAAGCTCGCTAAACGTGCCATTATTGTACTGACTGCACTCAGTGTGGGCGCGGCGGTGGCCGTTAGTGGCGTGATCGGCTTTGTTGGGCTGGTGGCGCCGCATTTGGTGCGTTTACTTCTCGGGCCGGATCATCGCTGGGTCTTGCCTGGCAGCGCGTTAATGGGAGCGATTTTAGTGATTTTATCGGATTCGATTGCGCGAATTATTGTCGCCCCTGCTGAGCTGCCCATCGGGCTGGTGATGGCGGCGATTGGCGGGCCATTCTTCTTGGCCTTGTTATTGCAACGCCGTAATCGTGTTGGTTTTTAAGTTAATCTTTGGTGGGAAGCGATGATTTCAGTAGAAAATTTTAACCTTACCCTAAGTGGCAAAGCCATACTACGCGCTATCTCGGTTGAGGTAAAAGCCGGTGAGTTGTTTGTCATTCTTGGACCGAATGGGGCGGGTAAATCGAGTTTGCTAAAAGTCTTGGCCGGCGAAATGGAGGCCTATAAATCGGCGGTTGAATTTCAGGGTCGGTCGCTGTCTAGTTATTCACCCAGAGAGTTAGCGCAATTGCGTGCGGTGATGCCCCAAGCAGTGCATTTGGACTTTCCGTTTCTGGCTGAGGAGGTGGTCAGCATGGCGGTTTTGCATGCCAGTAAAGCCGAAAGCCAGCAACGGGTCCACCAGGCCTTAAACCTATTTGATGTGGCGCATTTGAGCGAACGTAATTATTTAACCCTATCCGGCGGTGAGCAACAGCGGGTGCAATTGGCAAGGGTGGTGGTGCAAATTTTGCACGCGGCGCAACAGGCCAAGCAGTCTGGCGGATTGCCGCCGCTGCTATTGTTAGACGAATGCACCTCCAGTTTGGATTTGGCTCACCAACAACAGGTTTTTCAGGTATTGCGTCGCCTAGCGAAAGACTATGACATGGCGGTGGTCGCGGTGTTGCATGATTTAAATCTCGCCTCGCAGTATGCGGATCGTGCGCTGTTACTGTCTAACGGTCAGGCTTATCAGCAAGGGGCGGTGCATCAAGTGCTGACCCAGCAGACGATTGAAACCGTCTATCAAACGCCGGTTGAAGTGATTGAACGCGAAGGGCGTTGGCCGGTGATTGTGCCCTTGTGAATTTCAAACACCTGTGCGTTCTCATGCCCAGGAATCAGCTCGCGGGCGGTGCTGGTGATCAGGTGTTGAATCCCAAGATTTTGCAACAACTGCAATAAGCTGGTGCGATGAACCAAGTCTAATTCAGCAGGCAAATCATCAATTAACATAATCACCGAATCGTCGGTTTGCGCTTGTAAATAGTGCGCTTGGGCTAATAACAAGGCACAAACAAACAACTTTTGCTGCCCGCGCGATAAACCAATCAGGGGTTCTTGATGATTCACCTTGATTTTAATATCCGCACGATGCGCGCCATATTGGGTATGCCCCAGTTGACGGTCGCGGGCGAGATGGTCTTCAAGTACGCTGGCATAATTGGGCGCATTCGCCGGCCAGCCCGTGTAAAACTTCAGCTCGGGTTCGCGCTGAAGTTCGGGCATCAATTGCTGGCAAAAATCGACTAAATAAGGTGTCAGCGCGGTTAAATAATCCGCACGCAATTGGCTAATGCGCTCGCCCGCTTCAACCAAAGGCGCGTTCCATAAATTCACCTGATCCGTGCTTAACTGGCTTTTTAACGCCTGATTTCGCTGTTTGAGCGCACGTTGATAATATCGCCAAGCGGGCATAAAATTGGGGTGGTGATAAAAGCAACCCCAATCTAAAAACTGGCGGCGTGCCTTCGGTCCTTCCTCTAGCAACCGATGGCTCTCGGGGGTGAGGAGTTGAATAGGCAAATGGCGGGCAAACTCGGCTTGGCTAGGTTGTTTTTCGCCATTCAGCTTTAGACTAACCCCCTGTGCATCGCGAGCCAGCCCAAGCTTAAAAGTTTGGTTATGTTGCGCCACTTCACAAAACAACACCAACTGCGGTTGTTCGAAAGCAATCAGCTGTTGCGGTTTATGACTACGAAACGAACGCCCAGACGCCAACAACCACAACGCCTCAATCACGGACGTTTTACCCGCTGCATTATCGCCAATTAACACATTTAGCCCCGGCGCAAACGCCAGCTCAGCCTGTTCAATATTACGAAAATGATGCAAAGAAAGCGATTGAAGACGCGCCATAACCAGCCAAAAAGTTAAAAAGGCATTTTATCATGTAAGGAAATCGTCAAAGGCGCAAATCTTACTCTAACTCAACCAGGCCTGGTTATAAACAGCCTAAACATGCGTTAAGACCCATTGTTTAAATTGGGTTAAGTCCATCGCGCCGGAGATGCGGTCTATTTCTTGACCGTTTTTAAATACGGCTAGGGTAGGGATGGAGCGAATATGGCATTGCGCGGCGATGGCTTGCTCCTGTTCGGTGTTGATTTTAATAAATCGAACCTGCGGGTATTGTGCTTCGATTTGTTGCGCGGCGTTAGAAAAAGTGGGTGCGAACATTTGGCAGGGTCCACACCAAGGGGCCCAGAAGTCCACTACCAGCAGTTGTTCAGATTTATCCAGCGCACGTTGAAATTGGGCGCTGCTCATTTCTATCGGTTTACCCGTCAGTAGGGCTTGTTTGCAATGCCCGCATTTTGGGTTAGATTTAAATTTTTCGACAGCCACGCGGTTTAAGCCACCGCAATGCGGGCAGAGTGTAATCATTTTGTTCTCCAATTAAGAATTCAAACACCGTTTATAGGGTTGGGTGTTTGGTTTTCAAGGCTCCTAGCCCGGATGTTTAGCTTCGCTTTCTTCGATTCATAAATTCGCGTGAAGTTTATGAAATATCCGGGCTCTTTTCATTCGTTTTAAAATGCGCCAATGCCATATCAACAAACGCGCGCACCTTAGCTGAAAGGTGTAAGCGGTGCGGGTAGACCATATACGCACACAGGCTTGGCATATCATACTCGCTCAGTAATCGGATTAGCTGACCGGTTTTGATTTCCTGTTCACAATCGTAGCTGGGTATGCGGGTGATGCCGACACCCGCCAGTACGAGGGTTTTGAGCATTGGTAAATTATTGCATTCCACCTTGTTTTCAACCTCCACATGCAGCGGATCACCCTCAGCGGTGCAAAAATCCCAGGTAATCGGTACTTGGTTGTACATGTATTTGATGGCTTGATGTTGTTTTAAATCTTGCGGATGTAAGGGAGTCGAATGGCGCGCAAGATAATTGGGGCTGGCAACAGTGTAAAAATCAAAATCTAGCAGTTTTCGGCTGATTAAGTTGGATGATTTCAACTGGCCCATGCGAACCGATAAATCAAAGCCTTCGCCAATTAAATCAACTAAGCGGCTGCTAAAGTCAATTTGCAGTTTGACTTGCGGGTAGCGCTGCATATATTGACGAATCACCGGTTGCATATGCGATTGACCAAAGCTATTGGGCACGCTGATTTTTAAACGTCCACTTGGGGTGTCTTGCAGTTGATGAATGCTTTGTTCGGCTTCACGCGCATCGCCGACAATTTGCTTGGCTTTTTCATAATAGACCTGGCCGACATCGGTTAAGCTAAGGCTGCGTGTCGTTCGATTAATCAACCGCGCACTCAAGCGTTGTTCGAGTTTGGTAATCGATTTACTGATATGCGACACCGCGTGCCCGAGTTCTGTCGCCGCCGCGCTAAAGCTGCCCGATTCAATCACCTGCACAAAAATACTCAAGCCCTCAAGGCTGTCTTTACGGTTGATCATTGGCTATCTCGTCATGTGTTGAATATTTTCTATTGAGAAAAAGAGCTTTTATAAATTGCATCTTATCAATTTAATAGGAAAAAGTTAAGATGGGCACAAGGTAAATTCACCAAGATTAACAAGATTAAAACAAGGAGTAGAGCGATGTTGCGTTTAAGACCGTCTAAAGAGCGTGGGTACAATAAAATTGATTGGTTGGAGTCCTATCATAGCTTTTCGTTTGGGGGTTATTTTGATCGTCATCATATGAACTTTCGTAGTTTACGGGTGATTAACGAAGATTGGATTCAGCCGAATAGTGGCTTTCCCACCCATCCACACGACAATATGGAAATCATTACGTATCTGATTGAAGGTCGTCTGGCGCATAAAGATAGTATGGGGAATCTGGAGGAAATTCTGCCGGGTGAAATTCAATGCATGAGCGCGGGTACGGGGATTACCCATAGCGAATTTAATCCATCGGACACCGAATTAACGCACCTGTACCAAATTTGGTTGATGCCGGCTGAAAAAAACATTAAACCGGGTTATCAGCAGATTCGTTATGATCAAGCCGCGCCGGGTCAGCTGGTGTTATTAGCCAGTCAAACCCCACGCGATGGTGCGGTGTTTATTAACCAAGATGTTGATTTATATCGCGCCGAATTGACCCAAGGGCAAGAACTAAAATTTGATTTGCGTGCTGGGCGTGGA
Source organism: Thiomicrospira microaerophila (assembly GCF_000934765.1). GTDB lineage: Bacteria > Pseudomonadota > Gammaproteobacteria > Thiomicrospirales > Thiomicrospiraceae > Thiomicrospira > Thiomicrospira microaerophila. Next base: position 62,142 of record NZ_JYNN01000005.1, on the reverse strand, counting down.
ATTTGGTTGCAACTGGTGAAAGGCGAGCTGGATGTGAATGGTGAGCTGATGCAAACGGGCGATGCACTTGCCATTGAGGATGAACCAGGCCTGGTGATCACAACCGATTCGCAAGCGGAATTTTTGTTATTTGACTTGGTTTGATTGAGCTTGATTGGGTTTGATTTTTTGGGTTGTTTAGGATTGTTTGAGGAGAGAGAAAATGAAGTTTTTAGGAATCAGTGGCAGTTTGCGAAAAGCGTCTTTGAATACCGCTTTATTAAAAGAAGCCTGTCAGCTTGTGCCGGAGGGCGTGACCATGACGGTGCGCACGCTTGAAGACTTACCGTTGCTAAATCCTGATGATTTAGCTACAGGTTTTCCGGCGGCGGTGGATCAGTTAGCGGAGGCAATTGGCCAAGCGGATGCGCTGGTGTTGGCCTCGCCCGAGTTTAACTATTCAGTTACGGCGGTGATGAAAAATGCGATGGATTGGTTATCGATTCATCCGCAAGCGCCTTTACGCGACAAGCCTGTGGCGCTAATGAGCGCGAGCCCGAGTGCGTTTGGCGGCGGTCGCGCGCAGTATCATTTGCGTGAGATTTTGATTTACCCAGGCGCGAGGGTGTTGGGTGTGCCAGAGATTATGGTGGCGAGCGCCCATGACGCGTTTAATGAGCAAGGGGTCTTGAGCAACCAAACAACCAAGGACTTAATGACACAGCAAATGCAGGCGTTGAAAGCGATGATTAAGTGATCGTTAAGTGGTGGTTAAGCAATCGTTTTGCTCAGGATTTATAACCAGGCCTGGTTATAAATCAGGGCAAACGCATCTAAAGTAAATAATAAATCAACAGCTTACAATCAGGTCTCGCTCCCACGTTGAACGTCACTGCCATTAAGTTAAGGAATGAGTGACAACACGGAGTGAACCAACTTGCGTCATTGCGAGGCCGAAGGCCGTGGCAATCTCTGGCAGACTGAGCACGCCCTTGAGAGATTGCCGCGTCGCTGCGCTCCTCGCAATGACCGTTTTTTTCTTAACTTAATGGCAGTGACGTTGAACGTGGGAGCGCCTTGGACTTGGGTTTGAGCGTTGTTTCATAGGTTAAATCGGTCTGCATTCCCACGCACAGCGTGGGAACGAGGTTAACGAGGTTAATCATGACTATTGTTATGATTTTTTTATTATTTAGATGCGTTTGCTCTGGGTTGTAAATCCTGTTGTTTTTCGGGTTGAATAATTAACCCGGTTTGTTGGCTAGCATTACTGCGCGCAAAGGCGCGGGATAGCCTTCGCAGGTTTTGCTTGGGTCATTCGGGTCTAAAAAGTCCTTGAGTGAGTTCCATTGCATCCAATCGGTGGCGCGTTGTTCGTCGGTTGAGGTTTGGTCTAGATCAACACAACGCACATTTTCAAATCCTAAGCGACGCATCCAGTGTGCTAACTCCTCCACCGAGGGCAAAAACCACACATTGCGCATCTGTGCATAACGATCTTCTGGCACGAGTATCTGACCGTATTCTTTTGGAATCACCAGCGTTTCTAATACCAGTTCACCGCCTTTTTTGAGTTGACGTTTCAGTTCGTCTAAATGGTCAAGCGGCGAGCGTCGATGATAGAGAACACCCATTGAAAACACCGTATCAAATCCGCCGCCTAGCTTGGATTCAGGTAAGGCTTCAAGCGGGAGGGGGATAAAATAGGTCGCGGCATCGCCAATAAAGTGATGCAGGGTCAAAAATTGTGCCATAAACAGTAAACTGGGGTCGATGCCAATCACCAGCTTGGCCTGTTCTGCACGCATGCGCCAAAGGTGATAACCACTGCCGCAACCGACATCGAGTATTTTGCGACCTTTGAGCGGCGCGAGGTGAGGCAGAACGCGGTCCCATTTCCAATCGGAGCGCCACTCGGTATCAAGATGCAGCGCATTGATTTGATAAGGGCCTTTGCGCCAAGGCATCAAGGCACGCAGTGCGGTTTCCAGTTGTTCGGTTTGCTTGCTCGTCAGCTCCGGCGTAATCGCCGTGACAGCCGACTGATTCAGTGCGATTTGTTCAGCCTTAGGTAGTGCTTGTATTTGGTCAAGTGCCGCCGACCAGCGGGGCAAATTACCATTGTTTTCTGGGTGCAGCGCCGCCTCAATTAATGGGGCAAGCGCATTTTCCCATTGAGAAAGGGGGGTGTCATTAAGTTGAGGCCAAAGGCTATCAAGGTGTTGTTTCACGTGGAACACTCTCGTTTTTGATCGCTAAAAAAGAGACAAAATTATACGCCTGCAACCAAACTTCTGCATGACCAAAACCGGCTTTTTCTAAGCGATCAAGATGCTGTTCGCGGCTGTCGCTGATGAGTACATTGTCGAGCGAAGCACGTTTTTGACTGATTTCGAGTTCAGAATAGCCATTCGCCCGCTTAAATTGGAGGTGTAAATGCTCGATGGCTTGCTGAATGGGTGGGTCAGGGAAGTGTATTTTTTCCGATAGAATTAAGACCCCACCGGGGTTTAAACCCGCATAAATTGCTTTTAATAAAGCTTGGCGTTTTTCAGGCTCGATAAATTGCAAGGTGAAGTTGAGCACCACGATAGAGGCGTTCTCAATCTTGATATTGGCAATATCATCCAGCACAAACTGCACGGGGGTTTCGGAGTGAAAGGCGGCGCAGTAATCTTGCGCGCGTTGAATCATCGAGGGCGAATTATCGACCGCAATGATCTGGCAGGGCAGGTTATTGAGTTTGCGGCGAATAGTCAAGGTGACCGCACCGAGCGAGCAACCCAGATCATAAATCTGGCTATTGGGTTGTGCAAACAGGGGTGTCAGCTCACCGATGCCGGTTAAAATAGTTTGATAACCCGGCACTGAGCGCGAAATCATGTCGGGGAACACCGCCACCACTGATTCGTCAAACTGAAAGGCGCCGACCGCCTCATAGGGATTGGAAAACAACGTGTCTTTAAGACTCATAGCCAGTTCTCAAGAATAAAAGATGCATTATAAATGCAACCTACCCAAGAAGCCAAAGCACTTAACCTGAATGGGCTAACGTTTATAACTCGATCCCACGCTGTGCCTCACTGCCATTAAGTTTTGAATAAACCTGTTTCGAGGCGCGCAGCGACGCGGCCAACGAAGTCAGCGCGAAGCCTGAATCTCTCAAGGGCGTGCTCAGTTTGTTAGAGATTGCCACGGCCTTCAGCCTCGCAATGACCGGTTTTCTTATTAACTTAATGGCCTTGTTTGATTTGAAGAGTCAGCGGCTTTATCGGCTTTTGTTAAAGAATTTGCTTGCTTTTTTTTGAAAAAGTGATTAGTATTTGCTGTTCTCTTTTTTCGATCGAAATGAAATAGGTATTTAAACATGAAACGTACATTTCAACCAAGCGTTATTAAACGCAAACGCAACCACGGTTTCCGTGCTCGCATGGCAACTAAAAATGGTCGCAAGATACTTGCGGCGCGTCGTGCAAAGGGTCGTGCTCGCTTAACTGTATAGCAGTGAGATGAGTTTTGATTCTGTCGCCTCCCACGCGTTAGCCTTGAAGCAGCCACCTCACGGGCTGCTTCAACACGATTTTCCTAAATCCCTTCGTTTACTTACCCCCGCTGATTTCACTCTCGCATTTACGGATGCTCAAAAATTTGCTAATCGTCATTGGACTTTAATTGTTCGTGCAAACCATTTGCCGTTGCCGCGTTTGGGTTTGGCGGTGTCTAAAAAGCAATTATCGCGGGCTGTCTGGCGTAATCGGGTAAAAAGAATCGCGCGTGAGGGATTTCGTCAACATAAAAATCATTTATGCGGTTATGATATTGTCGTGTTAGGGCGTAGAGGAATGCAAGACATTGACAACCAGACTCTAGCAAATAGTTTTTTTCATTTGATTAATAAAATTGCAAATAGCGATTTAAAACAGACAAGCGTTAAGGAATAAGCATGAATATGAGAGCGTTTTGGTGGATTGCCCTGGCCTTTACCGCCATGTGGTTGTGGTTTCAATGGATGAAGTTTAGCGCTTCACCGCCAATAGATCCGAATCAAGCCGCTATTCATGCTGATCGCCCTGCCGATGTGCCGATGGCGAATATGCCGATAGACGGTGCGATGAGCCTAACGGAACAGGGCGCGGATGTCCCACAGGCCGTCACGCGAATGGAGCAGCAACAGCGAATTCGTGTTATTACGGACACACTTCATCTTGAAATTGATACCCTGGGCGGTGATATCCGTGATGCGCGTACACCGCTGCATGGCATGCCGCGTGATCGTGATACACCGTTTCATTTAATGGGTGATCAAGGGCCGTTGATTTATTTCCACCAAAACGGTATTGCCACCCCGCCGAGTGCCGCCTTACCTGCGCCAACACACCGTTCGGTTTTCCATGTTGAGCAAACGGAGTTCCGTATGGAAGGTGATACATTGCGTGTGCCGATGGTTTGGCGTGAGGGCGGCGTTGAGGTCACTAAAACCTATGTGTTTACCCGTGGTTCTTATTTGATTGATGTGGAATATGAGGTGACCAACCGCACTGACCAGGCCTGGTCAGGTAGTTTGTATTCTCAGTTTGTGCGTACCGCGCATGATCCTTATTCCTCGTTGATGATGTACACCTATACCGGACCTGTATATTACGATCATTACAGTGATGACAAAAAGTATAACAAATACGATTTTAAAGACATTGCCAATCAGCCCCTAGAAAACCTGCCGATTCAAGGCGGTTGGGCGGCGATGATTCAACATTACTTTGTGACCGCCGCAGTGCCGAATCAAAATGTAACCAATACTTATTATGCACGTGCGCTGGATCAAGGGCGTTATTCGATCGGTGTGGTCGAGCCGGCTGTGACGATTGACGCGGGTCAGACGGGTGTGATCACCAGTCAAATTTATATTGGCCCAACCGAACAAAATGTGTTGAAACAGATTGCACCGGGTTTAGAGCGTACCATTGACTATGGGATGTTTACGATCCTAGCTGAACCCCTTTTCTGGTTGCTTAACCATATTCATAATATTGTCGGTAACTGGGGTTGGTCGATTATTGTATTGACGATTTTGATTAAGTTGGCGTTCTACTGGCTATCGGCGAAGAGTTACTACTCGATGGCGAAGTTACGCAAGTTCCAGCCGAAGTTAAAGCAGTTAAAAGAAAACTACGGTGACGATAAAGTACTCTTCCAGCAGAAGATGATGAAGCTCTATAAAGAGGAGAAAATCAATCCGCTGGGGGGCTGCTTGCCTATCTTGGTGCAGATGCCGGTGTTTATCGCGCTTTACTGGGTGCTAATCTATTCTGTCGAGATGCGTCAAGCCGAATGGATCTTGTGGATTAGTGATCTATCAACCAAAGATCCGTATTTTGTGTTGCCAATTTTGATGGGCTTAACCATGTGGATTCAGCAAAAACTGAACCCGACCGCGATGATGGATGAAATGCAGCAAAAGGTGATGCGCCTATTGCCGTTTATCTTTACGCTGTTCTTTATGTGGTTCCCGGCTGGTTTGGTGCTTTACTGGTTAATGAACAACATTCTTTCGGTTTCTCAGCAATACTATATTACGAAGAAAATCGAAAAAATGGATGCCAAAGAGGCTTTAGCCGAGAAAAAACGCTAACCTTCTTTGAGCGGTTAAGTTTAAAAAAGCCACGCACTTATGCGTGGCTTTTTTGTATGGAAAAGGGTGCAATTGAAAGTGCATATCGGCCTGGTTCGTTGACAGGTCATCCCGGCTTAGACCGAGATCTCTTGAGATTGTACGCCGTTGGTTTGGGATTCCGGCCTTCGCCGGAATGACGTGGGGGTCGGAACCGGAACCGGAACCGGAACCGGAACCGGAACCGGAACCATCACTTTCGATTACACCCTATGGAGAAGAGAGAAGTGCCATGTTTATTGAAATCCTGATTTATTTGATTGCGGGTGCGTTTGCCGGTTTATTGGCTGGGCTGCTTGGGATTGGGGGTGGCCTGGTACTGGTGCCGATTTTAAGCACGGTGTTTTTGATTTATTTGGAGAGTCCTTATAGTGTGCATATCGCGATTGCAACGTCGTTGGCGACGATTTTAATTACCAGTTTATCATCGGTCAATACCCACCATCGTCATCAAGCGGTGCGCTGGGACATTTTAAAAACCATGATAGCGGGTGTATTACTCGGTGCGTTTGTTGGCGCGTGGAGCGCGCAGTTTTTTTCGACATCGGTGTTAGCAAAATTATTTGGCGTGATGGAGTTGTTGGTGGCTTGGCAAATGTTAGCGAACAAAAAACCCGCGCCCCATCGTCAGCTACCAGGCCTGGTGGCACGTAATACAGCAGGAGCCGGGATAGGTGGGGTATCGGCATTGCTCGGTGTGGGGGGCGGTTCTTTGAGTACGCCGTATCAGCTTTGGCATAACATTAAAGCGCATCAGGCGATCGCGACATCGGCAGCCTTATCTTTGCCGGTGGCTTTATCTGGCACCCTGGCATATATGTTGGCCGGGTTAAAGTTGGATGATTTACCCAGCTACACCACAGGGTTTGTGTATTGGCCAGCGTTTTTAGCGATTGTGGTGATGAGTGTTTTTACGGCACATTGGGGCGCAAAGCTAGCACATCGCAGTTCAGTAACGCTGTTGAAGCGGTTATTTGCCTATTTGTTAATCGTGCTTGGCTTGAAGATGTTGTTCTTCTAATGTGTCAAAGCTGAGATATTTTAAAAATTTTTATCCACCTCTGTTTTTATAATTATTTCATCAACTTATTGAAACAATAAACTACTTATCCACAGGGTTTATTGAAAAGTTATCCACAAGTGGGGGCTGTTTTTTAAAGTTATTCACAGCTATAATTGAACTTATTAATAAAGTTTCGCCTAAAAGGAGACGAATTTGAGTCATTTATGGTCACAAAGCCTCAAGTATTTAGAAGATGATCTCAATGAGCAGCAATTTCATAGCTGGATTCGTCCGTTAAAAGTCATTGAAGAAGACTCTGTTATCCGACTTTTAGCCCCGACGCCTTTTATCCTGGATTGGGTAAACCGTAAGCTGATGAGTAATATTCGTCAGGCGGTTGAGCGTGTTATTCCTGATAACCCACCCCAGGTGCGTTTGGAAATTGGTGATTATGATTTAGATGAGCCTGTTAACGAGCCAACCGTTCCCAAGCCTTTGCAGCAGCCTGCCGTCAAAAAAACACCCAGTGCCGAGGTGGCAAAAAAAACCATCAAGCATAAGCTCAACCCTAACTACACTTTTGATAATTTTGTTGAGGGGAAGGCCAACCAGTTGGCGGCCGCGGCGGCGCGTCAAGTGGCTGATAATCCGGGTGGCAGCTATAACCCCTTTTTTATCTACGGGGGGGTTGGCTTGGGTAAAACCCATTTGATGCATGCGATTGGTAATGCCTTGTTGGCGAAGAATCCGAATGCGCGTGTCGCCTATTTGCATTCTGAGAGTTTTGTGGCGGATATGGTCAATGCATTGCGTCATAATAAAATTGAAGACTTCAAGCGCTTTTATCGTTCATTGGATGCGTTATTGATTGACGATATCCAATTTTTCGCTAATAAAGAGCAATCTCAAGAGGAGTTTTTTCATACCTTTAACACGCTGTTAGAAGGCAATAAACAGGTCATTTTAACCTCGGATCGCTTTCCTAAAGAAGTGGATGGTTTAGAGGATCGCTTGAAATCGCGTTTTGGTTGGGGGTTGACAATTGCGGTCGAGCCGCCCGAGTTTGAAATGCGGGTGGCAATCTTAATGAAAAAAGCCAGTGAGGCAGGAATTTCCTTGCCTGAAGAGGTCGCTTTTTTTATTGCTAAGCGTTTACGAGGTAATGTGCGCGAACTTGAAGGTGCGTTGAAGCGTGTGATTGCTTATTCACAGTTTACCGAGCAGCCTTTAAGCTTGTTGTTGGTGAAAGACGCGCTCAAGGACTTATTGGCATTGCAACAAAAAATGGTCACACTGGAGAATATTCAAAAAACGACCGCGGATTATTATAAATTACGTGTTGCGGATATTTTATCTAAGCGTCGTACACGTAATATTGCGCGTCCACGTCAAGTGGCAATGGCGATTGCCAAGGAGTTGACCAACCACAGCTTGCCAGAAATTGGCGATGCCTTTGGCGGCCGTGACCATACGACGGTGTTGCATGCGGTGAGAAAAGTGAAAGAGCTGCGTGAAACCGATCATCGTATTGATGAAGACTTTACCAAATTAATTCGAATTATTACGTCTTAAGGTTTGAATATGAAACTGACTATACAACGTGAAAACCTATTAAAAGCCCTGCAAAATGTCATAGGTGTGGTGGAAAAACGCCAAACCAAACCTATTTTGGGTAACTTTTTATTTCAAGTCTGGCAATCGCAGCTGATTGTCACCGGCTCGGACTCAGAAATTGAAACCCGCTCGCAAGTGCCGATTGAGTCGGTTGAGGGCGAAACGTTTGACATTACCTTGCCAGCACAAAAGCTATTGACGATTGTGCGTTCTTTGCCTGACGGTTTGCATGTTCATTTTGATTTTGAAGAAGGGCGTTGTACGCTAAAAGCCGGGCGCTCATCATTTAAATTATCTACCTTGCCAGGTGAGGACTATCCTCATATTGATTTAACGCAAGCGCAAGCTTTGCTGGAGATTAAGCAGGGTGAGTTTAAAAACTTGTTACAGCACTGTGGTTTTGCGATGGCGAATCAAGATGTGCGTTTTTATTTGAATGGTATGCTGTTTGATATTTCGCCTTATGGTTTTCGCTTGGTGGCGACCGATGGTCATCGGTTGTCAACCTGTATGCTGTCCGATCCTTTGAGTCATGTCACGCCTTCACAGGCAATTGTGCCGCGTAAGGCGATTGTTGAACTGACCAAGCTGCTCACCGATCTCGAGCAAACAGTAAAGCTATCCTTAGCCAAAAACTATCTAACCTTGCAGTTTATGGACACGGTGTTTACTTGTAAGCTGATTGATGGCCGTTATCCTGATTATAATCGCGTGATACCCAAATGCAATGATGTGCCGATTCAGCTAGATTTTAATTTATTTAAGTCGATTTTGCAGCGTGCAGCCATTTTATCAAATGAACGTTTTCGTGGTGTGCGCCTGGTGTTTGAGCATAACCTTCTTACGGTGCATGCGCAAAATGCGGAACAGGATGAGTCGCATGAAGACATGGCGATTGATTATCAAGGGGAACGGATTGAGATTGGATTTAATGTTGGCTATTTATTGGATGTGCTTAACTCGCTGAAGGATGAAGTGATTACATTGAATATGAAGGATTCAAGCAATAGCTGTTTGATTGCTTCGGGCGAGGGAAGCATGCAATGTCAGCATGTTATTATGCCGATGCGCTTATAGTTTGCGTGTGTGATAGGGGTGCTACGTGTTCAAGGGTTAAGTTATGCCCGAGGCCATCAACTTTTATTTTCTGACCTATGTTTTGAAGTCGATCCGGGTCAGCTTTTGTTGCTGATAGGTCACAACGGTGCTGGCAAAAGTACGCTGTTAAAAATTCTTGCCGGTTTAATTGAACCCGATCAGGGGTCGATTCACTTTTCCCATTCTATCGCTTCAGATAATCATGCTAATCAAGATAACCATGCTAGTCAAGCACCCAACCAGGCCTGGTTGGGTGATCGTAATGCCCTTAAAATGCAATGGACTGCATTGCAAAACCTCGCCTTTTTAGCCAGCTTACGCCCACAAAACCAGCTTGACCCACTGAAAGCCTTGGACTATTTTGGTTTGTTTGCGGTGCGCCATCAGTTAGTGGGCCGATTTTCGCAGGGGATGAAACGCCGTTTGGCGCTGGCCAGCTTGATGTTGACCTCCGCACCGGTCTGGTTGCTGGATGAACCCCAAGCGGCGCTCGATACCCAGGGTATTTCACAGTTTGAGCAGATGTTGGATCGCCATTTAGAGGCCGGTGGTATCGCGGTGATGGCGGCGCATCATGCGGTGATGATTGATGAGGCGAAGGTGCAACGCTTGCAGTTGGGAGCGCATTAATGCGTTTTGTGCGCTTAGTGCAGCAGCAGTTGAGTTTGGCCTATGCGAATAAATTGGACTGGTTAACGCCCTTGTTGTTTTTTGCCTTGGTGATTATCTTGTTTCCTTTGGCGCTGGGGGGCTCGCCCCAGACACTAGCCGCGGTTGCGCCTGGGTTGTTATGGGTGGCGGCCTTGTTGGCGACACTCTTGTCGTTGGACTCCATGTTTCGTGGTGATCATGATGATGGCACCTTGGAGCTTTGGGCGGCCAGCCAAGCCAGCCTGTTGCGCTATACTTATGCCAAGCTGGTGAGTCATTGGTTACTCTATGCGCTGCCCTTGGTGGTCTTGTCGCCGTTACTGGGTTATGGCTTACATTTGCCGGTCAGCGCCTTGCCGGTTTTGGTATTAAGTTTGGTTTTGGGGAGTCTGAGCCTGGTGTGGATTGGCGCGGTCGGCGTTGCTATCACCAGTGGCATAAAATACAATAGTTTCCTTTTGGCGCTGCTGGTGCTGCCTTTTTATATGCCGATTTTGATTTTTGGCGCCAGTGCGGTGGACGTTGCGGCACAGGGTTGGTCGGCATTGGGGCCACTCTATTTGTTAGCCGCACTCGCGGTTTTATCGGTCACGCTCGCGCCTTTGGCGGTGGCGAAGGCGCTTAAACTGAGTTTGAATTAGGACAATTATGCATCCAGTTTTAAAGTGGTTTTATCAATGGGCCGTGCCGCATTTTGTTTATCCGCGCATCCAGACCGGCTTGCCTTGGGTGGCGCTGCTGGCCAGTAGTTTATTAGTGATTGGGCTAGTTTGGGGTTTGGTGTTTGCACCGGCTGATTACCAGCAGGGTGATGCATTTCGGATTATTTATGTGCATGTGCCGGCGGCTTGGTTGTCGATGTTGGTGTATATGGCGATGACCATGATGGCGATCAGCGTGCTGGTATGGCGGATTCAGGTCGCCGAGTTGGCGTTGATTGCCAGTGCGCCAATTGGTGCGGCGTTTACTTTGATGGCGCTGTTTACCGGCGCTATTTGGGGTAAACCCATGTGGGGTGCCTGGTGGGTGTGGGATGCAAGGCTGACCTCCGAATTGATTTTGCTGTTTATCTATTTAGGTATTTTTGCGCTGTATCATGCGATTGAAGATAAGCGTCAAGCCGCAAAGGCCGCAAGTCTGATGACATTGGTGGGGGTGGTGAATATTCCGATTATTCATTATTCGGTTATCTGGTGGAATACATTGCATCAACCGCCAAGCTTGAGCAAGCTTGATACGCCATCGATTCATCCGGATATGCTTTGGCCCTTGTTGATTACCCTATTGGCGTTTAAACTAATGTATCTGTGGATGCTGATGTTGCGTTTGCGCACTGAATTGTTGCTGCGTTATCCGCAAAGCGCCTGGGTGCAGGCGATAGTACAGGCGATGGTGCAGGCGCAGATTCAGCCGACTAAAGACAAGTCAAAGGATAACGCGAGATGAGCGAGTTTTTTTCAATGGGCGGTTATGGCGCGTATGTATGGTCTTCGGTAGGCTTGAGTCTATTGGTGATGGGTTATAACCTGCTGATCCCCTATTGGCGTCACCAACGCTTATTGCAGTCATGGCGTCAGCAACAGCAAGAGGAGGCACGTTTGCATGAGTCCGGTTAAACGTCAGCGATTAATGTTGGTTGGTTTTTTGGTGTTGGGTGTGTCAGCGGCGGCGGCGTTGATTTTTCAAGCCTTTCAACAAAACATGATGTTTTTCTTTTCGACCTCGGAGGTCGCGGAGGGTTTAGCGCCGATAGACCGTGATTTTCGGGTCGGCGGCGTCGTGGTAGAAAACTCGGTGTCTCGCGCCAGTGATAGTTTAAAGGTGGTGTTTGATATCACTGATTTAAAAACCCCGATTCAAGTTGAATACACTGGCATCCTGCCGGATTTGTTCCGCGAAGGCCAGGGGATTGTTGCCAAGGGACAACTCAATGCGCAGGGCGTGTTTGTTGCATCGGAAGTTTTGGCCAAGCACGATGAAAACTATATGCCGCCCGAAGTCGCCGCCACATTGCATAAGCCACCTGCGGCGGCTTATTAATCTCAATTGTCTAATTGTCTAATTTTGTCTTATAAGGTTTTTTTATTTCAATGATCAGTGAACTGGGTTTGGTTTTTTTACTTATTGCCGCTGCGTTATCGGTGTTATTAACCTTGTTGCCGTTTTATGGCAGCTGGCGCAAGCAACCAGGCCTGGTGGCGATGGCACCGGTTTTGGCCTTGAGTATTTTTGTGTTTACCGGCATTTCACTGGCGATTTTGGTGTGGGCGTTTTTGGCGGATGATTTTGCGCTCAAGTATGTTGCCTCGCATTCGAGTCTATTCCAGCCCTGGTATTTTAAATTCTCGGCGGTGTGGGGCGCGCATGAAGGGTCGTTATTGCTCTGGGCGTGGATGCTAACCGGCTGGACGGCGGCGGTAGCGCTTAAACGCGGTGCATTGACTTCTGATGAACATAGCCTGACACTCAGCGGTTTGGGCTTTATTGTCCTAGGCTTTTTGCTATTTATTTTGTTCACCTCCAATCCATTTGAACGCTTGCCAACGGTGCCGGTCGATGGCTTGGGATTAAATCCGTTACTGCAAGATATTGCATTAATTCTTCATCCGCCCTTGTTGTATATGGGGTATGTGGGCTTGGCGGTGAGTTTTTCTTTGGCGGTGGCGCAACTTTGGCTGGGCGAAGCGCGCCCACAGACCTTTGCATGGGCACGTCAATGGACGTTGGTATCCTGGGCGTTTTTGACGCTAGGGATTTTGCTTGGTAGTTGGTGGGCTTATTATGAATTAGGCTGGGGAGGCTGGTGGTTCTGGGACCCGGTTGAAAATGCGTCGCTCCTGCCTTGGCTGGTGGCGACCGCCTTGATTCATTCGCTGTTAGTGAGTGAAAAGCGCGGCCAGCTGATTGGCTGGACCTTGTTATTGGCGATTTTGGCGTTTGCAATGAGCTTGGTCGGTGCGTTTTTGGTGCGCTCAGGCGTGTTGACCTCGGTGCATGCCTTTGCCACCGACCCGACGCGTGGTACCTATATTCTGATTTATTTGGTGGTGGTGATTGGCAGTGCGTTGGCGTTGTTTAGTGCGCGCGCGCCCAAGATGGTCAAAATCAAGCCGATGCAAATTCAATCAAAAGAAACCGCACTGTTGTTCAACAATGTGCTGCTGATGGTGATGACCGCCAGCGTCTTGTTGGGCACGCTTTATCCTCTGTTGTTGGATGCGCTGGGGATGGGTAAGCTTTCGGTCGGGCCGCCTTATTTTAATGCGATTACTATTCCTTTAACGATTCCGTTGGCGATCTTGATGGGGGTGGGGTTTTATATCCGTTGGAAGCAAGATTCGGTTGGACGCTTGGCAAAAGAGCTTTGGTGGCTGGGGCTATTCACGGCGATCGCGGTGTTACTCGCCGCGCTTTGGTTGATGCCGGATCTACAGGGCATGGCGTTGCTGGGTATCGCGTTGACCGCTTGGATAGGATTTGGCGCTTTGGCTTGGTTGTTGAATCATGCGCGCAAAACCGGTCGGATTGCTAAACCTATGCTCGGTGCGGCGCTGGCGCACATCGGGTTTGCGGTGATGATTGCGGGGATTACACTTTCGAGCTTGTATGGCATTGAGCGCGATATTCGACTTGCCCCGGGTGAGTCGGTGCCGCTTAAAGAGTATCGCCTGCATTTCCAAAGTGTGGCGCAGGGGGCGGGGCCAAACTATTTAACCACCGAGGGGACACTTCGGCTTTACCGTGGTGAGGAATTTATCCAGTTTTTACATCCGGAAAAACGCATTTATATCGGTCATGAAATGCCGATGTCAGAGGTGGCACTGGATGGGCGTTTGAGTCGTGATATTTATGTCGCCTTGGGCGAGCCGATTGGTGATGAGGGCGCATGGAGTTTTCGCATTCAGTATAAACCGTTTATTCGTGGCATTTGGTTGGGGGCGTTGCTGATGGCGATCGGTGGATTAATCGCGGTTTGGGGGCGACGCAATTCGACCCGTGCGACGATGGCAACGAGTGCGACCAATGCCGCTAATGCGCCCAAAGAACAGGAGGCGCTGAAATGAAAAAAGCCAGTTGGCCCTTGTGGATTTTTGGCGGTTTAGTCGCGCTGTTTGTGGTGGGTTTGATGTTGAATCCACGTCATGTGCCTTCACCGCTGGTGGGGCAAATGGCACCGGCTTTACAGGGCACCGATCTGCTCAGCGAACAGCCGATTGATAGCGCCGATTTCAACCAGGCCTGGTTGTTAAATGCTTGGGCATCCTGGTGTTCTGGCTGTTATCTTGAACATTCGCATTTAATGGAATTAACTAAAACACAACCAGGCCTGGTTATAGTGGGTTTAAATTACAAAGATCAAGCGGATGACGCTAAGGCTTGGTTGGACCAGCATGGTAACCCCTATCAGCATGTTATTTTTGACCCCACCGGGCGCATCGGAATGGATTGGGGTTTGATTGGCACGCCAGAAACCTTTTTGATTGATGCGCAAGGTCGCGTGGTGGATAAATGGATGGGCGCATTGACTCCCGAGCGCATTGAGCGCTCTCTCCTGCCGGCTTTGCAAAAGCTGGATGCCAAGGGGGGCAGATGAAAGCTAGTGCGATGAAAGCGGTTTGGTCTTTGGTGCTGCTGGCGTTTGTCAGCCTAATTCCCTTGTCAGCGCAAGCCGTGATTGAAAGCTATCAGTTTGATACCGCCGAGCAAAAGCTGTTGTATCAGAAAATGGCGCGCGAATTGCGCTGTGTGGTGTGTCAAAACCAAAATATTCTCGAATCCACCGCGCCCTTAGCACAAGACCTTCGCCAGCAACTTTATCAGATGGTGCGTTATCAAAACGCCGATGAAAAGCAGATTGTCGATTTTATGGTGCAGCGTTATGGCGATTTTGTGCTGTACCGACCGCCCTTGCAGGCCAATACCTTGATTCTGTGGATTGCGCCCTTTTTATTATTGCTGTTTTCGGTCTATTGGGTGGTGAGCTATGTGCGCCAAACCCAAGTCGATGCGCAAAAGGAAAAACACGATGATTGAACTTTGGTTAGGCTTGTTGCTGTTAATTTTGCTGGCGATGGGGTTGTTATATGCGCTGGCTAAGCGTCATCAGATGGTGAAGTCGCCGGTCATTCTGATCAGTTTTATCAGTTTACCCTTAATGGTGTTGTTGGGTTATGGGCAGCTGGGTCAACCCGGCCTGGTGGCAGAGCAGCATCAGCAAAGAACAGTTGAAAACGCCACCCGAACACTGGTTGATCAACTCGAAGCGCGTTTAATACAAACGCCTGAAGATATTCAGGGTTGGATGATGTTAGGGCACTCGCACAGCACCTTAGAAAACTGGCGACGTGCCAGCGAAGCCTATGAGCGGGCTTATCAATTAGATCAGAATAACCCGCAGGTGATGATTGCCTTGGCGGATAGCCTGGCAGAGCGTGAGGGAGGGGTGTTCAATCTACGCGCACAAGCTTTGGTCGCTACGGCGCGCAAACTCGCACCGAATTCGGTTGAGGTTTTATGGTCCAGTGCGTTAGTGGCGCGTCAAAATGGAGATTTAGAACAAGCACAAAAAGATTTATTAGCTCTTCAAGGCTTATTGCAACAGGACTCGACGGAATGGCAAGTGGTATCTAAGCTATTGGAAGGGTTAAATAAATTCCCTATAAATTAAGGGGCAAAGTAAATTTTATTTCCTCCCATAAAATAATTTTATTAAGGTCATTGAAAAAACTGAGTGTCTTTCTTTTTCACATTTCCGTAACATATCGCAAAAATAATGACAATATCTTGAAAGGACTAACGAGATGAAAAAACTCTATCTAGCGTTTGCTGGCGTATTTGTTTTAGGTTTTGCATCCTATGGTGCAATGAATGTGGTATTCGACTATACCAATGAGATGGAGTTTTGTACTTCTTGTCATAGCATGAAAATCAACTATGAAGAGTACAAAGAAACGGCACATTACAACAATGCCTCAGGGGTTCGCGCCACCTGTTCAGATTGCCATGTGCCTAAAGAGTTTGTGCCTAAAGTGACCGCAAAAATTATCGCCGTTAAAGACATCTACCATGAGTTTCTAGGCAACTTTGCGGTCAGCAGTGAGATCAAAAATGATCCTGAAGCTTATCTAGCCCATTTTGAAGAGCATCGCTGGCGTATGGCGAATATTGTTTGGGACAAAATGAAAGCCAATGACTCGGCGGAGTGTCGCACCTGTCACAGTTACGATGCCATGGATATTGACGCACAAGGGCGTTCAGCCCAGCGCCGTCATCCTCGCGCGATTGAGGAGGGTGAAACCTGTATTGATTGCCATAAAGGTGTGGCGCATCACGAGCCCATGGAGCCTTTGGTTTCTAAAGCAGAGTTACCCTACTAACCCCATTTAAAATCCCATCTTCGCGTGGGATTTTTTATAGCAAACCGGCAGCATGCCGGATTTAAAAAAAGCGCATAAGCGCTGAGCGCAGCTTTCTAGATCGACTCTTGGTTGAGTCATTGGAAAGCGGCAAGACTCGACTTAAGAGGAGAAATCTATGAAAAACACCAAAAAGCCATCCTTAAAAAAATGGATGGGTGTGTTACTTGCGGGTGGCATGATGGCCAGCGGTATCGCACAAGCTGAGTTTGATCGTGGCACAATGTTGGCCAATACCTGTGTAGGCTGTCATGGTATTAATGGGATTAGTGATGGGCCAGCCATCCCTTCAATCGGCGGTATGTCTGAACAGTATTTTATTGACTCAATGAAAGAATTCCGCGCAGGTGAGCGTCCAAACACCATTATGACCCGTCTAGCAAAAGCCTACACGGATCAAGATATTGCCGATATGGCTAAGTATTTTGCTAAGCAAAAATATGTTCAAGTGGAGCAGCCTCATGATCCTCGTGCCGCGCAACTAGGTCAGCGCTTACACAATTCATTCTGTGATCGTTGTCATGATGCCGCAGGCACTAACCCAGAAGATGACTCAGGCTTTTTGTCTGGCCAAATGCGCGCTTACTTAGAATACAGCTTACAGGATTATATGTCGGGTGATCGCGAATACAAAGAGTCACGCATGAAACGTGAGTTAGAAAGTATGATGAACCGTCACGGTGATGCAGGGCTTCAACAGTTGTTGGATTATTATGCATCAGGCAAGGAATAAGGAGTAGTTAAGATGAAATTAAATATGACAAGAAGAAATCTCCTTAAAGCCTCAGCCGTTAGTGTGGCGGCAGGTTCCATGGCGAGTTTTAGTGGCTTGGCTTCTGCTCACAACCATGGTGGCAAGCACAAGGTTGTTATCGTTGGTGGTGGTATCGCGGGTGCAACAGCGGCGAAATCGTTAAAGCGCCTTGACCCTAAAATGGACGTGACCTTGATTGAAGCGGGTGCGGATTACCATACTTGCTTTATGAGTAACGAAGTGATTAATGGTGATCGCGATATTAAAACCATTCGTTTCACCTTGGATGGCTTGAAAAAACAAGGTATCAATGTGGTTATCGACGAAGTCACTGGCATTGATGCAAAAGGTAAAAAAGTATCCACCAAAGGCGGCAAGTCATTTGGTTATGACCGTTGCATCGTTGCACCGGGTGTCGCACTTAACTATGGTGCGATTCAAGGTTATTCCGCTGAAGTGGCGAAAACCATTCCTCATGCTTGGAAAGCCGGCGAGCAAACCGCTATCCTTCGTGATCAGTTAGCCGCGATGAAGGACGGTGGTACTTATGTATTAGTTTGCCCACCTAACCCATTCCGTTGTCCACCTGGCCCGTATGAGCGTGCTTCGTTAGTGGCTAAATATCTGAAAGACAATAAGCCTAAGTCAAAAGTAATTATGCTTGATCCAAAAGGTGCGTTTTCTAAGAAAGGCTTGTTTGAAGATGCATGGCGTCGTCACTATGGATATGAAGGTCCAAATGCGATGATTGAGTGGCACGGTAATGATGGTGTGGTGAGTGTTGACCCTAAAACCAAAACCGTGACTACCGCATCAGGTAAAAAAGTGAAAGCGGATGTGTTAAATATCATCCCGCCACAAACAGCAGGCAAGATTGCACAAATTGCAGGCTTAACCAATGATGCAGGTTGGTGCCCGATTCAAGGTAAAACCTTTGAGTCGTCCATTCACAAGGATATTTATGTAGTAGGGGATGCCGCTGTAGCTGATCCTTTGCCAAAATCAGGTTATGCCGCTAACTCGGAAGCTAAAGTAACCGCCGTTGCTGTTTATGCTTCATTAACCGGTAAAGCGATGATTGAGCCTTCATGGGTGAACACCTGTTACTCAATTGTGGCGCATGACGAAGCCATTTCGGTTGCGGCGGTTTATGCCTATGAGGGTGATAAGATCATTTCGGTGCCTAATTCGGGTGGTCTAACACCTGGTGGTGACGGATTTAATGCGCGTGATCGTAAGCGTGAAGTACAGTATGCCTACTCTTGGTTCAATAATATTGTGGCCGATACCTTTAAATAAAGGGGTAAATAATATTTCCTTAGTTGGTTGAAACGGGCGCTTTATTAGCGCCCATTTTTT
The DNA here is from genome assembly GCF_000934765.1 of Thiomicrospira microaerophila. GTDB lineage: Bacteria > Pseudomonadota > Gammaproteobacteria > Thiomicrospirales > Thiomicrospiraceae > Thiomicrospira > Thiomicrospira microaerophila. Next base: position 43,600 of record NZ_JYNN01000005.1, on the reverse strand, counting down.
TGAATATGGAAAATCTAATTTAAATCAACGCACTAGCTTCTGTGCACGCTTTCCCCACAATTTCTTTATATCTTGATATAAGAATATTTTATGGTCCCCAGTAAATTTCTATTGGCGGCACCAAAGCATCTCATTTATAGTCGACAACACCTTTTAAAACATAAAATTGAGGTATAACTAATGAAAAAAGTTCTATTACCCGCAGCAGGGTTAATCTTGGCTACCGCATTACCCGTCCAAGCCGTCGAACGCGGTGAATTACTCGCCAACAGCTGCTTTTCTTGTCATGGCTATGAAGGCCGTTTAGCGAATGCAACGATTCCTACCCTTGAAAACTATCCTGCTTCAATGATTATTAGCCAAATGAAGGCCTATCGTGATGGCACGCGTACTGGCACGATTATGGATCGTCATGCGAAAGGCTATACCGATGAAGAAATTGAGCTAATGGCGAAATTTATCGGTAAACAAGGACAATAGGAGAAGCATAATGAAAAACGTATTTTCAAAATTGACACGTCGTCAGATGATTCAATTAGCGGCGGCGGGTATTGCCGCACCAGCGGCTTTGGCCTTAACCGGTTGCTCAACGACCGGCCGTAAAGGCGCTGGAAACGTTGTGGTCATCGGTGGTGGATTTGGTGGCTCAGCCGCAGCCAAATACCTAAAACGCTATAACCCTGAATTAAATGTCACCCTCATTGAACCTAACAAAGAGTACATTACCTGCCCTGGTTCTAACTGGGTGATTGGCGGTTTCCATGAAATGAAACAAATCACGCATAACTATAATGCGGCCAAAAAGAACGGCATTAATGTAATGCACGAAACGGTTGCCTCGGTTGACCCTGACAAGCAAGTGATCAAGTTAGCAAGTGGCAAAACAATGGCCTATGACAAGTTGGTTGTATCACCAGGCATTGACTTCAAGTGGGATGTGCATGCAGGTGTCGATGAAAACACCGAGAAATTTTTACCGCACGCCTATAAAGCCGGTGATCAAACCCTGTTATTGCGTGATCAGCTCCAGTCTATGAGACAAGGCGGTACCTTCGCAATGGTTGCGCCACCTAACCCTTTCCGTTGCCCACCTGGCCCTTATGAGCGCGTTGGCATGGTGGCCCACTATCTCAAGCAAAATAATCCAACGGCTAAGATTTTAATTTTAGATCAAAAAAATGCCTTTTCTAAGCAGGGCTTGTTCGTTGAGGGCTGGGAGTTAAACTACGGTCAGATGATTGAACATGTCAAGTTGGATGATGGGGGGAAGCTGAGAAGCATTGATGTTAAGAATAAAACCATTGACGCGGATTATGGCAAGGTGAAGGCCGATGTAATTAACTATATCCCGCCACAAAAAGCCGGTAAATTGGCCGTAGCGACCGGTCTGACGAATGAGTCTGGTTATTGTCCGATTAATCAACAAACGTTTGAATCTACAATTCACAAAAACATCCATGTAATCGGCGATGCCTGTATTGCTGGACCTATGCCAAAATCGGGTCATTCAGCGACCAGCCAAGCACGTTCCTGTGCGGCCAATATCGTATTAGCGATGGCAGGTCAAGAACCGATTTCAGCGAAAAACGTAAATACCTGTTATTCATTGGTTACACCGGATTATGCGATTTCTGTCGCGGCGATTTATGATTTCCAAGATGGCAAAATTGTTTCAGTGCCGGGTTCAGGTGGGGTCTCTCCGATGGGCGCGGCGCCTGATGTACGCAAAATGGAAGCCATTTACACCCAAGGTTGGTACAACAGTATCGCCGACGAGGTTTGGGGTTAGTTGATCTAACCAGGCCTGGTTGTAATTCTGAAAAACCCGCTTCGGCGGGTTTTTTGTTGATATGAATTATGTTATACGTGATTTTAAAGGGTTTTTGTCTGTAGTGTTTTACAATAGGTTTTCTTTTTAGTTAAGGGGACAGCCATGTTTAGACTACTGATCATTCTGGCAATCATTCAATTTGGGGTGGCGGCACAGGCCAAAGCGCCCGATTTGGTTTTACTCACTGAGTATCAGCCGCAGGATGTAACCGGCTGGCTGGTGAGTGAGAAACTTGACGGTGTGCGGGCTTACTGGGATGGCAAACAGCTTGTAAGTCGTCAGGGAAATGCATTTAATCCGCCAAACTGGTTTACCAAAAACCTGCCGCCTTTTGAGTTGGATGGTGAGTTATGGATTGGGCGCGGTCAGTTTGAGCAGACCTTATCCATTGTGCGGCGTCAACAACCGAGTGATGATTGGCGACAAGTCGGCTTTTATATTTTTGAAGTGCCCAATCAACCCGGCGGCTTAATGGCAAGACTGAGTAAGCTTGAACAGTTTTTAATACACCAGCCTGTTAAGCATCTGCACATTATTCAGCAAACACCGCTGCGACCGTTGGATGATTTAGACAAGATGCTGGCGCAGAGTGTTGAGCAGGGTGCAGAAGGCTTGGTATTGCGTGAGCCAAATCAGCCTTATCACACGGGCCGTTCGCCTTTCGCGCTGAAGCTCAAGCCAAAATATGATGCTGAATGCACCGTCACCGGCTATACAGAGGGACAGGGGAAGTATGAGGGGATGGTCGGCGCCTTACTCTGTATTAACGAACAAAATCAGCTGTTGCGTTTAGGTAGTGGTTTGAGCGATGCGATGCGCGCTGATCCGCCTGCGATCGGCGTACAGGTTACCTATCAATATAACGGCTACACCCGAAACGGTTGGCCACGGCATGCGGTTTTTCTTCGACAACGCGCGGAAGGTTTTTAGCCTACATGCTAAAATAACAAAATTAAAAAACTAAACATAAACAGGAAGGGCAAGGCGATGTGTGGAATTGTAGGCGGTGTAGCTGAACGTAATTTGATTCCGATAATGTTGGAGGGGTTGAAGCGCCTCGAATATCGGGGTTATGACTCGGCGGGTGTGGCCATCATTGATGCGGAAGGCACACTAGTGCGCAGACGTTCTTTGGGCAAGATTAAAGCATTAGATGCCACCATTCATGCGGATGACACGCCAATTGCAGGGCAAATTGGTATTGCACACACGCGTTGGGCGACCCATGGCGTACCGTCTGAGGCGAATGCTCATCCGCATTTTAGTAATGATCAAGTGGCCGTGGTTCACAATGGTATTATTGAAAACTACCAGCAACTAAAAGCCCAGCAACAAGCGATGGGCTATGCGTTTACTTCCCAGACCGACACCGAGGTCATTGGTCATTGTGTCGCTGAGCACTTAAAGCAACAGCCCGACTTGCTTAAAGCGGTGCAAGCGGCGATTCAAAAGTTTGAAGGCGCCTATGCGCTAGGCGTCATTTCGGTAACCGATCCCACACGTTTAATTGCGGCACGAAAGGGCAGTCCGTTAGTGATTGGTGTGGGGATTGGTGAATACTTTATTGCCTCCGATGTGTCGGCCTTGTTACCTGTGACACAAAACGTGATTTTCCTTGAGGAAGGCGATGTCGCCGATATTCGCCGGGATGCACTACAAATTTATAACCAGCAAGGTGAGCCGGTCGAGCGTCAGGTGCGCGTGTCGAGTTTGAGTGCGGCGGCGGTGGAGCTGGGTGAGCATCGTCACTATATGCACAAGGAAATATTTGAACAACCTCAGTCCGTGAGCGATACACTTGAGGGGCGTGTTACCGATAAAACGGTATTGGTCAGCGCGTTTGGTAATCAAGCTGAAGCCCTGTTTGCTGGTATTACACAGGTGCAAATTATCGCCTGCGGAACCAGTTATCATGCCGGCTTGGTTGCCAAATACTGGTTTGAAGATATTTTACAACTGCCTTGTCAGGTTGAGGTGGCGAGCGAATATCGTTATCGCAATCCTGTAGTCTTATCGAATAGCCTTTTTGTCACGATTTCACAATCAGGCGAAACCGCTGATACCCTTGCCGCTTTGCAGCAGGTAAAAGGACGCGCTAAACAACAGAATTTGAGCGTGCCAACCTTGACCATTTGCAATGCGCCCGAGTCATCAATGACACGAGAATCGGATCTGGTGTTCTTAACCCACGCCGGACAAGAAATTGGCGTCGCTAGTACTAAGGCTTTTAGCACCCAGTTGGTATCCTTAGCTTTGTTATTAACCTCCATCGGCAAAGTACAGGGGCGATTGGATGCTAAGCGTGAAGGCAAGATTGTGAAAGGGCTTAAAAAACTACCTGGACTGATTCAGAATGCACTAACACATGAACCGACGATTCAAGCCTTAGCCAATCGATTTGCGGATAAGCACAACTGCTTGTTTTTGGGGCGAGGCACCATGTACCCGATTGCCATGGAAGGTGCGCTAAAACTCAAAGAAATTAGCTATATTCATGCTGAAGCTTATCCAGCGGGCGAGCTTAAGCATGGTCCGTTGGCGTTAATTGATGAAACGATTCCGGTGGTGGCGATTGCGCCGCATGATGATTTATTGGAGAAGCTGAAATCAAACCTGCAAGAAGTCAATGCGCGTGGCGGACAAATGATTGTGTTTGAAGATGAAAAGTCCAACGTCAGCTCCGATGGCACTTTCACTGTAGTTAAAACCACCAGTAATGTTGGCCGCATTACCGCACCGATTACCTTTAACATCGTATTGCAACTTTTGGCCTACCATGTCGCGCTAATCAAAGGCACCGACGTAGACCAACCCCGCAATCTAGCCAAGTCAGTAACCGTTGAGTAGTCAATTGATTGTAATGAAACGATTGTTGTCGTAGGGTGGATAAGCCTAGCGCATCCACCAAAACCTAGGAGCCTGTCAAGCACTGTTTGGTCGAGCAGGTTAAGGATTGGCCTTGGTCATCATTTCATCGTTTGGTTGAGTGTGGTTGGTATTCGCCTGATTGGGGAGGTCTGGAACCTGACAGGATTAGGTCGATGATACTTGAGTAGTTTTTTCTGAAAAAAATAGGTGGATGCGCTGCGCTTATCCACCCTACTTTTTAAAGTATTTCTTTTTTCCATTGAATCAATTGTGAAGTTTTTGTTTTTGTTTGTTTGGGCGATTGTTTTATCGAGTGCTTTCGATTAATATTACAGACCGTTATAGCCAACCGAACCTAACGGTTCAGAGAAATAGAAGATGAATGAATTAATAGATCCATTTCAACGCAAAATAGAGTATCTTCGTGTATCAGTGACTGATAAGTGTAACTATCGTTGTGGTTATTGCATGCCTGAGCAAGGGGTGCATCCTGAGGGGAGTCATACCGAATACTTGTCCTTCGCTGAGTTGACGCGGGTGATTAAAGCGTTTAGTGAGCTCGGTGTTAAAAAAGTGCGCTTGACGGGGGGAGAGCCGCTGGTTAGAAAAGGCTTAGCGGAATTTGCAGCCGATTTAAGTGCGTTACCAGGCCTGGTTGACATTGCCTTGTCCACCAATGCGCATCATTTAGATAAACATGCGGCCGCCTTAGCACCGAGTATTAATCGGGTGAATATTTCAATTGACTCGCTGAGTGTTAATAAGTTTAGCCATATCACCCGTGGCGGGGATCTTGTTAAGGTAATGGCAGGGATTGATGCCGCCTTGGCGCAGGGTATGAAGCCGGTCAAGTTGAACATGGTGGTGATGAAAGGTACCAATGATGACGAGATTGAGGCGATGGTGGACTTTGGGATTCAAAAGGGTGTCGAAGTACGCTTTATTGAAACCATGCCAATCGGTCCGGCTGGGGTCAGCATGATGGATCAACATTACAGCGCAGATAAGATTTTAAAGCGGGTACGCGACCATGTTGGCCGTGATTTGATTCCTTCGAGTAGCCGTAGTCATGATGGTCCGGCGCGTAATTATTTGATCGCTGGCACGGATGCCAAGATTGGCGTGATATCGGCGGTTTTGCAACATTTTTTTGAAACCTGTAATCGGGTGCGTTTGACCGCGCGTGGTTTTTTAGCCTTGTGTTTAGGGCAGGAGGACGGTGTCGATTTGCGTGCGCCCTTGCGCGCGGGCTGTACGGATGATGAGTTGAAGCAGGTGATTATTGATGCGATGACCAAAAAACCTGAGCGTCACTTTTTCAATGAAAACGTGCATAATATTGAGTTCAGGCAAATGGTGTCGCTAGGCGGTTGATTTTAGGAGCCTGTCGGACTAAGCCGAATGTTTAATTGAGGAGCCATAAATGGTTAATATTTTATATTTTGCGAGCTTGCGTGAAACCTTTGGACAAGCGCAAGAGCAGGTGCCGGCGCAGTTTAGAACGGTTGGCGAGTTGGTGCAGAGCTTGGCTGAGCGCGGGGAACAATGGCGCACACATTTGCTTGAAAGCAATGCAATTCAAGTGGCGGTGAACCATGACATTGCGCACCGTGAAACGCCGATTAAGGCGGGTGATGAGGTCGCGTTTTTTCCACCGGTGACCGGGGGCTAAGATGAGTGATTCGCAAAACCCGTTTGTACGTGTGCAGCAGGACGATTTTGATTTAACTACCGAAGTGAATTGGTTGCGCAATGAGCATGCGGATGTGGGGGCGGTGGTGGCGTTCGTCGGTACGGTGCGTGACATCAATGAAGGCGATGACATCCAGCAGTTAGAGCTAGAGCATTATCCGGGTATGACCGAAAAAGCATTGGAAGCGATTCGTCAACAAGCACATCAACGCTGGTCACTGGAATCCAGTTTGATTATTCATCGTATTGGTAAAATGCAGCCGAAAGATCAAATTGTATTAGTCGCGGTCGCCAGTCGGCATCGTGAAAATGCGTTTGAAGCCTCGCATTTTATTATGGACTATTTAAAGACCAATGCGCCTTTCTGGAAAAAAGAGTGGACACCGGAAGGTGAACGTTGGGTCGATGCACGACTGAGTGATGAGCAGGCGATCCAACGCTGGTTAAAAGATTAACTCTGAACTATTCAACTAGCTGTGCTAACAGGCTCTGGTGGCGCGTTTGTTGGTAAGCCTGTTTTAATCGGTTGGATATAAAAATGCTGTGTAATTGATGAAGCGCAGCATCAAAATCATCGTTAATCACCAGATAATCAAACTCGGCAAAATGTGACATTTCGGCTACCGCTTGATCCATACGGTGGTCAATCACTTCCTTGCTATCTGTGCCCCGTCCGGTTAAACGGCGTTCTAGCTCTTCTAGCGAAGGGGGTAAAATAAAAATGTTGTAGGCGTGAGGAAAAATATGGCGCACCTGCTGCGCGCCTTGCCAGTCGATTTCTAAAATCACATCCTGCCCGGCATTTAGCTGGTCAATCACGCTATGCTTGCTGGTGCCATAGTAGTTTTTAAACACCTTGGCATGTTCTAAAAAGGCATTATCATCAATTTTCGCTTTGAATTCCTCTTGATTAACGAAAAAATAATTCACGCCATGTTGCTCACCGGGGCGCATCTCGCGGGTAGTGGTGGAAATCGACACGCGGATAATTGGGTCTAGGGCAATTAAACGACTGACTAACGAGGTTTTTCCCGCGCCCGACGGGGCTGAAATAATATAAAGATTGCCTTGCATAAAATACTCCAATCAGAAGATTAATAGAATTATTGCAAATAGTAACAAATCCAACCAGGCCTGGTTGATGTTTTTAAGTCAAGGCGCTTAAATTTAGATACAATATCGAAATGCAAAAACAAAACATATTTTTAATAGGCCCAATGGGGGCAGGCAAGTCAACGGTGGGGCGTTTTTTAGCCCAGCGAATGGGCTATGAGTTCCTTGATAGCGACAATGAAATCGAAGCGCGAACCGGTGTCACTATTCCGATGATTTTTGATATCGAAGGTGAAGCGGGGTTTCGGGATCGTGAAGTCGCGGTGATTGATGACTTGACGCAACAAAAAAATCTGGTGCTCGCTACCGGCGGCGGTGCGGTGTTGCGTGAAGAAAATCGACGCGCCCTCTGTTCGCGTGGTTTTGTGGTGTATTTGCGTGCTAGCGTGGATTCACTGATTGCGCGCACTAAAAATGACCGCAGCCGCCCGCTGTTGCAAACTGATAACCCCGAGCAGGTGATCCGCGAGCTACTTGAAAAGCGCGACCCCATTTATATGGAGCTAGCAGACCTGGTGGTAGAAACGCAGCAGGTGTCGGTTTATCGCGTGGTCAAACATATCCATGAAACCCTTGAATCCCAAGGTGTCGTATAGGCTTCGCCCTACCAAAATTTGTATAAAGGAATGCTTACATTGATTAGACTTCAAGTTGATTTAGCCGAACGCAGTTACCCGATTTTTATCGGACAGGATTTACTGGCGCAGGCCGATTTGGTTCGCCCGTTTGTTAAGGGTACGCAAGTGATGATTGTGACCAATACCACGGTTGCGCCCTTGTATCTGGAGGCTTGTAAAGCGCTGTTTACCGGCTTGAAAGTGGATTGGGTTATTCTGCCCGATGGCGAACAATATAAAAGCCTTGAGGTGCTTAATCAGGTGTTTGACAAGCTGATTGGTGAACACTTTGACCGCAAATCTACCCTCGTGGCGTTGGGTGGGGGTGTGATTGGCGATATGACCGGTTTTGGCGCGGCGGCGTATCAGCGTGGCGTGCCGTTTATCCAGATTCCGACTACCTTGCTGTCGCAAGTCGATTCGTCGGTAGGCGGCAAAACCGGCGTCAATCATCCGCAAGGTAAAAACATGATTGGTGCATTTCATCAGCCCCAAGCGGTGGTGATTGATACCCACACGCTGAATACCCTTGAAGATCGTCAATTATCAGCCGGTCTGGCAGAGGTCATAAAATACGGCTTGATTCGTGATTTGCCGTTTTTTGAATGGCTCGAAGCCAATCTGGATGGATTATTAGCCCGCGATCATGCGCTGCTGGCAGAGGCGATTGAGCGTTCTTGTCAAAACAAAGCCGATATTGTCGCGGCTGATGAAACCGAGCAAGGTCAACGTGCGCTGCTTAATCTTGGCCATACCTTTGGTCATGCTATCGAAGCGGGTATGGGCTATGGTAACTGGCTGCATGGCGAAGCGATTAGTGCGGGTATGATGCAAGCGGCCTATATGTCACAATTACTGGGCGATCTAACCGAGCAGGATCTAGAGCGCATGGCAAGGATTTTTAAACGTGCCGGTTTGCCGATTTATCCACCGAATGAACTGAGCAATGATGATTTTATTCGTTATATGGCGGGTGATAAAAAAGTACAGGCCGGGGTAGTGCGTTTGGTGTTAATGAAATCCATTGGACAAGCCTATATCAGCGGTGATTATCCGGCGGAGATTCTCACTCAAACCCTGACCGATTGGCGGTCTTAAACTCACTGTTAAGCCCACGTTAAGCCCATGATGAAACCCACGATTGCCACGCGTTTTCAAGCTCGGCTTGATGAGCGCCGAGCGCAATCGCTTTACCGCCAACGCCCGCTGGCACTCTCTCCGCAACAACCTATCATGCAGATTAACGGTCTGCCGATGGTTAATTTTTGTTCTAATGATTATCTTGGACTGGCTTCTGACCCACGCATCAAGGCCGCCGTGTGTGCAGATAATAGCGCTGGCTGGGGCGCGGGCGCGGCGCATCTTGTTACGGGGCATCACCTGCATCACCATCTGCTTGAAGACGAATTAGCCGACTGGCTGGGGGTTGAGCGCTGTTTGTTGTTTTCAACCGGATATATGGCCAATCTGGCGGTGCAGCAAACCTTAATGCAAACGGGAGATTTAATTTTAGGCGATAAGCTCAATCATGCCTCGTTGATTGATGGCGCACGGGCGTCGGGTGCCGATTTTAAGCGCTATCCACATCTCGATCTCGCGGCACTGGGTCGCCGTTTAGTCGCTAGTAACCAACCTACCTTGATTGTGAGCGACAGTGTGTTTAGTATGGACGGTGATTTAGCCGATTTAGTTAGCCTGCAAAACCTCGCAAAAACCCACCAGGCCTGGTTGATGATTGATGATGCGCATGGCGTCGGCGTGCTGGGAGAGCAAGGGCGCGGTAGTTTTAGTCATTATGGTTTAGCAATCTCAGCCGATACAATATTAGTCGGCACCTTTGGCAAGGCATTCGGCACGACGGGCGCCTTTGTCGCGGGTTCAACGGTGTTGATTGAGAGTTTGATTCAGTTTGCGCGGCCCTTTATTTATACAACCGCTATGTCGCCAATGAACGCCCTGGCCACGCGTGAGGCGTTAAAATTGGTCAAGCAGGGCAATGATTTGCGTGCCCAGCTGCAAGCCAATATCCTGCAGTTTCGTGAGGGTGCGCAACAGATAGGCTTAAACTTGCTAGATTCGGCCAGCCCGATTCAGCCTGTCATTTTGCATCAGGCGGATACCGCCTTGGCTTGGAGCGAAGCCTTAAAGCAAAAAGGCTTTTGGGTGGCGGCGATACGCTACCCGACGGTGGCTAAAAATCAAGCGCGTTTACGCATTACCTTAAGTGCGGCGCATAGCGCTGAACAAATAGAGGATTTACTGCAAGTTTTAAATGACTTGATGGTTTGGTAATTATAAACAAGGCTATAATGGCATCATGAACCTAAAAAGTATCCGTATCTATCTATTGGCGGTTGTTAGCCTAATGTTGTTGATCAAGCCAGTGCTGGCTGATAAAGCAGATCCACTAACACCCATAACCGTGCAGATTAACTGGCATCATCAGTATCAGTTTGCTGGATTTTATGCCGCGATTGCCCAAGGCTATTATCGGAACGCGGGTTTGGATGTGACCATCAAAACTTGGCAGCCCGGCATGAATATTCGTGAAGAAGTGGTGTCGGGTCGCGCTACCTTTGGCACCGCTTACTCCAGCGTAATTGCCGATTTTATTCAGGGTCATCCGATCAAAGCGGTAATGACCTCCTTTCAGTATTCCCCGATGGTATTGCTCTCTAAAGAGCCGATTAACGAGCTTAGTCAGCTGAGTGGAAAAAGTGTATCGCATTACAACAACCTTCAAATACTCGCTTTACTGCATCGTGCCAGCCCTGAAATCACCAAGCCAAACCGCACCTTTCCGCCTACGGGTAATTTGCAGGACTTTATTCAAGGCTATGTGGATTTGTATGGCGCTTATGAAACCAATGAGCCTTTCCAATTAAACGACTTAAATGAATCCTATTATCTGGTCAAGCCGACAGATTTTGGTGTGAATAGTTTAGAAGACCTGGTGATTGTTTCAAGGGAGTTTGCCGCCAATCACCCTAATGTGGTTAATCGATTTCGTGAAGCGACCATTAAAGGTTGGCAGTATGCGATACAAAATCAACAGGAGATGGTCGATTATATTCTGGCTAACTATCGCGTGATTAAAAGCCGCCAAGCACTGATGTATGAAGCGCGTGCCACCACCAAATACGTGCGTGTTGGCGACACCCCCATTGGCTCACTCGATCCAGCAAGACTGCTCGCCACCGCGGCTGAAATTCGTGATGTGGGTCTGATCAATGCCGCGGATTTTGCGCGCTTTAATCCAGCCGATTTGATTTCTTATTTACCTGACTCACGCAGTTTAACGCAAGAAGAACGTGACTATTTGACAAATAATCCGGTGATTAAGATTGGCAATGACATTGAGTGGCCCCCTTTTGAGTTTATCAATCAAAAAGGAGAGTACGCGGGTTTGGCGGCGGATTACTTCAAGCTATTTGAGCAGCGACTAGGCGTAAGGTTTGAATATGTGACTGATCAAACCTGGTCAAACGTGGTGCGTAAAATGCAACGTAAAGAACTCGATATTTTGTCTGCCGCGACGCCAACACCGGATCGGCTAGAATATCTTAATTTTACACGACCTTATTTAAGCTTTCCTATGGTATTGGCCGGTCGGCAGAATACTTTATTTATCAATGACTATCATGGCTTAGTGGGTCAGCGCGTAGCGGTGGTACGAGATTATTGGTCGCATGAATATTTACGAACCCATTATCCGGAAATAGAGTTGTACTTGGTCAACAACGTTTCAGAAGGGCTAGAAGCGGTGCTTAAAGGGCATGCGTTGGTCTATTCCGGTAATCTGGCGGTGATTAACTACACCTTGCGTCAGCGTGGCATAACAGGGTTACAAATTGTCGGCCAATCTGATCAACGCTTTGAGCTCGCAATGGGTGTGCACAAGGATAATCCGATTTTATTAAGTATTTTGCAAAAAACGCTCGATAACATTACCCCTGATGAGCATGATCGAATTTATAGAAACTGGATTAATCTAGAGCTCGTCACGCGGCTAGATCAGCGTCAGCTGACACAAATATCACTCGTTGTTACCGTCATCGTGTTAATGATGTTGGCTTGGGTGTTAACCTATCGCATGCAAAAGAAGCATCTTCAACGCTACATACATCAGGTTCACGAGTTAACCTATGCCAGTGCGATTGATCCTAAAACCTATCAAACCTGCTGGGCAAGCCGGCGTTATTGTGAGTTAACAGGTTATTCAGAAAATGAGCTTAAAGAGATTTGTTTTACCGACTTGGCTGGGCCAGATATGACGGTCGAAAAAATCCAGGTGGTTGCCAAGCAGGTAATGTCCGGCCAGTCGTGGACGGGAGAGGTGGAAGGTAGAACCAAGGGGGGACAGCTCTATTGGGTCGAACTGACGCTGACACCGCAAAAAAATCTATGGGGTGAGGTTGACCAAGTGTTAGCCACACGGGTGGATATTAGTGACAAAAAACGCGTTGAGGAGTTATCGATTAAAGATGAGCTGACGCGACTCTATAATCGCCGCTATCTAACGCAAATGTTACCCTCTGAAATGGGACGCTTGCAGCGTAAGCATGCCAGTGTTGCCTTTGCGCTGTTTGATCTTGATCATTTTAAAATGATTAATGATAATCACGGTCATGAGTGGGGTGATCAAGCGCTCCGAGCCGTGTCCGACCTGGTGGTTGAGTATTTTAACCGTGGCGATGATTTTCTGTTTCGTTTGGGTGGTGAAGAGTTCTTGATTATGACCAATGATGTCACTCCAACGCAATTTGAAAACCATTTGAAACGCTTTTGCGAAGGTGTTGTCGCATTGCAAATCGAAAATAAAGGTACGCCACTAGGCTATCTGAGCGTATCGATTGGGGCGGGCGTTTGGCCGGCGACCCAGGTGCATGACTTTACTGATGTTTATGGCCCATTAGATCAAGCACTTTATCGCGCAAAACACCAAGGGCGTAATCAAGTTGTGATGGTTAAAGATAGCGTGTAATATCAATATCCAGCTCCGCTGGATTTGTTGGATTTAAAAAACGCTCAGCATACTGGCGATAAACGCCACCGGTTAAAAATAGATGAAATACGTCTTTGTCAAGGCGTTTCTGCTCAACAAACATCTGTAAGATATCCAGCGCTTCAGTCAGGGTTTTGGCTTTTTTATAAGGACGATCTGCCGCGGTGAGGGCTTCAAAAATATCGGCCAAGATAATCATTCTTTCAGGCATGCTTAAATCCGTGGCACTGAGGCCGCGTGGATAACCTTTGCCATCCAGGGTTTCGTGGTGGGTAGAAGCAAGGTGTGGCACATTCGCCAACTCAGGCGGGAGCGCCAAGCCGTCTAGCATTTTAATTGTCCCAATAATGTGTTCGTTGACGATATAGCGTTCCTCTTGGCTTAAGGTGCCGTAGGGAATCGATAGATTATACAACTCGCCATAGTTAAAACGATGGAAGGGCCGTTGCATTTTAATCCCTAGGTGTGGCGCAAAATGGGGCGCGCGATCATGCGGAATGCGGTGTTCAGGTTTATCGGCGAGGAGCGTTTGCTGATAGCAAAATGCTTGGCCATCCAGGCGCGCCAACTCAACATGTGATAGACCCAAGTGGCCATCAAAGTGCGCTTGCCAGCGGCGCTGTCCAATCTGCTGCATACGCGCAATGTCGGAGGGCGCGACACTTTCGCTTCCCATGTTGAGTTGCGCGATAAAGGCAAACTCATCAATCAGTTGCTGCTGAAGTTGATCGCGCTGTTGCTCTATTTCTTTACGCTTATCGGGTTGGCTGAGTAAAGCGCGCAAGGCATGGATCTCTGCATCACGCCATAGCACCTCAAATCGCGTGCGAACTTCGTGAATACGGTTATAGACTGTGATTAATTTAACATGAAATAAAGGGTGAGGACAAAGCCGGTAAAATAAAGGGCAAAACTCAGTTGTAGCATGCGTTTGTTGACTTGGCGGCTATTGAGTTTTTCAAATTTTGGGTGTTTTCTGAGCTGGATAAAACCTAGCCAGAGTAATCCTAACCCCCCGAAAGTGATCATGAATCCCCAGAAGAGTGGGTTTAGCATAGTGTTCCTTTTTGACTATCATAAATTTGTCATGTTAGTTTAATCCACGAAGATGATAGAATTGTGACAAATTTTTTTGGTATCTAGGCGGGATTTGTAACCAGGCCTGGTTGTTAACACGGTGTTTTTACGATTGACGGGGTATATAATGAATCAAGCGTTTAATAAGGAAGGGGTCGAGCTAAGCCCTTTGGGTAAAAATGTGGTGTATTGCTCCGAGTATAATCCGAGCCTATTGTTTCCGATTGCGCGTAAAATCAAGCGTGATGAGTTAGCCATGCCCGATGTTTTGCCCTTTCGTGGTGCGGACATTTGGACGGCTTATGAGTTGTCTTGGTTGAATTTAAAAGGCAAGCCGATGGTTGCGGTCGGTGAGTTTGAGTTTCCTGCCGATTCACCGAATATTATCGAATCAAAATCCTTCAAACTCTATTTGAACTCCTTTAATGGCACAGGCTTTGCCAGTCAAACAGAAGTCGTTGAGCATTTAATCAAGGACTTGTCGGCCGCCAGTGGCAGCAAGGTTAAAGTCAAAATGAAGCTGGTTGGCGAACCGCAGACGCTGGTGGGCGAGATTGATGAGGCATTTTGTTTGGACCATCAAGATATCGAAATCCATGACTACCAATTAACCACCGACCACTTGAGTGTGCAGGATAAAGAGGTTGAGCAAACGGTGTATAGCCATTTATTAAAATCCAATTGTTTGGTGACTGGCCAGCCGGATTGGGGAACGGTGGTAATTAGTTACCGTGGGCAACAGATCGAACCTACGGGTTTATTGCGCTATATCGTGTCTTATCGTGAACATATGGAGTTTCATGAGCAGTGTGTTGAGCGCATTTTTATGGATATTCAGCGCTATTGCCAGCCTGAAGCCTTAACGGTCTATGCACGTTACGTGCGTCGTGGTGGCTTGGATATTAATCCATATCGTTCTAATTTTCAACCGCATGTGCAAATGCCACGTTTAGTGCGTCAGTAGAAGAATTATTTGCACTTTATTATCTAATAAAATCAATCGACATAATGGGATTATTTATTTTATAATAAATTTAAGAGATTCACTAATCTTTCTATAAAAATTTTTTATGATACTATTATTTTTCATAAAAAAACCATGGTTAGTGGTTTACTTATCTTTATTTTTAAAGTGTTTTGTCTTTAGCAAAACTCGGCTAGGAGACCTGTTATGTCGTTCATCGCAAGAAGCCTAAAGGCTTCATTTCTGTTCTTTACCGCACTCTTGTTGATTGTCAGCTTGGTTTTGTTTGGTGGTTTGCTCTATTGGTTTCAGGTTAAACCCATAGCGCAAACGCAGCTTGAGCAGGCGAAGTTAGCGATGGTTGAGGATATTGACCGTCGGATGAATGCGCGGGTCGATACCGTTATGGCGGTGGCGATGGCGGCGGCACAGAATCAGGTGTTGCAACAAGCTCTAACGGGTGAGGTTTCACGTGAACAGGCGATTGAAAATTTAAAACATACCCGAGATCATTTCCGCACCGCATCAAAGGGTACTTATGGCAGTATTCAGATGCATGTTTTTGATCGAAACCAACGTTCTTTCATTAAATCTTGGGCACCGGATAGTTTTGGCGAAGCGATTCGTAACCCCCTCGTCAGTTCCGTGTTTGAGCAGCAAAAGTTTGCAGGCAGTGTCACACTAACCCGTCGTGGTCCGGCATTATTGGGGGTTTCGCCGGTGATCGTCAATAACCAGGTTGTCGGTGCGGTAGCGGTGACCGGTGGTTTTGGTGTGGTGGTGCGTGAATTGAGAGATGAATCTAATATTGATTGGTTAATGCTGTGGGATAAAACCTATATTCAAAATCGTTACCCTGCTTTGGCAGAAACGGTAAGCCAAAATCCAAATTACGATAACCGTTATATTGTCGGCCATACTCAGTGGTTTGATGCGGAGTTTGTAGATCACTTGAAAAAAATGGGCATGCCCGCGCTGGAAGCCGATCAGACATCGGTGATGCTGAGCAATAATTCGATTTATATTAATGTCCCCGCTTATGATGAAATGGGGCAGGTGTTGGGTCGCAATATTTTTAAACTCCCCGCAGATGAGCTGAACGCAATGATTGCGGAACAAACCAATCAAGTGTTTTTGACGCTGTTTATTATTTTCTTGGTCGTGATGATTGTTGTCGGTATGCTTATCACGATGGTGCAACTAAAGGTGATTAAGCCCGTTGCCGACTTATCACAAACCATGCTGTCAATTAGTCGAACCGGTCAGTTTTCGCAGAGAGCAAAGGTTAGAAGTAAAGATGAAGTTGGGCAAATGGCGGCAGGCTTCAATAACCTGTTAGCCCAAACCCAAGAGGCGATGAATGAAACCAATCATGTGATTACACAAATTTCAAAAGGTGATTTTAGCCGCCGCATTACCTCGGATTTACAGGGTGATTTACAAACGCTGAAGCAGGGTGTCAATCATAGTGCCGATTCGATACAGCTGACGATGGAAGAGTTGTCTAAAGCAATGAAGGCACTCAAGTCAGGTGAGTTCACGGTTGCGTTGGATAGCTCAAAGTTATCCGGTGAATTTAGTGTGATGCTGGATTTAGCGGGTCAAGCAATGCACCAGCTCAATCAAACCGTGGCAGGGATTTGTGAGGTGATGGATTACATGAACCAAGGTAAATACCAGCACCGCATAGAGGTGGAAGCCTTTGGTGAGTTAGCCAAATTAAAGCACAATATTAACGTTTCGATGGACTCACTCGAGAGTGCGATGGTTGAAATTGTGCGTGTGATTCAGGCTCAGTCGCGCGGTGATTTAACACAGAAGATTGAAAAAGAATATCATGGTGAGTTGCGCGTTTTAAAAGACGCGGTCAACGATACGGCGAATAAATTGACTAGCGTAGTTAATCAGGCGGTTGACGCATCAGAGGTTGTTAGTCAAGCCTCGGCTGAAGTGGCAACCGGTGCGAATGATTTGAGTATGCGTGTTCAGCAGCAGGCGGCGGCGATAGAGGAAACCTCGGCGACAATGGATCAAATGACGTCGGCGGTTGAGCAATCGCGCGAAAACAGTCAAGTGACGGCGAAAATTACCTTGGATGTGCGACAAAAAGCGCAAGATGGTGTGACGGTCATGCGTCAAACGATTGAGGTGATGTCGGGTATACAAGCATCAAGCCAGAAAATTGCGGAAATCGTGACTTTAATTGATAGCATTGCCTTCCAAACTAACTTATTGGCATTGAATGCGGCCGTTGAAGCGGCGCGTGCGGGTGAGCATGGTCGCGGGTTTGCGGTGGTGGCCAGTGAAGTACGCGCATTAGCGCAAAAATCAGCGGAGGCGGCTAAGGATATTAAACAGCTTATCGAAGAATCGGTCGGACGGATTAATCAAGGCACAAGCCTCGCAACGGCTTCCGGTGAAGCGTTAGAATCGGTTAATAATGCGATTGAAGAAGTCGCGCAGCGGGTGAATGAGATTGCTACCGCCGCGGCGGAGCAGGCACTGGGTATCAGCCAAGTGCATCAGGCGATTAACCAAATTGATGCGGTGACTCAACAAAATGCGGCCTTGGTTGAGCAAACCTCGGCCGCAACTGAAACCCTTAATGAGCAGGCGCATATTTTGGCTGAAGACATGGCCTTCTTTAAAACGCAACGCACCGGTCATCAAGGGATTAAAAAACTGAGATAAGTCTGTTTGGCGTATAATTTACAGCCCGCCTTTGCGGGCTTTTGTTTTTTTGGAATAATGTAATGAATCTGCCGATTAACTCACTCTTGCCTCAGATTGTTGAGGCCTTGTCACGCCACCCGAACCTTGTTTTGCAAGCGGATCCGGGGGCGGGTAAGTCAACAGCGGTGCCTTTGGCGTTGTTGCAGGCGGATTTTTTGGCGGGTAAAAAAATCATGATGCTTGAGCCAAGACGCCTTGCCGTTCGTGCCATCGCACAGTATTTGGCGCAACAGTTGGGTGAGAAAGTCGGCCAAACCGTGGGTTATCAGATTCGTAATGAACAAAAAACTTCCTCACAAACCCGCTTAGAGATCGTAACGGAAGGTATTTTAACCCGCCGTTTACAGTCAGATCCTGAGTTGCGTGATACAGGTCTGGTGATCTTTGATGAGTTTCACGAACGCTCGATTCATGCGGATTTGGCTTTGACCTTGTGTTTAGAGGTGCAATCGGCGTTACGCGATGACCTCAAGGTGTTGGTGATGTCGGCGACGATGGATGGTGAAGCGGTCAGTCAGTTTTTAGGTAACGCACCTGTATTAAGCTCGCAAGGGCGCTGTTTTGAGGTTGAAACCATTTATCTGCCGCAATCGATTAGTACACGCCATCCGAATGATTGGTTGCCCAGTTTAAAGCAGATGATTCTTCAAGCCTTGAAAACCACCCAGCAGGATGTGTTGGTGTTTTTGCCAGGGCAGGGCGAAATCAAGCGGCTTGAAGCGCAACTAGATGCCGATTTGCAAGCCGATTTGCAATCACAGAGTAGACCAGGCCTGGTTGTCACGCCGCTTTATGGTCAACTCAAACCAGAACAACAACAAATCGCGTTAGTGCCCGATCCCCAGGGGCGGCGTAAGCTGGTACTCGCTACCAATATTGCGCAAACCAGTTTAACGCTTGAAGGGATGGGTGCGGTGGTGGATTCCGGGCTGATACGCAAGGCGATTTATGATGTATCCAGTGGGATGACCCGATTGGTGACTGAGCGCATTTCGCAGGCCGCCGCCGACCAGCGCAAAGGTCGAGCAGGGCGTTTAATGGCCGGTGTGTGTTATCGGCTTTGGTCGGAGAGCCAGCAGGCGCAGATGGCGGCATTTGATGCCGAAGAGATCACGCAAACGGATTTGTCAGATTTGTGTTTAGACTTAGCGCAATGGGGGGTGAATTCGCCCAGCGAATTGCGCTGGCTCACACCGCCACCGAGCGCCCACTATAATGCCGCGAAAAACCTGTTACAGACCCTCGGCTTGTTGACATCGAATGGCCAATTAACCTCGTTAGGCCAGTCTGCAAAAGGCTTGGGGCTGACCCCGCGATTGGCCGTTATGTTGCTCAGTGTCCAGTCCCAAACCGCCGCTGAACAAACGCTGGCTTTGGATTTGGCGGCGATTCTTGCGGAAGGCGATATATTGCAAGGTCAGCCGGATGCGGATTTGGTCCAGCGAGTAATGGCGTTACAAGCTTATCAGCAGAATAAGCATCAGGCTCAGCGTGACTATCCCATTCATCGTGCGGCGATCGCGCAGGCGCTAAAAAACGCTGATAATTGGCGCAGACAATTGCGTTTTTCAGCGCCGTTAGTGTTGAGTTTGCCGCAAATGCAAACGGATACCGGCCGATTAGTGGCGCGGGCTTATCCTGATCGGATTGCGCAAAGACGAAAAGGCGTGCAAGCCCGTTATGTAATGACCAATGGCAAGGGGGTGTTGCTAACGGATATGGACAGTTTAGCCAACCAGGCCTGGTTGGCGATTGCGAACCTAGATGGTCAGCGCCAAGAAGGACGCATTTATCTCGCCGCCCCCTTAGATTTAGCAACTATTGAACACACCTTTGGTGCGCAGATTGCAACCCACGCCAGCGTGCGATTTGAGCCGAAAAAGCGTGAACTGATGGCGACTGAGCAGCGCCGATTAGGCAAGTTGTTACTCAGTGAAAAACCAATGACTCAGATTGATCCTGCTGAGTTTGAGCAGGCGTTGTGTGATTGTTTGGCCGATAATTTGGATTTATTGCCTTGGAATACTAAGGCTGAAGCGGTATTAAGCCGATTACGCTGGTTAGCGGCCTTTAATGCCGATTGGCCGAGTTACAACCCGACCTGGTTGTCGAACAATATGGCGCAATGGCTCGCGCCTTATTGTTCGGGCATTCGCTCGATTAAAGGCCTGCAGGCATTGGATATGGCGGCGCTGGTGAATCAATTACTGGATTACGAACAACAGCAGTTACTCGCGCAACACGCGCCGGCGTTTTACCAAGCACCGTCTGGCAAACGTGTGCCGATAGATTATAGTCAGCCAAACATCGCCAAGGTGTCGGTGCAGTTACAAGAAGTGTTTGGTGAGCTGAATTCCCCATTACTCGCTTGGGGGCAAGTGCCTTTGACCTTTGAACTCCTCTCACCGGCGCGTCGTCCGATTCAAACCACCGCGGACCTCGCACATTTCTGGCGAAACTCCTATTACCAAGTGATTAAAGAGATGAAAGGTCGCTACCCAAGACACCGCTGGCCTGATAAACCGCTAGAAGAAAAACCTGGACGTTCAATCAAACCCAAGGCTTAGTTCAGCGTTACCACTCATGTTTGCCGGCAAAATAAGCAAATGCAACCGTAAAAGCGGGTTCTTGAAATTTTTTAAGCTTGGTGTCACTGAACGAAATCGGCACGCCATAGTTTTTTAGGTTTGCTTTTTGTTCGCTCGCATCCATTAAGGTCACCTTGAGGCTCGGCGCTACCTGCAGCACCGCTTCAAGTTTAAAGCCATTCGCACCGCCAGCAAACTTGCCTTTCTTTTGGCGAGCACGTATTACTAGTTGATCAATTTTGTAGTCTTCAGCCAGCTTTACAAATGTCTTTTGGAAATACTGTAGGTCTTCAGCACGGTCTGGGTTGGCACATGGAATTCTTGTGCTGCGACATTCAGGCAGAATAAAAATACCCGCTTCCTGCTTGAGCAGGCAAATAATGGCATCATTGCCGCTGAGTTCGATACCGCAAACAATCATGGGTTTTCCTTTTGTTTCGATGGATGAGTTTTGTTTAAACTATTATCTTACACTGAGCGAGCTAACGCTTTGTGGTAAAATCCGATTTTTTATAAATTGACTGAATATTGAAGCGATGGATAATTCTTTAACCCATTTTGATGTGATTGTAGTTGGCGGTGGGCATGCCGGTACTGAAGCGGCACTGGCTTCGGCAAGGATGGGGGTTAATACCCTGTTGCTCACGCATAACATCGACACCCTGGGTGCGATGTCTTGTAATCCAGCGATTGGTGGCATAGGCAAGGGTCATCTGGTCAAAGAGGTGGACGCGCTCGGCGGTGTAATGGCGTTGGCAACGGATCATGGTGGTATTCAATTTCGTACCCTTAATGCCTCTAAAGGCCCAGCCGTGCGTGCAACGCGTGCGCAGGCTGACCGTCAGCTTTATAAGCAATACATTCGCATGACCTTGGAAAATCAGCCCAATCTAACGATTTTTCAACAGCCGGTTGAAGACCTCATCCTTGAGGGCGAGCAGGTGGTTGGGGTCGTCACCAAAATGAACCTTAATTTTTATGCTCGTCAAGTGGTGTTGACGGCGGGTACCTTTTTTGCCGGTCGCATTCATATTTGTTTGCAAAATTACGAAGGTGGACGCGCGGGTGATGCGCCGGCTAATCGTTTAGCGGCTAAACTACGTGAACTGGCTTTACCTGTTGGGCGCCTAAAAACCGGCACGCCGCCACGGATTGATGCGCGTACGGTTGATTTTTCGCAAATGCAGGCGCAACCGGGCGATGATCCCGCGCCGGTGTTTTCCTATATGGGTTCGCGCGCTATGCATCCGCGTCAAGTGCCTTGTTATATTACCTATACCAATGAGCAAACCCATGAGGCGATTCGCGGTTCACTTGATCAATCGCCGATGTACACGGGTGTGATTGAAGGGGTGGGGCCGCGTTATTGTCCGTCAATTGAAGACAAGGTGATGCGTTTTGCCGATAAAAACGCCCATCAGGTGTTTATCGAACCCGAAGGTTTAACCACTAACGAACTCTATCCGAATGGCATTTCCACCAGCTTGCCGTTTGAAACCCAGGTTAAAATTGTGCAATCGATGAAAGGCATGGAAAACGCCCGAATTATGCGCCCTGGTTATGCCATAGAGTACGACTTTTTTGATCCACGCGGCTTAAAGCCTACACTTGAAACCCAAGCGATTAAGGGTTTGTTTTTTGCCGGACAAATTAATGGCACAACGGGCTATGAAGAGGCGGCGGCGCAAGGTTTATTGGCGGGCTTAAATGCCGGCTTACGCGCACAACAAAAAGACGCTTGGTATCCACGTCGAGATCAAGCTTATATCGGTGTATTGGTGGATGATTTGATTACCTTGGGCACACAAGAGCCTTATCGTATGTTTACTTCTCGTGCCGAATACCGTTTGTTACTGCGTGAAGACAACGCGGATCAACGCCTAACTGAGTTAGGGCGTGCGTTTGGCTTGATCGATGATACACGTTGGGCCGCCTATGAAACCAAACTTGAAAGTCTGGAGCGTGAAATTGCGCGGTTAAAAGACGTGTGGATTTATCCAGCGCACCCTGATGCAAAACGTGCTGAAGAGTTGATGCAGTTGCCATTAAGCAAAGAACATAAGCTATTCGACCTGTTGCGCCGCCCAAATGTCAGCTATAACGCCTTGACCGAGCTGGCGGTGTTTGGCGAGGGGGTGAGTGATCCTGCTGTGGTTGAGCAGATTGAGATTGAGGCCAAATACGCTGGCTACATTGAGCGTCAATTGCTGGAAATCGAAAAATCGAAGCGTGAAGAAACCACGCCGATACCGGACGATTTGGATTTAGATATTATTTCTGGCCTGTCAAACGAAGTAAAGCAAAAGTTAAGACAGCATAAGCCTGCTACCTTAGGCATGGCATCACGCATTTCCGGCATTACGCCTGCGGCGGTGTCGTTATTAGCCATTTTTATGAAAAAACACCGTGCAACCAAGGCAAAAGCAAGCGAGGTGGCAGGTGACGCTTGAACAACAATTAAAACAAGGCGCCGCGCAGCTAGGCTTGAATTTAACTGACCAGGCCTGCTCACAATTATTGGCTTATTTGGATTTGTTGCAAAAGTGGAATAAGGTCTATAACCTCAGTGCGATTCGTGAACCTGAGCAAATGCTGGTTAAGCACATTTTTGACAGTTTAGCGGTTGTGCCGGCTATCGCTGATGCCGCGCCAGCTAACCTAATTGATGTGGGCACAGGCGGAGGCTTGCCAGGTATCCCCTTGGCGATTATGTTACCAGCTATGCCCGTTGCCTTATTGGATAGTAATGAGAAAAAGACCCGCTTCTTGGTGCAAGTTAAAGCGCAGCTTGGTCTTGATAATATTGAGGTTTTTCATCAGCGCGTGGAAGAGCATGATAAGCAATATGAAGCCATCATTTCACGTGCCTTTACCGCACTGGATAATTTTGTCGCGATCACGGAACCTTTGTTAGCAGAAAAGGGTTGCTGGTGGGCGATGAAGTCTCAAAACTTGGATGAAGAAATGAAAACTTTACCGCTTGGCCTTGTGGTCGAGAAAACTATTGCGTTGTGTGTGCCGGGCTTGGATGCGGCACGCTATTTAGTCGCCATGCGTAGACAAGGAGAGTGAGACAATGGCTAGAGTCATGGCGATTGCAAATCAGAAAGGCGGTGTAGGTAAAACTACAACGAGCGTTAATTTGGCGGCTTGCTTAGCACGCTTAGAAAAGAAAGTGCTGGTGATTGACCTTGATCCGCAAGGCAATACAACAGTGGCGCTCGGAGTGGAAAAGGATCAGTTAACCCATTCCGCGTATGACTTGTTGATGCTGGAAGCAAAGGCAAAAGATGTTGTTTTGCATTTAGCGCAGTCCAATCTTGATCTTATTGCAGCGAATGGTGATTTGACCGGTGCGGAGGTGGCTTTGCTTGACCAGGAGAAGGGGCCTAAGCACTTGCGTAAGGCATTGAAGTCTATTAGGCAAAACTATGATGTGATATTGATCGATTGTGCGCCGACGCTTAATATGCTCACCTTAAATGCATTAGTCGCGGCCGATGGTGTATTGGTGCCGGTGCAATGTGAATATTTTGCACTTGAGGGGCTGTCGGCATTGATGGATACTTTGCAAACTATTCAGCAAGGTCTTAATCCAGGCTTACAGGTTGATGGATTGTTGCGAACCATGCATGACCGAAGAAATAATCTAGCAAATGATGTGTCTAATGAGTTAGTGGCGCATTTTGGCATGAAGGTGTTGCAAACGATTATTCCACGCAATATTAGGTTAGCTGAGGCACCAAGTTATGGGGAGTCGATCATTGATTATGATGCGAACTCAACGGGCGCGATGGCCTATTTAGCACTGGCTAATGAAGTGGTAAGAAAGTTACGAATTTAGTAAAAGGATACGGGTGTGGCAAAAAAACAGTCTGGACTGGGGGGGCGTGGAATCCATGCGCTACTCGGTGGTAAGCAAAAAGCAGAGAGCCAAGTAAGTGATTGGAAAATTGAAAAACTCCCTATAGCGCAAATTCGTCCAGGAGTATACCAGCCGCGACAAAGGTTTGATGAGCAAGCTTTGCAGGAGTTGGCGGAGTCGATTAAGTCTCAAGGTGTTATTCAGCCCATTATTGTAAGGTGGACTGGACAGGAGCAGTATGAGCTGATTGCTGGTGAGCGTCGTTGGCGTGCCGCTCAAATCGCAGGCCTGGATAGCTTGCCTGCGATTGTGCGAGAGGTTGAAAATCAGCAAAACCTAGCGATGGCGTTGATTGAAAATATTCAGCGTGAAGACTTGGGGCCTTTAGAAGAGGCCCAAGCTTTAAATAAGCTTATTCAGGATTTTGATTTAACACAGCAAGCCGTGGCCGACATTATCGGGCGTTCACGTGCGTCGGTCACTAATGCGTTGCGTTTGCTTAAGTTGCCAGAACCTATCCAAGACTGGATGCACAATGGGATGCTGACCATGGGGCATGCCCGCGCATTAATTAGTCTACCAGCGCCTCAGCAGTTGAAGTTTGCACAAAAAGCCATAGACCTGTCTTGGTCGGTACGCCAAATAGAAGAGGCGGTTAAACAAGCGCAAAGCCAACCTGCAAGCGCCGAGCGCCAGAAGCAGATTGAGCCGAATGTAAGAGCGTTGCAAGAAAGGTTGTCTGAGCAGCTTGGTGCGAAGGTTAAAATAGCCCAGACCGCTAAGGGGCGTGGGCGCCTTGAGGTGAGTTATACAAGCCTTGAAGAACTGGATGAAATTTTAGCTAAAATGCACCTTGCAGAAAACAAAATGTAAAAAAAGTTATTGAACGAATCCACAACATATAGTGGTATTTAATTAGCGTGCATCTATTTATGGTGAGGCGATTAAAAAAATTTGTTTATAAGCATAAACCAGACTAGCAATTAAATGTCTGAAAGGATAATATGTGCAAGCTTTATGCAGGAAGAATCGATTCCAAGCCTTTTAATTACAAAAGAAAACAATGAGCACAACAAAAAATAAACCCAAGCAAAAAATGAACTTTTTAATGATCGGTTCAGGTCAAATGTACGCATCGATGATTATTTCGGGGTTTATTGTCGGCTACTTTATTGATTATTTGGCTGGGACGACGCCAATTTTTATGCTACTGTGCGGTTTGCTTGGTATAATTGGCGGGGTTCAGAAAGTGCAGCGTATGATGGCGCAGATGGATAAAGCCGAACAAATTAGAAAGGACGCCGATGCAAACTAATTTGCGGCGCCCTTTTTTAGTACAGGGTGTATTAGGCTTGGTTGCCGTGGTTGGATTTGCAATCTATGGTCAATGGGTTCCAGCGGTTTATGGTATGTTTATTGGATTTGTGAACGTGGGTTTGTTAGCGTTGACGTTCAATAAAGCAAACGCAAGCGCCGCTGAAGATCCTAAAAGTGGTATTTTAATTTTATACATGAGTGCAGTCATTCGCTTCGTGCTTCTGGCTGTTTTATTTGTTATTGGGTTGGCGCTCTTAAAGTTTGATCCTTTGGCTGTCGTGATTACATTTGTAGTCATGACATTAGGTCAAATGTTCAATCTGCAGGGTAAGCGCCGTTTGACTGACTAAGGAGAAGGCTCTTGAGTTCTGAAAATCTGGGTAGTGTTGAGTATATTCAACATCATTTACAAAACAACTACGTCGGTAGTGGCTTCTGGACATTCCATCTAGACACTATTGTTGTTAGTGCGTTATTAGGTGCGCTAATGATTGGCGTTGGTATGTATGTCGGGCGTCGTTTAGAAACAGGCGTGCCTGGTGGTTTGCAAAACTTTATTGAGTCGATACTTGAGTTTGTTGACAAAACAGTAAAAGACTCATTCCCGTTTAGAAACCCAATTATTGCACCACTCGCCTTAACGATTTTTGTATGGGTTTGGTTAATGAACTTTATGGATTTGATCCCCGTTGATCTATTCCCATATTTATTCACGATCGTGACAAACAATCCAGATGCCTATTTAAAAATTGTACCTACCACAGATCTTAATGCGACTTTGGCAATGGCTTTGGTCGTGTTTGCGCTGGTGATTTATTACAATGTCAAATTCAAAGGTGTCGTTGGTTATTTGAAAGTATTCCTATTCCATCCATTTGGTAAATTCTTCATCCCGGTGAATATTGTAATGACCTTCATTGAAGAATTGGCAAAACCGCTTTCTCTTGCTCTGCGTTTGTTCGGTAACCTATTCGCAGGTGAGCTCGTATTCCTACTGATCGCATTGATTGGTGGAACTTTAGCAGTGGGTGCCGCTGCTCTATTCTGGGCACCTTTACAAGCTGTACTGGGTCTTGGCTGGGCGATATTCCATATTTTGATTATCACTCTACAAGCCTTTATCTTTATGGTGCTCACCATTGTTTATCTTGCTATGGCGCATGACGAAGGTCATTAATAGATAGATTTTGTAAAAAGACTGTCTGGCTAAGCTAGACAGTTAAAAAGGGTTTAAGCGCACCTACCGTTTTGGTAAAAAGCTTTTTTTAACTTTAACTTTAAAAACTTAGGAGAAAGTCAATGGAAGTAACTGCTACTATGATTGCTGATATTTATGCCGCAACTGCGATTGGTGTAGGTGTAATTTTGGCAGCTGCAGGTATGGGTTCTGCAATTGGTTGGGGTCTTATCTGTTCTAAAACATTGGAAGGCATTGCTCGTCAACCAGAAATGCGTCCTGCATTAATGACCAATATGTTCATTTTCGCGGGTCTTATGGAATCATTTCCGTTCATTATCTTGGCATTCGCAATGTGGTTCTTGTTCGCTAACCCATTCGTAGGTGCATTACAAGCAGCTGTCGGCGCTTAATTTAATAGTCGATATTTGTAATTTTAACCAACGAATGACGAGGTAACCACCGTGAGTATAAATGCAACCCTAATCATCCAGATTATAACCTTTGTGTTATTGATCTGGTTCGTGAATAAGGTGCTGTGGGGGCCAATGTCTAAGCTTATGGAAGATCGTCAAAAGCGTATTGCTGATGGTCTTTCTGCAGCAGAAAAAGGCAAGCATGAACTTGAGTTAGCAGAACAACGCGCAAAAGACGTGTTGAAAGATGCTAAAGTTCAAGCGCAAAATGTGCTAAGTCAAGCTGAAAAACGCAGTACTGAAATCGTAGAAGATGCGAAAGTAAAGGCTGCAGAAGAAGCAGAGCGCATTAAAGCGGCCGCCCAGGCAGATGTTGAGCAAGAAATTAGCCGAGCTAGAGAGCAGCTTCGTAAAGAAGTCGCCGCTTTGGTTGTATCAGGTGCTGAAAAAATCCTGAACAAAGAAGTCGATGCTAAGGCTCATAATGAGATGCTTGATACCTTAGTAAAACAAATCTAAGGATAATGCGATGGCAGAATTAATCACAACCGCTCGACCCTATGCAGAAGCTGCCTTTAGTTATGCTAAAGAGCAAAACAAGCTAAGCCAATGGTCTGATTTGTTAAATAATCTGGCATTGATTGCCAGTGATGCTGTAATGGCAAAACTGATTGCCAATCCTAGTGTTTCAAATGAAAACAAGGTATCTGTTTTTGCAGGTATTCTAGGTGCAGATTTAACAACACAAGCCAAAAATCTGTTGAATGCAATGGCTGAAAATGGACGTTTAAATGCTGTTGGTCAGGTTGCTCAAATTTTTGGGCAGCTTAAAACGGCAGAAGATAAACGCGTTCAAGCCTACGTAGTTTCTGCGTTAGAACCTACGGTTGAGCAAAAAAGTAAATTAAGTGCTGCTTTAAATTCGAAGTTTAATGCGCAGGTAGATATAGATTACCAAGTAGATAAAACATTGGTTTCTGGTCTTCGTATTAAAGTGGGTGACTGGGTTATTGATAACACAGCTCATACGCAACTACAAAAACTTCGTGCAGCAATAGCCAATTAATTGAGAGGAAGACACATGCAATTGAATCCCTCTGAAATCAGTAACTTGATCAAAAACCGCATCGCGGGTTTTGAGGTCACTGCCGAGTCTGGTAGTGAAGGTACTGTAGTCAGTATAGCTGACGGTATCGCGCTAATCCACGGCGTGTCAGATGTGATGTATGGTGAGATGGTTCAGTTTGACGAACAAACCTTTGGTATGGCGCTTAACCTTGAGCGTGATTCTGTAGGTGTGGTTGTTCTAGGTGAATATGAACACATTTCTGAAGGTGACAAAGTTACCTGTACAGGACGTATTTTAGAAGTACCGGTTGGTCCAGAGTTAATGGGCCGTGTTGTTGACGGTTTAGGTCGTCCAATTGATGGCAAAGGTCCAATTGATACTAAATTGAGCTCGCCTATCGAGCGTATAGCACCCGGTGTAATCGATCGTAAGTCTGTTGATCAGCCGATGATGACCGGTATCAAGTCTATTGACTCGATGATTCCTGTGGGTCGTGGTCAGCGTGAGTTGATTATCGGTGACCGCCAGACGGGTAAAACAGCTATCGCGATTGATGCGGTAATCAGCCAGAAAGATACAGGCATCAAATGTGTTTACGTAGCGATGGGCCAGAAAGCCTCTACTGTAAACAACATTGTACGCAAGCTAGAAGAATACGGCGCAATGGAAAACACCATTGTTGTGGCCGCGAATGCATCAGATCCTGCTGCATTACAGTTCTTAGCGGCTTATGCTGGCTGTGCGATGGGTGAATACTATCGTGACCGTGGTGAAGACGCGTTAATTATCTATGATGATTTGACTAAACAAGCACAAGCTTACCGTCAAATTTCATTGTTATTACGTCGTCCACCAGGTCGCGAAGCTTTCCCTGGTGACGTATTTTATCTTCACTCTCGTTTACTTGAGCGTGCTTCTCGTGTTAGCGAAGAGTATGTTGAAGCTTTCACCAACGGTGAAGTAAAAGGTAAGACTGGTTCTTTAACGGCGCTACCGATTATCGAAACCCAAGCGGGTGACGTATCTGCATTCGTACCGACCAACGTAATCTCGATCACAGATGGTCAGATTTTCTTGGAAACAGGTTTGTTTGCGAAGGGTATCCGTCCTGCGATTAACGCTGGTCTATCTGTATCTCGTGTTGGTGGTGCTGCTCAAACTAAAGCGATCAAGAAACTAGGTGGCGGTATTCGTCTTGACCTAGCCCAGTATCGTGAGCTAGCTGCATTTGCTCAGTTTGCATCTGACCTAGACTCAGCAACTAAAGCCCAGCTAGAACGTGGTAAGCGTGTTACTGAGCTGATGAAGCAGAGACAATTTATGCCTCTAACTATTGCTGAAATGGCTGTTTCTCTGTATGCCGCTAACGAAGGTTTCCTTGATGATGTTGATGTTGAGAAAATAGGTGATTTTGAAGCCGCGCTTCACGCTTACATGAACTCTTCACAAGCTGACTTAATGGCTAAAATCAACGTTAAGGGTGACTGGAATGATGAAATTATTACTGGTGTTAAAGCTGGTATTACGTCATTCAAATCAACCGGCGTTTACTAAGAGGGATTGACCATGGCAGGCGGTAGTAAAGAAATACGGACGCAAATCGCGTCAGTAAAAAATACCCAAAAAATCACCAAAGCCATGGAAATGGTGGCCGCGTCGAAAATGCGTAAAGCGCAAGCACGCATGACCGCGACGCGCCCCTATGTTGAAAAGGTGAAACGCGTAATTGGCCACGTTGCAGGTGCCCATCATGAGTACAAACATCCGTTTACTCTTGATCGTCCCGTAAAACGTGTTGGATTGATCGTTGTTTCGTCTGATCGTGGTTTATGTGGTGGTTTAAATACCAACCTATTCCGTAAAACACTAAAACAGCTTAAAGTTTGGAAAGAGCAAAATGTAGAAGTCGAATTAGCCTTAATTGGTAAAAAGGCTTTGGCTTTCTTTAAACATTTTGGTGGGAACGTTGTTGCTTCTAAAGCTGATTTGGGTGATTCACCTCATATCAGTGACCTAGTAGGAACAATCAAGGTAATGCTTGATCGTTTCGAAAATGGTGATATTGATGCAGTTCACATTGCATCGAATCAGTTTTTATCTGCCATGTCACAGAACGTAGCAATCGAACAACTTGTTCCTCTGGTTATTGAGGAGGACAAAAATGCAACACATTGGGACTATCTCTATGAACCAGATGCTAAAGAAGCACTGGATACCTTGATGGTTCGTTATGTTGAAAGTAGTGTTTTTGGTGCAGTTGTTGAAAACGTGGCCTG
The DNA here is from genome assembly GCF_000934765.1 of Thiomicrospira microaerophila. Classification (GTDB taxonomy): domain Bacteria; phylum Pseudomonadota; class Gammaproteobacteria; order Thiomicrospirales; family Thiomicrospiraceae; genus Thiomicrospira; species Thiomicrospira microaerophila. The sequence continues at coordinate 12,992 of NZ_JYNN01000005.1, read as the reverse complement.
TGAACAATCAGCCCGTATGGTCGCCATGAAGAGTGCGTCTGACAATGCTGGCAAGATGATTAAAGAGCTACAACTTGCTTACAACAAAGCTCGTCAAGCAGCGATTACACAAGAGCTGTCAGAGATTGTTGCAGGTGCTTCTGCAGTCTAGGTTTGTATTTGCAAAAAAAGGTTTAATATCATGAGTGGAAAAATAGTACAAATTATCGGCCCGGTTATCGACGTCGAGTTTAAAGGTGCTGCGTTACCTAAAGTTCATGATGCTTTAACAGTTGATGATAAAGGTTTGACCCTAGAGGTTCAACAACAAATCGGTGATGGCGTGGTTCGCGCTATTGCGATGGGTTCATCTGATGGCTTAAAGCGTGGAATGATCGTTAGCAACACCGGTTCAGCTATTACTGTACCAGTGGGTAAAGCAACGCTTGGACGCATCTTTGATGTGTTAGGAAATGAGATTGACAACGCAGGTCCAGTTGCGGCTGATACGCGTATGCCTATTCACCGTAAAGCCCCTAAGTTTGAAGAACTAGCGGCTTCACAAGAGCTACTAGAAACAGGCGTTAAGGTTATTGACTTGATTTGCCCATTCGCTAAGGGTGGTAAAGTAGGTCTATTCGGTGGTGCGGGTGTTGGTAAAACGGTAAACATGATGGAATTAATCCGTAACATCGCGATTGAACACTCAGGCTACTCTGTATTTGCAGGTGTAGGTGAGCGTACTCGTGAAGGTAACGATTTTTACCATGAAATGAATGAAGGTGGCGTACTTGATAAGGTTGCCTTGGTTTATGGTCAGATGAACGAGCCACCCGGAAACCGTTTACGTGTTGCCCTAACAGGTCTAACCATGGCAGAGTTCTTCCGTGATGAAGGTCGTGACGTGTTGTTCTTTGTAGATAACATCTACCGTTACACTCTAGCGGGTACTGAAGTATCTGCATTGTTAGGTCGTATGCCTTCTGCGGTAGGTTACCAGCCTACACTTGCCCAGGAAATGGGTGAAGTGCAAGAGCGTATTACATCAACAAAAACAGGTTCTATCACTTCTATCCAAGCGGTATATGTTCCAGCTGACGACTTAACTGACCCGTCACCTGCTACAACCTTTGCTCACTTGGATGCGACTGTAGTACTTAACCGTTCTATCGCAGAAACAGGTATTTACCCTGCGATCGATCCACTAGATTCAACTTCACGTCAGTTGGATCCATTGGTTGTAGGTCAAGAGCATTACAATGTGGCTAACGGTGTACAGCAATCACTTCAGCGTTATAAGGAATTGAAAGACATCATCGCCATTTTGGGTATGGATGAGCTTTCTGAAGAAGATCGTGCTTTAGTAGCGCGTGCTCGTAAGATGCAGCGTTTCTTCTCTCAGCCTTATTTCGTGGCGAAAGTGTTTACCGGTGAAGATGGACGTTATGTTCCTCTAGCTGAAACCATTCGTGGTTTCAAAATGATTTTGAGTGGTGAAATGGATGATGTGCCTGAGCAGGCATTCATGTTCTGTGGAACCATTGATGAGGTCATCGAGAAATCTCAGAAATATAAGGGGTAATAGGTCATGGCAGTCTCTATGCAAGTAGATATCGTAAGTGCGGAAGGTGAGATTTTCTCAGGAAAAGCCGATATGCTTTTCGCACAGGCTGCCAATGGAGAGGTTGGTATCCTTCCTCTTCATACCCAGTTTTTGAGCCAGTTAAAGCCTGGTGAAGTACGTGTTAAGAGTGGTGATGAAGAAGATTCATATTACATTAATAGCGGTACTATTGAAGTGCAGCCTCATGTTGTAACTATTTTAGCTGACACTTGTGTTCGTTCGCATGACTTGGATGAATCACTAGCAGCTGAAGCAAAACAACGTGCTGAGGATGCAATGGAAAACGTGAAAAGTGAAGTTGATATTGCGCGTGCGCAAGTTGAACTCGCTGAAGCGGTTGCCCAAATTCAAACAATCACAAAATTACGTGAGCGTTTGCAAAAAACTGGGATGGCATAATATCCTCCCCAAGAAAAAGCGCCGCAAGGCGCTTTTTTTTTGTTCAACATTTAATTCTATTTAATCTTCAGGGTAAACGCATCTAAATAATCGTAAAAATCATAGCGATAGGAATGATTAACCTCGTTCCCACGCTGTGCGTGGGAATGCAGACCGATTTAACCTCTGAAATAGCGATCAAACCCAAGTCCAAGGCGCTCCCACGTTCAACGTGGGAGCGAGAGCTGGTTGTAAATTGTTGATTTATTATTTACTTTAGATGCGTTTGCCCTGATTTAATCTTAAGCGTTTTACTGTTTGTGATAACTGCTTTAAAATGCTTAAGATTAAATTGGAGAAATACTATGGGTTTAAAAGTTGTTATTTTAGCTGCAGGCAAAGGAACAAGGATGCGTTCTAGCTTGCCAAAAGTTTTGCAGCCTTTAGCGGCAAAACCATTGTTATGGCATGTTATTCATAGGGCTGAACAATTGCAGCCAGAACAAATCATTGGCGTGATTGGTCATGGTGCCGAGCTTGTTAAGCAGGCACTGGTTGAGCCTAACCTTGTTTGGTGTATGCAAACTGAGCAGTTAGGTACGGGGCATGCTGTGCAGCAAGCTGAATCCTTCATTACTGCACATGATCAGGTGTTAATTTTATATGGAGATGTGCCTTTAACCCAGCCTGAAACATTAGAAATGCTCTTGTCATTGCTGGACGAATCACACCCACTTGCATTGTTGACGATCCCTTTAGCGAATCCGACTGGCTATGGTCGTATAGTCAGGAATCTGGAGGGTAGAGTAGAACAGATTGTCGAACAAAAAGACGCGAGTGATGCTCAATTAGCGATTCAAGAAGTCAATACGGGCATTATGGCGGTGCAGGGTCAGCAGCTTTTTGGTTGGTTAGCGCACCTCAGCAATGACAATGCACAAGGTGAGTATTATCTTACTGATATTATCGCTAAAGCGGTGGCGGATGGTTTTCAGGTTCAGACCTGTTCACCTAGTGATGAAATTGAAGTTTTGGGCGTGAACAATAAAGTCCAGCTACAGGATTTAGAGCGTCAATATCAATATCAGCAGGCCTGCTTGTTGATGGAGCAGGGCGCAACGCTTATTGACGCACGAAGAATTGATATTCGTGGTCAGGTTGAAATTGGTCAGGATGTTGAAATTGATGTTAATGTGGTCTTTGAGGGTCAGGTTAAATTAGCGGATGGCGTTAAGATTGGCGCTAATTGTGTTCTAAAAGATGTTGAAATTGCACAAGGCACACATATTAAGCCTTTTAGTCATCTGGAGCAGGCTAAGGTCGGTGCGGCTTGTCAGATTGGCCCCTATGCGCGTCTTCGTCCGGATACGGAGCTTGCTGATCAGGTTCATATCGGAAATTTTGTTGAAGTTAAAAAGTCGTGTATTGCTCAGGGGTCTAAGGTCAACCATCTTAGTTATATTGGTGATACCCAAATGGGCGCTGGCGTGAATATCGGTGCGGGCACCATTACCTGTAATTATGACGGTGTTAATAAACACCAAACTATTATTGGTGACCGGGTGTTTGTTGGCTCGGATACGCAATTGGTTGCGCCCGTTACGATTGAAGATGATGCAACCATTGGTGCCGGTTCGACGATTACGAAAACGGCGCCACAGGGTGAGCTAACCCTAAGTCGCGCTAAGCAGTTGACGATAAAAGGTTGGCAGAAGCCAGTTAAAAAATCCTAAAGGGTACGTATGTTAACAGAGCAGCAATATCAGCAAATTCAACAGCAGTTAGCCGAGCAAGGCTGGGAGCGTACTGGGTTTGATGGCGGTCAAAGTCACTTAATGGGTTGGACGGTGATGTCAACCTGGGAAAAAGACAAGGCTAAAATTACCTTGCATCACAGTGAACGTTACAATGAAATTAGCTATGAAATCGAAGCCAGCCCTTTGGGCATTGCTTGGTTAAAACAAATGGGCTATACGCATGTCTTCAGCGAGTTCTAACTCAAAGGTCAATGCCTATATTCAGCTGATGCGTTTGGATAAACCCGTCGGCATTTATTTGGTGCTTTGGCCAGCGCTTTGGGCATTATGGTTGGCGGCAGAAGGTAAACCACCTGGCCTGGTACTTTTAGTGTTTATTTTGGGTGCCATTATTATGCGCTCAGCAGGCTGCGTAATTAATGATTATGCCGATCGCCATTGGGATGGTGAGGTGGCCCGCACCTGTCATCGTCCATTAGCAACAGGGATCATTTCGCCGAAGCAGGCGTTGGTTTTTTTTGTATTGCTTTGTTTGATTGGCTTTAGCCTTGTGCTGCTGCTTAATCCCTTTACGATATTTCTATCCCTGGGTGCGGTTGCCTTAGCGGCACTTTATCCTTTTACCAAGCGTTTTACCCATTGGCCACAGTTGTTTCTCGGCGCGGCTTTTGCCTGGGCGATTCCGATGGGCTTTGCGGCGGTACAAAACCAGATTCCTAACCAGGCCTGGTTGTTGTTTGCCATCGTGTTGGTATGGACACTGATCTACGATACGCTTTATGCGATGGCTGATCGGGAGGATGATTTAAAAGTGGGGATTAAATCGACAGCGGTATTGTTTGGTGACTATGACCGGCTGATTATCGGCATGCTGCAAGGGCTCATGCTGGGTCTGCTAGTTTGGTTAGGGTTGCTCTATGCGCTCAGTTTGATCTATTATCTGAGCCTAGTGGCTGTGGCAGTGATGTTTGGTTACCATCAGTGGATGATTAAGGATCGTGACCCCTTAATGTGCTTTGAAGCCTTTAAGCTAAATCACTGGGCAGGCCTGGTTGTCTTAATTGGTTTAGTTTTACATTACTGGTAAGAGAGGCCACTCAATGGTGTGTAATCGAAAGTACCGGCTAGCTCAATAGATTCCGGCCTTCGCCGAGATGACGGGAGAAGATTTAACCTCGCTCCCACGCCGTGTGTCACGGTCATTGCGAGGAGCGTAGCGACGCGGCAATCTCTGAAGCGCACGCACACTCGGCAATAGACACTACTACTTAACGTTTAATACCTTCAATATGTAAATTCAGATAAACGGTTGCAGAACCTGGGCCTAAATCACGTTTAAAATTAAAGTCTTTCATTTTAAACTCGGTTGACCCTTCAAAACCCGAACGATAGCCACCCCAAGGGTCCGTGCCTTCGCCAATTTTAGTCGCGACTATCTCTAAAGGCTGGGTTACGCCATTCAGTGTAAAGTTGCCTTTTATCAATTTGCTGCCATCGGCTTGGTTGACCACGCTAGTGCTAACGAACTTCGCTTCAGGGTAGCGACGTACGTTTAAAAAATCATCACTGCGTAAATGACGATCGCGCTCGGCATGGTTGGAGTTGATGCTACGGGTATCAATCGTGACCTGAACCTTTTCATTCGCTGGGTTTTTGGGGTCATGCACATAATAACCCTCAAACTTATCAAACCGTCCCACTAGCCAGCTAAAGCCTAAATGGTTGACTTTAAAGTTAATCGAAGCGTGCATCCCTGGCACATCAATATCATAGGTGGTGGCTTGCGCCTGAGCAAACGGCGCAAGTAACACCGCCGCCGCACCGATAAATAACGCCTTTAGTTTTTTCATGGTAAATCTCCTTTTAATTGCATGATACATTTTTCGTCAGACAATGATAATCATCAAAATATAAAAAGACTTTTTCCAAATAGAAAATCTGTGTGGGGTTAAGCTAAGCAACCCTAGCCTACAGGCATAAAGGCTTGGTTGCTCGGCGAGTTGAGAAAAGGAGGGGAAGTTATAGTGAAGTTAACGCCGCGCTATAGTTAGGTTCTTGTGCAATCTCAGGCACTTGTTCGGTGTAGATAATCTGACCCGTTTCATCGATCAAAATAATGGCACGGGAGAGTAAGCCCGCTAGTGGTCCCGTTTTAATGGTTAAACCAAAGGCCGAACCGAACACATCATGGCGAAAAGTTGAAAGCATCATCAGGTTTTCAATGCCTTCTGCGCCGCAAAATCGTGCTTGCGCAAAGGGTAAGTCGGCTGAAATACATAACACTTTGGTGTTATCGAGTTGTGCCGCTTGCTGGTTAAACGCGCGAACCGAGGCGGCACACACGCTGGTGTCAATACTTGGAAATACATTCAAAACCAAGCGTGACCCTTTCAGGTCAGCTAATAAAATATCGTTTAAATCGGCTTGGGTTAATGCCGCTTCAGGCGCCATCGTGCCGATAGCTGGAAGTTCCCCTACTGTTTCAATTGGATTGCCTTTCAATGTAATCGTCGCCATGCGCTTCTCCTTATTCTAATAAAAACACAAGTTTGATTCTGGCAGTAAATGCATCGAATAACAAGGGGTTTTGTAAGCAAGCACTGAAAAAAACGAGGGTTGATCGGTTATCAGATCCCAAGAACCGCTAACCAGGCCTGCCTATTGAGCGCGGATTAGGGTTAGGAAGGCTTCGCCGTAGCGTTCTAGTTTGGCTTGGCCTACGCCGCTGACCTCGAGGAAGTCGTCTTCGGTTTGCGGGCGTTTTTGTGCCATGTCGATGAGGCTGACGTCACCGAAAACCACAAAGGCGGGTACATTTTGTTGCTCGGCGATTTGGCGGCGTAGCGCACGCAGTGCTTCGAATAAAACCTGGTTTTCTTCGCTGAGGCTGCTGGCGCTTTTTTTCGCGCTTTTGTTGCTTCGGGCGGTTTCTTTTTTCGGCATGGCCAACTGTAAGGTTTCTTGACCTTTTAATAGCGCACCGGCGCGTTCGGTAAATTTTAAAACCGAGTAGTGTTGTAGGTCTTGAAACAAATAACCGAGATGAATCAGTTGGCGAATAATGCTGTTCCATTGATGGGCGCTGTACTCTTTGCCTATGCCGTAGGTACTGAGTTGCTGGTGATCAAATTGGCGAATACGTTCGTTGTCGAGCCCGCGTAACACATCGATCACATGTTTAGCCCCAAACCCTTGGTTTAGACGATATACACAGGAAAGCGCTTTTTGCGCCGCTTGGGTGGCGTCAAATAGTTCGGGCGGGTTGAGGCAGATGTCGCAGTTGCCGCAGGGTTGTTGTTTGTTCTCGCCAAAGTAGTTGAGCAGCAGATTACGCCGACAGGTTTGCGCTTCGGCAAACCCCACCATGCTGTTCAGCTTGTGGGTTTCGAGCCGGCGCTGGTTTGGGTCTTGTACGTTTTCGACAAACTGGCGCGCGGTCACGACATCTTGCATGCCAAATAATAGCAAGGCTTGTGAGGGCAAGCCATCGCGCCCAGCACGCCCGGTTTCTTGGTAGTAGCCTTCGATATTTTTGGGCACATCGTAATGCACCACAAAACGCACATTCGGTTTGTCAATCCCCATGCCAAACGCCACCGTCGCGACCACGATATCGACTTGATCATGCAGAAAGTCATGGTGAACTTGATGGCGTGTTTGTGCGCTGAGTCCGGCGTGATAGGCGCCGACGCTATAGCCTTCGGCTTGTAGTTTGGCGCTGAGTTCATCAACACGTTTACGGCTAAGGGCATAGATAATGCCGGCCTCACCTTTTTGCTGTTTTAAAAAATCGAGGAGTTGTTTAAAGGGCTGGTGTTTTTCGACCACGGTATAGCGAATATTGGGGCGATCAAAACTGCCGAGATGCACCTGTGGCTGCTGCAGATGCAGTTGTTGCAGAATGTCGGCTTGCGTGGTGTGGTCGGCGGTCGCGGTGAGGGCGATAAACGGCACATTCGGGAAGCGCTCACGCAGCGCACCAATTTGGCTGTATTCCGGGCGGAATTGATGTCCCCATTGCGAAACACAGTGTGCCTCGTCGATGGCAAATAATGCTATCGGTAAGGTTTGCAGTTGGGCTAAAAAACCGCTCATTAACAGGCGTTCTGGCGAGACATACAACAGGTCAAGTTCGCCAGCGTGCAAGAGATTCAGCACATGATCGCTGGTTTGTGGGTCTTGAGAGGAATTGAGCATTTGCGCCGACACGCCATTGGCTTGTAACGCGGCCACTTGATCTTGCATCAATGCAATCAATGGCGATACGACTATCGCTGTGCCTGAGCGTAAAAACGCTGGGATTTGATAACACAGGGATTTACCGCCGCCGGTCGGCATCAATACAAAACAATCCTGACCCTCTACTAGATCACGAATAATCTCAAACTGCTGCGGGCGAAAAGCGGCATAACCAAAAACGCGTTTGAGCACTTCGAGTGCTTGGCTTTCTATCCAATCAGCCATGCGCGGCGCTCTTGGCGTGGACAAAAAACAAATGCCAGCCGTATTCCGATTCAGCGGGTTCGCTGACTTGATTGAGAGGGGCCTGCCAGAGTGCTTTCTCAAATTTTTGTGGCAATACCCCTGGCGCAAACCAGCCTAAATCACCCTGATGTGCTTTCGATGGACAGTCCGAATAGCGTTCAACCCCTTCCTCAAAACGAAGTTCACCCGCATCGAGTCGCGCTTTTAGGCGTTTTGCTTTTTTTTCTGAGGTTTGGAGAATATGAGAAGCATGAATCAGCATGGTAGGTTGGCCCTAAATAAAACAAAGTCAATGGTAATCGAATGTGGAAACAATCGCAAATGCTCAAGATTGTTTTTGCTTGTATTTGAAAAATCAGATATAGTAGGGCGCAATTGTATTGGAGATAGGTTATGAAGCTTTTTGAGCAGCTTGGCGATTTGGTGGCGTATGACCTTTTAGGTCTGTCGCCGGATGATCGATTGGGCGCGGCGGTGCAGTTTTTTGTGATGGATGTGGCGCAGATTTTCTTTTTGCTGGCGCTGGTGATTTATCTAATGGGCTGGCTGCGTGCATTTGTCGCACCGGAAAAGGTGCGCGAGTTTGTGCAGGGCAAGCCACAGTGGTTAGCGCGCAGTTTGGCGATTACGCTGGGCGCGATTACCCCGTTTTGTTCTTGTTCATCGGTGCCGCTATTTATCGGCTTTGTTGAAGCGCGTATTCCAATGGGGGTGACCTTTTCGTTTTTGATTGCCAGCCCGATGATTAATGAAATTGCGCTGGTGATGCTGATCTATTTGCTAGGTTGGGAAGTGGCGATGCTTTATTTGCTCGCAGGCCTGGTGGTGGCTTATGTGGGCGGAGTGATTATGGAAAAGTTGAAAACCGAACGCTGGGTCGAATCCTATGTTTGGGATATTAAAATGGCGGCAGGACAGCAAGGGCGGGTGGTGGATAAGTCGTTTAGCGGACGTCACCAGAATGCCGTTGCCGAGGTCAAAGAAATTTTTCGCCGTTTGTGGAAATGGGTATTGGCGGGGATTGCGGTCGGTGCGTTGTTTCATGGCTATGTGCCGCAAGAATGGGTGGAAGCTAATTTAACCAACCAGGCCTGGTGGTCAGTGCCCGCCGCGGTGTTAATGGGAATTCCGCTCTATTCGAATGCGGTGGGCGTGATTCCGGTGATTGAGGCGATGTTGGGCAAGGATGTGCCGATTGGTACCGCCTTAGCTTTAATGATGTCGATAGCCGCCTTGTCTTTGCCAGAGTTGATTATTTTGCGTAAGGTGATTAAGTGGCCTGCGCTGATTTGGTTTGTGGTAATTTTAGCGGTATCGTTTGTGTTAGTGGGTTGGATGTTTAATTTTATTTATGCATAGGTTTGTAATTTTAAGGAGAAAAAGATGAAAGGTAATATCGCGGTAAGGTTGATGGGCTTAATGGTAATTGCGCCGATTTTGATTGCGCATTTAGTGGGGCAGGTTGATTTGTTCAGCCCTAGTTGGTTGTGGATTAGTTTGTTTGCCGGTGTCATGGGTTTGCAAGCGACCTATACCGGATTTTGTCCAGCCGGTATGCTATCCAAATTGTCTAAAACCGGTGAATGTTGTCCGGGCGGTAGCTGTGGAAGCCAGCCCAAGCAACAAGCGGCAAAGCAAGAAGTAGCAAAGCAACAAAGCAAAGCTTGTTGTGATCACAATAACACGCCCTCTGACAAAACCAACCAGGCCTGTTGCAGTGGCGGTGATACTAAAACCAGCTGTCGTGCTGAGGAAGCGGTAGCGGTTAATCAGGCTGAAAGCTACCATATTTTAGTTCTAGGTACCGGCTGTGCAAATTGTAAAAACGCTTTCAACCAGGTTGAAAAGGTCACCCAAGCGCTAGGGCTTAGCGTACAACTCGAAAAGGTTGAAGATATTGCCGAAATCGCTAAATACGGTGTGATGACCACCCCTTCGGTCGTGGTAAACGGTCAAGTCGTCCATTCTGGTGGCGTTCCGAGTGCCAGTATGATCAAGGCTTGGTTTAAGACAGATTAAACCTGTAAAATAACCCAAACTAACTGATCAAAAGAGAATCCTATGTGCGGAATTTGTGGTGAATTTTTATGGCAGGGTGGCGTGTCGAGCCAGCAAACCCTCAATACCATGCTCAAAGAGCTAGAACGTCGTGGGCCGGATGATGGCGGTGTTTGGACACAAAACCAAGTCGGTTTTGGGCATCGACGTTTGGCGATTATAGACTTGTCGCCAGCCGGTCATCAGCCGATGATTGATCAAGAGTTAAGCCTGGTGTTTAACGGTTGTATTTATAACTATCAAGCCTTGCGCGATGAGTTGATCGGTTTGGGGCAGGTGTTTCGCTCGCATTCGGATACGGAGGTGATTTTAAAAGCCTATCGCCAGTGGGGGATGGAGTGTGTCACTCGGTTTGAAGGGATGTTTGCGTTTGCCATTTGGGATGATCATCACGAACAGTTGTTGATGGCGCGAGATCGTTTTGGTATTAAGCCTTTGTATTATGCGCAGGTCGATGGCGGCCTACGTTTTGCCTCCAATACCCAGGCCTTGCTAGCGGCGGGCGGCGTCGATACCGAGATTGACCCTGTAGGCTTGCATCATCAATTGACCTTGCACGCGGTGATTCCCGCGCCCCATACGATTTTGAAGGGGATTCGCAAGCTTGAACCCGGTCATTGGTTGGTGGTGAATCCGGATGGACAGATGTTTAAAAAACGTTATTGGTCGTTGAATGCACAGCGTCCAGAACAGCCAAAAGACAACCAGGCCTGGTTGTATTTAACCCATGATTTATTAAAACAATCGGTGATGAAACGCTTGGATGCGGCGGATGTGCCGGTGGGGGTGTTATTGTCTGGTGGTTTGGATTCGAGTTTAATTGTGGCGCTGTTGGCCGAGGCCGGCGCGCAGGATATTCGTACCTTCTCGATTGGTTTTGAAGATGCGCCAGAGGAAAAAGGCTCGGAGTTTGAGTATTCCGATCTAGTGGTTGAGCGTTATCAAACCAAACATCATAAATATATTGTGCCGAATGCCGAGGTGTTGCCCCGCTTGCCTGAGGCGATTGATGCGATGTCCGAGCCGATGGTCGGTCAGGATGCGGTGGCGTTTTATTTATTATCCGAACAGGTATCAAAAGACGTCAAGGTGGTGATGTCAGGACAGGGCGCGGATGAAGTCTTTGGCGGCTATTTTTGGTATCCACAAATGGCACAAGCGCAGGGCAGTGCGTTGGAGCGATTTGCGCCGCGTTATTTTGACCGCACACATCAAGAATGGTTGCAGACGGTCGATGCGCGTTATCATACAGAGGATGTGACCTCGGCGTTTATTGAAGACCGTTTAACCGAGCCGGGTGCCGATAGCTTTTTAGACCAGGTGTTGCGATTAGATTCTACTACGCTGATTGTGGATGATCCGGTTAAGCGCGTGGATAATATGACCATGGCTTGGGGCTTGGAAGCCAGAGTGCCGTTTTTGGATCATTTGTTGGTGGAAGCGGTGATGTCTGCGCCACCTGAATTAAAGTTGGATGATGGCGGTAAAACCCTATTAAAACGCATTTCGCGTGGCATCGTACCGGATGAAGTGATTGATCGCCCCAAAGGCTATTTTCCGATGCCCGCGTTAAAATATGTGCGCGGCGAGTTTTATGAGTTTATGAAATCGATTTTGACCAGCGAGGCAGCGAAGCAGCGCCGTTTATTTAACCCAGACTATATTGCGCGCCTATTAGCCAACCCAGAAGCAGAAGAAAACTTCACCGCAATCAAAGGCTCAAAACTATGGCACTGCGCACTGTTGGAGCTCTGGCTTCAGCGTCACGTAGATCGCTATGTGAAATCATGATTTGAAAAACGGAGGAAGGCGTGTGATTAGGGGCGCTAATCAATATCAGATGTTTTCCTCTATAACAGGCGTTTAGGAGCCAGCCGGACTAAAGGCCAATAGGCTCTTGTCGTATGGCTAAGCGTTGACTCATTCCTTCATTCGTTACTTTATGTACTTTGACTTTTTTAAAGTCTGGGTGCGTTGTGTTGATCAGAATATTGTAATCATGGGCGCTTAATGTTGAAGGTACGCCTAATGCCAGGGTTTCCATGCTGCTGAACCATGTTTCACCTAGGTCCACAGTAAATTCCGGGCGTATATCGGCATCCCAAGCCAGCGTACTTTCCATTGTTTTTTGAGCATTAACCAGCTCGTCAACGGTGATCATATATAGGTTGTCATCCGGAATCTCGATGCAAACCAGCTTAAATTCTGCCAATGTGGCATATTCATTCACACCTGCCAAGATTTCTAACTTTGCAGTCGCGGCATTGGCGCTGGTATAAAGCATAGGCGTGCCTTCGGCATTCCAGCGCCCACCCACCTTGGCCGCGCCTTCGGCACTTAAGGGGTCAGCCAAATATTTTTCTTTAATTAGAGTCTGCTCAGAAAATATAAATCATTGTTTTAAAACAAAAATACTTGTTTTTGTGGTATAGTAATGCACAGTTTTTCAGCCCCAAGATATAAAAAAGCGTGCACAAAAATGATTCGAGACCACTCTGTAACCCAATTATCACTCAGCGAATTCGATTGGCCCTTCCAATCAGATCTTGATCCACAAAACCGCTGGGTTCAACTTGCACAGTGCATTCCATGGGATGACTTCGCCCAAAGCTACTATGCCAAGCTCAATCAAAAACGCGGTCGTCCCGCCAAACCCGCACGTTTGGTGATCGGTGCACTGATTATCAAACACAAGCTTGCACTCTCTGATC
>NZ_JYNN01000004.1 GCF_000934765.1 Thiomicrospira microaerophila | reverse complement strand
GCGTTGGCACGCCATGCGCCGGTGTAGTAGCTGCCGTAGTTGTCGATCCAGGCGTTGCCGGTGTAGCGTGGGGTGGCGCGAAAGGCGACATCGACCCGGGTGGTGCCAAATTCGCGGCCGCGCTGGAGATTGGAGGTGGCGCTCACCCCAGCGAGGTCGTTAAGCAGGAGCATGCCGCGTTCCATTTTGGTGGCGCGGATAATGTCGTTTTGGTCGGGGCGTAGCGCGTGGTTAAGGGTTTGGTTGATGCGTTGGTTGCTGAGGTTAACGCCCTGCCCCGCGGTGACGTTGCGTTCCCAGTTGCCGCCGCCTTCTATGCGTCCGGGTTGGATGCGGATTATCAGGTTACCTTCGGTGATGTCTTGTTCGGGTAAGTAGGCGAAGGCGAGGAAGTAGCCTTTGTCATTAAGGTATTCGGTGATTTTGGCGGCAAGATGTTGCAAGCTGTTAAAGCCGTGCTGTTGGCCTATCGCATCTTGGATGATGCGCTGGAGTTCGGGTTCGGTGGCGAGGCCGTTATAGTTTTCAAATATTACCGACTTAAGGAGGATGGTTTCGCCTGTATCGGGCATCGGCGCAGGGAGTTGCGAGCCGAAGGCGGGGGTGATGTCAAATTGGGGGATGTTGGCTTCTTGGTCACGCAGTAATGAGCCGGCGTCGGGGGTTTGGGCGTGGGCCAGTGTTTGCGATGTCAGCCCGGCCAGCAGCGCGAGCAGGGTTAAATGATGTTTTTGATGACGCATAGAGAACTCCCTTTCATTGTTTTAATATTGTTAGATAACCTATCCCAGCACGGGTGAAATTCATTAAATGCGAACTTCCAGCGCTTATAAAAACTGGGGTTTTTCGATTTAATCTAATGATAAAGAAGATCGCTCAAAATTTAACTATCCATATTTGCCAGTTTTCTATCAATTTGCGTCAATCTCGGTTTTGCGTGTTTTTAAACGCTATTTTTGTCTTAAAATAGCGAAACGAATGATTTATAACCTAAACAATGAGACCCCGATGAACGCTAAAACATACAATATCTGTCAGGAATTTTATGCGGCTTGTTACACCTTGGACGTGGATAGTGAACCGGTGCTTAACGCGATTGGTATATCAACCCATGGCGAGAAGTTAAATAGCTTATATATAACCGCGCTCCAAATCAGCAAGCTATTTGAGGCTTTGGTGGTACGCTATGGCAAGGATGATTTCCATATTAAATTGGCAGATGGATTTTCAAAGGCGGCGTTTGGCCATGCCTTTTTAGCCTTGCAATGCAGTGAAAACCTAGTCAGCGGCGTGCACAGAGTGGCGCGTTTTAAAGAAATCATTGAGCCGGTGCGCTGGCATATTACTGAAACCCAGGATCGATTAAGCATTGAGTTGCAAAGCCTAAGCGAGGATTTTCCTTTGTATGGTATAGCGCAAATTATGAGTTTTTTGTGGTTGGTGAAAAGTTGCCGCAATGTTAGTGCGAGAAAGGTGGTGCCACAGAAAGTCACCCTAACCGATCCGGCGCCGCATCAATTGGAAATCGAGCAGGAAATGGGCTGTAAGATCGAGATCGGCGATAAACCGGTGATTGAATTTATGCTTGTTGATTTAGCTCATCCGGTGTTATCAGTGAATCGGTTTGTGACCAGTGGCTTAGAAGCTGGTGTAGCCAAAGCGGATATGCATCAGGCCGAGGATATAAGTTTGGTGAATGCTGTTTATCAAATTGTCAACGAACTATTACCTTCAGGGGTAATTACCAGCGAACGTGTGGCTCAGCGCATGGCTTTAGGCAAGCGGACCTTGGAGCGCCGACTATCCGATCAAGGGGTTCGCTTTTCGGACATAGTCCGCAGTTGCCGAAAGGATATGGCGCGTCATTATTTACATAACACCCAGTTAGCGATGCATGAAATAACCCTATTGCTAGGATTCCGCGAAACTAATTCGTTTTATCGCGCGTTCAAGGATTGGTTTGATTGTACACCGATTGATTTTCGAAGCCAGCGCTAACCCGAATAGGTTGGCGAACAAACCGACGTACAAAGTCGGCCGGAGATTGCCGCGTCGCTTTGCTCCTCGCAATGACAGAATCAGCCGTCATTGCGAACGCAGTGAAGCAATCTTTTGAACCAGAGCTCAGTCGGTTGGAGATTCCGGCCTTCGCCGGAATGACGGGGGATGTGCGGTTAGCTGGAGATTCCGGCCTTCGCCGGAATGACGGGGGATGTGCGGTTAGCTGGAGATTCCGGCCTTCGCCGGAATGACGTGTGGTTTGTGGTGCACAGTCGGCTGGAGGTTCTGGCCTTCGCCGGAATGACTGGATGTGCGGTTGGCTGGAGATTGCCGCGTCGCTTTGGCTGAATAACTACAATTTATTCACTTGCGCAAGGATTGGATTTGGTCAGATGGTAAGTCTGTGAGTTCAACAATCATGTCGTTATCAAACCCTTTCCTTATTAATGTCTTGGCAATTTCTAGTTTTTCTTGAATTCGACCTTCTTCACGACCTTTTGCAATTCCACGCTCCTCGCCACGGATTTCGGCCTCCTCAACATGGGTATCAATCACGTTTTTCATGTCGCGGTAATACTTTAGGCTGGCTTCATAGGTTTGGCGCTCAGTTGGGGTGAACTTGGCGATGCTGGCTTTTTCGAAGATGCGCAGGAAGATTTGTTGTTGTAGTCGGCGTGGGATGTCGTGCAGTTTATGTAGATTTTTGAATAGGAATAACCATTTGTCTTGGTCGGTGTCGAGTTCGTCTTCGGTTTTGGTGAAGTTGGGCATGGTGAGGTATATGAACATGCATTTGTCGTAGAAAACTTGGTTGTGTTGGTTTTTGAGCTGTACGGTATGCACCACATCTTTGTTGCCAGCGGATTTGTCTTCGTCGAATTCAAAGTCTAGGATGCCGATGGTGTAAACGGCATCGAGTTCAAAATCCCAGTCGTTGCCGCGCTCGGCTTGTTGTTGGATTGGGAAGCTGGCGTAGTAGACGCTGCGGTCTTTAAAGAACTTTTGTTTGGCTTTTTGGATTTCAACGATGAAGTGTTCACCGGATGGGCTGGTGCAATTCAGATCAAACACCGCGCGGCGATCCAGCTGGGTGGCACCGAGTTTTTCGTTATGGGTGAAGTTGAGCGCTTGGATTTGATGTTTCTGCGGCAACAGGGTATTGAGGAACGCAATCAGATTGTCCTTGGAGTCTTCTTCGCCAAACAGGCGTTTGAAGCCGTAATCGGTGAATAGGTTGAGGTATTTTTCTTTCATGCGCTGGCCCTGCTTGGTGTTTTTACAGAATGCTAGTATAGCAGAGTGGATAGGTTTGATGGTATTACGAACACCCGTGTCATTGCGAACGCAGTGAAGCAATCTTTCTCACTTTCTATTGCACCCGATTTGGATTGCTGTTTGACACTTTTGTTAAATCTGACATAATAATGTTTTTGCGCCGATTTGAGAATCAGCTTGCGGGCGCGTTACTAAGTACGGCTAAAGCGAGGACTATTCCCGCCTCTTTCCGTACCTCACTTTTGTTTTTTTGAATTGCGAGGTTGCACATGACAACAACTGTTTTTACATCTGAATCTGTTTCTGAAGGCCATCCTGATAAGATTGCTGACCAAATTTCTGACGCGATGCTGGATGCTATTTTGCACCAAGATCCACGCGCGCGCGTGGCTTGCGAAACCTTTGTTAAAACCGGCATGGTGTTGCTGGGCGGTGAAATTACGACTAGCGCTTGGGTTGACCAGGAGGAGCTTGTGCGTAACGTGGTCAAAGAGATTGGCTATGACAGCGCTGATTTAGGTTTTGATGGCGATACCTGTGCGGTATTATCCGCCATCGGCAAACAATCACCTGAAATCGCGATGGGTGTGGATGAGTTTGATGACCATGAACAGGGCGCTGGCGATCAGGGCTTGATGTTTGGTTATGCCTCAAACGAAACCGATGTGTTAATGCCCGCACCGATTTATTATGCCCACCGTTTGATGGAGCGCCAAGCGGCAGTTCGCAAATCAGGCGAGCTGGCCTGGTTGCGTCCGGATGCAAAAAGCCAAGTCACCCTTCGCTATGAAAACGGCAAACCTGTTGCGATTGACGCGGTTGTGCTTTCTACCCAGCATAGCCCAGACATTGGTAATGCGGAATTACGCGAAGCGATTATGGAAACCATTATCAAGCCTACCTTGCCAACAGAATGGTTGCATGCGAATACCCAATATCACATTAACCCGACTGGGCGCTTTGTGATTGGTGGGCCCGTGGGCGATGCTGGATTGACAGGTCGTAAGATTATTGTCGATACTTACGGCGGCATGGCGCGGCATGGCGGCGGTGCATTTTCAGGCAAAGACCCATCAAAAGTAGACCGTTCAGCCGCTTACGCAGGGCGTTATGTGGCGAAAAACATTGTGGCGGCGGGTTTGGCTGATAAGTGCGAAATTCAGGTGTCGTATGCGATTGGTGTCGCACAGCCTACTTCAATCAGCATTGACACCTTTGGCACTGAAAAAGTGGCGGTGGCAAAAATTGAACAATTGGTTGCCCAACACTTTGATTTACGCCCAAAAGGCTTGATTGCGATGTTGGATCTCTATCGCCCGATTTATCAAAAAACAGCGGCTTATGGGCATTTTGGTCGTGAATTACCCGAGTTTACCTGGGAAAAAACCGACAAGGCCGAGGCGCTTCGCGCTGATGCGGGGTTGTAAGCATGAAATCACAACAAAAATACCCGCAGGGTTTTAGCCTTGAGTGTTTTCCACCTCGCACCCCAGAAGGCAGCGAGAAGCTGAATCAGGTGATTAATGAGCTGGGTGTACTGAAGCCAGAATATGTGTCGGTCACTTATGGCGCAGGCGGCACAACCCAAGAAAAAACCCTTGAAACTGTGACGCACATCCAGCAAAACACCCCCTTTGATGCGGTGCCGCATTTGACCTGTATTGGCGCTTCTAAAGACAGTATTCGTGGGTTATTAAAAACCTACCAAGACTTAGGCATCAAACGTATTGTGGCGTTACGCGGTGATATGCCTTCGGGCATGATGGACCCGGGTGAATTTAAATATGCCGCCGATTTAGTGGCGTTTATTCGCCAAGAAACCGGTTCTCAATTTACCCTCGAAGTCGCCGCTTATCCTGAAACCCATCCTCAAGCGCGTAACTGTGATCAGGGGATCAAACACTTTAAACACAAGGTCGATCAGGGCGCGGATGCGGCGATTACCCAATATTTTTTCAATGCGGATAGCTACTTTTACTTTATCGAAAACTGTGAGAAAAACGGGATTGATTTGCCCATCGTGCCAGGCATTATGCCGATCACCAATTATGAGCAGTTAATTCGCTTCTCATCAATGTGCGGGGCGGAAGTGCCGCGTTGGTTAAAGTGCCGTTTAGAGAGCTTTGACGAGGATACCGTGGGTCTGCGTGAGTTTGGTCAGGAATATGTCACCCGACTTTGCCAGCGTTTGCTGGATAACGGTGCGCCAGGTCTGCACTTTTACAGCATGAACAAAACCCAACCCACCCTCGATATCGTCCGCGCCCTAAACTGGCGCAATGATAATTTACAAATGTAAAACTAAGGCTTATGCGCATTCCTCGTTTATATTTAGCTGTGGATTTACAACCAGGCCTGGTGGTAAATCTTAATAAAGATCAAGCACATTATGCGCTCACCGTATTGCGTTTGAAGAACGCGCACCCTGTGCAGGTGTTTGATGGGCTGGGGCAGCAAATAGATGGAGTGCTTCAGATTCTCAGTCGTCGTGATGCCCAAGTTCTTCTCGGTGAGCATCTTGAACGACCAAATACCGAATCGCCACTTAACACCCTGTTGCTGCAAGGTATTTCACGCGGCGAACGAATGGACTATTCACTGCAAAAAGCCGTGGAGCTGGGTGTAACAGAAATTCAACCGCTGTTTACTGATCGTTGTGAGGTGCGCTTAGACGCGGACAAAGCGGAAAAACGCCGCCAACAATGGCAAGCCTTGGTCATTAGCGCCTGTGAGCAATCGGGACGCGCACAGGTTCCCATCGTTCACGCCCCCGTTACATTAGAACACTGGATTGGTCAACTCACACAACCCGCACAAGGTCTAGTGCTTGACCCTTATGCCCAGCAGACACTCCAAACCATATCAAAGCCAAGCCACTTGCAAGCTTTTGCGTTGCTCGTCGGCCCGGAAGGCGGGTTAACTGACATGGAGGTGCAGCTTGCACAAAATGCTGGTTTGACCGCTATACGACTTGGCTCACGCATTTTACGCACCGAAACCGCCGCCCCGGTAATATTGAGTTTATTGCAAGCCCAGTGGGGTGATTTAAATTAACCCAAACCCAATTCCCGACTAAAAAACTCGGGAATTAGCGTTTTAATATTTGCTATAATTCGCGTTTTAATTATTCACCAAAGAGACGACAACCATGCCGCACGCTTATCAAGTTCCCCATTTAAAAACGGCGCTTAAAGGCCCTTTGCTTGAGCTTGAATCCCACCTGCTTGATCATAGCGTTGCCATCGAAGCTTGGTTTCGTCAACAATTTCGTGATACCCCAGCTCCCTTTTACGCCTCGGTTGATTTGCGTAACGCGGGCTACAAACTTGCGCCAGTGGATACCAATTTATTTCCAGCGGGTTTTAATAATTTACACCCCGATTTACGACCACTGGCAGTTCAGGCGACCCAAAATGCAATTACTCAAGCCTGCCCGGTCACCGATGGCGTGTTGATTATTCCTGAAAACCATACTCGTAATATGTATTATCTTGAGAACCTATGTACCCTCAAAGAAATTATAGAAAATGCCGGTTATGAGGTGCATATCGGCTCGCTCAATCCCGAAGTTGTCGAATCGACCGATATCAGCCTACCCTCAGGCAAAACTTTAAGGCTTAAACCGCTTAAACGTCAAGGCGAGCGCGTGGGGGTGGATGATTTTTTCCCTTGTGCGGTATTATTAAACAATGACCTTTCTGGTGGTCGCCCTGCGATACTGGAAAACATCGAGCAAACCCTACTCCCCCCATTGGAACTCGGCTGGGCCACGCGTTATAAAACCCACCATTTTATGCATTATGCGGATGTGGCGAAAAGCTTGGCGGAATTGGTTGACATTGATCCTTGGCTTATTACGCCTGAATCGGTGCAATGCGGCGAGGTGGATTTTAAAAATCACACCGGGCTTGACCGCCTAGCGGAAACGGTTAATCAGGTGCTGGCAAAAACTGAAGCTTATTATCACACCCACGATATCGACTGCAAGCCGTTTGTGATTATCAAGTCGGATAGTGGCACTTATGGGATGGCGATTATGTCGGTATACAATGCGCAAGACGTGTTGAATTTAAACCGCAAACAGCGCAATAAAATGACCTCAGCCAAAGAGGGACTTAGCGTGAACACGATGTTGGTACAGGAGGGGGTCTATACCTTTGAAACCGTGGATGAGGCGGTGGCTGAACCGGTGGTGTATATGATTCACAATCACGTGGTGGGCGGGTTTTATCGCATTCACACCGGCAAAACCGCCACCGACAATCTCAACAGCCCTGGGATGCACTTTGAACCCATGTCGTTCCAACAGTCTGGCGTAATCCCCGACCAAACCCAAGAACCCGATGCCGAGCCAAATCGTTTTTATGCCTATGGGGTTGTTGCGAGATTGGCCTTATTGGCGGCGGCGCGTGAAATTCAGTCGGCAAAGAAATCATCGCTAGAGTCGATCAAAGATTGACCCACTTCGTGGCATAAAAAACTTTTCATACAGGCGCGAGGCATAGGTATTGGTCATGCCGGCAATGTAATCACAAATAATCCGTTTTCGCTCGCGCGCGGATTGTGCCTTGTTGATTTTCTGTAAGGTATTGCTTGGCAGCAAGCGATCGGTATTCGCCTCCAGGGCTTTAAACAACTCCATCACAATCAACTGCCCTTTATACTCCATACCCTTAACTTCTGGAATACTAATCACGTTTTGATAAACAAAGCGTTTTAATAGATCCAGCACAACAGATTGCGACTCAGGTAAACAGGCTTGAAACCGCAACAAGGGATGGTTGAAGGTTTCATTTTGCTTGACATACACATGTTCAACCATCAGGCCGACCATCTTACTCACGGCATGTTTACGTGATTTCGAGCTACTGCTAAACAGGCGCTCTGTCATCACCTCATCCCAAAGCGCATGTTGTTTGAATAGCGGATCTTCCATCACTTGCGCTTGCCATAGATCACGGGTCACCATTTTCATCGCCACCGCATCTTCGAGATCATGAATACCATAGGCGATGTCGTCAGCTAACTCCATAATGGTGGTATCAAAGGCTTTATGTGCGGTTTTTGCATGCCCGGAATCAGATGGAATAAGCTGGGTAAAGGTTTGACGATCGGCTTGGCTAAAAGGCGCTAACACCCAATCAAACTCCGCCGTCTCTTCGGCATAAATACTTTTAGGCGGATACCAGGCCTGCATATTCCATGTTTTGAAGTTACTTACTTCCGGTTCGGCCAATTGCTGTTGATAAGCGGCGTTCTTTGCCACGACCTGATCATAAATAGCGGGATATTTGAGAACACCCAATGTAGCGCGCCGGGATAAGTCGATACCGTTATCTTGGGTGTACTCACCTAACTTGGTTAGAATTCGCAGTGTCTGCGCATTGCCTTCAAAGCCGCCATCATTACGCATCATATAATTAAGCGCCACTTCACCACCATGTCCAAAAGGCGGGTGCCCCAAATCATGTGCTAAACAAATTGCCTCGATCAAATAAAATGAGGGTAGCCAATCCATATAGGCCTGACCTTCGCCATCGGTTATGAGTTGCTCAACGATTCCCGAACCAATCTGCGCCACTTCCATCGAATGTGTTAAACGAGTACGAAAGAAATCCGATTCATTTAAACCAAAAATCTGTGTTTTCGATTGCAAGCGTCGAAAGGAAGCCGAATGGATGACGCGCGCTCGATCCCGCTGATAGACAATCCGCGCAGGTCTAGCCGGATATTGGTTTAAAAACTCCGTGTACTTCTGTGTCCAAATCGCTTCTTGCTCTATGGCATTCATAGCACCCACTCACTTTTTTTGTAGATGTCAGAGCTAAGCAAAATATATACCCAAACAACTTTTGAGGTGGTTTGTCGCACCTATTCATCACGCAAGGCTGGCATCAAGATCTAATTGGGTTTATGATTCTTTTCTATTCATTTTTTTAATCTCTACAACTCAAGAGGATTTTATGCAGTCTTTATCCCGTATTTCACGTCATCTATTGCTAGCCAGCTCACTGGCCTTCTCCAGCGCTACGTTCGCCGACTTATCTACAGCGGAACAACGTGCTAGTTACGCCATCGGGGTCGACCTTGCGAATAATCTGACTTCACAAGGCATTGAGTTAAGTGTTGAGGCTTTTTTACAAGGTTTAGGGGATACGTTACGCGGCCAGTCATTAGCCTTAACCGAGCAAGAGATGGCCAATGCTATTCGTGAGTTTACCCGTGACCTTGAAATAAAACAAAATGAACGCTTGGCATCGATCGCTGAAGAAAACCTCCTGCTAGGCCAAGCCTTTTTAGCAGAAAACAAGAAGAAGCCGGGCATCGTCACACTGGATAGTGGCTTGCAATACCGTGTTATCGAACAGGGCAAAGGCGCACACCCTACGGATCAAGACAGAATTATTGCCCACTATACTGGCAGGCTAATTGATGGCACGGAGTTTGATAGCTCTTATAACCGTGGAACGCCAATTGAGTTTGAATTAGGCGGTGTGATTGCAGGCTGGCAGCAAGCATTAAAATTAATGAAGCCGGGCGCAAAATGGGAAATCTTTGTACCGACAGACTTAGCTTACGGTACGCAGGGCGCAGGCAATGTGATTGGGCCCAACGAAGTATTGATTTTTGACATTCATTTTATCGTTACGGCGGTGAATGACTAAGAAAATTTAGATATAAAAAAAGCCCGCTTTAAGATCTAAAGCGGGCTTTGTCATAAGACAATAAAAGCTCTTCAAGAGGAGTTGTTAAAAACAACGTCTACTATATTAAACCAACCCCTCATTCATATCAAGATATTCTAATATCATTCTTTTATTATATTCTTATTTGCTGCGTTTTTATTCCCGAAAGCCAACCAGGCCTGGTTGACTTTTAGCGGCTTTTAGCTATTGTGCCGAAGACAGCAAGTTATTGACGCGTTTAATAAAATCAGCCGGCGAAGCTAATTGATCACCCTCCGCCAGCTGTGCTTGCTCAAACAGGAATAACGACCAATCTTTTAGCTTGGATTCATCTTCGAGTGACGCCAACTTTTTCACCAAGGCATGATCCGGGTTCAATTCTAGCACCGGTTTAATCTTCGGCATCGCCTGGCCCATCTGTTCCATCAGCTTCGCCATATGCGGTGTAATGCCGCCTTCTTGTGCGACAATACACGCCGGTGACTCGGTTAATCGGGTAGTCATCTTGACCTCTTCAACCTGATCACCTAGCGCGGCTTTCACTTTCTCAACGAGGTCTGTGCGTTGCTTTTTCTCGTCATCGGATAGACTGGCTTCATCCTCAGCAAACTCCTTGATGTCACCCTGCGTAATTGACTTGAGGGGTTTAGCGTCAAACTCCGTGAGGTGCGCCACTAACCATTCATCAATACGATCGCTAAGCAATAAAACCTCAATGCCTTTTTTACGGAAGGCTTCTAAGTGCGGACTGCCTAACGCCGCCGTATGCTTATCTGCGACAATAAAATAGATGGCTTCTTGTGACTCTTTCATACGTGATACATAGTCATCTAAACTGACACGCTGAGCCTTGTCGCCGGTGTGCGTGGTTGCAAAGCGCATGAGTTTGGCGAGTTTTTCACGGTTCGCGTAATCTTCAATCAGGCCTTCTTTGAGTACCTGACCAAATTGATCCCAGAAGGTTTCGTAATCAGTTTGGTCATCGGCTTTCGATAGCTTGGCTAGCTGATCTAAAACGCGCTTCACAGAGGCTGAACGAATCTTATCAACCACTTGATTACTCTGTAGAATTTCACGCGATACGTTTAAAGGCAAATCATTTGAGTCAATCACACCGCGTACAAAACGCAAATAAGCCGGCATTAAGTGCTCAGCGTCATCCATAATGAATACGCGTTTCACATAGAGTTTTAAGCCATAACGGCGATCACGATCGTACAGGTCAAAAGGGGCTTTACTGGGTATATAAAGTAACGAGATGTATTCGAGTGTTCCTTCGACCTTATTGTGCATGACCGACATCGGCTTTTCAAAGTCATGTGAAATGGTTTGATAGAAATTATTATAGTCCTCATCATTGAGGCTCGATTTTGGCTGGGTCCAAATGGCGGTCGCCTTGTTGATTTGCTTCCACTGCTTTTCCGTTACGGTTTGCTTATCTTCTCCTTCCCCTTCCCCTTCAGCTTCATCATTATCTGCCGCTACCGATACTTCCTCTAACATTTGAATCGGGAAATTGATATGATCTGAATAGGTGGTGACAATATTTTTCAAACGATAGTCCGTTAAAAACTCGTCCATCTCGTCTTTAAGGTGCAGTACAATTTCGGTTCCTTTTTGCGCTTTTTCAATCGTTTCGAGTGTAAATTCACCGTCACCGGCAGATACCCATTCAACACCTTGATCGGCAGCTGTACCCGCTTTGCGCGTGCGCAGCGTGACCTTGTCCGCGACAATAAACGCCGAATAGAAACCAACACCAAACTGGCCAATTAAATGACTGTCCTTTGCTTGATCACCGGTCATTTTTTCCAAGAATTTTTTGGTGCCTGAGTTTGCAATCGTACCAATATTCTCGATGACTTCATCGCGTGTCATACCAATGCCGTTATCACGCAAGGTAATGGTCTTTGCCTCTTTATCAAAGTCAAGCTGGATCACTAAATCACGCTCTCCTTCACTCAGTGCATCATTGGAAACCATCTCAAATCGCAGCTTATCCAGTGCATCAGAGGAGTTTGAAATTAATTCGCGCAAGAATATTTCTTTATTACTATAAAGTGCATGAATCATCAGCTTTAATAACTGTTTTACTTCCGTTTGAAATACATGCGTTTCTTTGTTATGACTCATTCAAAACATCTCCTTGGTTATGGGTTTAGGTTTAACAGCTATGTAATGGGGGTTTATTTATAAATTTCAAGCGAGCTAGGCCGGATATTTCATAAATTACCCGCACCCGCTTGTCTTTTGATTCTCCCAGCCCTTTTTTTTAGTCGGCAGCATCAATAGCACCAGCGCTCTTTTCAAAAAACACTGGCAAACCTATATCCTGAACGACCATCATGCAAATTTACAAAATACGGCTAAAACGAAAAAAGCCCCAAAAAGGGGCTTTTAATAGAGGGGTTTATGCCTAACTAGGAGCCTGTCGGACTAAACCAGTCGAAGCGAAAAAAAGTCTGGTTTAGCTTCGCTTTCTTCGATTGAGTCAGTTTTTGTTCAATTCCGAGGAGAATAGCGAGCTATTTGACGAGGAAGTGAACAAAAAATGGCCAAATCCAGCTTTTTTGCAGCCGATTGGCTTTAGTCCGACAGGCTCCTAGAACAGCTCGATTTCTTCTTGCTCCTCTTGCGCTTCATTCATACGCTTCATCATGCGCTCTTTCATAATTTCAATGGCTTGAACAGAGGGGATGTGTTGATCAAATATAAGTTCAAACAACTCTTCTTCTTCACGCATCGTTGTTCCACGGCGCACATTTTGTTTGAACTCATTCCACTCGGCTTCATCTTTTACACGCATTTCATGTGACACAATTTCAGCCAAACCCGATAAACCACGAGAGACATGCCCCAGACGCTGACTGAGTTTGTCATAGAACTGGAATGCAATAATCGCTTGCTGCATTTTCTGCGATAACTCGCCCGTTTGGTTTAACAAAAATGAATGTTGTTTATGAAATACCACATCATCGGTTTCCACTGCTGACATCTTTTCTGTTGCCGATTGAATCTCTTCAATATGCTGGGTCATGAAACGAAACGAATCAATCAGTGCATTAACAGAATTATCGCCCTCTGTAATAGACAGCTCAATTTGTGCAATCGATAGGTTTAATACTAAAATCGTTTCTTGTACTTCTTTTGACCCTAACGCATAGTCGGTTGTTTGCTGCAATTCCATTTCGTTATCCTTTAAAACTGATATTTAAGCCGCTGAAACAAGGCTAGGTTGTTTTTTGTCCATACCTGTTGTTTTATGAGAGATCAGCGCTTCTGCAATATCAATAATTAACGCCACTTTACCATCACCTAAAATCGTTGCGCCGGCAATACCGGATATTTTCATAAAATTACTTTCTAAACTTTTAATCACAACCTGTTGTTGACCCAGCAAATCATCAACGAAAATGCCTGAACGACGCCCGCCCTCTTCGACCACCACCAACAAGCCTTCTGACAAATCACTTCTGGCATCATTTACACCAAAGCGCTTATGCAAACGCACAACAGGGATATACTGGTCGCGCAGTTTATACAGCTCTGCTTGACCGGCAATACCTTTCACCAACGACTTATCGACTTGAATCGACTCTACAATAGATACTAATGGGAATACATAGGTCTGGCTACCCACAGAAGCAAGCTGACCATCCAGAATCGCGAGCGTTAAGGGCAAACGAATCGTAAAGATGCTGCCTTTACCACGCTCGGTTTGCACCTCGACACTGCCGCCTAAACCGCGAATGTTTCGACGCACGACATCCATTCCTACACCACGCCCCGAGACATCGCTGACAACCTCGGCTGTTGAAAACCCTGGGTGGAAAATTAAATCGACCAGGTCATCTTTGGTTAAACTCGCGTCGGCATCAATGATACCTTTATCAATTGCTTTTTGTTTTAACTTATCTAGATTAATACCCGCACCGTCATCGGTGATCTGAATGAGGATATTGCCGCCTTGATGGAAGGCGGCCATTTTCACCATGCCTTTGGCAGGTTTACCGATGCGCAGACGCTCCGCTGGATCTTCAATACCATGATCAATCGAATTACGCACGATGTGCACGAGTGGATCTGTCAGCTGTTCTAGCATGGTTTTATCCAACTCAGTGCCTTCACCTTCCATAATCAAGTCGATGTTTTTGCCTAGTTTTTGACTAACGTCATGGACAATGCGCGGCATACGGTTAAAGGCAAAACTTACCGGTAACATACGGATATTCATGACACTTTCTTGCAGTTCACGCGTATGACGCTCAAGATGGGTTAAGCCTTCTTTTAGTTTATCAACCCACTCTGTACTGTCTGGATTTTGCTCAGCTTGTTCACCAAACTGGCTCAACATGGACTGCGTAATAACCAGCTCACCCACCAGGTTTACCATCTGATCTATTTTACTTAAATTAACACGAATAGAACCGTCTTGCTGAGGTGCTTTCTTCTGCGGTTCCGCTGCCTTTGCAGGTGCGGCGGCGGGGTCTGCAGGCTTGGCTGTACTCACCGCCGCAGGTGAAGACGCTTGTTGAACTTCATCCATGTCAGATAAATCCTCATTTTCTGCTGCACTTACTACCGGCTCTATTTTAATTTCTGCCCCATCGCCATCTATCCATTCAAACACTTCTTTAATATCATCAAGATCAATCTCCATACCGGACAGGGTGAGAGTCCAGCTGATATATAAGTTTTCAGGATTAAATTCGGTTATATTAGGCAATTTATCTAGATGAGCCGTTACATCTAACTTACCTAAAGACTGCAACTCTCTAAAAATGCGCAGCGGCTCATTGCCAGTTTGCAACAAATTCTTTTCAGGTAGCAACTGAATTAACCAGCCTGATGGCGCATCAGAGGTCGATGCCGCTTTGTCTTGCTTTTTATCAGCTGAAGCAGGTTGGCCGCCTAAAATTGCTTCTAACTGGCCTTGAACGTGGCTAGCTCTCGCTTCATCAATCGGTTCGTGATTTTGAAGCTTGGTTAACATATCTCGCAATATATCAACCGCCGCCAGCATGACGTCGATTGATTCTTGGGTCACATCACGCTTAAAATCGCGCATTTCGTCAAGCAATGTTTCTAGAACATGGGTAAAGCCCGCAATTTCTGAAAAGCCAAAGGTACCACTTCCACCTTTAATCGAATGCGCTGCACGAAATATTTCATTAATCTTCTCTGAGTCCGGGCTGCCAGGTGGAAGCTCAAGCAGACCTGCTTCCATAATTTGTAAACCCTCAAAACTCTCTTCCAAGTAAGTTTGCCTGAACGTTTCCATCATATCCATAGTATTATCCCCAGAGAAAATTAATTTAAATTATTGCGATTTTCTAAAAAAGTTCAACATCGCCTTCAACAGGCTTATGGTCAATTTTATTAAAGTAACTGCTTTCTTGATCAACCAACGACTGATTATGCATCGCATTAAGACGACGGACTCTGACGCGTCCGGATAACGGATAGTACATGACTTTTCGTGGAAAAACATCACCTATATCCTGTGAAACAACTTTAAAGCCTTCTGTATAAATATAGTCAAACACAAAACCTATGTTATACCAACCGATATTGGTCATCGAGCTCATAATGCGCCCGCCACCAAATATTTTAAATTCCAACCTTTCGCGCTTGGCACCTGAGCGCAACAGGGCGTTGACCATGTTTTCCATCGCATAGTTACCGTAACGGTTAGCATCGGACAGGGCCGAATCACGACTGGCGTTTTTTTCAACGGGTAACATAAAGTGATTCATGCCGCCAATACCCGCCAGAGGGTCACGAACGCAGGCAGAAATACAGGATCCCAAGACGGTTTCTATGCGCTCTTCTTCACGAGTCACATAAAATTCACCGGGGAGTATTTTGATAGTTGGAATACCTTCAGCTGGATCAATACTTTTTTGCATAGTTAGTTTTAAAATTTAAAAAATTCATCATAACGCTTACTTAGCTTAAATTCCATAGCCATTTTAAATTCGGCTGAAAAAAGTGGTCTTTTTTTAACATATAGCCCATTCAAGAAGCTAAACCTATCGCTTTTGCTTCTTCTGTGCTCGGCGACGTTTAAAAAAATCCGACAGTTGTTGACTGCATGTTAAGGCCAACACAGAAGATTCAACCTCAACCTGATGATTTAATCTATCTGAGCTCACCAAATTAAAAACCGAGCCTGCTGCGCCGGTTTTTAAGTCGCAGGCACCATAGACTAACCGACTTATCCGTGCATGCACTATCGCGGCCGCACACATAGCGCAGGGTTCCAATGTAACATAAAGCGTGGTATCCGGTAGGCGATAATTAGCGGATACACGTCCCGCTGAGCGCAACGCCATCATCTCGGCATGCCCTGTGGGGTCATGTGAAGAAATCGAGTGATTATAGCCAACAGAAATACAACACCGGTCTTTGACGACCAAGGCCCCGACGGGGACCTCGCCCAAACGCTCTGCAAATGCCGCTAGCTCAATCGCTAACTGCATCCAAACCCTGTCCTGCTCGACCTGTGATAAGCTTGTTAGCAGCGTAAACCCCAACAGATTTTGTGGGTCACGAAAGCTTATTCCCATTCAATCGTAGCAGGTGGTTTACTGGAGATATCATAAGTCACACGTGAGATGCGTGGAATTTCATTGATGATACGGTTTGACACCTTCTCTAAAAACGCATACGGCAAATGTGCCCAGCGCGCTGTCATAAAGTCAATGGTTTCAACCGCACGTAAACTCACTACATAATCATAACGTCTCGCATCTCCGACTACGCCCACCGACTTTACCGGTAAAAACACGGTGAAGGCTTGCGAGGTTTTATCATACAGGTCGGCTTTACGTAATTCTTCGATAAATATATGATCGGCTAAACGTAAAATATCGGCATATTCTTTTTTGACTTCTCCCAAGATACGCACCCCCAGGCCGGGCCCTGGGAAAGGATGACGATACACCATATCGGCGGGCAGGCCTAACTCCACACCCAGCTTGCGTACTTCATCTTTAAACAATTCACGAAGTGGCTCTAGCAGTTCCAGCGCCATATCCTCTGGCAGCCCACCCACATTATGATGGGATTTAATCACTTTTGCTTTACCGGTTTTTGAACCCGCCGACTCAATCACATCAGGATAAATTGTGCCTTGCGCCAACCACTTCACATTTGTTAACTTTGACGACTCCTCATCAAACACTTCAATGAAAGTGTGTCCAATAATTTTACGTTTCTTTTCAGGGTCCGCTTCGCCAGCTAACTTATCCATAAAGCGTTTTTCTGCATCAACGCGTATGACTTTAACCCCCATATTTTGGGCAAACATCGCCATGACCTGATCGCCTTCTTTGTAGCGAAGCAAGCCATGATCCACAAACACACAGGTGAGCTGATCACCAATCGCTTTATGCAGCAAAGCCGCTACCACAGAGGAATCCACACCGCCCGACAAACCTAGTAATACATCATCCGTTCCGACCTGTTGACGAATGCGTTCAATCGATTCTTCAACAATGTTCGCAATCGTCCATAATTTTTCACAGCCACAGATCTGCGTGACAAAGCGCTCAAGAATGCGCAAACCCTGTTTGGTATGCGTGACTTCAGGATGAAACTGAATGCCGTAAAATTTTTTCTCTTCATCGGCCATACCCGCCACTGGGCAGCTATCCGTGCTAGCCATTAACTTGAAGCCATCAGGCATTTTCTCAACGCGATCACCGTGCGACATCCACACATCTAACAAGCCGTGCCCTTCTGCATTCACATGATCTTCAATATCACGGAACAGTTCAGTATGACCACGCGCTCTGACCTGGGCGTAACCATACTCATGTTCATCGGCATGAATAACCTGACCACCAAGCTGCTGAGCCATAGTCTGCATACCATAACAAATACCAAGCACCGGCACGCCTAACTCAAACACTAATTCAGCGGCTTTAGGGGCATCATCACCGATCACTGTTTCAGGGCCACCAGACAAGATAATTCCCTTAGCGCCAAATTGTTTAATAAAGTCTGGCGCGGTGTCCCAAGGTTCAATTTCGCAATAAACGCCAATTTCGCGTACACGGCGCGCGATCAGCTGCGTGTACTGTGAGCCAAAATCCAGAATAAGAATACGATGTTCGTGGATAGAATGCTGTGTCATAAAAAGTCCAATAATTAAAATACAAAAAGCAGCGCACGCACGCTGCTAAAAAAACAATCACATCAGAGTTAAACGCGGTAGTTTGGGGCTTCTTTGGTGATCATCACATCATGTACATGACTTTCAACCATCCCCGCATTGGTAACACGTACAAACGAAGGTTTGCTATTCATCTCTGCAATATCCTTACAACCTGTGTAACCCATGCTTGAGCGCACACCGCCAATTAACTGATGAATAATCGGTGACAAGGAACCTTTATAGGGTACTCGCCCTTCAATACCCTCTGGCACCAATTTATCTTCAGCATTAGAGGACTGGAAGTAACGATCACTTGAGCCTTGTTTTTGTGACATGGCGCCTAACGAACCCATGCCACGGTAGGCCTTGTAAGCACGACCTTGAAAATACTCTACCTCACCCGGTGACTCTTCTGTACCCGCAAACATACTTCCCAGCATAATCGCTGACGCGCCCGCAACCAGCGCTTTTGCCACATCACCAGAAAAACGAATACCGCCATCGGCAATCAACGGCACGCCGGTTCCTTGTAATGCCTTGGCGACATTCGAAATGGCTGAAATTTGAGGCACACCGACGCCCGCTACAATCCGCGTAGTACAAATAGAACCCGGCCCTATCCCTACTTTGACCGCGTCAGCACCGGCTTTTACTAGATCTAACGCCGCTTCCGCGGTAGCGATATTGCCGCCAATCACATCAATCTGAGGAAAGTTTTGCTTTACCCAAGCAACACGATCAAGCACACCTTGAGAATGCCCGTGCGCGGTATCGACCACGATGACATCCACACCTGCTTTAATCAGCGCGTTAACACGTTCTTCAGTATCGGCTCCGGTACCGACTGCCGCACCCACGCGCAAACGGCCATTTGAATCTTTAGAGGCTAACGGATGTTCGTTTGACTTTAAAATGTCTGTAACGGTAATCATGCCCTTCAAATCAAAATTATCATTCACCACCAACACACGCTCAATTCGATGCTCATGCAATAAATCTAGCACCACATTACGATCAAACTTTTCTGGCACGGTAACTAATTTTTCTTTTGGCGTCATCATAGCGGTAATCGGCTTGGTTAAATCCGTTACAAAACGTAGGTCACGCCCCGTTACCAGACCCACCAGCTTGTCACCATCCATCACTGGCACACTGGAAATATTATTTTCTTCAGTGACTTTTAATACATCGGCTACACAGGTGGTGACCTGAACCGTAATCGGATCTAAAATAACACCATGTTCATATTTTTTGACTTTGCTCACTTCCGCCGCTTGCTCATCAATCGTCATGTTTTTGTGAACAATCCCAATACCGCCCTCTTGTGCCAAAGCAATCGCTAAACGTGCTTCGGTCACCGTATCCATTGCGGCTGAGACAAAAGGAATATTTAATGCAATATTTCTTGTCAATTGTGTTTTTAATGACACATCCTTTGGTAGCACAGTAGAGTGTGCGGGGACTAATAAAACATCATCAAATGTTAGCGCTTCTTGCAAAATTCTCACGTTGTCTACCTCTCATAAATCTTTTATAGGTGGATTAGATATTTTATTGGTACGGGTAAAATTTTTTCTTCAGAAGCCATTTTACAACACTTTCAATAACTTAAATCTATAATCCCATGGAAAATACCAAATTTCATTCATTTATCGAATCATTTTACTCTATTATAAAGTTTGACAGCGGCGGGGTAAACTTAATAACGTATAGCCAAGCTACGAAAAACAGAAAAAAACCTGTTCGACCTTTAGCTTTTTGCGTTAATCCTATACAATTAACTTTGTGGTGTAACACATAAAAATAAAAGCTCAATTCTATTCTGGAGGAATACATGAAAAAATTATTAGTCGGTGCAACCGTTGCAGCAGCGTTCTCTTTAACCGCTTGTGCGCAGACCCAAGCGACTACCGCCGCTGTACCTGATGATGGTTATGCCTCATTAGTAGCGGAAGCACAAGCGAAACAAGCACAATCTAAAGCAGATGGTAATGTATGGCAACAACGCAACATGAAACTGCCTTATGTCGATCATTATCTCGCTGAAGCGGAGAAAGCCCGCCTAGAGTCTGTTCGTCTAGCTCAGGAAGCGGTTAAGTCAGCTAACGGTCAGATCGACCAAACTAACTATGGCAGAAACTTAACGCCAGGTTGGTACAAAGAAGCCAAATAATTTAATACCACTTAAAAAAACCGGCCTAGTGCCGGTTTTTTTATCGCGTCTATCCGCTGTCTTTCATTACTTATTCTTCAGATAGTCTTCATCACTAAAGGTACTGACCCACTCCGGTTTCATCAACACCAGGCCTGCAATAATAAAGCCATTCAAAAACGCCTCAGGTGCGGCAATCAAGGGGATATAAGGAATAAAGCTGTAATTAAGCTGGTCTAGGGTATAAGCACCCGACAGCCCCATCACCAGTGCGGCCGTCAGCATCGCGAGCAACGCACCGATACCGGCCGACAAAAACCCATTCAAAAACACATAAACAAAAAAGTTACGATCCAAATAACGGTAGGCTAACTTATAAACCCACCAGGTAACAATGATAGGAATCCAACCCATCAGCATCGCATTCATACCAAACGCCAGCCAACCGGCCTCCCCTGAAAAACTAACACCGACTAAACCTAAAGTCATCGCAATAATCGCAAACTGCGGCCCAAACATCAAGGTGGCAACCGTCATCAGTAAAAAATGAAAACTAAAACCGCCGCCAATACTGGCCGACAGACTCCATAACAAAATAATCACCAACGCCGCACCAAACAACACATTTTGTGCGGCACGATCACGCTTGACCTTATACCAAGGCGCGGTGCGCAATGCCCAACCCAAGGTAATTAAATAGGCTAACCAACCAAAAACAATCCAACCCGTACCGAGCAAACCATCAGGCAAATTCATATGAAAGTCCTTTTTCTAAAAGCATTGACGTTTATAATACTCTTTTTTGACAATAAGCCCTAGCCATGAACAAAGCAAAAATACTCTTTGCCCTTTTTTATGACCTGCTACTGCTCTGTGCCGTTTGGTTTTTCGCGGCGCTGCCGTTTGTATTTTGGCAAGGTCCGGGATTTGAAAGCAACCCCCTCAGCTTACTGATGTTTCAAGTTTACCTATTGGTAATCAGCTATATTTATCTCAGCTATTTTTGGCTGCAAACCGGCCAAACTCCTGGGCTACGAACCTGGAACCTTCGGCTGGTTCGACTCGATGGCTACTTGCCTACGCGCAATGATGCCAATAAACGATTTTTCTTTAGCCTGCTGTCGATTGCCAGCCTAGGGCTCGGCTGGATTTGGCTGTTTTTCAACCCAAACGGACAAACACTCCACGACCAATTGGCGCAAACTCAAATTATTAACATAAATAACCCTAACTAAACACTCAGGCACCTAAACACCCAAACATGACCACAAGGATACCTAACATGGCACGCATCATTATCCACACCACAACACTTGACCAAAAACAACTGGCTATTATAGAAAAAAGTCTAGGGTTGCCTTATCCCCATTCCAATCACTACCGCCTCGACATCGCCGATGCACCTTCAGCGGATAAACTGAAAGAACTGGGTCAGCAATTACAGCTCGATATCAATCGCCTGCCGGCTGACTTCGACCCCTCACAGGTTAAACTGGTGATTAGTGATATGGATTCCACACTGATCTCAATTGAATGCATCGATGAAATCGCCGATATGATGAACCTTAAACCGCAAGTATCTGAAATTACCGAAGCGGCAATGCGCGGAGAACTCGATTTTGCCCAATCCCTCACCCAGCGTGTCAAACTTTTGACAGACCTGCCCACCGAGGCATTGCAACGTGTTTATGACGAACGCTTAACACTCAACCCAGGCGCTGAAGTCTGTTTAGAAGGATTAAAACAAAAAGACATTCAATTTGCACTGGTATCTGGCGGATTTGATTTTTTCACAGAACGTCTTAAACAACGACTAGTGCTAGACTTTGCACGCGCAAACAAACTGGCGATCGCCAACAACAAACTCACAGGACAGGTTGAAGGCAGCATTATCGACGCCCAAGCCAAAGCGGATTTTCTACATGAGCTCTGTAATCAGCTCAACATCAAACCCAACCAAGTCATTGCGATAGGCGATGGCGCAAATGATCTACTAATGATGGGCGAAGCCGGCTTAAGCATCGCCTACCACGCCAAACCCAAAGTACAAGCCCAAGCCCACACCGCCTTCAACTTCAGCGGCCTCGATGCTATTTTGGACTTTGTGGATTAAACCAAGGCGAACCTAAAACCTACCTAAACAACCGATGGTAGGTGCCTTGTTTGGCGAGTAGTTCTTCGTGTTCGCCGCTTTCTATGATGTGGCCGTCTTCAAATACCAGGATTCTGTCCGCTTGGCGGATTGAGCTTAGGCGGTGGGCGACGATAAGGGTGGTGCGGCCAGCGAAAAATGGGGCGAGGTCTTGGTAGAGTTTTCGCTCGGTTTCTAGGTCGAGGGCGGAGGTGGCTTCGTCCATTATCACGACTTTTGGGTCTTGCAGGATCATGCGGGCAATCGCTAACCTCTGGCGCTGACCTCCGGAGAGTTTAATGCCATTGCGCCCAACGATGGTGTCTAGCCCTTGTTCTAGCTCTTTAACGGTTTGTGCCAATTGCGCTTGCGATAAGGCCTGCCAAAGCTGGTCGTCGGTTAAGTCGCGCCCTAACCCTAGGTTAAAGCGTAGGGTTTGGTTAAACAGCATCGGGGTTTGCAAGACGGTGGCGACATGTTCACGCACAGATTCATAGCCAACCTGCTCAATCAGCTGGTCGTTGTAATAGACCTGTCCGGCATTTGGCTGATAAAAGCCGAGAAGCATTTGCACTAGGGTGGTTTTTCCGCCGCCACTTGCGCCGACTAAGGCGAGTTTTTCACCCGGCCGTATTTCAAAGTTGAGATTGTTGAGCACGAGTTCGCTCTTGCCGGGATAGTGAAAGCTGAGGTTTTCAACCCGAACACTGACTGGTTTCTCATTCGAAAACGGGTTGCTCTTGGCGGGATAGCTAGGTTCTTGTCTTAAATCCAACACCGAGTTAATCCGCGACAATCCGGCGCTGGCGGCATTATAGCTGTATTGAATCGCTAATAATTCTTGTACCGGCCCCATCATAAACCATAGATAACCAAACACCGCCATCATTTGACCAATCGATAAATCCGAAAACACCACCATCAGCATGCTGACGCCACGGAATATATCAAAGCCCACGAGAAAGATTAAAAAAGACAAACGACTTGCGGCATCGCTTTTCCAGGTAAAGGTTTCGGAATGGCGTTTAACGTTAAACGCTTTTTGGTTGATTTTACTGAAAAACGAGCGCCCTTGATTACTGGCGCGTACCTGCATCAAGGCATCGAGGGTTTCAGATAAGGCTTGCTGAAACGCATCCAATGCGGTGTTTTCATCTTTTTTAAGTGTCTTTACCTTGCGCCCCATTTTGACGGTGAAATACACCACAAGCGGGTTCATTAACAGGATAAACAAGGCCAACTGCCAATGCAGCCAGAGTAAAATAATCGTCATGCCCACCAAGCTGAACAGCGCAATAATCAGCTTGCCCACCGTTGTGCCTAAGAAGCTATCAATGGTATTCACATCGTTCACCAGTGTCGCGTTGACCGATCCCGTACCGAGGGTTTCATACTGCGCCATCGACACGCCTTGCACCCGCGCGAGCAAGTCGCGACGAATACGATAGGTTACGTCTTTTGAAATCACCGTAAACTGTTGCATTTGCCAGACACCCAGCCCTACCCCTATCGCACGCAGCAGGATCGTTAAAATAGTAATCGCCACAATGTAATAGACGGCCGAATACCAACTCGCTGGCGCGATCGCCTGCAAGCTAGCGACTATCCAAGCCGGTTGATCGAGCAATACTTCATCCACCAATAGCGGTAAGAGTAACGGCAGCGGAATGGTGGCGAGGGTGGCGAAAAAAGCAATGATATGCGCTTTAATTAACAGGGGTTTATGGGTTTTAATCAATTGCCAAATGCGCTGCCAGCTATATTGATCCACCAGGTCGGGTTGTAAATCCTGAAGATTTTGTGTGGTTGAATTTAGCTTAGGCGTGGCGGTCGTGGCGTTCATATCGACTCCAAGTGGCGATCATTAATGAGGTAATTTAAACAGTCGACAAAAATTATCGCTGGTCGCTTTGGCAACCTGCTCAAACGGCAGGTCGCGCAAGCGAGCCAATTCCTCGACCACATAGCGCGTATAACCTGGCTGATTTACCTTGCCGCGATAAGGAACTGGCGCAAGATAAGGCGCATCGGTTTCTACCAGAATCCGCTCTAGCGGCAATGCTTGTGCCACCGCTTTGAGTTCTTTCGCATTTTTAAAGGTTAAGATACCGGAAAACGATATATAAAACCCAAGTTCCATCGCCTGTTGCGCGGTGGCTAAATCTTCAACAAAACAATGCATAATACCGCCCACTTGATCCGCGCCTTCTTCACGCAAAATCTGTAACACATCCGGGGTTGAAGCGCGGGTATGAATCACGAGCGGCTTGTCTAATTGTTTGGCTATCGCGATGTGCTGACGAAAGCGGGCTTTTTGATAATTCAAATCAACCTGATCGGGTGATTGATGAAAATAATCCAGCCCCACCTCGCCGATGGCTAAGACTTTGGGATGACTAGCCGCTTGAATAATCGCCTCATCCGTCGCCTGCACACTCTCATCACTACACGGATGAATGCCGATACTGGCATAGACTTCTGGATAGCGGTCGGCCAATTCAATCACTTCTTGCCATTTATCCGGTCCAATCGCCACACACATCATGCGCTCAACGCCGAGCTCACGGGCGGAGGTAATCAACTGCTGGGTATCACCGACTGAGTCGGCGTCGATAATATTTAAATGGCAATGTGAATCAATAATCATGGTTTAACAACGTCCTCTTATTCTTGAATCGCTAAAAATGTTAGGCAGTGGGCTAGAGGTTTCAGATTGTAGCGCGAGATAAAGCAAACATAATGACTCTAGCAGTAATTCCTTGTTCGCATTGCCCAACCAATCGCGTTTAGCTTGCAGCACTTGTTGCTGAAACCCAAACCACTGGGTTTTTACGCCCTGTTGCTGATAGAGGGCTTGACGAATCGCGCTCACGCTCAGCAGATAAAACTGATCAAATACGGCTTCGGGATTCGGCCACTTTAACCAAGCGCTGGCGCAGTCCGATGGGGTTTTGCGCTGTGTAACTAAATCATGGATATCCGTTTGCCAAGCCTCATCTTGCAACCAGGCCTGGTTGTTAAGCCAGTCTAACGCGGCCAAGGGCGCACCCCAGTTTAGACGCAATGCACGCTTGCCACGCGCGCCATCCATTTCATTGTTTGTCTGAGTTAACAACCAGGCCTGGCTATCCTGCATACTCGGCGCATTAAAGGCCAATTGCTGGCAACGGCTAACAATCGTCGCCGGCAAGCGCTCCAACTGATAGCTGGTTAAAATCAGCAGGGTTTTTTCGGGTGGTTCTTCCAATGTTTTTAACAGGGCATTAAAAGCGGACGTATTCAGGCGCTCGACCTCAGGTAAAACCGCGACCTTGTAACCACCTTGATGCGAGGTTTGCATCAGCTTTTGCGTCAGCTGTCGAATCTGCTCAACACCGACTTCTTTTTTGCCTTCTAATACATCTAATTGGAAAAAATCGACATGGGTGTGTTCTAAGAATTGATGGCAACCTGCGCACTGCCCACAGGCGGTATGCGACTGACAAAAAAGTGATTGTGCCATCTGCTGGGCAAATTCGGTCAAGCCTAATCCGTTTGTTCCGGTCAGTAGATAAGCATGCCCCAAGCGTTCAAACTGTGCGAGCCATAACGACCATTGCGTTTGCTGCCAAGGATAAATCATACGGCGCTAAGCCGCTGAAGTTGCGCCACAATCTGGCTTTGCACGCCATCCAAAGGCTGCGCCGCATCCAACACACAATAGCGTGCGGGCGCTTGCGCCGCACGGTTAAGATAGGCCTGACGCACCTGTTCAAAAAACACCGTTTTCTCCTGTTCAAAACGGTCGGTTTCGCCGCCGCGTTGCGCCACGCGTTGCATTCCCAGCGCCACTGGCAAATCAAAAACAAAGGTACAATCGGGTCTAAAATCCTGCTGCACCCAGTCTTCTATCGGTGCAATGCGCTCAAACCCCAAGCCGCGTGCCGCGCCCTGATAAGCATAGGTGGCATCGGTAAAACGATCGGAAATCACCCATTTTCCTTCGGCTAGGGCCGGCTTAATCAGCGTTTCGATATGCTGCGCACGTGCGGCAAACATCAGCAACAGCTCACAGCTAGGTGTCATAGAGTGATATTGCTTATCAAGCAACAAACTACGAATCGCCTCGCCCAACGCGGTACCGCCAGGTTCACGGGTAATCACCACCTGATGACCTCGCTGCTGCAACCAATCCTCAATAAAGCGCAGATTTGTCGATTTACCCGCACCTTCACCCCCCTCAAGGGTTAAAAACTTTCCATTCATTCACTTCACTCTCATGTTTAGTCCGGATACTTGGTTTAGCGTCGGTTCAAAATGTAACGGCGCACGGCGCGGTTGTGTTCGTCTAGGGTGGCTGAAAAATGATGCTCCCCATTGCCTTTTGATACAAAATACAGGGCATCGGTTGTCTCTGGATTCAACGCGGCCAACACCGCTTCGCGGCTCGGCATCGCAATCGGCGTGGGCGTTAGACCGTGATTGCGATAGGTATTATAAGGCGTCCACGTATCCAAACCTGCGCGTCCAATCCGCCCTTGATAACGATCACCCATGCCATAAATAACCGTCGGGTCGGTTTGCAATCGCATGCGTTTGTTTAAACGATTAACAAACACCCCCGCAATTTTTTGACGCTCATGCGCCGCACCGGTTTCTTTCTCAATAATAGAAGCCAAAATCAAGGCTTCATAAGGGGTTTTGATTGGCAAATTTTCCGATCTAATTCGCCACTCAACCTCCACAAACATCTTCATGGCCTGCACCGCGCGCGCCACTAACATTTTGTCGGTTTCACCCTTATGATAATAATAAGTTTCAGGCAATAACCAACCTTCAAGGTTATTTGTGACGCCTAATTCAATCGCCAAATCCAACCAGGCCTGGTTGTCTAGAACTCGATTTAACTTAGGTAAACTATCGAGTTTTTCTTTAACCTGCGCCAGCGTTTCTCCCGGAATAATCACAAACGGATAGCGCACTCGCGGCGCATGGATTAATGCCTGCGCCAATTGTTCAAACGTCCATTGCGGATCAATCTCTAGCTCACCGGGCCTTAACTGATGGGCAAGTTCATGATAACGCAAATACCATTCAAATTCACGCGGGCGCTCTAACAAGCCGGCCTGGTGTAATTGCTGGGTCATCCGCCGCGCCGACACCCCCGAGGGCAAATCGATGATTTTTGCATGCGCTTGCTCGCTTATGGGTTGCTGGATAAGATGATAACCATAACCGATAACGCCCAGCATCGCCACCAAAGCCAAAAGGAACAAGGACAAGACCAGCCAAACAAATCGTTTTAGTTTGCTAGACTGCTCGCGGTTATTGGACTTCTTGGTCTTCTCGCTCGCCTGCTCGCGCTCGTGGGCTTTGTCAGAAGGAGTCTTAGTGGGCTTTGCTTTCATTTAATTAAAAGGGTCTCAAATCATAGAAGCAGAATTATAACACACGGTCTTTTAGCATCTATGCTTCCAAGCCTGGTAGACCCTTACACTTTTGTTCGATTTCCGAACATTAAACTTATATTCAAGTAAATGCTTTTATAAAACTACTCCAATCGTAAAAAGATGACTACTTATGCGTCAAGGTAAACACACCATCCCAATCTTCAGCGGGTGGGGTGGTGATGTAGGCGTCGCAGCGTTCGATAAACAGCTGTTTAAAGCCGTTATACTTTTCGGGTAGTGAGCTATACATTTGTTTTGCTAGCGCAAAATCCTTAAGATGGTAGGCGTTATGCGCTGACCAAACCTGGTCGGCTATCGCTTTGGCTTGCTCAATATCATCAGTCTCATCCTTGTCACCAATCGCGAGGGGGCAGAGGAGTAACACAGGTTCATTTTTACCTTTTACCCTAACACGATCAACGGGCATGCAAACAATCCGCTCTTTGACCTGCGCCCAAGTAAACTCCGAGATGAGAACAGGCAAGTGATATTCTTTGGTTAAACCTTCCACCCGTGACCCTAAGTTTACCGCATCGCCGATAATCGTATAGTCTAGCTTTTGGCTAGAGCCGATATTGCCTAACACCACCCGACCGGTATTAACCCCGACCCCGACATCAATCTTTTGCAGCCCTTCTGCAACCAGCGTGGCATTAACCTTTGGCATAGCACGCGTCATCTGCAATGCGGTGACGGTGGCATTGTAGGCATGTTCATCATCTTTGAGCGGCGCGCCCCAAAATGCCATCGAGGCATCACCGATAAATTTATCCACCGTGCCTTTATTATCAAAGGTGATTTGCGTGACTTCCTCCAAATGGATATTCAACAGTTTCACCACTTCTTGAGCGCTTAGCTTTTCTGAGATACTGGTAAAGCCACGAACATCGGAAAACACAATGCTCATTTCTTCTTCTTTACCCACCTGGGCATTAAGTTGATCTTCATAGTTATCTAATACTTCTGTAAGGGCCGCAGGTGAAACATACTGGCTTAACATGGCTCTAACTCGTTGTTTTTCGCGCCCCTCCGTGGCAGCAAAATAGGCGGTGAGCATTAACCAGGTCATCGCCCCGGAAAACAAGCCGGGAATCAGATCAAACTGAATATGGTACTGCGCAAATAACCAAAGACTCAGTGCCACCAGGCCTGCCAATAAAAAACTAGGCAACACCAACTGCCCGACCAAGGAGCTAAACCTTAAGGCCGTTAGCAATACGATCAGGCTGATAAAAAAGATTGTTAACCAGACGAGGGTTTCAGGTACTTGATAAATAAAGTCTTGCATCAGGATATTGCTGGCAATTGCCGCATGCAAAAACACCCCTGGCCAACGGCTATCGACAGGGGTATTTTTTAAATCCTCCAAGCCCACCGCGCTGGTACCTATTAGCACCAGTTTATTCGCAAAGGTGTCTGGGGCTAATAATCTGGGGTCAGTATAGAGCGCCTCTAAATCACCTTGACGCAAGGCGGCCACCGAGGCGAGTACACTAGAAACCGCATAAGACTCAAACTCGCCATAAAAATTCACCGCATAGTTACCTTGACGATTCAGCGGCACCACTAAATCATCCAGTTTTACTTGGCGGGGTTCAAATGTAATTTGCTTAATCGCCAAGCGATCCAACAAGGCGGACATAGATAATACCGGGTAAAAATCACCTTGATAATCTCGAAACAAACGCGTGCTGCGATACACGCCATCTGGATCAGGTGCAAACTCAACCACCGCCATGCGATGACTATGATCACGCAGCGGATTAAAAGGAATATAAAAGGTATTGTTGTTCGATGGCGCTAAGCCTTGGATGTCTTCAACGCGATATTTTTGTGCAAACCCTTCTGGCAATGGACGATCTGCATAGGGATTATGCGGATCTTCAAGAATTTGCATCGCATGGGTGACAAAATCAGTTTGCGCACTCATCTCAACCAGCGCCAGGTCATGATGACTAATCGAGCCATCGGCTTCTAGATGTGTTTCGGTGAAAAGAATATCGAAGACCACCGCTTGGGCTTCGGCCATCGCCATATACTCAATAACATCCGCCCATACAGAGCGTGGCCAGGGCCAACGGCCAACCACCGGATCCATCGCGGACAAGGAGGCCTCATCAATCATCAACACCACCACATCTTCGGAGGCTTTTAATTCGTCACGAAACAAACTGGCCTTAAAGTCATCTGACCAGTTTTCGATCACCCGAAACCCATCACTTTGGAAAATCCAGAACGAGAGCAAACATACTGCCAAGGCAATCAAACCGCTGTGCAATCGACGCTTTTGATTTTTTTTGAGTTGTATCAAACCAAAAAACACGCAGAGTTAATCCGCTACAGTTATCGCCAGGCTCTCTTCTATATCATCCGCGAAACGAACCCAATCTACTAGCTCCTGATGTTCAGCATGCACAAAATCAAACACCGAGTAGAGCTCATTAATTTGTGCCAAGCTTAAGTTTGTTAAATCAATATCTTCAGCCAGATCAAGCCCAGTTGTAATAAGCCGAATTTGAGGCAGTGTCTGCGCAGAGTCGTTGTTCATTGTTAAGATAATTGATTGACCGTACCCATCATCAATCAAGTTAACCGTCAATTGAATATCATCTAAGCTTTGCCACTGATTAGCCTTGTCAACAAACACCAGTTTATCTTTTGTGACATCAAAATCAAAAATATAAACCGAACCTAATTGAGTTGTGGCGCTAGAATTATTGCCATCAAGCCTAACCAATAACGTACCTACATGCTGATCGATCCAACTTGAAAAAGAATCTCCTGTACTCATATCATCTGGAACAGCTAAGTACTCGACCAACTCAAAACGATGCTCAGGCCTGCTAGACCAGCCATAGTCCGTTACATTAAAAACCTCCACTAGATCATAGGTTTGTTTCTGATAAATCACACCTGCAGAATCGAAATATTTACCATCTACAAATACACTGACTGGATGGCCTATCTCATTATAGCTTC
The DNA here is from genome assembly GCF_000934765.1 of Thiomicrospira microaerophila. Classification (GTDB taxonomy): domain Bacteria; phylum Pseudomonadota; class Gammaproteobacteria; order Thiomicrospirales; family Thiomicrospiraceae; genus Thiomicrospira; species Thiomicrospira microaerophila. The sequence goes on along the minus strand of NZ_JYNN01000004.1, from coordinate 127,263 downwards.
TGGTAGTCACTTTATCCTCAACTACCAAACCATTTAAATCTTTACGAACTTCATCCGTCACCACCACGCGATTTCCATTTTCATCTTCACTAAAAACACTAGTAAATTGATAGCTACTCCAGTCATTCTTTCCGACTATAGTCTCACTGATGCGCTTCCAACTATCTTTATCATAAACAATAGTATGCTCTTCTTCTGTTACATGCACACTTGTTTCGTACTGATTGCGAGACACATAGACTTGTTCCTCGACGCGATTCCCTTCATGATTTATTGAAAAAATTGAAGATCGGGTTGAATAATGATTGGCATGGTCGTTAAAGCTATCGGAAATGATCATAAACCAATTTGAGTCATATTTCTGGTAACTTCCCGCGAGACTATCTTCTTGTTCATCATCATAATAGCTATGTACAGTAATGTTATACTGCTCTCTATAACCACTTTCTAATACCAAGTCACTGGTGAACCAATGCTCGGTTTCGCCCACAATACCAGCGGAGCCATAAATATAGCCAGAGTGATCACTTCTAATATACGTTTGCTCAAGCCATTTTTGTGGAATGTCAAATTGCTCGGAAAGTTTGGTTAAATCCAATGACTGATCCGGTATATCTATATCATAATAATTAAGTGCATCCAACAGTGTTTGACTTAAAGGTTTCGAAGCTTGATCATCTGCAAAATACACATAATTTTCAAGACCAACAACGCCATCTACTGCCGCACGGAGCCGAATATTTTTGACAAAAATGTCATAAATATATTCTGAACCCCAGTCGCCACTAAACAGATCAAGCAAATCAAAACTAAACATTATTGTGGTATCTGTTTGCGTAAACACGAGTGAATCCATATAATCTGAATCACTATAAATAGAACGAATCATACGCTCATGACCTGCCTCATCACGCAAGGCCATCTCTAGACGATAATAGTTGAGTAGATCATTGCTAAACCCTTCACCTGAAAAATGAATATCAACCCGCGTACTATCGGTAGCAAACTCAACAGCACTTACCGCAACAGACATCCCTTCAATCAAGCTCGATGCTTCATTATAGTTTTGCTGACTAGGTAGTGTAACCGCCTCTATACGGTTCTGCATTTTGTCTGATAACACAAAATTTTGGTTATAGGTATTAGACAAAGGTGCAATCTTAAACTCACGGCTCAAATTTGTTCCAATTTTATTTTGCTCTGATACGCAGGTTTCTACCCCGTTATCAAAGCGCCAACATAGTTGAGCATCGTTAATCAGTTGGTTTAATAAAACACTATTATTAACCCCATCAAAAGCATCAATTTTACCAACTAAATATTCAACATTATCAACATTCTTAACCTCAAGTTTGACGCTATAACTTCTACCATCTTGAAAATTCGGGTTTGAGTAAGCACCTTCTGCCTCACCTAATAGCGTGCCATAATCAAACCAGGGCAAACTAGCTAAATCCCCTATTATTGACTGAACCGTTTCAGCGTAAAATTGAACATAAACTCCTAACCTATCCGTTACCGCACCTCCAGAAAGGTTCACGCCTTTACCAATAACGCGATCAGGCGTATTAGTAACATCTAAGTCTGACAGCCTTAAAGCATCCTCAACTAATTGAGCCGCATCAACAAAATACACATTCGCAGCAAATTGCTGAATGAGATCTTCATGGAAAACATAAACAGCCAATGTATGCGTCCCTGATGGAATAGTCAATGATAGCCCATCCACCAATGTAGCCCCCCAAGCTCCACCTTCTCCTGGCAATGGCTCCGGTATTGGCTCCGGTATTGGCTCCGGTATTGGCTCCGGTATTGGCTCCGGTATTGGCTCCGGTATTGGCTCCGGTATTGGCTCCGGTGTTACAGGGTTAGGTCTGTTTGGCACCACTATATTTAGCTGTTCTTCTACAGTTGTTGCCGTTTGTCGTTGTGCAGCAGCAGCAGCCGCCGCAATTTGTGCAGGCGTCAATGCCGTGCCTAAGCTAGCAGCTTGCTCAATAGCTTCACGCACTACCTGCGCTGTAGCAACAGCACTTGTCACCGCACTTGTTGTCGCCGTAGCAATGCTCGCTGTACGTGAGGGCGCACTTAATGTGGTGGTGAATGCTTCACGTTGTGTTTCATCAACAATCAAAGCTGCAACGTCTGTCGCTGCTCGCGTCACTACGTTAGTCGTTAAAGCCGCTGTTTGGCTGGCATCGGTTAAGTTCACGGTGGTACCGGCGGCGCGCGCGGCGCGCACTTCAGTCGCTAAAGAACGCATTACGGTCGCGTAGGTTTGCGCAGCAGGGAGTGTGTTGTTATCTGAACGAGCCGCTTGCGTAATCACGTTAACGACTTGATGAACCGCTTGTACCGCCGCGAACATAACCTCAGGACGTTTTACGGGGTCGGTATCTAATGGCACATCTGCAGGAATGCCCAAAATTTCACGCGCGACAGACTCGGCTTCCGCCAAATCCGCACCCGAACCACGAAGCGCCGCGACTAAAGAAGTTACTGGAGTAATGTTACGCATCCCCGCCGGTGCTGAAAGCTGTCCTTGAAAGGCTGCTGTTTGTATTAAGGTATCTCGCTGTTCTGCAAATTGGGTTGGGTCAGCTCTTAATGCTTCTAGCGTGTCTTCATCAATGAGTGCGGTATCGACGGTGTCGTCGGTTGATGAACAAACCACATCCAACGCATAAGTATAAGCAATAGGTGCACTAATCACATAAAAACCATTAATATCTGTCAGGCTTTTAACAAAATACCCCTCTAGCTGACAACTCATATTCCAAAGGTAGCCATCGACAACTTGACCCGTAATTGTTTCAGTTTCTGGTAGTGGCGCAGGGTGTAATTGTTGGTTTATTTGCAGAACAACGTTTTCGGGAAGGCCATTAAAGCTGGATAAGCTCTCCAAGCTGATCTCCACAATCGTGCTAAAATCCAAAGCTGTAATGCTAGTTTTATCCGATTCAGTCATTACAATGTTTTTAAGCTCTAAAAAATCAACCACATCTTGTGCGCTCTCTAAACGTGCCAACTCCACCAGTTCAGTTTGAATCTTAGTCACTAGAGTCTCGGGTAACCCATCAATCGCTAGTAAATCATCTAAGACGGAATAAACTGCATTTCTAAGATCTAAATGCAGTATTTCCTGTTTTTCAGAGTCATTCAACTCAATACCTTGATCCTCAATAAAGCTAATCAAGGCCGCTGATGCTTGTTGTTGCGCCCAATAAATATCAACTTTAAGTTTAAGGCTACTTTCTGGAGCCAATAAGTCATACACATCCTCCAAGCTAAAGGTTTCAGGTAAGCCAACCCAGTTCAGTTGACGAATTTCTTTTCGCTCGCCAGGATTTAATGCAATACTTAAAGCTTCCTCAATATAACTAACCACATCTAATGTAGCTTGAAGCTTATCTATCAAACTCGTTAGATCACTGGATGGCGACTCAACTGATTTAAACAATGTCAAAATATCCGCAACACTAAAGCTTTTTAATGTTTGGACTTTATTAGCATCAATACCTTTAACCGCCTCTTCTCCACCTTCGTTGATAATAAAACCTGAATTGACTAAATAATCAACAATAAGTTGTTGTTCAACGGAGTCTGCTGCCTTAGTCGCCTCGCTCCCTACTGTAGTTAACTCATCTACCTTAACACCATCTTCGCTCGACAAATCGACAACCTTAGCTTCAACCTGTTGCTTGATAACATTAACCACATTAGTTGACTGAAGCGCCGATGCTTGGATAGAGCGAATATCAATTACAGTTTCTTTTTGATAAATGGTTTGCGTTTGTAAAGCCGTAATCGCTGCGACCTGTGTTGCATTAGATATTTGAATTTTGGCCTGATCTGCTACCTTAGCTTGAACAGCTAGCTTTGCAGCAGGTACATTTGGAATCTCCCTTACCAACGTTTCAACAGATTTAACTTCAACGTTAGTAGGTGGTGCAATCGCAACCTGAACAATCGCGTCTAAAACGCCATCTGCAACATCTTCCGAGCGTGTATCCTTATCTTCTTGCTTTGCTACGGCCACCATCGTTTCTATTGCTCTGTTTACCGCTACCGTAACGGCGAGTGCTTTTCGAGCTTGTGTTGTTCTAGTAGCATCCCCTGATGTGACTGCGTCAACTAACTCCTCAATAGGATCCTTATCCAACTGAGACACATCCTCAAGACCTAGTGCCGCTTTAATAATATTCTGCGCTTGTTCAAGTGTTTTACCCGTATCTACTGTACGTGCGACAAGCGTGCTAAGCGATGTAACGTTAGCTGTTAAATGGCGTGTATCTGTAATAATATTTTCAGTCTGAATGGTGCTTGATATTGCTTTCCCAAGGTTCAATGGCGCACGCAAACGTGTGTTAAAAGCTAAATTCGTATCAGTATCCACCCCACCGATAACCAGAATACGTGACTGGGTAAACAATTGTACAAGCGTTTGATTTTCAGGCAACGCGTATTCAAAGCTGTACTTTCCCTTATCATCCGTTCTTGTGCTAGGCTCACTTTCATCACACACATCATTTTTATTTAAGTCCAAGCATACCAAGGCGTCTTCAATGTAACCATCCACTACCGCACCGGACATTTGCAAGTTTACTGTCCTTTTCACATTAGAAGGGGGTACAGGGGCTTCAGTCGGGGCTTCAGTCGGGGCTTCAGTCGGGGCTTCAGTCGGGGCTTCAGTCGGGGCTTCGGTCGGGGCTTCGGTCGGGGCGGATGTCGGGGCTTCAGTAGGTTCAGGAGTGGAAGGCGCAGTTGCACCACCATCAGATCCCCCACCTAAACAACCAGATAAAATACTTGCAATCGAAACGGCCAATATTGTTTTTTTTGTACGTAAATTCATAGATCCGCTGCCCCTGTTAAATTTAATTTCAGCCTAGCGTGCAAATAAACTTTCTTTTTGCACAATTTTTAAGATATTAATTTGATTCTAAAGGAGCTCTGCATCGGCTTCAAGCATTAATTTCTCTAACGCCTACTTTTTTGCACTTAAAAAAACACTAGAAATTAAAAAAACCTGCCCCCACCGCATTCCAATAAAAAAATTAAAATCACTATCTTAAGTTAAATTTGATGTATAAGTTTTATAAAAATCGGTTCAACAACCAAAAATAGCTTAAGCAAAAACCCAACCTTCTACTTAAGTTATTTTTTCATCGCAACAATGCTTGATATAAAACAGAAACTAACACAGATTTTTGTTTTTTTATTGAAAAACTTTGCACATTTTGCATTTCAGCAATAGAATAAAACTCACGTTAAAACATGTTAAGGGTTTTATTCATGAATAGCAGTCATCGCCACACTACTTCTCCCTGGTTTGCAAAAACGTACCATTTTTTGGTATTTTTAGTATTTTCAACGTTTTTTTTAAACCAAGCTGCCGCTAGTACTCAACTTACTCTTTACATTTCAAGCCAACAAGCCAAAGTCATGTCAGAACCTGCATTTAATGCGAGCTTGGTTACGACACTTCGTTTAGGGGATGAGGTGATCCAATTACGCCAACAAGGCGCTTGGTTCGAGATCACAATGACGGATGGTTCAAGCGGTTGGATTTCCCGGTTTTTAGCACGTGATACCCCTCCATCAGAACGCGTTACCGTATTGCCGAGTGATGGCAATGTTGAATTACGTGATGTGCGCCGCCGCACCTCTGCACTCACCACCGCGGCCGCAGCACGCGGCTTGGCAGGTAGCGCGGACGCTGGCGATGGCTTACAAGCAGATACGGAAGCCCTGCGATACATGGAAGGCTTTAGTGTATCACCCGATTCTATTAAAATGTTTATGCAACCGATTATCACCGGAGCGCAGTAGATGAAATATCTTTTTAACCGCAAATTGATCTTAGCGCTATCCGTCGCTTTGACATCAAATATAGCCCTATCCAACCCGGCCTGGTCGAACGAAACTACCGATGGTTTTGATGTTAATACACTGATTGAATCCAGCTTAAACACCGCCTTGATTGAAAAGCAACTCTCCTTTCGGCAACGTGCCTTTACGGACATTGTTGAGCCTGAATATACCGCAGATGACATTCAAGCTGAAATTATTTTTGGCCGTGAACTGGCAAGCAAAATTCTTGGGCGCTATCCGGTACTGCGTGATGACAAGCTAAATGACTATGTGAGTCATGTGGGGCATACACTCGCACAGTTCTCTCAACGCCCTGAGCTGACCTATTATTTTATTGTGCTCAACACAGATGAAATCAATGCCTATGCCGCACCAGGTGGGTATGTATTTATCACCAAAGGCGCGCTAAATAAGGCGCAAAACGAAGCCCAACTGGCCGCTATTCTAGCCCATGAAATGGGGCATATTGAAGCGCGCCACTACGTGCGTGCCATCGGATTACGTGGCACGAATGCCAATGCCGACAACAGTTTAACCGCTATTCTTTCCGGTGGCGGCAATGCGGCCGTCGTCGCATTTAATCAGGCCGTGAGCCAAGCGATGGAAATTTTATTTGAGAAGGGTTTACAGTCCAAACAAGACGAGTTTGAGGCCGATGCGGCTAGCGTTTGGCTATTAGTGAATGCAGGCTACCAACCTTCAGCATTGGCGGACTATTTTGTGATGCTTAGCGGTACGCCAAACAATCAAACCCAGGTCCTGTCTAACACGCACCCGCCGATGAACGAACGGATTACTGAACTTCAAAACATTCTGAATGAGCATGGTTTAGACGGATTACGTCTTGCAACCCTAGAGGAGCGCTTAAATGAACACCGTTAAACAAGTTAAACTAAAAACGCTAGCGCTCGCTATGGCTGGCGCTAGCATGGCGATGCCTGCTTTGGCAGACGAATTTCACTATCGTGATATTTTAGTCGGCGATCGTGCAGCAGGCTTAGGTGGTGCGTATACGGCTATATCGGATGATGCATCGGGACTTTATTACAATCCCGCCGGCATTGTTTATAGCACCTCGACCAAAATATCAGGCTCGGTCAATGCGTTTAATTTTAAAAACACCACCTACTCGGGCATTAGCGATTCGAACCCTAATCAAAAATGGACACGCACCTCATCCGGGATGGTCGCCAATTTCTTTGGCGTTATTCAACCGCTTGGCGCAGGCGTGGCAGGCTTTTCGATTGCGATTCCAAATTATGACCTAGAAGACCAAAGCGACAGCTTTACGCATTTACAATCAGCAAAGCGGCTCCAGAACACCGACGAAGTAGGCACTGAACTAGGCGTCAACCGAACCTTAGGCGAGGCAAACCAATTTGCGGCACTTGAGCAAAACGCGATTAGAAATCAAGAAATTGACTACAACAATGCCGATACCACAACCCTTGCGGGCATTAGTTATGCCTTTCCGGTGAGTGAACAGCTTTCCGTTGGGATGACCCTTTATGGTTATATGCGAAAAAAAGAATCTACACTAAAGCAAATTTCGATTATTGAGGGGCGTGACATCGATGATGCGCCTGTTTTTTTGAAAGACAGCTACTATCAAAAAGTACAAACTGATGAACTGGGAATCCAACCTAGGTTAGGCCTGATGTGGTCACCGATTGAGCGTGTTTCAATAGGCATGATGATTCAAACCACCATCATGCTATCAGAATCCCCAGACACACGACTAGACCAAACGCTTTGCACCGGCACACAATGCTATACCCTTGAGGGAAGTAACTTTGTCGCGCTGGACACCAATGCACACCAACATACCGATATAGGTTTAAACGAAACCACCAAAAACAAGCTGCCGACCGAAGTGAATTTAGGTCTCGCCTACTTTCCCTCTAACGCACTCTTGTTAACCGGTGACTTCAGCTATGCCACGTCCACAGATCGCTATGCCGCCACATGGAACCTCGCCGGTGGTGCTGAATACTTTCTTAACCCCACATGGGCCGTGCGGGGTGGCTTATACACCAATAACGCCAATACAGAATCGAATGTGTCTGTGCATGGCGATCCACACATTAATGAAATCGGCTCTAGCTTTTCGGTTACACGTTATACCAAAACATCGAATATTACCGTCGGTTTAGGCTATCTTGGTGGCACCGGAACGGCCAACCTGTTTGGTAGCTCCAGCCATACCCAAGAGATTAAAACCTTTGGTATGAATCTTTATGTGTCCACATCAGGCAGCTTTTAACTAAACTTTTCAATCCACTTTTTTGCACTTTAAAAACACGAAGGAGACACCATGTTTAAACATAAAATCTTAGTCACTGCCATTGCGATGGCGAGCTCATCAATGGTCAGCGCATCTACATTTTACAATGCGGGTTCCACGCTAGGCTATGGCGACGTCGGCAACACCCACACACTTTTTAACGGCTTTCAAAACCCTGCCTCACTCGGTGGGGATACCTCTAAACGGCTATGGGGCTTAGGCTTAAGTGCGGGGATTGATATTTCTTACACAGGTATGTCAGGTATTGAGGATCGTGTTGAAAATGTACAGAACGAGCTAGATGACCTATCAGATCGCCTTGCAACGAGGGTTGGAGCTCTCGATCAAGCAACCGTTATCGCTAACCCTACGCAAGTAGCAAATGACTTAAAAACCGGTCTTGAGGAGGATTTAGAGGGTGTTGTTGATGGCTTTTTTACAGACTTCTCTAATCTAGGAATGCAGCTGCAAACATCCTTCTCACTGCCGCTTGTCATTCAAACCCATAACTGGGGTGGATGGATGGTCGGCGCATCCGTAACCTCTGGTGCCGCGATCAAACTCAATCAATCGCAAGGGTCAGATCTGAATGTAGATGTTGTATATGCTCCCACAGAAGCAAATCCTAATAACTTTACCGCGGACGCCACAGCACAAACCAATGCCGCACTCAACATCACCGGCTACCACCTAACCGAAGCAACACTAGGCTATGGCATGGACCTTGACCGTTGGTTTACACTAGGTGAAGGCAGTTTAAACGCGGGGTTCCGTGTCAAGATGATGCAGGCCAGCTTTAAACACTATGCGTTTGGTTTAGACAGCATCATCAATAACCCAGACCAAGACTTTAGTGATGAAATCAGCGATGGTATCCAAGAAGCCATTACCTCCAGTGATACGTCTACGGCTTTTGGCGTCGACTTTGGTTTACAGTACAATGCCAAAAACTATATGCTCGGCTTAACACTTGAAAACCTAAATGCACCCAGCTTTGAGTATGGTGCCATTGGCCAGGATGCCGCCAACTTAATAGCAAGCAACCATTTACCTTCTGAAATTTCCTTGGACCCTAAAGCGCGCGTTGAGGCTGCACTTTTCTCGAAGAATAGACGTTGGACACTGGCCGGTTTTGCTGACCTCAACAAAACAACCGCCATCACCGGCTTAGAAACGCAAAAAGCCGGCATTTCGGCCTCCTATGCCTCTAACCTATGGTATGCACCAGACATTCGATTTGGTTACACCCATGAAGCAGCTGGCAATGAGTTTTCACGCATGCACGGTGGTTTAACTGTTGGCTTCGTTAGCCTCGACCTTGCCCTCAGCTCACTTGACTTTGAAGAGTTCGAAGACAACTCGCTCGCACTTAACCTAGCCGTTGAATTCAAGTTCTAATCTACCATTGCCCCCGCATTTCGGCGCGGGCTTGAGTGGGGGAAATTTGTTGCATCGTCATCAGCGCCCAGTCAGGGAAGCGATTGGGCTGTTGGGTGGTGAGTTCAAATTGGTTATCAAATTGATTTGGCGGATTTAAACGACTGGTGCCTTGCAATTGCCAACCGTCTTGCTCGGCATTGATTTGCAGCGCAATGGTTTTCTCTTGCATCAGGGCTTCAATGTTCAATTGTTCAATCTGCGCTCCCATCAGGTTTAAATCTGTAACAATCACGCGCCCTGATGCGTCTTCTAACCAGGCCTGGTTATAGTCCATTTTAATCATCAGATCACGTAGATGAAGCTGGCCTGTTAAACCTCGCAACAAAAACTGTTGCTCGGCAAAGGGTGCGGCTAGCCTTGCGATATCCAGTTGCCCCTGCGGAATATGCAACCTAAGTTGCGCGGGCGTCGCAACAAGCCGCAGGTCGAGCTGATCTTGCCCATGACGTAGTTGCATCTCCATCGGCAGTGATTGTTTGATCGCCCCCAACACCAGGTCTGAGGGCTTTAACTGCCAGCTTAATTCCCCTCCTAATTTTTCAGCTAACTGCTCAAAGCCCGCGCCCTGATAGGCCATCGCCACCTGCCCTTGCCAAAGCGTGCCTTTGGGTTGCGTCACACGCAACTCAGCTGGAATCTGGTCGCCAAATTGGGTTAACACATAACTCACCGGAACCTGACTGACAAAGCCCGCCATGAACACCAGCAACAGCAACATAGCGCCACTTATCCAACGCACCAACTTCATGATAATAAGCTCACGACAATAACCTCATGGTAATAACTCCACGACAACAATCTCACGATGCCAGCCTAAAGTTCAATGTGACTTTCACCCGCCCTTGACTCACTGGCTCAACTTGTAAGCGCTCTGGAGTTAAACCCTGTTGCTCAAGGCGGCCCAACCATTGAAAAAATCGCGGCGCATCCACCTGATTAAACATCACCTGCACCCCATTCGGTGCAGGGCGAATGGTCTCCATTTGATTAATCAGGTTCTGGCTTCGTAGCGTTTGCTGGATATGCGCAAGCAGTTGCGACTGGGTTTGCAGCGTTGGTGCATCGTCAGCACGCTGCCCCTGCGCCTGCTGAATCGCCGGAATTTGTTGATTAAGCCACTGCCACTGCTGTTCAGCTATCGCTAAACGCTGCTGCGCTTGCTGTTGCTGGGCCACTAAAGGTTGCCAACCAAAGCGATAGACCAACAAAACCAACAACGCTACCACTAATAGCTGCAACAACATCCGCTCTCGCGCCGCCAATCCTTGCCAGCGTGCGGCAAGCTGTTGACCTAACTCAGTTTGCATCAACATGTAATACGCCCTCCACGGCGGAGCCTGTTAAGCTTTGAATTTGTAATCGCGCATTCAAACCCACGGGCAAATCGGCTTTTACTTTTGCCAATAATTGATCTAGCTGCTCTGTGGTACGCCCTATAAGCTGTAAACTAAAACGCTGGTTTTGCCAATCCATTCGCCCAGGTTTTATCGCATTTTGCGCCAGCAAATGGGGCTCGATAAGGCTTAATAATTCAACCGGCGCAAGCGATGCCGCCGACTGACCGGACTGGTTTAAAAATGACTGGGTTTGCACTTGGATATTCACAATCCGCTGGGTTTGCGGAAACAACTGACGAAACAGGGTTTCGGTTTGCTGCTGATAGGCTTGGGCTTGTTGCAAGGTTTGCTCGGTCTGCCAATGGGTTTGCACCCCGACTAACAACAACCAAATCGCCGCCAGCCCAGCTGGCCAGCGCCAAGCACGCGATGCCGCCGATGATTTAGCTTGTGGCGAGAACTCACCTTGGCGCAAATTCACTTTACGCAACAGGCTTAAGGGCGTGTCGGCTGGCGTGATTTGCCTGACCTGTTCAATCTTAATGTCGGGTTGTTGTGCTTTGACTAAGGCAAACCAATTGGCCCAAACCCCATTCGCCATGCTAGCGCCGCGCAATTCACCGCTACGCAACAACAGGCTATCGGCCTCAATCATCGAAGGGGCGCTGATCCAGTTATTATCGGTGCTATTATCGGTGTTATTATCCGTTTTATCATCGGCTTGTTTCGCTTGCGTGGCTAGCGCAAAACACTCCGCCACCAACCAGGCCTGGGTTAAACCCTGTTTTTCAAGCTCCGCCAACCAGGCCTGCATCTGCGCTCTAGCCACCACCGCCACTTGCGTCAAGCCTTGTTTATCGCGCTCAAGCGCGATCAGATGCACTTCTTCCAGCGGTTGCGCCAATTGTTCTTCGAGCGCATAAGGCAAGGCTTCTTGCCATTGGCTGCGCGATTTACCCGGCACAAACACCTGCAAAATGCTCACCCAACGACTCGGCACCCAAATCACCTTCGGCGCGGGTTCGTTCAGGTGAAGCTGTCCGTTTACATCAAAATAACTCATCATCCGCTAAGGCGATCCATCGTTGAAGCAGGTTAACCTGCTGTTGTTGTCGATAATATAAGGCACGGGCATTGAGTTGCGCCACACCATACTCCACCGTACCATTCAATTGAAAAAATTCAGTTTGCACACTAATCAAACTATCCGGTAAGGCCTGATTAATCTCCTCAAGTTCGCGCCCCGTATTTTGTTGCACAAATTGTCGAAACGCCGCCACATCCTGCGCTGGTTCCTCTAAACGCATTTCGCGCCAGACCTCAACCAAGGTCGCATCCATAAACTCCGCGAGCCCTTGTAACACCGCGGGTTCAGCGGTATTGATATTGATCGGCGTGATTTTTGGCAATACACTCAACCAAGGCGCGACCAACGCAAACTGCTCGGCATCCATGCCTTCTAGCAACCGCGCTTCTTCTAGCACCACCATCCTTCTGTTGGCGGCGCGATAAGCCGGCGTGCGCAACAAATAGGTATCGGATTCCGCGCCACCCGCTATCGGATTATTATCCGCATCCAGCCAATCAATCAGCGGCGCAACCCAATCGGTAGGCAGGTTTTGTTGACGCAGCATACGCTCTAACACCCCACGCCATTGTGCTTGTTTTTCAGCATCCGGCTCGATCAGATTATTCAGGTTAAAACGCGCCTGCATGTCAAACAGCTGACCCCCAATGTCGCCACCCTCAAAACTCATCGGAAACATCGGCTGTGCCCAGAGTTCGCCTAAATGATCCACCTGATTTTGACTGGCATCAAACGCTAGACCTTTTTTTACCCAAGCATCGACACCCGCCGCCACCGCAATCGCTTGACTCTGATTCAACATATAAGCACTGCGCTGAATATCCAACCGCTGCTGATACTGAATCCCACTGGCAATCACCGCCACCAAGGCGACCACAATCAGCACGGTTAAAAGCGCAAAGCCCTGCTGATGGCTCTGCTTGTTCTGCTTAGCCTGCATAGTTCGCATAGCCGGCTTGATCAGTTTAAGGCGCGTCATTAACCCGCATCCCATCAACACCTGGCAACAAGCGCCGCACTTTACCAACCTTCTTTAAATCAAGCTCAATTTCAACCAGGCCTGGTAGGTCTTCCAACGGCTGACCGGGTTGTGGCCAAAAATCAAACCAAAATTGATTAGCATCTAATAAGCGAACATCCATCGCTTCAACATCCTTTAACAACACCTGGCGACGCGGCAGGCTATCCGGCGCGCGGTCCAATACCGACCAGCTCAAACGCAACAATTGATTGTCCTCTAGCAGATAGCGTACTCGCACCAAGCCCCCCGATGAATAAGGAGTTGGATAGAGCGCAATCCGCGTAAACTCAAGCTGACCAGGGCTCAACTGCATCGCCGGCAAGCTTGAACCGAGTTCATCCAACACCGGACGCGGTGCCATTTGCATCACATCTTGCTCCAGCCACCAAACCGCCCGCTGCAGCTGACTCAGCTGTTGTTGTTGCTGACTGTGCGATTCACTGATACGCACTGCAGCATCAATACTCTGATAGGCCAAAATCGCAATCACCGCTGACACCGCGATCGCAATCAGTAACTCAATTAATGTAAAACCTGCTTGCTTGCTAATGGCGCTCACTCGCCCACCACCGTCACCAAACGGGCGGCAGAATGACGGCTATCTTTAAGCTTGACCTCTAGGGTTGCGCGCATCATGCCGGGAATCGCGGTACTATCCAGTGTCAAGTCCGTTTGCCAGGTTACTCCGACCATCTCAACGTCGATTTGTTTTTCAATCTCGCTGCCCAGACTATGTTGTAACTCAATCAAGCGATTTTGTGCCACCCAACTACCATACAGACGCTCGCTCAAACCACTTTGTTGCTGGGTCATCACCGCCAGCGTTTGGCTAAGTGCCGCCAGCGCCACCGCCACAATCAGCACCGCGACCATCACCTCAATCAGCGTAAACCCGCTCTGCCGTGCTGTTTTAAATGTCGATTGCGCCCCCACGCTAGCGCCCAAATTAGTGGTCAAATTCAAAATACAATCCCTCGTCCCAGCGCAGGGTTTGCGCGCCGTCAGTGCGAGATAACCCAATCTCGCCCTCCGAAACCAATCCACTCGGCCAGCACATCCAACCCGGCTCAGGCAATTGCCAGCGTTCTTGCAGTAACGCATCGAGCTGCCAACGGGGCTTGGTGTCTTGTGGCCAATTCACCTTATTCATTTTCGCCGCTAACCATTCACCCTGCTCACGCACAAACGCCTCAAGCCCCTGTTCGGTCACCGCGACCAGATAGATTTTTTGATTAAACGCCGCCTGATCACACGCGGTTTGCAATAAGCCTTGAATCTGCGCCCAATGCTGGCGGTGCTGTTGGTTATCACGTCCGCCCAACGACATTACACCCGCCGCAAGAATAATGGCGACAATCGCCACCACCACCATTAACTCAATCAGGGTAAAGCCGCGTTGCGAGCGCAAGTCTATTTCGTCCAATTTCCAATGGTGGCATCGGCCCCCTCGCCACCCTGTACACCATTGGCACCATAGGTAAATACATCAAATTCGCCATGCTGACCTGGGCTTAAATACAAATACTCGCGTCCCCAAGGATCTTGCGGCAAACGCTCCATATAGGGTTTCCAATTACGGGGTACTGGCTCGCCGGTCGGTTTAGTCACCAACGCCTCTAGGCCCTGGTCGGTCGTCGGATAGCGAAAATTATCCAGACGATAAAGCTGTAAAGCCGATGAAATCGCACTGATATCCTGCTTGGCCTTCACCGCCCGCGCCTCATCCGGCCGATCCATCAACATCGGCATCGCAATCGCCGCCAAGATCGCCAAAATCACCACCACAACCATCAACTCAATCAACGTAAAACCACCCTGCTTACGCGTCGCTCTCAACTGCTGCATACTTGCCTCACTATCATTAAAATTTAAAATTAAAACTCGTTTGCACTATAACCTCATTACCATGCTGTGCGTCACTGCCATTGAGTTAAGCAAAAAACCGTCATTGCGAGGAACACAGCGACGCGGCAATCTCTCAAGATTACACGCAGTCTGCAAGAGATTGCCACGGCCTTCCGCCTCGCAATGACGCAACTTCTCTCGTTCTCACTACTCCTAACATATGCCGTCATGCCGGACTCGATCCGGCATCTCAAGCAGAGCACTAGTCTTCAACAAGGTTACACCTCAAAAGATTCCGGCCTCAGCCGGAATGACAGAAAAATCTGTTGATTTAATCGCACCTTGTTACCCCATCATTTGGTTCATTTCAAAGATCGGCAACATAATGGCGAGTACAATCGTTAATACCACGCCGCCCATGGTGATGATAAGCAGGGGTTCGAGCACGCTGACTAAGGTTGCCGAGCTGGTTTCCACATGATATTCATAATGGCTGGCGCCCTTGAGTAGCATCGCATCAAGCTGACCCGAACTTTCACCGGTTTGCACAAGGTTCAACAAGAGTGCAGGGAAAATACGCGCCTGTTGCATCGCTTGACCGAGCGACTGCCCCTTGCGCACATCCTCCTCCAGCTGCAATACTTTTTGGCGAAGCGGCAAATGGCTCATCACCTGCGAAGAAATGTGCAGCGCCGATTTTACCGGCACCCCGCTCGCCACCAACACCCCCAGCGTACGCGACCATTTCGCCACCGCGCCATAAATTAAAAACTTGCCCAACACCGGTGTGCGCAATAACACACTGTGCCAACGATAAAGCCATTTATCATTACGCATCAAAAACTTAAAAAACACCACAAATCCAACCAGGCCTGCCAGCATCGCCAGCGAATGCGCCTGCACAAACTCACTGGTAGACAACAAGCCCTGGGTCAAGGGTGGTAAGGATTGGCTCATGTTATCAAAGACACTCACCACCTTCGGCACCACATACACCATCAAAAAGAACACAATCGCAATGGCCACTACCACCATCAACATCGGATAGATTAACGCGCTTTGTACCTTTTTACGCAAACGCTCCTGCTGTTCAATCGTGTCCGACAAACGCGACAACACCGCTTCGAGATGCCCCGACTCCTCGCCGGCGTGAATCGTCGCCATATAATCTTGCGGCACTTTATAAGGTGACTGATTCAAGGCTTGTGCCAGCGAATAACCTTGAGAAACTTTACTATGCAAACTGGTCAAAAAACGCTGCATCAACCGGGTTTCGGCTTGGCTGGCAACGCCCTGCAAAGCTTGAGTCAGCGGCATGCCCGCTTCCAATAAGGTCGCAATCTGCCGCGTAGCCAAGGATAAATCGGCAATCGAAATGGCGCGTTTCAACCAGGCCTGGTTGTGCTGGCTGTTATTTGCCTTGTTTTTGCTGGCGGCCTTATCTACCGCTTTCAGCGCTAATGGCGTCAGCCCTTTATCACGTAAGGCCTGGCGCACTTGGCGTTCAGAATCGCCTTCCAACAAGCCTTTTTCATTTTTCCCTTGGGCGCTCAGTGCTTTGTATTCAAACACCGCCATACTAAATCATCATTCCTGAACTCAACATTCCTAAGCCATTCATTCCTAAGCCATTCATCCCTAAGCCGATCATCCCTGGGTCACGCGTAATACTTCTTCTAAACTGGTTTCGCCGGCCAACACCCGTGCAAAACTGGTTTGTTGCAACGAAGGGGTGTGCTGACGGACATAACGTTCAATATCCAACTCCGAACCGCCGCCATGAATCATCTGTTGCACCTGTTCATCAATTAACACCAACTCATAAATCCCCAAGCGTCCTTGGTAGCCTGTGTGATTACACTGCTCACAGCCTTCGGCGCGATAAATCTGTGTCTGCTCAACGCCTAATAATTTAGATTCAGCCTGATCGGCAAGGTGCAGCTGTTTACAATGCGGACACAAGCGGCGCACTAAGCGCTGGGCCAACACGCCCGTGACGCTCGAGGCCAATAAAAACGGCTCAATCCCCATATCACGCAAACGCGTAATCGCGCCAACGGCGGTATTAGTATGCAAAGTGGATAACACCAAATGGCCGGTCAACGACGACTGTACCGCGATTTCAGCGGTTTCTAAATCACGAATTTCACCAATCATCACCACATCCGGGTCTTGGCGTAAAATCGCGCGAAGACCTTTGGCGAAAGTCATATTCGCCTTGGTATTGACCTGGGTTTGGCTAATGCCATCAATATTGTATTCCACCGGATCTTCAATCGTCATGATATTGCGGTGGTTATCGTTCAGCCTTGAAAGCCCCGCATAAAGCGTAGTGGTTTTACCCGAGCCAGTAGGCCCCGTCACCAAAAAGATACCATGCGGACGCGCGAGCAGTGTTTGAATCGTTTGCAATACGGGCGCGGGCATCCCCAAATCACTTAGATCCAGCAAGCCGGCGCTCTTATCCAGCAAGCGCATCACCACCCGCTCGCCATAGTTCGAAGGAATCGTCGATACCCGCAAATCAACCGCACGCCCACCTAGCTTGAGAGCAATGCGCCCATCCTGTGGCAAACGCTTTTCCGCAATGTCGAGTTTCGCCATGACTTTAATCCGCGACACTAACATCCCCGCCAGGCCTGGCTTAGGTGTCAGCATGGTTTTTAACTGACCATCTATCCGGAAACGTACCCGCAATTGGGTTTCAAACGGCTCGATGTGAATATCCGACGCACCCGCACGAATCGCCTGAGAAAACACCGCATTAAGTAATTTAATAATCGGCGCATCATCTTGGCTGTCGAGCAGGTCTTGGGTTTCAGCCACTTCGGCCATCACAGCGGATAAGTCATCGGTTTCAAAATCATCCATCCCATCCATCGAGGTTTGCGCACCCTGCGCATACAGACGCTGCAAGTGGCGCTCAAACTCGGCTTCACTCACCACCACCAACCCAAAAGACTGATTAATCAAACGCTGCGCTTCCAGCACGGCTTCAGGGCGGGTGGTCGCGGTCACCAAAAGCTGCAGACCGGTGTCGACCTTCTCTAACACCACCGCATTTTTTCGCGCAAACAAGAAGGGCAATAACATCGTCTAAAACCCAAGCATTTCGAGTGAAGCATCGCGGCGACGCTCAGCATCGGTGCGCATATCTTTGGCCTTTTCCATCGGCGGCTGCGCTTCAATCTGCGGTGCTTGGCCCTTGTCTAGCGAGGTCGCCAAGCCCTGATCCAACTGCTCCAGTGTAGGCATTTGTGGGCGCAAGCCCTCTAACAGGATACTGCCATCCTCTTCCAACAAACGATCTTGCTGCGTTTGAATATGACGGTATTTTTTACGACTATAGTAATTACCCATTTCTTGATCCCGCACAATCACCGGGCGCAAGAAAATCATCAAATTAACCTTTTCACGATTACTGCTTTGGAAACGAAACAAATGCCCTACACCCGGAATACTACCTAAGCCAGGTACCCGCGCGTTGGTATCGGTTTCGCGTTCACTTAACAAACCGCCAAGTACAATCGTATCGCCATCACCGACGATCACACTGGTTTTAAGCGTGCGTTTAGAGGTTTGCAACAAATCCGCCACACTACCCGGAATAACATCCGAAATCTCGTTTTCAATATCCAGATAGACCTCATTGCCCTGGTTAATTTGTGGGCGCACCTTCAGCTTTAAACCCACACTTTTACGCTCTACCGTCGTAAACGGATTCGCATTACCTGTGGTGGTATAACTACCTGTACGGAAAGGCACTTCGCGCCCGACAACTATCTCGGCTTCCTCGTTATCCAGCGTTAATAGGGTCGGTGTTGACAAAATATTCGCCCCACTATCACTGCGCAAGGCGGTGATTAACGCACCCCAGCCACTGCGTGTTGAACCACCGCCAACCGCCCCTGTTACACCACGCCCTGTCACGCTATCTGGCAAAGCGGTCACATTCCCTGATGCGCCTGCCGCTAACACCCCGGTTAAATTGCCGCTTAAATTAAACAAGCCCGCACCGCTTGAACCAATCGCCGCCCAGTCAACACCCAATTGTGCCGCGCGCTCTTCAGTAAGCTCAACAATAATCGCCTCAATCAACACCTGTGCACGGCGAATATCTAACTGCTTAATCACCGAGCGCAACGCCACCACCACTTCAGGAGGCGCGCTTAATATCACCGCATTCATCCGCTCATCGGCCTGAATCGAAATCCGATCCTGCATCGACTTAGCCGCGTTTTGTGTTCGCACTCGTGGCGTTGCCGCTTCCGCACCGCCAGCGCCACTCGCACCGCCTTCAGCCTGCGAACTCTCTATCAACGACTGATTGGTCGCCAATTGTTGCAATAAAGGCACCAAGTCCTTGGCCTTGGCATACTGTAAATACACCACCTGCACCCGTCCATCCTGCGCCACCGGCACGTCCAATTCCGCGATTAGTGCGCGCATCGCTAAACGCGCATTCAAATCACCGGTTAAAATAATGCGGTTTGAACGCTCATCAAAACTAATTCTTGTCCCAATCGGCGACTGGGCCGAACCTGTGCCCTGTACGGCTTTCAGGGTTTTCACCAACTCTTCTGCGGGTGCAAACTGCGGGCGAATGACTTCAAACTCCGCATGACTATTAATATCCACCTGCTTCAAAATCGCTTTAATCCGTTCTAAACCATCAACCGTATCGGTCACAATCAAACGATTACTTTCCGCCATCGCCACCAAGTGACCCTCACGCGCCACCAAGGGCCGCAAAATCGCTACCAGCTTGCTCGCCTCCACATTTTCAACCTCAATCACCTCCGTAACCCAAGCCTCGCCACGATCCTGCGCCCGAATATAAGGCAACTGATCCCGCGCCAAATTAGCCGGAATAATCTTGGTTACCTCACCACTAGGCACCGCCACAAAACCATGAACATTGAGTATCGCCAACAAGGTTTGATATAACGCATCGCCCGACATAGGTTTCGGTGCAATCAAGGTCACCTTGCCACGCACACGGGGGTCAATAATGAAATTTTCGCCTGTCACCTTGGCGACCGCCTCAATCACATTGCTGATTTCCACGTCTTTAAAATTTTGTTGAATTTCTGCCGCTTGAACCCGCCAAAACGCCATGGTTACCACCAGGCCTACTAATGCCACCGCACGGATGAGTTGTGTTGCTTGTATTGTTTGTGTTTTAAACACGCTAGATTTCTCCAAAAACATTAACCATCACTTACTGGCTTAAATCAACCTCAATGGTTTCTTCCAACCCATTGCGATTCACCACCAAACTAAAACGACTTTCCTGTAAAAAACGATTCCATACCGCGGGATTCTGCGCCATCTCAGCCACACTTAATCCATTAATTGAGGTGACCAAATCCCCCTCACGGAAACCTAATGCACCAAAAATCTCAGGGTGATTGCGTGCACCAATCCGAATCCCCAACCACGCATCGCGTTCGCGCAACGGCTCAAACCGGACATATTGACCGATACGCATTGGATTTTCACGCACCTCACGGCTCACTGACTGTAATTGTTGTGCTTGCTCAGGCGCTAACGCCGATTGCTGAGGCGTATAACCTGAGACAGGACTTTCAACTGGCGCTCGTTCTTTAGCCTGTGAAGTTTGTTCAGCCGCCACCATCAGACCCGCCGCCGCATCATCCATTGACAAGCGCTCGCGTTGCTGACGGTTTTGCAAAATCACAAAATCGCGCCCAATCTCCACTAAGGTTACATTGGATTGCAACAGCTCGCCCACTGACAACACCTTGGTATCGCGCCCTGCCTGAATAATCGCCACCCCAACCGGTTGGGCATTAATCACACCCAAAAGCTTCACATTCAAACGCGTATCACGAATCGGCTGCACGGGTGTAGGCGGCGGGGCAACCGGTCTGGGCTGAGGACGAGAGGCCGGCGCAGACGGCGGCACCTGCCCCCAGAGCGCGATGGGTGAAGACACAGGTTCGCGTTCCAACGCGACAGGCTTTAAATCAGGCAACACCGGCGCCGCTGGCTGCTCAAGCGTCTGCGCCAAGCCCCCCCCCAACTGCCACGCCATCACCAACAACAGCAAAAACGCCATCAATCCAGCTAAAGAACCGGACCAACGCGAAACCACTAACTCAGAAAAAGAAAAATTCAAAAAAGCTCCAAGCCAAAAAACAAACAAAAAATAAGTGGCAAATCATACCAAAAAAACCCCGTCATTGCGAGAACCGCAGCAGCGCGACGAGGGTGTCACCTATCAGCGCATCGACTTCATCTAGCAGTAGTACCCTGGGTTTGTTGGTGGTTTGGGCCCAAAGTTCCAACCCGGATGTTTTATAAATTCGCGTTTTTGAGCGATGAGAGATGCTATCTCTTCCCTGTCCACTCTTGAAAGTGGGTCGATATGGTAGTGATCCGTTTTTATGGTAGGTCCGGCGGTGTTAAAAAACTTCGGCATCTCGACGCTCTTTTTGCTTTCTTTGGCCAGTGATTATAGCTGAAAATGCATTTCTTGAAGACACTAAAGCCGATGTTAGTGTCGTTTAACGACTGGCTTTAGTCCGACAGGCGCCTAGTTGAATTATTTCTAACGCTTTCGCTGGCTTAAGCAGGAACTTGCACAGTATCTTATAACTATCCAGCTCAATTTGTAAGTTTGAGGGTCGGTTTTCCAGTAGGTCATCTAGTGCGCTTTGGTCGCTGGCGCTGCCTATCCAGCACCATTGGTCAATTAAGTGCCACTGCTCCCGTTCACCGTGCGTTTCTTTAACTAATAGCGCACCCGGCCAAGGCCAAACCTGTTGTTTCAGTGGCAACAACGCGCTAGCTAGACGCAGATTATAGGCCAGTGGGCTTTCTTCGCCGATACAAGGGCCTTTACAGCGTTTAAGCTGATAGGGAAAACACGCCCCTGAGGCTTTGCTTTCTAATCCGGTTAACCGCTGACAGAGATTATGTTCCGCGACCCGTTTTTCCAATGCTTTAATAGCTTGTGCCTTGCTGCGATACAGCCCATAGCTGTCCTCTAAATCAGCGGCGCACAGTTTTTCAGTGCTGACCAGCTTTAGATTGTCATACCCCTGTTTGTCTTGAAAAACCTGAAAACGCCAGAGGCGGGTTAATTTTTTAAGCTGACGATTATATTTTGGGCTTAACTCTTTGACTAACTTAGACTCCAACAACTGCGCACCGAGATCACCCGCGCATTCAATCCAGTCCAGATGATACAATTCTTGCGCAATCTGTAAATCTTTCGCCAAGGCTTGGCCCTGGGTGAAATGGCTCAGAATCCTTGTGCGCAACGTCACGGATTTACCCACATAGATCACCGAACCATACTGATTGTAAAACCGATAGACGCCTGGTGTATCGGGGCAATCTTGCATTACCGCTGGGTCAAGATTGGCGGGTAAACTATAGGTTTTAAGCTGGGTTTTGCATTGGGCGATCAGCGCATCGGCTCCCTTGTGGTGCAAGGCTTTTTGCAGAAACTGCCATACCACTTCTGCATCCCCCATCGCTCGATGGCGTTGTTCACAATCCAAATCAAAACGTGCAATCAGTTGATCTAAGCCATGCCGCTTGTGCTCTGGATAGAGCGCGCGCGATAGTTTTACCGTGCACAGCACAGGTAGCTTAAAGTCTAGTCCGAGGCGCTTAAATGCCGCGTTAATAAAGCCATAATCAAATCTGGCATTGTGAGCCACAAAAATTTTGTTGTGCAACTTAGCCGCTAAGCTGTCCGCGATGTCGGCAAAACGCGGCGCATCGACCACCATCGCATTACTAATGCCAGTAAACTCGGTAATCCAAGGCGGTATCGAGCGCGAGGGCTTGAGCAAGGTCTGAAACCGCTCCACCACCTCGCCTTCACACACATGAATCAGCGCGATTTCTGTGATTTCATCCACATGCAGTTTACCACCGGTGGTTTCAATATCGACAAATACCCAGTTATCCAGCCCCGCCTCCGTCAGCTTAGTAAAGGGATTATCCAACATACCACCCCGCCAGACTTAAACTCAGGATAGCGACCAAGCTTGCCTGCCAGCGCAAACGCCAAAACCAAGGCTTGGCTTGCGGCAAACTGAGCCAGCGCCAGTCCAACACGAGCATCACACCAAAGCCAAGCGCCAAGCCCCAAAAACTAAAAGGACTCAACGAACTCAAAGCCCATAACCAGATACACCAAGCCCAAAGCGCGATCACATTCGACATCAAGAGCAAACGCCCTGCTAGCCTAGCCTGCTCTGGTCTGGCCTGATCTGGTGCCGCCATCTTGCTCAAGGCCACGCCCCAATGAATACCCGCGATAAAACTGAGTATCACCAGTGCATACCCTAATAAAGCCTGTTGAATATCAAACGGCATCAGGTTTGCCAAGGGCGCCATCTGTAAGCTAGCCAATGCGCCATAAATAAAGGGCAAGGTACCTAAATAGGTCAAGATCTGCGCAAGACGAATCGGTGACATGATGACTCCTTATCGAACACGTTGGTGGGTGGTGGTTAGTTTTTCACCTAACAAGGGTTTTTCAACCTGCTTCCAATACTGAAAAAACCGTTTGGCTGGTTTCAATAAATCCCTGTCAACCAGGCCTGGTTGCGCCATGCAGGTTAAATGAGGAATTTTCAATTGCACATCGACAATCAACTGATTTAACACCGGATCGTTCGCGCTAAAAGTAATAACCTGTTCAAAGCCATGTTGTTCGACTAACGCCGTTAAGCCTGATGCCGTGGGTGCTTGATAGATTTCCGCCCCCTGCTGCGCCAAATCAACCAGCGTTTCAAAAATAAAAAACAGCCGTTTTGCCGACCAGGCCTGGTTGTTAAAATAAGCTTGATCCCAAATATACACCCAACGATCCGCTGGCTGACAATCGGCTGGCTTAGCCAGGCATTCATCGTGTAACCAAAATAAGCGACTCACCCATTCGCCTCCGAAGTAAGATAAGGAAAAAGCTGCTCCGCTAGCGCTTCATAGCTGGCATCAAACAGCGCATTCGTCGGGTGATCGCAATCGAGCGTCTCGCCGGCAAAACGGCGCAGATTATCAAGATTAAAGATATAGGGTTTCGCGCTGAACGTTGACGCCACCCACTGCCAAGAGTAGTTATTTGAGGCGATGTCCCCGTCTAACAAATGCACCAAAAACCAGCGCGCGCCTACCTGCCAAGCGACACGGCGCCAATGCACGACATAGCTGGCTAAATACAAACGCGCATGATTATGCAAATAGCCTTGGGTGAGTAATTGGTCTATCAGTTGATCAATCAGCTTGATCCCCGTTTGTCCCAGCGCAATATCCTCAGGCAGTGCTTGGGCATAATCCTTAGCGCTAAATCCTGTCTTGTAAGTTTCCGCGTCCTGCCAAACCTGCGTGGGGCGGGCCGAATGCATCTGATGAAAATAATCGCGCCAGGCTAGCTGCTGAATAAAACGCGCGCGGACCGACGCCGGATACTGCTGCGCCAGCGTGCCATTTAAATCTGCAACCGATAGCAAACCATGACGAATATAGGGTGACAGCCTAGATACATGACCGGTTAAATAATTGCGATCACGGCTATAGGCTTCGAGGTTTAATTGGCTGATACGCGTCAACGCGTTGGACATTCCGCCCTGCATCTCGCTCAACGGCGCGCTATCCGATGGCATCAAAAGAGAAAAATAGTCGATCATCGCTTGCCGATTTTCAAATTGGCTAGTGAGCGTTTGCAGACAAGATGCCATTCGAATCACCGATGCTTGTATTGTGTAGGACAGTAACCACGCGATACCGCCGGGCTTCGCAAGGCTAGGTGTTTGGTTTTGCGCCCGCTCACCCGCGCGCGCCATGCACGAAAGCTTCCCGGCTTAAGCGCTCGGCGCATCAACTTAATCACTTGAGATTCATTTAAACCGTAATTGGTTTGAATCGCCTCAAACGGCGTGCGATCTTCCCAAGCCATCTCAATCACACGATCTAGCGCTTGTGGTTCTAACATTTGAATATTCCTATACAAAACCAATATAAGAATATTACAACAAAACAATAAAAATTGAAATGCTATCTGGAAGATTAAGCCGAAACTTAAAAATCCATCAATGCCCGTCTAATGTCAGTTAAGACCAGCAATCGCAATCCCTCAACAGAAAAACTAGCCGCTATGAGGCGTGAAATACAACCCTGTTTTTACCTTGATTTTTTGCTTTATAAAGCGCCTGATCAGCCAGCAGCATGACGTGTTTAATATCTTGGTCATCAATAGGCCAAACCGCACCGCCAAAAGTTGCACCAATATGAATCTGAGCATCATCAATATGAAAAGGCTTATTTAAGTGCGCAATCATTCTCGCGCTCATTTCGCTCGCGCGTTTTACAGGGTCTGTCTGATCTTGCACAAGCAATACCACAAACTCATCGCCGCCTAAGCGTACCAATAAACTTTGATCCGATTGGCGCATATCATTGGAAAGTCGCTGAGCCACGGATTGAAGTAGCTTATCCCCTACATCATGCCCATAATTATCATTGACGAACTTAAACCTATCCAAATCCAAAAACAGCACCGTTAAGGTTTGCGAAGAATGATTTAAAAGCGGTAAGCTCTGCGCCAAAAACGCATTCATTGCATTACGGTTGGCCAGGCCTGTTAGAGGGTCCTTATGCGCAAGATCCTTCATTCGATCTCGACTGTGCTCAGCGTCAGTAAGTTGCGCCACTAAGGTATTCAAGGTATTCGACAAGACCTGTATTTCTTCATAACCTTTTAACTTGGGAATACACTTTTGTTTGGCATTAATCATATTTTGCGCGGCAAGCGTAATTTGTTCCAATGGGTGCGCGATGCGTCCCGCCAATATCCAAACAATCACCAGCACCATAAAGCCAAACACACTGCCAATTAACCAGATCAGATTCAATAACTGCCTAGTTGGCTGATAGGCGTCGTCCAAGTCTTGCCTTAAAAGAATCGTCCAACCCAAACCCGGATAATCTTGATAACCTATAGATTGAATGAACCCGGTTAAATATTGCTTACCATCCAGCCAAGTCTCAATCGCATAGTCACTTTTATCTTGCCGTGATTCATCTACGACCTGCAGGTGAAGCGCTCGACCAAGATAATTTTCTGGGCCAATCAAAACCACATTATCTCGACGACTCACTACGAACATTTCTATGTTTTTACGCTGATAGAGCGGCACAAAAAGTGCATCCATGATTTCTTGAATCCATTCAATACTCAAGTGTGCCGCTAGCACACCCACTAACTGCTGGTTATCATCATAAATAGGATAGCTAATATCAATAAACCTGATGGGATCACTCGGCGAATCGGGTGCATCATTATCAAGCATCACCGTGTCATGTACATCGCCAAAATAACGCGCCCTTGTGGCCTGGTTAAAGACGGGGCGATGGGCCATATTTGTACCCAATAAAACATTTGAGGTTGCTGCGAGCACTTTACCCTGAGGACTTAACAAACCAACCCACGAAAAAGCAGGAATCGTCTCCTGCAAATTATCAAGCAACGCCTGAACCTGCGACATATCGCTAGGCGATTGAAACACATCCAAACTATGAACCACTGACAATTCTGCCGACCTAGACCACATGTAACGATCCAAGGTGTCACTCATTAAATAGGTGGTCTCTACCAGATTCATGCCGATTTCATTTTTCAGATAATCGCTCGCCTTGAACCAAATAACAGCGCTCAGCACAAATGTAAAGACCAGCAATATCAGGCTGACACTTACAACCAACTGCGTTCTAAACTGATTTAATACAGCCATTTTACTTCACCTTTACAATAGAAAAATGGGATCAATCAAACAACCGGTTCAAACGCGCGGTGATCAGTTCGGCCATGACCTTGAGAAAATAGGTACCCAATTCGGGGTGGAAGCGGTCGGTGGTGCTGCCGAGAGCCAGTACTCCCCAAACACGCTCGCCGCCCAGTGGTAAACAACAGACAGAATGCACATCGTTTGCGCCATGAAACAGGCCGGATTTCCATTTCTGCTCAATCAAACCACACACAGGTTTGCCCGGCTGAAGGGTTTCGCGCAGGGTTTTAACCCAGTCTTGGCGCACGCCGAGTTGGCTTAATCCTTTTAACCCCTGGCTCGGCACTTCCCATGAAACGAGTGTCATGTACTCGACCTTAAACACTTCATCCATTTGCGAATACAGCACATCCACCGCTTGCTGATCCGTCACCGCCGCCATCATCAAACGGCTTAATTGTTGAATTTTTTGCAACAGTAATCCATTGTCGCCGGCAATCGAGACCAAGGAGTCAACCTCCTCTTTCAATTTGTCACGTTGCTCACGCAACTGCCAGACCTGGCGCTCTAACAAGGATACCGCTTTGCCATTTGAGGGGTGCGGAATACTAAGTTTATCCAATAGGTTCGGGAACACATGAAAAAACTGCGGATTTTTTGAAAGATAATCCGCTACATGCTCCGCATGAATATCAGTTTGATTCATTCAACACCCCTTCAAATACGCTCGCCACTGGTCCAATCATCCACAAGGGCGAATCGTGACCACCCGACCAACGGATAACCAAATCGCCACCGGGCAAAGATACCGTCACCTGCTCATCCACCTTAGCCCACAAACGCAGTACCGCCATCGCGGCACAAGCTCCGGTGCCGCAAGCTTGGGTTTCTCCTGCACCACGCTCAAACACCCGCAAACGAATATGGTTAGACGCGATGATTTGCGCAAACCCCACATTCACCCGCTCAGGAAAACGCGAATGGGATTCGATAGCCGCCCCCAGGGTTTTAACCGGTGCTTGATCTAAATCATCCACTAATAAAACCGCATGCGGATTGCCCATCGACACCGCGCCGATTGACCAGGCCTGGTTATCAACCTCAAGCGCATAACTCGCAGCTCGCTGTTCAGCAATAAAAGGCAACGCACGAGGTTCAAAACGCGGCACCCCCATATTCACCCGCACCTGCCCATCATCTTCCAAATAAAGCACAATGAGTCCAGACGCGGTTTCAACCGGAATTTCATCCTTCTGAGTCAGCCCCTTGTCATACACAAAACGCGCAAAACAACGTGCCCCGTTACCGCACTGTTGCACCTCTGAACCATCGGCATTAAAAATACGATATCGAAAATCAGCCTGCGCGGTTTGGGGTTTCTCGACCACCAACAATTGATCAAACCCGATGCCAGTATGGCGGTTCGCCCATTGTTTGACTTGTTCGGGTTGGAAATCAATGGTTTGCGAGATCGCGTCCACCACCATAAAATCATTGCCCAAACCATGCATTTTAGTAAACTTTAACGCCATAAAACCTCTCAAAATTCAACCAGGCCTGGTTGTAAAATTAGCCAAAATTTCAATATATTAGGATTTAATCCGTTTATTCATCGCCAACGCCATGGCCTCGGCTACCCGAATACCATCAATCGCCGCCGACATGATACCGCCCGCATAACCCGCGCCTTCGCCAGCGGGATACAAGCCTTGAGTATTGACGCTCTGATAATCCTCACCGCGCTTGATCGACACGGGCGACGAAGTTCGCGTTTCAACACCCGTTAACATCGCATCATGCAAAGCAAAACCACTAATTTTGCTATTAAACGCCGGAATCGCTTCTAAAATCGCTTCACGGCAATAGTCCGGCAAAATCTGGCTTAAATCGGTGAGCTTCACACCGGGCTTGTAGGAAGGTTCGACCTTGCCAAGATGTGCGGAAGACTGCCCCGCCAGATAATCACCGACCAATTGAGCAGGTGCATCATAATTCTCACCACCCAACACATAGGCCGCACTTTCTAATTGACGCTGTAGCTCAATCCCCGCCAATGGGCTGTCATTTGGAAAATCGCTCGGATCAATCCCCACCACTATCGCACTGTTGGCATTGCGTTCGTTGCGCGAATACTGGCTCATGCCATTGGTCACCACCCGTTTTTCCTCGGAGGTCGCGGCCACCACCGTTCCCCCAGGGCACATACAAAAGCTGTACACCGAACGCCCATTTTTACAGTGGTGTACCAACTTATAATCCGCCGCACCCAAAATCGGATTGCCGGCATTTTTACCAAACAACACCTCATCAATGGCGGATTGATTATGCTCTATTCGAAAGCCAATTGAAAAGGACTTGGGTTCGATATAAACTCCACGCTTATGCAGCATTTCAAACGTATCACGCGCACTATGCCCGGCGGCTAATGCAATAAACCTCGATTGAATCTGCGACCCATCGGCCAGAGTGAGCCCTGTAACCTGACCCTGCTCAATCTGCAAATCATCCAGTCGCGCATTAAAGCGAATCTCGCCGCCCAGCTCAATAATTTTGGCACGCATTTTTTCAACCATCCCCACCAGCTTATAGGTGCCAATGTGCGGCTTGCTAACATACAAAATTTCGGCCGGTGCGCCAGCGGCCACAAATTCATGCATCACCTTGCGGCCATAATGTTTTTTATCGTTAACCTGTGTCCACAACTTGCCATCTGAAAACGTACCCGCGCCGCCCTCACCAAATTGCACATTCGACTCGGTATTCAAGCTACGACTACGCCAAAAGCCAAAGGTATCCTTGGTACGCTCGCGCACCGCCTTTCCGCGCTCCAATACAATCGGTTTATACCCCATCTCCGCCAGCACGAGTGCCACAAAAATACCACAAGGTCCAAAACCAACCACAACCGGACGCTCAGCCAGGTTTTCAGGCGCTTTGGCGACATAGTGATAACGCATATCCGGCGTTGGCCGCACATTTTGATTGTCACTATGTTTTGCTAACCAGTCTGCCTCGTTCTCGACATCCACATCAATCGTATACAACAGCATGATATTGTTTTTACTGCGCGCATCGAAGCCACGCCTAAACACGGTGAAATCTTTCAGATGCTTTTTCTGCATCCCTAAGCTGGCTAAAACCGCCAATTCAAGTTCGGGCTCAAGATGATTTAAAGGCAGTTTTACATTAGTGATACGAATCATGGGGCGTCCAAAAAGTAGATAATAAATAAACACTATAACGTTCATCGCGTTTTATAATTGGCGCGAATTCAGGGCAAATGCATCTTAACCCGTCATTGCGAGGCGCACAGCGACGCGGCAATCTCTCAAGGGCATACGCCATCTGCAAGAGATTGCCACGGCCTTTGGCCTCGCAATGACGTGTGATTTTTTTTGTATTATTTAAATGCGATTGCCCTGGCTCGCATTGAACGTGTAAAACGCACTCAACGCACTTGCAATTAGCAACACATTCAGTAGTATAGTTGCACTCAAAAATAGTCTGTTAAACTCTAAATTTTAACAGAAACCGCCCAAGAATGGACTAGAAACAATATGGCATTTGTAGTAACTGAAAATTGCATTCAATGTAAATACACCGATTGCGTCGCCGTTTGCCCGGTTGATGCTTTTCATGAAGGGCCTAATTTTTTAGTCATTAACCCCGCCGTGTGTATTGATTGCGACCTATGCCCAGCCGAATGTCCAGCGAACGCGATTTTTCAGGAGGATGCACTACCTGAAGGCATGCAACATTACCGCGAACTCAATCACGAGCTCGCACAGATTTGGCCCGTTATCGATCAGGTGATCCCGCCACTTAACGAGGCCGATAAATGGGATGGCGTTGCTAACAAAGAGGCTTATTTAATCATTGAATGAGACTTTTCGCTCTGTCGAAATTTTAAACCGTCTACTCTTGCCGCCCACCCTCACTCCCCCGTCACCCTGCGCGAAGTCGCAGGATGACGGGAGAGTAAAAGAATCGGTCATTGCGAGGCCGAAGGCCGTGGCAATCTCTTGCAGACGGCGTGCGCCCTTGAGAGATTGCCGCGTCGCTGCGCGCCTCGCAATGACGGTTTTTTTCTTAACTTAATGGCCGTGACGCACAGCGTGAGAACGCTTGCTGTGATAATCTAGCCGTCACTTTCGACGACAGCCCCCTCAATGACAGCCTCCTTAATTTTAGCTAAAGCAAGCGCAGGGCTTTTGCTTTATAATGCTTGCAATTACATTACTTAAAAAGGTTTTATACTTCACATGATGACGCCAAAAGAAATTGTTCACGAACTTGATAAACACATTATTGGTCAAGCGGATGCTAAAAAAGCGGTCGCGGTCGCGCTGCGTAATCGCTGGCGCCGGATGCAGCTCAGCGCTGATTTGCGCCCCGAAGTCACGCCAAAAAATATTTTAATGATTGGCCCTACCGGTGTCGGTAAAACCGAAATTGCGCGTCGTTTGGCCAAGCTAGCGAATGCGCCGTTTATAAAAATTGAAGCCACCAAGTTTACCGAAGTGGGCTATGTGGGGCGTGATGTGGACTCCATAATCCGAGATTTGGTGGATAATGCGGTCAAAATGCAGCGCGAACAAGCGATAAAAACCGTCAAAAATAAAGCGGAAGACGCGGCTGAAAACCGTATTTTAGACATTCTATTACCGCCAGCACGCGGCCGTGAAGAAGAAAGCCATGAAGCCATGGCTGACACACGTCAGAAATTCCGCAAAAAACTGCGTGAAGGTCAGTTGGACGATAAAGAAATTGAACTGGATTTAAAAGTCGCACCGGCGCATGTTGAAATTATGGCACCGCCTGGCATGGAAGACATGACCTCTCAATTACAAGACATGTTTCAGTCTTTAGGCAGCAGCAAAAAACAAATGCGCAAACTGCCGATTAAAAAAGCCTTTAAACTTCTAGTCGATGAAGAGGCCCATAAACTCATCAACGATGACGACCTAAAATCACAGGCCGTTGAAAATGTGGAACAAAACGGTATCGTATTTATTGATGAAATCGACAAGGTCGCTAAACGCTCTGGCGCGACCGGTGGCGATGTATCACGTGAAGGGGTTCAGCGTGATTTACTGCCCTTGATTGAAGGCAGCACCATCTCAACCAAATACGGCATGATTAAAACTGACCATATTTTGTTTATCGCGTCGGGCGCGTTTCATATGAGCAAACCCTCAGACCTGATTGCCGAACTACAAGGCCGTTTGCCTATTCGCGTGGAGCTCAAATCCTTGCGCGTTGAAGATTTTGTTCGCATCCTGACCGAGCCTAAAGCCGCCCTCACCACCCAAGCCACGGCTTTAATGAACACCGAAGGCGTTGAGGTAAGTTTTACTGAAGATGGTATTCAACGTCTGGCCGAGATTGCTTATCAAGTCAACGAAGGCACCGAAAACATTGGCGCTCGTCGCCTACATACCGTGATGGAGCGTTTACTTGAAGAGGTGTCGTTTAACGCCCCAGACCAAGCAGGCGAAAAAATTGTTGTCGATCAAGCCTTTGTCAACGAACGCCTCGGCGCACTCGCCAAAGACCAAGACCTATCGCAGTATATTTTGTAACCACAAGTCTGTTAAATGCATCCATATAGAGAGTCGAGTTAAATGATATCGCCAATCGAAATAAACAGGGTAGACTATATAACTGAATATCGGTTAAGACTTTATTTTTCTGATGGCAAGGTGCAAGATGTTGATTTTAAAAACTTCATCAACCACTCCACCAACCCGCAAATAGCCAAGTACAAAAATTTAGACCTATTTAAATCCTTTCAGTTAACCTACGGCGATTTAGAGTGGAATGATTTTGACCTGTGCTTTCCGATTGCAGACCTGTATGAAAACAACATTGATAAATCAACCCAACACCACAGAGCCGCTTAAATTATGCCCCTACCGCTAGACATTAAACTACAGCAAACCTCGCGCAAGATTTTGATTTCGTTTGATAGTGGCGAGGATTTTGAATACAGCTGTGAATTTTTGCGGGTGTATTCGCAATCCGCCGAGGTCACCGGGCATGCACCGGGTCAAGAGGTATTGCAAGTCGGCAAACAAGACGTCGGTATTGATAACATTTCCCCAGTGGGTAACTATGCTATTCGCCTGCATTTTAACGATGGTCATGACAGTGGTATTTACACCTGGGAACGTCTTTATGATCTTGGCATCAACTACCAGGCCTATTGGGTCGATTATTTACGCCGCCTAATGCGTGCCGGGCATAGCCATCCAGCCTTAAGCCAATTACAAAAGGAGTCCGGCAAATGAGCCAGTCATCAGCATTTAATTCAACCCGACAAACCATTGATTTTGGCTTTTCCGAAGTGCCACTCGAAGAAAAGGTCAAAAAAGTAAAAGGTGTGTTTGACTCTGTCGCGCAAAAATACGATGTAATGAATGATGTGATGTCGCTCGGCATCCACCGTCTATGGAAACGCCAAACCATTGAACTAGCCGGTGTGCGTGAAGGCATGCAGGTATTAGATCTTGCAGGTGGCACCGGCGATCTAACCAAAGCCTTTGCTAAACGCGTTGGGCGCTCAGGCAAGGTGGTGTTAGCCGACATCAATGAAAGCATGGTACGTGTAGGTCGTGATCGCTTACTCGATGAAGGCGTCGGTGCGCAGGTTGACTATACAATCGCTAATGCTGAAGCCCTCGCCTTCCCTGACAACCATTTTGATGTGGTGACTATGGCATTTGGTTTACGTAACGTCACCCACAAAGACAAGGCGCTAGCAGAAATTGCACGCGTTCTTAAACCCGGTGGACAGGCATTAATTTTAGAGTTTTCGAAGGTCCATCAACCCCTTCTCGCCAAAGCCTATGATTTTTATTCGTTTAACATTCTACCCAAAATGGGCAAAGTCATCGCCAATGATGAGGCCAGTTACCAATACCTTGCCGAATCGATTCGCATGCACCCTGATCAAGACACCCTCAAACAAATGATGCTTGATGCGGGCTTTGATAAGGCGAGCTACATGAATATGAACGAAGGCATCGTCGCCTTGCATCGCGGATGGAAATTCTAATGAATGCACAAAATACAGAACATGACTGGGAAGAAGATCTATCAAAGATTGTGGGCGACCCGCTTGCCTTTCAAATTGGCTATCGCGTGCGCGCGTTTCAAGATCAAACACGTCAGCTAAAACAAGATGGCGAACAAATGCTCAGCGAATACCTGCGTTATGAACTCGACCTACTGCCCGCGCGCTCGGAAGTTGAAGGATTTAACCAAGCAGTGACAGAACTTGAAACACAGGTTGAGGCGTTAGAAGCGCGCCTCGACCAACTCACGCCCCCTAAATAAAATCGAAAAGATCTTTTATATGAACCCCATCAAACAAGTATTTCGTTTAGTAAAAATTAACCGTGTGATTACCCATTATCGGCTGGATGAAATGGTGTTAGCCAAGAGTAAATACAGCGCCCTGCTTTGGCTTAACCGCATTCTTCTGCCTTGGAACTGGCGCGCAACCCATCAAGGGAATCGCGGCTTGCGTTTGCGTTTAGCGCTGGAAGAACTTGGGCCTATTTTTATTAAACTCGGCCAAGCGCTTTCCACCCGCAAAGACCTATTGCCCGAAGACATCTCAGTCGAACTCACCAAACTGCAGGACGATTGCCCGCCGTTTGATGAAACCCATTCACGCCAGATTATTGAAAAAGGTCTCAAACGCTCGATCGAAGAAGCCTATGCCGAATTTGAAGCCACTCCGATGGCCTCCGCGTCCATGGCACAGGTGCATGCCGCCCGCTTGCATTCGGGTGAAGAGGTGGTGATAAAAGTCGTGCGCCCTGACATCAAGCCGGTGATTGAGCAAGACGTATCGATTATGTACAGCCTAGCGCGTTTGGTCGAACTGGCGGTTAAAGAAAGCCGTCGTTTACACCCTACCGAAGTTGTCGGCGAGTTTGAAAAGACCATTCTTGATGAAATGGACATGATGCGTGAAGCGGCGAATGCCACCC
Source organism: Thiomicrospira microaerophila (assembly GCF_000934765.1). Lineage (GTDB taxonomy): Bacteria > Pseudomonadota > Gammaproteobacteria > Thiomicrospirales > Thiomicrospiraceae > Thiomicrospira > Thiomicrospira microaerophila. The sequence goes on along the minus strand of NZ_JYNN01000004.1, from coordinate 92,607 downwards.
AGCTTAAACGCAATTTTGAAGGCTCTGACTTGCTCTATGTGCCTGAAATCTATTGGTCGCATACCAATGAACATGTGATGACGATGGAGCGTATTTATGGCACGCGGATTTCCGAAACCGAAAAGCTGGTTGAACAGGGTATTGACCTCACCGACCTCTCCGCCAAGGGGGTCACGATTTTCTTTACCCAAGTGTTCAAACATAACTTTTTTCATGCGGACATGCATCCGGGTAATATCTTTGTGCTGCCGGATGGCCGTTATGCCGCGATTGATTTTGGCATTATGGGCACCCTCACCCCCGAAGACCAGCGCTACCTAGCCGAAAACTTTTTGGCCTTCTTTAACCGAGATTACTTGCGTGTTTCTGAATTGCATATTGAATCCGAATGGGTACCACGTGATACGCGCGTCAACGAACTCGAATCCGCGATTCGTGCTGTGTGTGAACCGATTTGGGATAGACCACTGAAAGAAATTTCGTTTGGGCTGTTTTTAATGCGCCTATTTCAAACCGCGCGTCGTTTTGGCATGGAAGTTCAACCGCAGTTGGTGCTATTACAAAAAACCCTGTTGAATATCGAAGGCTTGGGGCGACAGTTAGATGATGAGCTAGACCTGTGGGATACTGCGAAGCCATTTTTAGAAGACTGGATGAAAGAACGTGTCGGTTTTAAAAGCTTAATTAAGAACACCAAACGCAACTTTCCCTTCTGGATTGAAAACGCCCCTCAGCTACCAGGCCTGGTGCATTCCGTGCTCAATAAAGCCGCTCATGGACAATTGGAACTGCACTCGGGACAGATTGCTCGGCTAGAAAAAGCACTCGAAAACCAAGCTCAACAACAACGCCGCCGTGCGATGGCGGTGGCGCTGGTACTCGTCGCGGTCTATCTAGAATTCCAATACGCAGGACAAGATTTAACCGGCTGGCTACAAGCAGGCCTGGTTGTGGTCGCGGGTTATTTATTGCTGAAAAAATAGCCGGGTTAAAAGTCAACCCTTGCTTTAAGCCAAAATTGACGTGCCATGCCTTGATAATCCTCGGCAATCGGCGCGTTGAATTGAGTGCGCTCTTGATTGGTGGCTAGATTATGATTAGGTGCAGAAACAAACGCATAGTCTTTATCAAACACATTCTCCACCGCCAAACTCAGTGTCATCTTGCTGATCCCGGTGTAATGTAAATTAAGATTTGTTAAGGTGTAAGCGGGTAACTTGCTTTCACGCGCATCATAAGGCGCTCGATGACGTGGCCCGATATGACTTAACCAGCTCGCTAGCCGCCAATCCGACTGCAAGCGATAATTGAATCCCAATTTAGCCATAAAATCCGCTGAACCCACCAAAGGTACATGGTTATTTACATCCTCAGTGCGCATAAAACTGGCACTCGCGAAACCATCCAAATTGCGTAACACACTAAATTCTGCATCCCAGTCTACCCCTTTTGACTTAATCGGGTTAAGGGGCGCCAACTGGCCAATCGTACCTTCTTTGCGCGTATAGTTAAAATACACTGTACCTTCAGGTACCTGCTCATACTGCGACTGAAACACACTAAAACGGTGAATCTGCTGATCGCCTTGAAAAACATAACCTAATTCATAATGATCGGTTTGCGCTTGGCTTGGCTGATCATTGAGTCGATAGGTATTTAACTGATGGGTAGGTAGGTTGATTAATGCACGACTATATTGCGCTTTAAAGATATGTTGATTACTCAAGCGATACACAGCCGCAAATTTTGGCATAAACACCCAGTCTTCAAGATCACTGAATGGCGCCGTATTGTCAACACCTTTACTCGACAAATCATAATCGACACGCATTATCTGGGCACGCAATCCGAGCGTAATCGTTAGCGCATCCATTGGCAACCACTCATTTTGTAGATACACCCCCAACCGCTGATGACTGTCACCTGGATTTGTTAGCCGTGCATGATTATTTCCACGCTGAGGATCGGTAGCCGAGGTTGAATGAAAACCTTGTGCATCGGCACGTTTAATCGACATCTGCTCTAGCTCAGCACCTAATAACCAGCGATGGGTTGACGATGGCTGATAGGTCAGATCAGTCGATAAAAAAGCCACCTGCTCAGTCGCTAACAAGGTAATCGGTCGCTTATCAAGGAAAGGCGCATAACTGCGATCTTTGCGCAAACCCTCCATAATAATCGGATGCAAATCAAAATCCTTTGAGGTATAAAAAGAATTAAAGTCAAACTGACGCTGAATGACACCAAGATGAAAATTTAGCTGTGCTTGATCGGTTAAATCAAGCTTCTGCTCAACACCCAGTGACCAATCCGTAAACTGCTGGTTATAATCTTGCGTTTCGGCTGGCAAAATTTCAGCATAACCATAATAGTCACCTAAACGTACATCTTGCAAGTTTAGGTAGACACGTGTCTGATGCTGTTGCCATTGTGCTAAAAAACTACGATAGGCTTGGCGATCATTAATAATGCCTGGCGCCATCGAATACTGTGCAATATCGCCCTGTTGCAGATGTAAGGCCTCTAAATCATGCGCACTTAACAATGTGTTAACAGCCTGTATCACACCCGGCTCGGCATACACCAGTGGATCCCCCTGAATGCGGCGCCCAGTTTTGCCTTGTTGCCACTGACTGTAATTAAGTGATAACTGCCCACTCGATTCCGTCTTAAATACATTCGCAATTGAAGCCTGCCGGTAGCCAAAATTTCCAGCTGAAACACTGGCGTGACTCGACTGTCGCGTGACAACATTCACCACACCCGCATACGCAAAACCGCCATAGAGCACCGATGCCGCACCGCGAATAATCTCAATACGCTCGACCTGTTCAATCGGCATATTTAAAATCGTTTCGGCATAGCCTGTAACCGCGCTCACTTTATTGACATGATCTAACATCAGCAGTACCGTCCCACCCGAAAACGGCGTACCAAAGCCTCGTGTTACCAGTGTGTGATGCCCCAGATGATTTTGTTGCACCTCTAAGGACGGCGACATACTAAGCGCATCCTTAACCGTTCGCGCACCATAAGCCTGTAAATCACCAGCTCGCAATATGCTAAATGCACCCGGTACATAGTCGGCGTTGAGCTTCGTTTTAGTAACTAACTGTGTTTGTTGGTTAAGTAAACGGAGTAGATCTTGGAGTGCTTGGTCATCATCCGCCAGTGCCTGGCCTGGTAGACTAGAGAGCAAGGTGATACAAAATGATGGAATAAGGGCAAATTTTGAGGCTTTCATAATGGGGCTAGAAATCTTGTAAAATTTATATACAACAATTCTAGCCGAAAAAGGGTCTACTTGATACGCATTTTCATGTTATTTCACACACAGATGGCTAATTACGCCGACTCGCACACAAGGGCGAGGTAGGAATAGTTTGTGAGTCCTGCCACTCTTTTGGCGAATAGGTGTGCAATGCCAGCGCATGAATATGTGTCATTTGCGCAGCTAAAGCCTTGTAAACACATTGATGGCGCTTTACTCTTGCTAAGCCCTCAAATGCCGGCGAAACCAAAACTAACTTAAAGTGAGAGTCTGCCGCTGGCCCCGCATGCATATGGCTTTCATTATCAACCCGCATATAAATCGGTGTGAGCATCTGTTTAACTTGATCTTCAATTTGCTGTTGCATGGTCATTTTTTTATCTCCTGATTATTTATTTGCTGTGCAAGCAATAGGTCTAATTTGCGATTAAGTTCAGCGACCTGCTCATCCAATGTTTGCATGCGTCTTTCCTCTGTTTGCTCCAAGTCAGTTAACCCCTGTTCCAAGCTTTTACGATGTTCTTCTTCGAGCACTGACACCACGATACCTATCATCATGTTTAAGAAAATAAAGGTAGACATAAAAATGAATGTCAGATAGTACATCCAACTCCATGAATAGATTTCCATCGTTTCATACATCACATCCGTCCAATCCTCAAAGGTTGCCACACGGAAAAGTGTTAATAACGCGGCCCCTAAATCACCCCATAAGAAATCATTAATCGACGCAAATAAGAAACTGCCGACCACCGCATAGAGATAAAAAATGACAAACATTAACAAGGCCACATAACCAATACGGGGAATCGCAATCAATAACGCACTGACGAGTACACGCATTTCTGGAATAAACGAAATTAAACGCAACACACGGAATAAGCGTAGCATCCGCGCAATTAAGGCGTACTCTGAATCATCGATTGGAATTAAACTAATGACCACGATAGTAAAATCAAAAATATTCCAACCCTTCTTAAAGAAATCTCGAAGACGATCTTCTGCCGCCATTCTGAGCAAAATTTCTAACAAGAAGAAAAGGGTTACCGCGACGTCCATTACCAAAATAAAGCCCATGACGCCTGGCGGAATGTCATAGGTACGCGCACCTATGACAATCGACGACACCACAATCACACTGATCACAAACCACTCAAATGCTTTGTTATCACGAATGCGTTTGAAATTTGCTTGAAGCTTGGCCCAATGACCTGACAACTGACCCGACATGTTAAACCCCTATAAATAAAATTAATGCTATTATACTTAAGCCTTGTTATTAAAATTTCAAGGTTCGAGTATTTTTTTACTTTTTTTGTCTTTAGGGTATAATTAACCGCTTCATTTTTTAGTTTCGTGTGGTTCAACAGTCTTGAGCACACCATTAATACGGGTAACGAGATTCAACATGCAAATTACGCTCCTAAAATCCAAGCTTCACCGAGTGACCACTACCCACTCCGAATTGGACTATGAAGGTTCTTGTGCGATTGATGGTCACTTACTTGATACCGCCGGTATCCGTGAATATGAACAAATTCAAATCTACAACATTCGCAACGGCGAACGCTTTACCACCTATGCGATTCGTGCAGAAGATCACTCAGGCATTATCTCGGTCAATGGCGCCGCCGCTCATAAGGCCAACCCCGGTGATTTATTGATTATTGCAACCTATTGCAACCTTGATGAAAAACAAGCTGAACACTTCAAACCGGTGATGGTGTATGCGGATGAGAACAATGCTATTAGCCATACTCGTAACACTATTCCCACACAATTAAAGGCGGCGGTCTAAGCGTTCCTAAGCTAACGTATTCAGATATGTTTATAACTGGCTCCCACGCTGTGCGTCACTGCCATTAAGTTAAGGAATGAAGGCAACACGGACCGAACCAACTTCCGTCATTGCGAGGCCGAAGGCCGTGGCAATCTCTTGCAGACTGCGCACGCCCTTGCAATGACGGTTTTCTTCTTAACTTAATGGGACGGACCCTAATACTCCGTTGAAATAGTATTATCTCTTGATTGCGCTATTCGCGCATTTAAAGATTTTTCTTTCGGTTCAATCAATATCTCAATTCGTCGATTAGCCGCATAAGCTTCTGGCGTATCGCCCTCCATAAACGGCTGAGTATCGGCTAGACCTATCGCCATCGCTTGATCTGAGCTAATCACTCCATCCGCCAAAAACTGATGTATCACGGCCGCCGCCCTCGCACTCGATAGCTCCCAGTTTGACCGATAACGCCCACCACGAATAGGAACCGGGTCGCTATGTCCAATCACCTTCACATTCACATCCTGCGTAATCACACCACTAAAGCGACGCAACATCGCAATAAAGCGTGGATGTAAGTCCGCTTGGCCTGAATTAAACGAAATGGTTTCTGGGAACACAATTTTTATCTGCTCTTTATGCTCATCAAAGCTCGCTGATATTTGACTCGTTTCAAGCTCACGGGAAAAATCAGACTGGATCGATTCATACAATCGAATCAATGCCTCTGAGGGTGTGGCTTCTTCAATAATTTCAATTTCAGTTGGATTCAGTGGCTCTAAGTAAGTTTCTTGAAGCACAGAGAGCTCTGGTGACTTCGTTAAGGACTGCGTTAAGGACCGAAGCGCTTGCTCATATTTAGCCTGGTCGACTTCTGCCACAGTAAACATTAAAATAAAAAAAGCCAACAACAAGGTCACCATATCCGCAAAGGTCATCAGCCACGGCATTTTCTGGCGGCACTTTTTCGCCCGCCTTGCCATTATGCGTCTACCTTATTCTTTGTGCGACTAGCTTCCAGGTAGGGTTTAAGCTTATCACGCATTACTGCAGGGTTAATACCTTTCGCAACACAATCAATAGCATCGATAATTAGCCTTTGTCGATGTGCGTCGACATTCGCCCAGGATTCTATTTTATCTGCTATCGGCAAAGCAAACAGGCTCGCAATCAACGCACCGTATAACGTCGTTAACAAAGCCACCGCCATCGCAGGTCCAATCGATGAGGGATCGCTTAAATTCGCCAACATCTGAATCAACCCCACCAGCGTTCCTATCATCCCAAAAGCAGGAGCGGCTTCACCAATCGCCCGGAAAACACCGGCACTGGTTTCTGTTTTTTCAATAAACAACTCATTTTTTTCTCGTAAAGTATCTTGCACCATGCTTGCTTCATAACCATCTATCAGCATGCGCACACCGTCTTGATAAAAACGATTATCAACCTGATGATTTTCTAACGCTAACAAACCGTCCTTACGAGTAATACGAATTAAATCTTCAGTAATATCAATTAAATCAGCAAGGTCACGTGTTTCGTTGGTCACTTTTATCGCTGCCCCCGCATCCCCAAACGCTGATAGCGAATCCTCCATCGAATAACGAATCATGGTGGCCGCTAAAGTACCGCCAATCACGACCATCATACCTGGAATATTAACAAACAACGTAATAGACGAGCCCATCATCATCGCTGACAAAATCACGATAATGCCAAAAACTAGCCCTACAACTGTTGAAATACTCATTTATTGCATTACCTTATTGACCTTCATTCCAAATAAGTTAAACGCATGGGCATCCGCTCATGGTTACCTGTTAATCTAACCTCAATATTATCTAACAACCGCGTAGTCCCGAGTCTAGCGACCGCTAGAATGACCAGGTGTGTTTGTGGCCTATCTAATGGCTTCATTTTAGCGGGTTTGACGGTTGCGTGTTGCTGGCGTTGGTCAGGGTCCTGCTGCGTTTACCTCCTCGCTGCATCCGCCTGTTAGGGGTGGATTTTTTGCTTTTTCTCTCCGCGTGGTCTTGGGTCTTCCTGGACACGTACCCATGTTTTCGTTTTCTTGTGACGGTGCTGTTTTTTTCATTACTGATTGCTTGGCGTTTGTTTCGATCTTTCGCTCTGTCTCTTTTTGGGCGGCTTTCGCGTTTTGCTTGGTGCTGCTGCTTCGCTCCTTGGGGGTTTTGAAATTGTTCATTGCTGCTTTTTTTTTTGCCCACCGGCATCGGCTTTCGGGTGTGGTTTTTTTCATACCTTTGTTTCTACGGTCGCTCCAGCTTTTTCATTGTTTGTTGTCTGGTTTGCGTGTGAGCGGTTTTTCAATAACGGTTTTGGTTGGACTGTTTTCGGTGTGTTAGCTTCAGTGTCCTTTTGTTTTACCGCTGTATCGGTTGCTTGTTTTCACGCTTGCCTCTGTGCCTGGGTCTTGTTTTCTTCCACGCTGCGCGGTTTGCTGTGGCAATCTTCACCCTCTTCTGTCTGTGGTGGGTTTGTGGATTCAGTCGGGATTTCCTTGGTTTGGTGTTGGTTTGTTTGATGGTTCTAGCTTTACTGCCCGTGGTGGGTCTTTGCCATTTTCTGTGGCGTTTCGAGTGTGTTACTTGGTAGTTTGCAGTTCCCTGTCTTTTCGCGCAATGGCTGGGTGCTTGTGCTTTGGATTCTTCTGTGCCTGTCGTGTTCTTGCGTTGGAAGCTGCCTAGCTTTTGGTTTTTGTTCGTTTTCTTCGATTGCGTGTGTTTTTGTTCCTTTTTGCGGTGAATAGTTATGTCTTTGGCGCGGCAGTTTGCCCGGTGTGGGGCCTTCTAGCTTTTTTGCGGCTGATTGGTTTTCGTCGGTTTGGTTGCTTGCTCCTTTGCCGGTTGTTGTGGTGGTGCGCGTTTGTTTGTTGTTCTGCGCTATTTTGGGTGGCACCCACTCCCACACTAGCCTGTTTTCGCCTGTTTGGTTTATCTTCCGTGCGTGCTTGACGGGTTTTTCGGCGGGTTTCTGTTCTCGCCCTTGGACGCGATCGTTTTTTTTTAATCCTGTGTTGGGTGATGTTCTTAAATGCTGGCACACGGGCCCAGGCAGTTCTCTCACTGGCTTGGTCTTCCCCAGCCCGGTGGCCGGGCCGTCCTTTTTCACCCTATGCGTGCCGCCTTCTTTGCTCATCCTTGGAGTGTTGGCTGGGGTTTGTGTTGAGTTGCTGTTTTTCTTATTGGGTCATTCCTTCATATCCCAGTTGTTGTTGTTGGTTCGCTGCCTGGTTTGTGTGTGCTTCTTCGTGTGTTCTTCTGTCATTGGAATGGTTGTGGCCTGTTCTTGCCCTTTCCTGCCTGGCGAATTCCCTGCCATGATTGTCTCTAGTTTCGCCTGGTTTTTCGAATAGGCGAAGGCCGCTTTTTTTGCCGTTCAAGCCACTATCGGTTGTTGGTTTTATTTTAGTTTGGTTATGGAGTCTATTTTCCTTTTCATGTTTTTTCTTGTGTTATCTCTTTGTGTTTCGTTATTTTTTCCCTCACCTTTGCTAAGCCGGTTTTTCCGGTTTTGAGCGCATCTGGGCGTTTGTGTTTTATCGGCTATATATCTGAATCGCGTTTGGTTGTTTATGTGTTTGGCATTGTTCGGTGTTCCAGGTTAATTGGGTTGTCCGCCTACAGCAGCGTCTCGCGTTGCGTTGCACGGTTGCTTTATTTCCGCTTTTTTGCTCGCGGTTTGGTTTGTTTGATTTGGTTTTATCCCGCGTGTGGTGCTTCAGGTGTTAGGGGTGTTTCAATTACACGGAGCGTATTCCCATGGTCCGGCTTGTTTTTGGGGCCATGGGGCTTGGCATAGTAGTGGTTTGCGGTCTGCCGATTACTGGGCTGCTGGCTTGCCTTCAGGGTTTGCCGCTCGGGGTGGGGCTGGTTTATGGGGTTTTGTAGTTTATTCTGTGAGCGGCCTGCTACGTTCTTCCACTGTGTCATTGGCATCTGTTGCTTTTGGTTGGTACGGGTTTCGCTTCGTTTGTTTGCTTTTTTTAGGGTTGGGTTCTGGCGTCTGCCTTGGCTTTTTGGCTTTTTCAATTTGTTGGCTCGCATCTTTTTTTTGCTACTGCGTTCGCTGATTTGTTATCTTCGCGTTTTTTGTCTCGTTTGTCGGTCGCCTTTTGCCTTTCTCGTCGTTTGCTGGGGGGTGTCGTGTATGCGCCCGCTGTTTTGCGGCTTTTATTGTTGTGCGCTTCGGTCTGCGGGCTTGCTCGCTCTTGGTGTGCCGGCCTTTTGCCGTGGTTGGTTTAGGGCTAGCTGTGCGTTTTACGTGTTGCTTCCTGACCTCCTTCGTGGTTGCATACCTTTTCTCCTGTATTGATGCTTCTGCCGCCGACTTTATTTGTCGGCGTTGGATTTTTGTCTCGCATGGCAGAGCGTCTCTTGAACCTGTGGGTTTCACCGGTTTTTCGTCCTGGTCCCTCCTTTTTGTCTTTTTTGCTTCTTCGATCGGTATTTGCCTTGGCGACTTTTGGTCTTTACTATGGCGGAGCTTGTCCTTTAACTTTAATCGATTCCGCTTCACGTCATGTTGGCGTCGCTTTTCTCCTGCTTGTGTTCTTGTCCCGCTTTGTCTTCGTTTTTTTATTTTCTCCCTCATGCGCGCATTGGATACATCGCACGGCGATCCTCCCGCCTGCCTGGTGTTTTTTTCTGTCTTCGGTTGCATATTCTTTGCCAGTTTCGCTGCTATACGTCTTTGGGGAATGATGCGCTCCTTGTCTTCATTCTATTGCGTCTTGGGTTTTTCTTTTCTGCGTCGTTGCTGGGTTTTCATGTTCTTTCAGTCTTCAACCTTATTCCCCGTCGTGCGGTTGGGTGTCTCGTAATCCAGTGCGTTGATTGTAAAATCGTGTGGCCAGCTATTTTCTTCTCGTGTGCCGTGTGCGTTATCGGGGTTTGGTCTACCTGTCTTGTCTTGCTGACGCTTTTTGTGTTCATTCTCTCCGCGAGGCTTTGTCACCTTGGCTATTTTATAATGAAGGCGCTTATTGGCTATGCGCGCACTGGGACCATTCCGTTTGCTGCGCTTTTTGAGCACCTCCTTGACCTCTTCGGTCTTGGTATTGTTGCCATTCTCATAGTCTTTCTGGTCTAGGGTAAGGCGGGTGTTTCGCACGCGCTTGCTGCCTCGGTTTGTGTCTTGGGTCTTGCGGTTTGTCTCGTATGGCGCGTTTACTTTCGTTTTGTCTATGGCTTTATTTTGTATGTTTTGTTGCTCTCGCTTTGGTCTCACTGGTTTCTTTTTGGGTTTCGCTGTTGTCTGACTCTCTTTTGGACCGCATCGTCGACTTGTTTTTTTGGTGATGTTTTTTGTTTTTGCACTTTTAAGTTTCTGTTTTTCGTGGTTTTTGTTTGCCTGGATTGTGCTGTTTGGTTTTGGTGTTTTTTTATTCATGCTGGTTGGTGATCAGACCGCTTATCCGTTAGATTTTGGCACTCTATGGTTTTGGCTCCGTGAAGAACTTTCATTCAGTGCCTTCTGCTTGAGCTTGTTATCTGCCTACAGTGGTTGGTGTACTGGCCTGTCTTGTAGCGCTCTTTGATTGACCTGGTCCTGCGTTTTTTTTTTTTTCGCTGGGGGTTGCCGCCCGATGCCAGGGGTTTTGCTGGCTTCGTCTGCCAAGTTTGGTTTGATGTTCAAGCCTTTGCAGGTGTTTTGGCGATGGCAGGCATCCGTGCTTTGGCGCTTTTTGCCGGGTTATTTGTGCTCTTGGTTTAGGTTTCCGGCTTTTTCCGTCTCCAAGGCCTTCTTAAGACCTTACTGGTCTTTCTATGCTCTCTCGTTCTCCTACTGCCTCTTTCCTTCCATCTCTCGTCGTGGGTTTACTGCTTGATGATGCGCTTCCGATCTTTCGGGCATTGCGTAGCCGTATGAGGATGTCGCCTTCTGGGGGGGTGGCAAGAATGGGCCTCCCCCAATCTAATGTTTCACGGATTGAAAGTGGAAAAACATTACCCAGCTTTCAGACTATTAAGGCCTATGCGAAAGCACTCGACATTTTGCCTGAGCAGTTAGATCTAGGTTGAATATCTAATATAAGTAAATTAAACAGCGCACCTTATGATTCAGCCGATTATCTTAAAAAAACCGAAGGTATTAGCGCTTACTTACAAGCGGGAATAGAAAAAAATGATCCGGAGTTTTTTATTTATGCGCTGGGTGTGGCTGTGCGTGCCATAGATATGAATAATAAGCGTCAAAAAACCGATTGTTTCTAAAGGTTTATTTGGTACGACCGAGTGGATTCGAACCACCGACCCCCACCATGTCAAGGTGGTGCTCTAACCAACTGAGCTACGGTCGTATATTTGAAGCTATACGAAACTTGTATGGTACCAGTGGCCGGACTCGAACCGGCACGCTTTTAAAGGCACCGGATTTTGAATCCGGCGTGTCTACCAATTTCACCACACTGGCATGTTTGGAAATGTGTGGCGGATTATAGAGAGGCGAAGCGGTCTTGTCAAGCAAGCTTATTAAACTTTAGTGAAAGTTTGTAAAATAAGCCAAAATCTAACCAGGCCTGGTTATTCAGTTCGCCTTAATTTCGCAGCCTTTTAAAAACAAATTGACCGCTTGATTCAATACCATTTCGCATTCTGTTGGGCTAACCTGTTGGCCAAACAAGGCTTTGAAATGCAGTGGCCCTTTTATCATTTCAACAAATTGATAGGCCGCGATTTCACAATCTGCAATCTGCAACAGACCGGCGCCAACCTGCTGCTGCAAAAAACCAGCCAGGATTTTATTGAGTTGATTGGGTCCGTATTTCATAAAGATACGTTGAATTTCAGCTTGATCTGTACCTTGTTCGGTGAGCACTAAGCGGTAAATCGCTAATGCATCTTTTTCAAAAATCATCTGTTGCACTTGTCGTCCAAAATTCATCAGCGACGTTTCGACATCTTCTGTCCATAACCCCTGCTCTTCAAAATGTGAAAACGCCTCATAGGTGGCTTTTTGAAAGAAGGCTTCGAACAGACCCAACTTATTGCCAAAGAATTTGTAAATCGTGCCTAATGACCCCCCCGAACGTTTAACAATTTCATTAACGCTTGCGCCCGCATAGCCGTGCTCAACAAACACTTGTTTAGCGGCTTCTAGTATTTTTTCGTGGCGTTCATAACCACGCTGGGTATGAGGAGTATGTTCAAATTCTATTGACATGGACTTTGCGGCTCTAGTTTATTTTATCAGCGCCATTATAGCGAATAATTCCACAATCGTTGGCTTGCAAAAAGTGTAACGAATGCTACACTACACAAATCTAATTTTCATCAATACATAACACAGGAACGCCTTGCGATGAATACAAGCAATACCACCCCTTCCTATTTCACATGGCTATTTGGTTTGGGGTTAATTTTATTCACCCCTTTTGCGGTTGCCGATACCCCGCCACCCATGCCGGTTAAAACGCTTTTAATTGAACAAACTCAGGTGGCGCTGGCCTATGACTATCCCGCCCGCGTGCAAAGTGCAAACCAAGTCGAGATACATGCGCGCGTCAATGGCACCTTACTAAAACAACATCACCAAGATGGTCAGGCGGTGAAAACCGGTGACCTCCTCTATAGCCTTGACCCGACAACCTATCAAGCCGCTGTGGATCGTGCCCAAGCACAGGTGTTGATGGAACAAGCACGCTTGCGTCAGGCCGAGCGCGAAAAAATTCGGGTTGAAGGCTTGTACCGTGAAAAGGCTGTGAGTGAGCAAGAACGCGATCAAACGTTATCGGCCTTTGAATTGGCACAAGCCGGCCTAGCGGGAGCACAAGCCGCCCTTAAAGATGCACAAATATACTTAGATTACACCCAAGTTCATGCGCCGATTGATGGACTAACCGGCCAAAAACAACAAAGCGTTGGCGATTTAGTTGGCCGTGAATATGGCCGTACACTTCTCACCACACTGACCCAACTCGACCCCATTGAAGTGCATTTTTCCATTGGTGAGGCCGAGTACATTCAACGTCAACAACAGCTCCAACAAGGTTTGCTTCGCTTAACGGATGGGGATAGTCCAACGGCTCATGTCAGCCATTTAGGACAGAGTCTAACGGGGCAGATTGACTTTTCTGACCATCAGATTAACCCAGCAACCGGAAGCGTGCGCTTACGTGCGCGTTTTGACAATCCAGAGCGCACCTTGTTACCTGGCTCGTTTGTGCGCATCCAACTCGCTGGCATTGAGGCGGTGAATGTCATTCAAATTCCACAATCTGCGGTATTGCAAATGGGCGCACAAGCCTTTGTTTACGTCATTCAAGACGGTAAAGCGCAAATGGTGCCGGTAGGGATTCAACGTGCCGTGGGCCAGACCTGGTTAATCGACAGCGGACTGCAACTCGGCGACCAGTTAATCATTAATAACCTGATTAAACTGCGTCCGAACACGCCGGTTCAGCCGATTCAATAACCGACGCTATTCCCAGAACCCGTCGCCGCCAAGGAGCTATTTTTCATGTTTTCTAAATTTTTTATCGAACGCCCGGTGTTTGCAATCGTGATGTCGATCATTATCCTGCTGGTCGGTTTTATGAGTTTGCGCGGTTTGCCTGTTTCGGAATACCCTGAAATTGTGCCGCCGCAAATTACCGTCAGCACCAGCTATCCAGGTGCCAGTGCCGAAACGATTGCTGAAACCGTCGCCGCCCCACTTGAGCAACAGCTTAATGGGGTTGAAAATATGCTGTATATGAACTCAGTCGCCTCGTCTTCAGGTACCGTCAGCGTGAGTTTAACCTTTGAAGTGGGCACCAATATTAACGAAGCCTTGATGGATGTCAATAACAAGGTGCAATCCGCCATCAATCGTTTACCCCAGGAAGTTCAACGCGTCGGTTTGCAGGTAAACAAACGCTCGCCAAGCCTACTTAAAGTCATTGCGATGTACTCAGAGGACGCCAGCCGCGATACGATTTTTATTGCCAACTACGGCTTAATCAATGTCGTCGATGAACTCAAACGCATTCCCGGCATTGGCGAAGTTCGCCAATTTGGCGCGAAAGACTATTCGATGCGGATTTGGCTTGATCCAAACCGGATGGCGCAATATCAGGTCGCACCCAGCGATGTTGCGCGCGCTATTCGTGAGCAAAACACCCAGTTCGCCGCCGGACAAATTGGCCAAGAACCGCTATATAACGCGCAAGACTTTACCTATACCATTGTCACAGAAGGTCGCCTAAACCAAACCGATGAGTTTGAAAACATTGTATTACGTGCCGAGTCAGATGGTTCAATGCTGCGGGTTAAAGATGTCGCGCGGGTGGAACTTGGCGCGGAACTTTATAATTTTGATGCCACATTTAATGGCAAACCTACGGTGCCGATTGGTATTTTCTTGCAAACTGGGGCCAATGCTCTAGAAGTTTCAAGGTTGGTGGATGACAAACTGGCGGAACTTGCGCAACGCTTCCCACAAGGAATCAGCTATGACATTCCTTATGATACAACGACCTTTGTAAAGGTATCCATTCAGCAGGTTATTTATACGTTTATCGAAGCGCTTATTCTCGTGTCGTTAATTGTATTTTTGTTTTTACAAAACGCCCGCGCTACCTTTATTCCATTACTAGCGATTCCCGTTTCGGTAGTGGGCACATTTATCGGTTTCCAATTGCTTGGTTTTTCGATTAACCAACTGACACTGTTTGGGATGATTCTCGCTATAGGCATCGTGGTCGATGATGCGATTATCGTGGTCGAAAATGTTGAGCGCATTATGCGCCAGCAAAAACTCAATGCCAAAGAAGCCACCATTAAGGCGATGCAGGAACTCACTAGCCCGCTGATTGCGATTGTATTGGTGTTATCGGCCGTGTTTATTCCTGTTGGCTTTGTTGGCGGGTTTACCGGCGAAATGTATAAGCAATTTGCGATAACGATTGTGGTATCGGTTGCGATATCAGGTCTGGTTGCGCTCACTCTGACGCCCGCGCTCTGTGCCAGTATGCTTAAACCGCATGACGATAAACCAAGCCGATGGTTTGGTTGGTTTAACCGGTTTTTTGACTGGTTGAGTGATCGCTTTAGTGAAGGCGTCGCCAAGGTAATGCGCTATAGTCTAGTGAGTTTTCTGTTGTTTATTGGCTTGGGCACCTTGGCGGTTCAACAACTGCAAAGCTTACCCAGCAGTTTAGTGCCTCAAGAAGACAAGGGCAGTATGTTTGTCGTCAGCTATTTGCCGCCTGCCTCATCGCTATCCAGAACCAGTGAACTCAGAGATCAGGTATCAGATCAAATATTGGCCCACCCCGCCTTGGAAAACTTTATCCATTTCGCGGGTTTTGATTTACAAACCTTTACCAACCGCACTGATTCTGCGGCAGGCTTTGCCACCCTCAAACCATGGGATGAACGCCAATCCGCCGATATGCATATTGATGCTGTTGTCGGGCAATTGTTTGGTCAGTTTATGCAAAACGACCAAGCCTTTAGCTTACCGCTCGCCATGCCCACGATTATGGGTATGAGCATGACCGGCGGTGTTGAAGGCTATGTGCAAAATCGAATCGGTGCCAGCTATCAAGAACTGGGGGAGCTGATGGATCAAATTGTGGCGAGCGCTAACCAGCGACCTGAGCTACAACGTGTGCGCACCACCTTTTCAACCAAAACGCCCCAGTATCAAGCGGAGCTAGATCGTGACAAGGCGCACACACTACAAGTACCGATAAACGAAGCGTTTGCCGCTATGCAGGCCACCTTTGGCAGTTTATATGTTAACGATTTCAACCTGTTTGGCCGAACGTTCCGCGTGAACTTACAGTCAGAAGGCGAATTCCGCGAAAGTGCCGATAACCTAAAAGATGTATTTGTACGCGCACAAACCGGTGAAATGATTTCACTGGATAACCTGATTAGCTTTAAACGCATTACGGGGGCCGATGTCGTGGATCGATTTAACCTGTTCCCGGCCGCCAAACTGATGGCCGAACCGCAACCTGGCTATACGTCTGGCGAAGCCATGCAAGCCTTACAGCAGGTCATGGCTGAGGTGGCACCGGATGGCTTTACGCTTGGCTGGGTAGGCGAAGCTTATCAGGCTGAAGCCTCAGCAGGCAGTGGCACCACCGCGTTTTTACTTGGATTACTGATTGTATTCTTAATTCTTGCGGCACAATACGGTCGCTGGACCCTGCCATTCGCGGTGATTATGGCCGTACCCTTTGCGGTCTTGGGCGCATCGCTTGCCACTAAATGGGCGGGGCTGGATAATGATATTTATTTTGAGCTGGGGCTACTCACCTTGATTGGCCTGTCGGCAAAAAATGCTATTTTGATTGTCGAGTTTGCGATGCAAAAACGTGCGCAGGGGATGGAGTTAGCCGCTGCCGCGATTGAAGCAGCGCGCATGCGCTTCCGCCCGATTGTGATGACGTCCTTAGCCTTTACCATGGCGGCAATTCCGCTGATGATCAGCGAAGGCGCAGGCGCGGCCGCACGGAATGCAGTGGGCACAGGTGTCGTCGGTGGCATGATTTTAGCGACCTTTTTAGCGCCCTTATTTATCCCGATGTTTTTCCACTGGATGGCGCGACTTTCTGAATGGTTCGACCACAAACGCAAAGGAGCGGCGCTATGAACATGCCTACACGTCTGACCCTATTAGCCGCCACACTGGCGCTCATCACCGGCTGTTCCCAACTGCCAAGCTATCAATCACCCGAGGTGAATCTACCCGACAACCTCAGTGAATTCAATGAATTAAGCCTGCTCACCGCTGATACGCAAATGGACACAACCGAGCAGGCCTGGTGGAACAGCTTTGCTGACGAAGGATTAAGCACCCTGCTTAATCATGCCCTAATCCATAATCGTGATATGGCTGTTTTAGAGCAACGTCTTTTTCAAGCGCGTGCCGCATTGACCCAAGGACGGGCTGAACGTTTGCCGACGGTAAGTGGGCAGGCTGGAATTGGTCGTCAACAAACCAGCGACAATAGTTTTCCACAAAATCAAGGCAGCCAATTCAATAACTTTACCCTCGATGGTCTAGTCAGTTATGAGCTGGATTTATGGGGTCGAGTTCGCGCCAACCAACAACGATTGGAGGCGCAGTATCAGGCATTAGAGGCCGACCGCCAGGCGGCACGTTTGAGTTTAAGCGCGGCGGTAGCGCACCATTATTTTAACTTGCGAGCCCTCGATGAAATGGTACTCATCGCACAAAACACCGTGGTATCGCGTCAAGAAAATCTGCAGTTACGCCAACGCCAATTCGAACTCGGCCGCCTCACCCCCTTGGCGGTTCAACAAGCCGAAGTGGAACTCAGCCGGGTTGAAGTCGAGTTAATTTCATTGGAACAACAACGCGACAACCAACGCCATGCATTGAGCCTGTTAGTCGGTCATACGCCGGTGCAACAAATGCACATGGCGCATAGCGATACGCCGAATCCTAAGCGCTATATCGACCTGCCGATACCCGCCCTCAATACCGAAATTGAAAGCGAACGTCTGCTGCAACGGCCTGATATTCAAGCCGCGGAACAGCGCTTAATCGCCGCCAATGCTGAAATCGGCATGGCGCGCGCCGCCCTCTTCCCCAGCATTCGTTTGAATGCCTTACTTGGATTAGGCAGCGCCGAGTTAAACGGTTTATTTGATAGCGATGCGTTGCAATGGCGAGTGAATGCCGGCTTAACCGCACCGATTTTTAATGCCGGTGCGCTGCGTGCGCAGGTGCAGATTTCTGAAGCCGAACAGCAAATAAAACTGCTCGACTACCAACACACCCTGCGTCAAGCCTTTAGCGAAACCTTGGACGCGCTCAGCTTAAACGAACGATCAACCGCCCAACTCGCCGCGCAACAACGCCAATTAAACGCGCTGCGCAATACGCTGGATCTGGCGCAAAAACGCTTTGATGCCGGCTACTCTAGCTATCTAGAAGTGCTAGATGCACAGCGTGCCTTGTTTGATGCCGAAATCGCAATGGTTCATACCCAGCGCAACCTTCGCCATGCACGCATTGCGATTTACAAAGCACTCGGTGGACATGAACAAACAACATCCTAGGAGCCTGTCGGATTTTAGCTAATAACCCAAACTTTAATCAGTTAAAAAAACCGCTACCATCAACTCTACTTTGAGCTGCCACACATAAGGGGGTTGTAAAAATGAAATTGCTTTGGTTTTATTTCTTGTTTAGTTAGAATATCGTTTTGCAAGTTGTACTGGAGAATAATCAAATGCCTGAATTGAGCCGATTTTACGGCATTATCATACGAATGTATTTGATTGATAAGGAGCACCCACCAGAGCATATTCATATTAAATATGGCGAGCATGAAGCCGTAATGGAGTTACAAAATCTTAATATTATTGACGGTTCTGTTCCCAAAAAATGTCGTCAGCTCGTACGAGAATGGGCTGAAATTCATCAAGAGGAGCTCATTGAAATGTGGCGTACCCAGAACTTTCATAAAGTAGCACCACTGGAGTAGTTCAGTATGAAGTTAAAGTCTTTTGTATATAAACACGGTTATGTTTTTTTATTGGAGTTTACAAACCATCGTACCTGCGAAATTGATTTATCTCCTTTGTTGAAAGCTTACATTAAACCATTAGATATGCTTACAGCCCAAATCGACCCTGAGTGGGGTTGTTTGATGTTTAAAAACGGAATGGTTGATATTGAACCCAAAACGCTATATTCCTTTGCGTTTGGCAAACCTCATTACGCTGCATAATCAAGGTGGTCGATCTATAAGCTTGCAACCGAAAGTGGCCGCTGAAATAACAAATTTTACGCCATACTGCGACGGCGCGAAGGATGGCAGATACTCAACCAGGCCTGGTTGTTAATCGGCGGTTGTTAAGGTGTTTTCAATCAAGCGCCACACGCGGTTTAAGATCAGTGGCTGCGCTTGTGCATTTGGATGCAGCGCATCGTCTTGCATCAGATCAGGGTCTAGCGCTACCTCTTCCAGAAAAAAAGGATCAAGCGGCACTTGGTATTGTTCGGCCAACCGACTATACACCCGCCCTAATGCAGCATCATAAGCCGGTCCATAATTAGTCGGTAAGCGAATACCCAACAGCCAAACCTTCGCCCCCGCTTGCTGACTCAATTCAATCATCCGCGCTAAATTGCGCTGGGTGATCTGTAGGTTTTGACCGCGCAGTGCGTCATTGGCGCCCAGCTCAATCATCACATAGCGTGGCGAATGCTGTTTTAGCAGCGCCGGGAGACGTTGCAAACCGCCCGATGTGGTTTCTCCGCTCAGGCTGGCATTGACAACTAGAATCGGCTCGCCGATTTCCTTAGTTTGTGCATCGAGTTTTTGTTGTAATAAGGCAACCCAACCCTGCTCAGTTGGCAACCCATAGGCGGCACTTAAACTGTCGCCAAGCACCAGCAGGCGCGTTTGCGCATTCACCGCCTGAACGCTGAAGAAAAACAGTAGAATACTTAATCCGAAAAATCTATAAAACCCCTTAAGCCCATTACGAACCCAAGGTTGAACTTCATGTCTGTACTGCAACTTAAAAATGTCCATTATCGTGTATCCTCAGCGGATGATGAACTGGCTATCTTAAAAGGCTGTGAGCTAAATGTCGAGGCATGTGAGAGTTTAGCTATCGTTGGGCGTTCGGGGTCTGGCAAATCCACCCTGCTGGCATTGATGGCGGGGCTAGATACCGCGACCGAGGGTGAAGTGCATTTATTAGGTGAAAACCTAACACCGATGAGTGAAGATCAGCGTGCGCGTCTTCGCGCTAAGCAAGTGGGCTTTGTGTTCCAAAACTTTCAATTGATGCCAGGAATGAATGCACTGGAAAACGTGATGATGCCGCTTGAATTGTTTGGCCTGCCCGATGCGCGTGATCGTGCAGAAAAGGCGCTAGCGCAAGTAGGATTAAGCCATCGCCTTCATCATACCCCCCAAGCCTTGTCCGGTGGCGAACAACAACGCGTAGCGATAGCACGCGCGATTGTCACCGAGCCTAAAATTCTGTTTGCGGATGAACCTACAGGCAATCTGGACGAAACCACCGCCGCGCAGGTTCAGCAATTGTTGTTCGATTTACAACAACACACCACCTTGATTTTAGTAACTCATGACCGCCAGTTCGCCAAACTCTGCCAACGACAGGTGACCTTGCAACACGGTGTGCTTGAGGATGGCTTGGTATGAGCGCGGTGTTGAGTAGCCTGTTCGCCTCCAGCCGTTGGTTTTGGCGCGGATTTAAACGCGGTGATTGGTTATGGCTCTGGTTAGCGGTGGTGATTGCCAGCGCCAGCGTCACGCTGGTTGAGCAACTCGCCCAAACCGTCCATAAAAGCATGCTAACCAAAGCCGCCGAAAGTCTATCGGCTGATCTGGTGTTACGCTCTACCCGCCCGATTGATCCGCAATGGCGCCAACAAGCGGTGGAGCAAGGCTTAGAAACCAGCTATCAAATCAGCTTTACCACCATGGCGATGCACAGCACCGAGCAGGACGATGAGTTTCAGATGGTGCTACTCAAAGGTATCGAAGCCAACTACCCGCTGCGCGGCGCACTGAGCTCGGAACGCGGGCTGGACTTTAACCAGCTGAACGCCGATCAGGTGTTAGCCGACCCACAACTGAGGGGGTTGCTTAACGTGCAACCCGGCCAGCGGTTACTGCTGGGGCGGGGTGAATTTGAAATCGCCGACTGGCTGGCGGGGCAGGATGTTTTTCAAGCGACCTTTAGCCAATTTGCCCCTCAAGTGATTATGCCCTTATCTGTGGTACAGGACTTAGGTTTAATTGGCCCAGGCAGTCGGGTGAATTATGAGCTGGGGTTAGCGGGTGACTTGCGAGCGCTTGATGCGTTTGCAAAAATCCTAGAACAACAAAACCATGCCCATTGGCAAATCCAAAGTGCCCGCGCACCAACCGATGATCTTGAGCGCGCCATGGATACCGCTTGGCTGTTTTTAGACTTATCGGCTTTAGCAACCGTGTTGATTGCAGGTCTGGCGATTTTAATTGCCAGCCGATTTTATTTGCAGCGTTGGACCGCCTCGATGGCGCTGATGCGTGCCGCAGGGGCGTCTAATCGCCAGCTTACTGGCTTGTTTGCCTTGCAACTGACTTATCTGGCCTTGTTAGGTAGTGTGATTGGGGTGTTGATTGGTCAGGGCTTGTTTTATCTGGCGCGACCGATTTTAAGCGAGTATTTCGTGCCGCTGGTGATCCCTGGTTATGGCTCGGCGATATTGATCGGCTTAATTAGCGGCACCCTCGCCCTCTGGACCTTTGCTTGGCCAGCGTTTCGCCAAGCCACCCAGGTCTCACCCTTGCGTGTATTGCGCCAAGCGGAAAACAAAACCAATGTGCTGGTGCTCATCGGCGTCAGCCTGATGTTGCTGATCGCGCTGATGGGCTTGTTGCTGAGCAATCAACTGTTGGTTTGGGCGGTACCAGCACTATTTATCAGTGCGGGTCTTCTCTATCTGTTAGCCAAACTGCTGTTAATCGGCTTACAACGCCTACAACCCTATACCCAAGGTTGGTTGCGTTTAGCGATTGCCGCGCTTGCGCGCTCACCAGGCCTGGTGACTTTGCAATTAATTTCGCTGGGATTAGTGATATTTATCCTAGTACTGATGACCTTTGTGCGCCAAGACCTGCTACAAAGCTGGCAAGCTTCCTTGCCGCAAGATGCCCCCAACACCTTTGTGATGAATATTCAACCCGACCAACAGCCAGAATTTGCTGCACTCATCGCGCAATTTGATATTGAAGCGGATTTAGTACCGATGGTGCGCGGCCGCTTGATTGAGGTCAACCAAACACCCATCCACCCGCAAGATCAAACCGAAAACCGCGCCCGACGCTTGTTAGAGCGCGAAGCAAATATCGCGGTTTTAAACCAACCCCCTGCTTACAATAAACTAACGGCCCAGCTTGATAATGCATTACGCCAAGCGGATATGCCGTTTGTTTCGGTTGAGGCCGAAATCGCTGAGCTGTTTGGTTTGCAATTGGGCGATATTCTGACGTTTGATTTAATTGGACAGCCTTTCAACTATCAAATCACCAGCTTCCGTGAGGTGGAGTGGCAGAGTTTTAGGCTAAACTTTTTCTTCGTACTCGAACCCCAAGCCGACCGCCTGTTGCCGGTGACCTATATCACCAACTTCCGATCTGACCTATCCCCCGAGGCCACTAGCCAATTGCGCCGTCAGCTTAACCAACAGCTGGCTGGCGTACTTTGGGTTGATGCACGTGAAATGATTGCACAGATTCAACTGATTATGAATCAAGCCTCAATGGCGGTGAGTATTTTGTATTTGTTTACGCTAGTATCGAGCTTAATCGTGATTTTTACCGCCACCCGCGCCTCCCAACTCGGGCGTATTCGTAGCTGGTTATTGCTCAGAACGCTGGGCGCACAACAAAGTGATATTGTTAAAATTGGCTTAACCGAATTTGTATTGATCGGGGTGCTGGCTGGCCTTTTCGCCGCCAACTTAGGCCAAATCACCAGCCTATTGATTGGTCACTTCTGGCTCGGTGTAAGTCCACAACTGAACCCAACACTCTGGTTAGTATCGATTGGTGCGAGTGCGCTGTTGTTGTTAGCCATCGGCTGGCTAACCCAACGCAAACCCCTAACCCAAACCCCAAAACAACTGCTACAGCAACTGCAAGCGGATAGCTAATGCACATAGGCCATTAAAATAGTGATAGAATCTTAGTATTGAAAAGTTGATTATTTGAAATTATAAGGACAGTAAAAGCATGAGCATGATGATATCTGAGGTTTACGACGCATTTATTGCAGCCGGCACTCCTGAGGATAAAGCGAAGAAAGCCTCTGAAGCTATTGCAAATTATGAATCAAGATTTAATCGCATCGATACTCAGCTTATTTTGCTTAAATGGATGGTCGGTTTTAATCTAGCGTTTACTATGGCAATTGTTTATAAGTTGTTTTTTTAAGATAGTTTACCCTGCAACGCTCTGATCCGTTTTTGGTGTGGTTTGATAAAAAATTTCGTTTGAATTTTTCGTGGTTTTTGATGTTGCTTTGGATATCTTGTTTTCTCGTTCCCACTGTCCTCAGTGGGAATACAGACCAACTGATAAGACACCTACGGCATCAAGGCAAGCGGTAACCCGCGCTACTGGTCTGCATTCCTTAACTTAATGGCAGTGACGCACAGCGTGGGAGCGAGTTTCAAACACATGTGCATACGTTAGGTTTTTGGTGGGGAGAATACCAACTCTCACAGTAAGGGTACAAACAAAATAGTCGTCTCCTACACCACAGGTCATCCTGCGCGAAGTCGCAGGATCCAAAAGGCGGTCGCAATGGTGTTTGAATTTAAAAAGGTGTCGTTTTCAGCTTGGCGCTTTTGAGCGTGTCAATCAAACATAACCCCACTGTTTAAACTGGTCCTGCAGCTCTGGATCTTGTTTAAACGCTTGAAAATACAAAAACTCTGGTGCTAGGTCTGCGCCATTAGGCCAAACAACTGTTTCAAGCTCAGGGTCAACCTTAAGACTAGAAAAAATGAAAGGATCTTTTAATGGCTCAAATACAGAACCATTGAGTGCATCGGCTAAATCAGCAGTGCCCTCCCGTCCATCATTAAAAGTGATTTTTATTTTAAAGCCATTAATAGCTTCGGCTTCAACAACATGAAGAAACATAAGTCATTACTCCAATGGTTCTATGGCATTAAGAGGTTCTTGGCTCTGGCATTTTAACCAGTTTTCAATTAATTCTTCTTTGTGTAATTTCTGGACAGGTTAATTTTGTCTACTTTTCCCGTTTCAAAGTAATCATTTGAAAACGTAAAATGCAAGCGGTTGATTTCGCTTACCAGTTGTCTTGTTTGATTAATTTTGTCTATACTCATCTCTTTTACCTATTTACATTCAACCAAGTAGGATTTAACCTCAAAAGCAACCAGGCCTGGTTGCTTCTTTAGGCAGGGCAAGCGCCTTGAACTTGGGTTCGAGCGCTGTTTCATAGGTTAAATCGGTCTGCATTCCCACGCACAGCGTGGGAACGAGGTTAATCTCTCATCGACGTGCACCGGTTATTTGAGTTAATTTGTACTGAGAAATAAATGATACGCGGGATTATCTTGCTCTGATACATAGGGGTACTTCAGGCAATCTAAATAGGCTTCAAAATCGGCCACTTGATTGGCTGGCACCTGCACCCCTACCAAAACCCGTCCATAGGCATCGGAGTGATTACGATAATGGAACAGACTGATATTCCACTCTTCACTCATCCGGCTTAAAAAGTTAAGCAGCGCACCCGGGCGCTCAGGAAACTCAAACCGATAGACCTTTTCATCTTGGATATCTTCCGCCCTTCCGCCGACCATATGACGCAAATGCAACTTCGCCATCTCATTGTCAGACATATCTTCAACTTGATAACCTTTTTCGCGCAAATCGTCCAGCAGGCGAATTTGTTCAGGCCGCCCCCCTTCGGTTTTAACACCAACGAATACGATGGCATTGTGCGCATCGGCATAGCGATAATTAAACTCGGTAATCGCGCGACTAGCCCCTAAATCTTCGCAGAACTGTTTAAAGCTTCCCGGATGCTCTTTGATTTTGACAGCAAAAATCGCCTCACGCTTTTCGCCGATTTCGGTTCGCTCAGCAATATGGTGCAAGCGATCAAAATTCATATTCGCACCACTCACAATCGCCGCCATTTCTAGGCCCGATACACCGCGTTCAGCGACAAACTTCTTCAATCCCGCGACCGCCAACGCGCCTGCCGGTTCGGCAATCGCACGGGTATCTTCAAACACATCTTTAATCGCGGCGCAGATTTCATCATTGGTTACTGTGATCATTTCGTCAACACAGGTTTGCGCGATTTGAAACGGAATTTCACCGACTTGCGCCACGGCCGCGCCATCGGCAAACAAGCCCACTTGTTTAAGTTTAATCCGCTCACCGGCTTTTAACGCTTCGGTTAAGCAAGCCGCCTCTTCAGGTTCGACACCAATAATTCGCGTTTTAGGCCAAACCTGTTTCATCACCGCACTAATCCCGGCAATCAATCCACCGCCACCGACACAAACAAACACAATATCCAACGGCTTAGGATGCTGGCGCAAAATTTCGAGCGCAATCGTGCCTTGGCCGGCAATCACATCGTCATCATCATACGGATGGATAAAGGTATATTTATTCTCACGCATCAACTGCTGAGCATGAATGGACGCCTCATCAAACGCATCGCCGTGTAACACCACTTCACCACCTAAACGGCGAACGGCATTGACTTTAATCGGTGGCGTGGTTTTGGGCATTACAATCGTTGCTTTAATGCCCATTTTACTCGCGGCTAAGGCCACACCTTGGGCATGGTTGCCTGCTGAGGCCGCAATTACGCCGGCTTTCTTTTGATCTTCGGTCAGGGTAACCATCTTGGCATAGGCACCGCGCAGTTTAAAAGAAAACACCGGCTGAAGGTCTTCACGCTTCAGCCATACCTTGTTTTGCATACGCGCTGACAACAAGGGCGCCAGCTCAAACGGGGTCTCTTCGGCGACATCATAAACCGGTACGGTTAAAACTTTTTTCAATATACGTTCTGGCATGTGTTGTGCAACCTTTTGTTTTTCTTTTATTTAAAACCGTTGGATTATACCAACCTCAAGCACGGCGTGGAAAGATTACACCGAACGCAACACCGAAACCACCACCCCCCAAATCACCAGGTCTGAGCCTTCACGTACTGGAATCGGGTCGTAACGATCATTTTCGGGCATTAACCAAGTACCGGTTGATTTCACCGACAAGCGTTTAACCGTCAACTCGCCATCCATCGCCGCTATCACAATCTTGCCATCACCGGGTGTCGCACTTCGATCAACCGCTAATAAATCACCGGGGTAGATACCCGCCTTTTTCATCGAATCACCCTGCACCTTGATAAGAAATGTGGTTTCGGGTTTTTTAATGAAATGGGTATTTAAATCAATCGTTTGTTCAAGGTTATCATCAGCAGGCAAAGGAAACCCCGCCACTACCTTATGCGAATAAAGCCCTATTTGAACCTCAGTCGAAAAATCTGGGCGAAACACCTCGGCATTTTTAAAAGATGGCAGATCAAGGTAATGTACTTTATCACCCTCCTCATTGACTTGGTGATTAGCGTCTTGGTGTTTAGCGTCTTGGTGTTTAGCGTCTAGGTGTTTAGCGTCTTGCTGATTAGCCGCGACACTCAACCAATCCTTAATCACATCAACTTTTGATTCAGGTACACGAATCACTTTTGTTGGCTCGCCAAACTTTCCAGTACCCGCCTTGCGCCCAGCGCCTTGACGTTTACCACCATGCCCAGTGGTCGATTTTGTTTTATCCTTCATACCCAGTCCCCTAAGCAACTTGTGCAATCATTTTTTTATAATTTACTTGATAAACCAATTGTAACACGTTTCAAAAAACTCTTAATCTGGATGTTTCATAAATTCGGGTAATGTTCGTGCATGATATTGATATCCCTGTGCTTTTTTCGAAGGAGTGCTGTAGTTATTCATACAGCCGACTGAGAAAAATGTGCTGGGGAATCAATAGACCAGCGAGGGCGAGTGAACTTTATGAAATATCCGGGTTAACAAGCTGTAAAACCTTAAAAAGCCAACCAGGCCTGGTTGGCTTTTCGATTTAATAGGCGGCTATTTCATCTCGGCTGTTGAAGAGGCTGAAACATCCGCTGGCTGTTCAACAGGCGGGTCCATATCGGGTCGTTTTTCTTCTACCCATTCTTCATCCTGACGTGGATCCATTTCGGCTAAGACCTCACCCGATGCTATCGGCACTGCCACATATACGTTCATGTTTTCGTCCGCTACACGCTCGGCCATTAGTGAATACACACCCAAAGCTAAAGCAAACAAAGCAAGCACAATAAAAAACGCCGCCGCCGAAAAACCGAGTATAAAACCTAACATCAACGGCGCAATAAACGAGCCTAACCCATAGGAAAACAATAGGGTGCGGCTAATTTCCACCAAGTCTTTGTTTTCATCAAACACGTCATTCGCACGCGCCACACTCAATGGGTAAATACTAAACAAGCTCATGCCGAGCAAAAACCCAACGGCATACAACAAAACCACACTATCCTGCCAAATCCAGGGCAAAACCAGCATTAAGGCTAAGATAGCCACACTAAAAAACCCCGCCCAAGCCAGCATTTTTCGCCGCCCTAAACGGTCAGACAATACCCCTACGGGTAGCTGCGCCACTAACCCACCCAGAATGGTAATCGCCATAAACAAAGACACCACACTCGCTTGATCAAACACATTCAGCACATACAAGGGCAGCATGGTATAAAACGCGCCAACAAACACACCGCCAATAAAACTACCGACTAAGGCCAAAGGCGCAATCGATAACAATTTAGGCATACTATAGCGCTCAAAGGGTTTCAGTATCGGCTGGGTGACACGGGTAATCGCTACGAGCACCAGTGACCAGAGCACTAATATCGAACCTAAAATAAAGATGGTGGTAGCTGGCATTTCAAACATTAACAGCAACTGACCTAAAGCTAAAGCCAAGAAGAATACAATGGTGTAAATGGCCAGAATTTTGCCACGATCTTCAGTTGAGCTTTTTACATTCAACCAGCTTTCTAACACGATCAACATGGCATAAAACGCAAACCCCGACACCAAGCGTAATCCCGCCCAGAACCAAGGATCAAACCACAAAGCATGACCCAGAAATGCCATCACCATAATGGCTGAAAAGGCGGAAAAACTGCGGGCATGGCCCACCGTCACAATCAGCTTTTGGCTAAAAACCGCCGCTAACATCGCGCCGAGGAAAAACGCGGCATTAATCAGCCCGATAACCCCTTCGCTCAAGCCTTCTTGTTTTAAAAACACACCAATAAAGGTCATCAACAAGCCATAGCCGGTTGCCAATAACGCAATCGAGAAAAACAGCGATGAAATGGGTAATAAGGCGCGTTTAAAAAACATCCACTCTCCTAAAACAAACAAGGCCTCCTTTGCACTCGCGCTGGAAGCCTTGCTTTATTAAAACTAAAATAAAAGGGGGGTTAGGACAATACTAGATTATCTCGATGAATCAATGATTCATCGTCCATATAGCCTAAAATTTCCACAATTTTATGGCTCGGTTGGCGCAGGATTTTTTGGGCTTCATCCCAATCATAGTTCACCAAGCCACGTGCTACTTCACGGCCAAGTGGGTCTTGGCAAATCACCATTTCGCCGCGTTTAAATTGGCCTTGGGCTTCAATCACCCCAACCGGTAACAAACTGCGCCCCTGTTGCATCAGCACTCGCACCGCACCGTCATCCAGCGTCAATACACCGCGTGCTTGCAAATGGCCGGCTAACCATTGTTTACGCGCTTTCATTGGCTCTAAATCCGGCACCAATAAGGTGCCAAAATCCTCACCCGCAAACAGCTTAGGCAAAATATTGGGTTCGCGGCCAGATGCAATCAAAGTAGCCGTACCCGAGCGTGCGGCACGTTTCGCCGCCATCACTTTGGTATACATACCGCCACGCCCTAACGCACCGCCTTCCGGACTGGCCATGGCTTCGATATCTTTGCGACTGACTTGCGCCTGTTTTATCAGCTGCGCATTGGGATTTTCACGCGGATTGCTATCATACAAACCCTGCTGGTCGGTCAAAATCACCAAAATATCCGCGCCAATCAGATTCGCGGTCAAGGCCGCTAGGGTATCGTTATCACCAAACCGGATTTCATCGGTCACCACCGTGTCATTTTCATTAATGACCGGAATCACCCCCTGCTCGACCAGGGTTTGAATAGTTGAACGTGCATTGAGATAACGTGCACGATTAGATAAATCATCATGCGTCATTAAAATTTGTGCGGTATGCAAGCCACTTTTAGCAAACTCCGACTCATAGGCTTGTACCAAGCCCATTTGCCCGACGGCCGCCGCCGCTTGCAGTTCGTTTAATGCCGTGGGGCGGGTTGTCCAACCTAGGCGTTTCATGCCCTCAGCCACCGCACCGGACGACACAATAATCAACTCGACACCTTGCTCGCGCAAAATAACCATTTGCGCCACCCATTTGGCCAGCTCTTGCTGATTAAGCCCTGAGCCATCATTGGTCAATAACGCACTACCGAGTTTAATGACCCAACGTTTTGTTTTGTTTAGTGCCGCGCGTTCCATCGTTTAATGTTCCTCTTGCAAGGCCTGGGCTTTATTAGCCTGAAGTGTCCACGAAATTTTTTGCATTAATGCCTCGGTACCCTTTCGCTCGACCGCCGAAATCTGGTGAACTTCGCCCTGCCAATTCAAACGCTCAACAATGTCCTTGCAGACCGCATCGGCGTCTTCTTCAAGCAACAAGTCGGTTTTATTGAGGATCAACCAACGCACTTTGCCCGCCAGTTCTTCACTGAACTTCTCTAATTCTTTCTCAACGATACGTACCGACTCCACCGGATCGGCTTCATCTAAGGGTGCAATATCAACAACATGCAACAGCAGCCCCGTGCGCGATAAATGCTTTAAAAACTGCACCCCCAATCCCGCGCCTTCCGCCGCGCCCTCAATCAGACCCGGAATATCGGCAATTACAAAACTATTTTCCGCCGATACGCGCACCACACCAAGATTAGGGTAAAGAGTGGTAAAGGGATAATCGGCTACCTTAGGGCGCGCAGCGGATACGGCACTAATTAAGCTGGACTTACCGGCATTCGGCAACCCCAACAAGCCAACATCCGCCAAGACTTTCATTTCTAACAAGAGCTCGCGTGCTTCGCCATCTTCACCCAAAGTATGCTGATGGGGCGTACGGTTGGTTGAGCTTTTGAAATGCACATTGCCTAAGCCATGACGACCCCCTTGGGCCACCAATAATTTCTGTCCATTTTCAGTTAAGTCACCTATAACTTCTCGGGTATTAATATCTAATACCTGCGTACCAATCGGCACAGAGATAACGAGATGTTCACCGGCGCTGCCGGTTTTTTGGTTACCCATTCCAGACTGGCCATTTTGCGCCTTAAAACGTTTGGTAAAACGAAAATCAACCAGCGTATTTAAGTTGGAATCAGCTACAAAATAAACGCTGCCACCATCGCCACCATCACCGCCGTTCGGCCCACCAAACGGAATATATTTTTCACGTCGAAAACTGATAATGCCATTTCCACCGCGACCGGCCTCAACATGTATTTGTGCTTCATCTACGAACTGCATAGTGTTCCCAACCTAACTTACTAACTCATTAATCTATAAAATCTATAAATGCAAAAACGCCCTGCACATCTTAATGTACAAGGCGTTTTATTTTATCACCTTAACGCTGATTTAATTAAGCAGACTGCTCAACAATCTCAACGTAAGTACGCGTTGGCTTGCCTTTGGTAACAAAGGCTACTTGACCTGCTGCTTTTGCAAACAACGTAAAGTCTTTACCAACACCTACATTTACACCTGCGTGAAACTTAGTCCCACGCTGACGAACAATAATGCTTCCAGCTGTAACAGTTTCGCCACCAAAGCGCTTAACACCTAAGCGTTTGGCGTTAGAGTCACGACCGTTACGCGTACTACCGGCGGCTTTCTTATGTGCCATGGTTTTACCCTCTCTGTAACAAGCCTGATAACATATTATCCAACCAGGCCTGGTTCTTTTTGTTTAAAACTTAAGCTGAAATACCAGTGATTTCAACTTCAGTAAAGCTTTGACGATGGCCTTGCTTAGAACGAGACTTGTTCTTACGACGGCGGAATTTGATGATAGTCACTTTTTTGCCACGACCGTTGCCTACAACAGTTGCTTCAACTTTAGCGCCTTCAACAACAGGTGTACCTAATTGAATAGACTCACCTTCACCAACCATCAAGACTTGATCAAATTCAACTTTATCACCTTCATTTAGACCTAAAGTCTCAATGCGCAAAGTTTGACCTTGACGAACTCGATATTGCTTGCCACCGGTTTTAATTACCGCATACATATGTAACACTCCCGGATTGAAAATTCTGTTAATTGGACGAGTCTGTTCGAGTCGTCGCTACAGTAAACGCGGAATTATATAGATTTTTAGCAGGCAGGTCAAAGCAATTAAAAAATATTTTGCATCTTTAGCGTTTATTCAACGCGAAAAGCTTTTCATTCCAGCCAATTCATACTAAACTTCATCCATCTTTAATTTCTATACATAACTTATGACACTAAACGACATTCGCCAACTGATAGCCAACGACATTGCGGCGACCGATCAACTCATCCTTGAGCGCTTGCACTCTGATGTGGTACTGATTAATCAAATCGGACACTATATTATT
Source organism: Thiomicrospira microaerophila (assembly GCF_000934765.1). GTDB lineage: Bacteria > Pseudomonadota > Gammaproteobacteria > Thiomicrospirales > Thiomicrospiraceae > Thiomicrospira > Thiomicrospira microaerophila. Next base: position 61,238 of record NZ_JYNN01000004.1, on the reverse strand, counting down.
AACAATGGTGGCAAACGACTGCGCCCATTAATGGTATTACTCAGCGCCAAAGCCTGTCATTATTCAGGCAAAGACCATTTAATTATGGCCGCTGTCATCGAGTTTATCCACACCTCTACCCTGTTGCATGATGATGTAGTGGATGAGTCTGATACCCGACGCGGCAAAAAAACCGCCAACGAAGTCTGGGGCAATGCCGCCAGCGTGCTGGTCGGCGACTTTCTCTACTCCCGCTCATTTGAAATGATGGTGGAACCCGGCTTAATGCGCGTTATGCAAGTCATGTCGGAGGCCACCAATATCATTGCGGAGGGCGAGGTCTTGCAACTGCTCAATTGCCGTGATGCTAACACGGACGAACACCGCTACATGGAAGTGATTCACCGCAAAACGGCCAAACTATTTGAAGCCGCCGCACAAATGGGCGCGGTGTTAACCAAGCAACCCGAGCTGGAGCAACCCTTGGCGGACTATGGTCGCCATTTAGGTGCCGCCTTTCAGTTGATTGATGATGTACTAGACTATACCGCCAATGAGGCAGAACTTGGCAAGGGTGTAGGCGATGACTTAGCTGAAGGCAAACCAACCTTACCACTGATTTATGCGATGCAGCATAGCTCACCAGCGCAAAAACAAATTATTGTTAGTGCGATAGAAGTCGAAGGGATTGCATTGCTGAATGAGGTCACGCAGATTATTGAGCAAACCGGTGCGATTGAGTTTACCCGCCAGCGCGCACAGCAAGAAGCTATACTTGCCAAGCAGTCACTTCAGTCACTTGATGACTCTGAGTATAAAGCGGCGCTTATCACTTTAGCGGACCTAGCCGTCAATCGAACCCACTAAAGCCTGTCGAACTCACTTTTTTGCAGCCGATTGGCTTTAGTCCGACAGGTTCCTAGCGTCCCGGTATAACGGCATCTTGCGCCATTGCCTCAATCTGCTCTTGTAACTGGCGCTCGTGTTCTTCATTGCGCGCCTCAACAAACAACCGGTATAACTCTAAATTATTTAGCTTGGTTTTCTTCCAATCAATTCTTCGCAACAGCCATCGGGTAATGTATTTAACAATTTTTAGCTGGTCGGGCGAATGATAGAGCATTTCAGGCGTAGGCCGTAAACCATGCATGCGTTCAATCACAATTGTTTGTAGCTCTTGATCAGGAAAAATAACCAAAAAACCGTTTTTTCGATCATCAAATGAACTGCTGTAATAAATTCTAGCCACTCTTCCCATACTATAAAGCGCTTTATTTAAAATCGTTGATTCTGCTTTGGAGTTAAGGCCCACTGTGTGAATAAAAATATTTTGCGTTCTAACTGCACGAAAAAATTGCTCAACCTCTGAAAACTCGACCTCTTTAAATCGATCACGCTTCAATGCATTGGCATTGTGAACGGCTTGCTGCCGACGCTCTAAGGAGTTAAAAAAATGTTTGAGCGCGGGTGTAATGTCTTGTTTGGTTGCCATAAAATCACCTCTGAATTTAATAACGGCTGCCCACGCCATTACTAAACCTAAAAATTAAACTATTTATGATGCAAAACGCAGCGCGCTGAAGAAAACTTTGTTCTATAATTTAAAGCTATGAATTTATCACACTCTTTAGCACATCAGTTTTTAATTGCCATGCCTAGCTTGGATGCTACCTGGTTTGAAAAAACCGTCATCTACATTATTGATGATAATGAAAAAGGCAGTACCGGCCTGGTTATTAATAAACCGCATAATTTAAATGTCCTGCAACTGCTTGAACATTTCCACATCTACGGCAATCAACACAGCCCGATGATGAAACGCACCGTGATGATGGGCGGGCCGGTTGATATGGAGCGCGGCTTTATTTTGCACCAACCGACAGGTAAATGGCAAAACACGGTCAATATCACACCGACGCTTGGCTTAACGGTGTCAGAAGATTTTCTAGAAGCGATTAAACTCAATAACGCGCCCCAGGATTTTCTTATCTGCCTCGGCACCGCCACCTGGACAAAGGGGCAACTCACCCATGAGATCAAAAGCAATAGTTGGCTAACCGCACCGTTTAACGCCAGCCTGATGTTTGAAACGCCGGTTGAAAAACGCTGGAAAGCGGCACTGGGTATTCTGGGCGTGTCACCGGAGTTTTTAAGCGCGGAGGCGGGTCATGCCTGATATGAATACTTCACCCGAACACAACCTTAATTCTAACCCCATGATCTTGCCCCCTAACTTTAAAGGCCAGATTGAAGGCTTAGTGATGGGCTTTGACTTTGGGCTTAAACGCATAGGTATTGCAATAGGACAAACCATCACGGCCACCGCTAGCCCGCAAACAACGCTTTTTAGTCGCGACGGCGTGCCTGACTGGGATAGCATCAGCAAACTGATTAATGAATGGCAACCCAAAGCCTTGATTGTGGGTCTGCCCTTGCGTTTAGATGGCTCTGAACAACCCTTTACCCAACACGCCCGCAAGTTTGGTCAACGGCTACATGGTCGCTACCAAAAACCGGTGTTTTTTGTTGAAGAACAGCTCAGCTCCTTTGAAGCGGAACAACGCAACCTAAAATTCCAAAACCGATCCCAAAACCGAACCAACAACCAAACCCAAATTGACGCGCATGCCGCCCAAATTATTCTCCAAAACTGGCTAGAGGCACTATGACCCCCATTCAAGACGTTAACCCATTACTTGACCAACTCTGTAATCAAATTCAACAGCACCCCCGTTTTACAAGCGATATTAAAATGCTCGGCATTCGCACTGGCGGCGAATGGATTGCGCAAGCCTTGCACCAACGGCTTGGCCTATCCGCCCCCCTAGGGATTTTAGATAGCTCATTTTATCGCGATGATTTTGCGCACAATGGCTTACCTGCTGAAGTTCAGCCATCACAGATTCCTTGGGATTTGGACAGCCAAAACGTGTTTTTGGTTGACGATGTACTCTATACCGGCCGCACCACGCGCGCTGCGATGAACGAGTTATTTGACTATGGACGCCCCGCTTCGATTATCTTGGTAACGCTGGTGGATCGTAAAGGCTGCCGTGAACTACCTATTCAACCGGATATTTGCGCCATGACACTTGAATGCAATCAGGCTATCAAGCTACATGGCCCCGACCCCTTAACCCTGTCTTTGATTGACCCAGCGGAGACCGATTTATGAGCCCACGTTTATCCAGCCCGAACCTACAACTCAACGAACAAGGCAAACTCAAACATTTTCTCAGCCTTGAAGGCTTAAAGCCGCACCATCTCACTGAAATTTTGGATACCGCCGAATCCTTTATCAACCCGCAGACCAACGAAATCAGAAAGGTGCCGTTGCTGCGTGGCAAAACGATTATGAATCTATTCTTTGAGCCAAGTACCCGAACCCTCACCACCTTTGAGATTGCCGAGAAACGCTTATCAGCCGATGTATTGAACCTAAACATCAGCACCTCCGCGACCAAAAAAGGGGAATCGCTGCTCGATACCCTGTGGAATCTTGAATCAATGCAAGCCGACATGTTTGTTATTCGCCATGCTGAAAGTGGTGCGGCGCATTTTTTTGCGCGTCATGTCGCGCCGCATGTGCATGTGATGAATGCCGGTGACGGGCAACATGCCCACCCAACTCAAGCCATGTTGGATATGTTTACCATCCGCAAGCTCAAAGGCGATATTTTTGATTTAAAAGTAGCGATTGTCGGCGACATTCTGCATTCGCGCGTGGCACGTTCACAAATTCAAGCGCTCAGTATGTTAGAAGCGCGTGAAATCCGCGTGATTGGCCCTAAAACACTGATTCCGCCGTTTCCTGAAGCGCTCGGTGTGCATGTCTATCACGATATGAAATCGGGCTTAGAGGATGTCGATGTGGTGATTATGCTCCGACTTCAAAGCGAGCGCATGAAAGGGGCTCTGCTACCGAGTGAAAAAGAATACTTCAACCTCTATGGTCTTACCGAGCAGCGCCTGGCTTTTGCTAAACCCGGTGCGATTGTGATGCACCCAGGGCCGATTAACCGAGGGGTTGAGATTGATTCCGCGGTCGCCGATGGTGCTCAATCGGTTATTTTACAACAAGTCACCTACGGCATCGCGGTACGCATGGCGGTGATGGCGATTATTATGAGCAATGCCGCTCAATTGGCCCAATCGCAAAATGAAACCGCACTCGCCGACACCTTAGAAAAAGCAGAAAGGGAGGCACAATAATGAATATTTTAATTGAACAAGCCCGCATTATTGACCCCAGCCAACAGCTCGATAAAGTCAGCAACCTCTACATTTCTCGCGGTCATGTGATGGCGATTAGCGACCAAACCCCCGAAGGCTTTATCGCTGACCAAGTGATTAATGCAAAAGGCAAATGGCTGATACCCGGCCTGGTGGATATGCGTGCGCGCTTGGGCGAGCCGGGCAAGAAATTTGCTGGCAGTATTGCCTCAGAAACCAAAGCGGCGGTAGCGGGTGGCATCACCTCGCTCTGCTGCCCACCGGACACCGACCCAGTGACTGACACTCAAGCGGTGGCTGAGCTGATTCAACGTCGTGGCCGTCAAGCCGCCACCGCGTTTGTGTTGCCCACTGGCGCGCTAACTAAAGGCTTAGAAGGCAAATTATTGAGCAATATGCACTCGCTAAAACAAGGCGGCTGCGTTGCATTGAGCCAAGCCAACCAACCCGTTGAAAACCCGTTAGTAATGAAAAACGCGCTTGATTACGCCTCCTCACAGGACTTATTAGTCATCTTGCGCTGCGAAGATCAAGAACTTAAAAACAATGGCGTCGCGCATGCGGGCATGGTCAGTACCCGCTTGGGTTTGCCCAATATCCCAACCTCCGCCGAAACCATTGCCCTCGCGCGTGATTTAATTTTGGTTGAAGAAAGCGGTGTCCGCGCGCATTTCTCACAACTATCCTGCGCCCGCTCGGTTGAAATGATTGCCCAAGCTAAGCAACGTGGCTTGCCCATTACCTGTGATGTGGCGATTCATCAACTGCATCTAACAGAAATGGATGTCATGGACTTTGACCCTTTTACCCACGTCAGCCCTCCTTTGCGCTCACAAGCGGATCGTGATGCGTTACGGATGGGGGTTAAAACCGGGATTATTGATGCGATTGTGAGTGACCACACCCCGCTTGGGCGTGATGACAAAGCCCTGCCATTTGGTGAAAGTACGCCAGGTATCAGCGGCCTGGAAACCCTGTTGGCACTCACCTTGCGTTTGGTAGAAGATGGACTGATTGACCTCAGCCAAGCGATTAAACTGGTCAGTCAACAGCCCGCCGACATTCTAGGCATCCATGCTGGCAGCTTGGCTGTAGGCTATAGCGCCGATTGCGTATTGATTGATCCTGAAAGCTACTGGACACTTGATCGCAAGCAAATGCTCTCGGGCGGCAAGAATACGCCCTTCAATGGCTGGGAATTTAATGCTCAAGTCGAAATGACCTTATTCCAAGGTCGTCCCGTTTATAGGGTTAACCCGGTCTAGCGATGCAAGCGCGCTTTATTGACAGCCAACAGCAAGCTGAGGATTACTGGCTGATTCAGCTCGAATTGTGCGAACCACCCACCGAGCCTTGGCCAATTGGCAGTCAATTTCGCAGCGACAACAACCCGGCCTGGTTAATGCAAACAGCGACCAGGCAAAATCTAAAGTTTAGCTTATTAAGCCACCAGGCCTGGTTGTATCAACCGCAACAAATCCTTGATTTAAAGTTAATCAAACCAACAAATTCAGTCTATCCAGCGCAACCCAACTGGCAACAAAACCAGCTCTGGCTAGCTTCAGACTTGGCGATGGCCGCGGTATTTGATGCGGCTAAACGCTGGCAGCAAGCACCGAAACCCAAAGGGGCGTTTATCGCGCTACTTCACGCGCCCAAGCATTTTCCGTTTCGTGTCAAACCCGCACGCTTTATGCTACCACTGGACACCCAGGCCTCAGAAGCCATCGGCGCCTCCTCCCTACTCGAAGACTGGGGCATCCCCAACCGCCTCGCCTGCAGCGAATTTCTGCCGGGCTGCTTAGAGAGCACACTGGACAGACTCTATCAAGCTTGGCAAGAAGGCCAACATGACCCACAAGCATTTCAAGTTATTCAACTAAATAATAAATAATCGTTCTGAAGATAGTTCAACCAGGCCTGGTTAATTGGTTGAATTAATTTGAGGTTAAAATTTCGGCTTTGAAACGATTGAACCGCCTGCACGCCGCGCACCGCATTGCACATAAACGCCGCATCAGCCTGATCTAAATCAGCCAGCGTGAGTTGAGCTTGTTGCCATTGATAGCCAAATCCAGCTTGTTTTAATGCTTGAGGTAAGCTCGCCAGACAGGTGCCGCTCACCCCTGCGCTGTCTAACCTGGGTGTCATCAAATGCTTGCCCTTGACCAATACGAGATTAGATTGGGTACCGCTGACCAGCAAACCCGCTGCATCCAGCATCACGCCTTCGTCAGCCCCCGCTTTCACGACTTCAGCACGCGCGAGTACGTTATCAAGGCGGTTTAAATGCTTTATACCCGCTAAAACAGGGTTGCTGCTGACGGGGGTTTTGCAAAGAATGAGCTTCAAACCTGACCTGGATGTGTGCGAATAGGCGGGTGCAGGTGAACGTACCACAATAAAGTTTAAATCATGATAGCTGATGGCGGTCGGTGGCGCATAACCGCTACCCTGTCCGCGCGTAATCACTAGCTTAATCACGGCCGATTCTTCTGATTCGGCCAGCGCGGGCGCAAGCTGAGATAGCACCTGCTGTTGATCCAACGCAGGAAACCCTAACCGTTGAGCACTGGTGTGCAAACGATGCCAATGCGCTGACCAATTGGTCAGGCGTTGTTGATAACACAGCATCGTGGTGAAAAACCCATCACCGTACATCAGCCCTCGATCCTGAATGCGTGCATCGCAAACAGCCTGCGCATTCAACCAGGCCTGGTTGGACATTTAGCCCACCAAACCCAGCGCACGTAACAAGCCCTTGGCTTTATGGCGTGTTTCTTCCAATTCAAATTGCGGATCGGAGTCCGCCACAATCCCCGCACCGGCCCTAAAACGTAACTGGTCGCCTTGTTGTATAAAGCTGCGAATCAAAATATTGGTGTCCATCGTGCCATCTCGATTAATATAGCCCACTGAACCGGTATAGGCTTCACGAGGTCCTGTTTCGAGTTCCGCGATAATTTCCATACAACGAATCTTAGGACAGCCTGTAATTGTACCCCCTGGAAAGAGCGCATGAACAATATCAAGCGGCGTTTTATCCTTAGCCAGCTTGCCACGCACATTGGAAACGATATGATGTACATGCTGATAGCTTTCAACGACCATCAGCTCATTCACCTCAACCGTTCCAGGCTGGCAAATACGCCCAAGATCATTGCGCTCTAAATCAATGAGCATAATATGTTCGGCGCGCTCTTTGGGGTGTGCAATCAGCTCGGCAATCAACGCTAAATCTTCCGCTTGATTGTCACTGCGCTTGCGCGTACCGGCAATCGGTCGGGTATCGACCCATTGATGATCGTAACGCACTAAGCGCTCAGGGGAGGAGCTGATAATTGCGCCCTGCGCCATTTGAATAAGCCCCGCAAAGGGTGCCGGATTGTGTTGACGTAGTTGACGATAAACCGCCGCAGCGGGATGGGGCGAACAAGCCGGTAAGTCCAAACTCAGCGCCCAAAGCCTCGACAAATTGACCTGAAATACATCACCGGCCAGAATATAATCTTTAATACGCTGTACACCGTCAAGATAGCGCTGTGGCGGTTCTTCGTTTAGCTGTTTAACAACCAATTGTCCCGTGGTATCATCACCGATCACCCCCCTATAGTCCGCTTGCATTTGCGTTATGCAGTCGGCAAAGGCGGCTTCAGCGATAAAACACACCTGTTGCTGTTGATGATCGATAATGATCGCCGCCGGAAAACGTTGCAATAATGCCAGCGGCAAATGCGATGCCGATAATGACAAACTGGGTTCAATCACACTGGCATACTCATAGCCAAAATACACAAACCAGCCGCCATAAAACGGTAAATTTTCGGTATTTTCCAACCAGGCCTGGTTACGTTTAAGCGTATCTTGAAACGCTTGAATAAAGCGATCCGCTTGCGCCCTGTCCATCAATTCTATCGTGTCTTGCGGATAGGCAAATAAAATATCAAAGCGGCCAAGTTGCCCCTGAGCAACACTTTGTAATAGATGGGGGTAACGCTGAGGGCATGTTTCCGCTAAGCGCGATAAATCGGCCGATTGAATGGGTTGACGCACAACGCACAACCCAGCATGAGGTGAATGGATCATAACCTCAGGACTCACTCGGATGCCATTATTTTACACGACCCAACACCAAACTCGCATTCGTCCCCCCAAACCCGAAAGAGTTGGAAATCGCATAATCAAATTGTGCATCACGTGCCTCATGGGCAACGTAATCTAAATCACAACCCTCCGCTGGATTATCCAAATTGATTGTCGGGGGTAATACCTGATCTTGCAGTGCCAGTGTTGTTAAAATGGCCTCTATCGCACCCGCTGCGCCAAGTGCATGACCGATCATTGATTTAGTTGAGCTCATCGCTAGCTGATAGGCATGCTCACCAAACACCGACTTCACGGCGGCGTTCTCACAGACATCACCGGCAGGGGTAGAGGTACCATGCGCATTAATATAGCCAATTTGTGATTTATTTAGCTTTGAATTATACAAGGCCAACTCCATACAACGCGCGGCACCCGCACCAGCGGCAGCAGGTAAGGTCATATGATAGGCATCGCCACTCATGCCAAAGCCCAACACTTCACCATAGATTTTTGCTCCACGAGATTTCGCATGCTCATATTCTTCCAATACGACCGCACCCGCACCATCGGCCAGTACAAAACCATCGCGGTCCGCATCCCAAGGACGGCTTGCGGCTTGCGGATTATCATTTCGCGTTGACAAAGCGCGGGCCGCCGCAAACCCGGCCAAACCAAGCTCAGTCGTCGCATACTCGGCTCCACCTGCAATCATCACATCGGCATCACCATATTCAATCAACCGTGCCGCATCGCCAATACTGTGTGTGCCGGTCGCGCAAGCTGTGACTAACGACAGATTGGGACCTTTTAAACCAAACTTGATTGAAACATGACCTGAAATCATATTAATAATCGCACTCGGTACAAAAAAGGGCGACACCTTACGTGGACCCGAAGCCTGATAAACACCGTGTTGCGCTTCGATGGTGCCTATCCCCCCGATCCCTGAACCTATCGACACACCGATACGTGTCGCATTTTGTTCAGTGACTTCTAAACCCGCGTCTTGAAAAGCCTGAATCCCTACCGCAATACCATAATGAATAAATGGATCCATTTTTTTGGCTTCTTTAGGCGTAATGTATTCGCTGACATCAAAGTCTGGCATCATCCCAGCAAATTTGACGGAAAACTTGTCGGTATCAAACTTGGTAATCGGTGCAATACCACTTTTACCTGCTTTGATATTCTGCCAAGTTTGGGCAACATTTAATCCAACAGGGGTTAACAAACCCAAACCAGTAATGACAACACGACGCTTAGACAAGGTGATTCTCCTACAGGGTAACCAAAAACGTTAGTTTAGACGATTTAAAAATTTCGAGGTAAAAAAAAAGCCGTATAGACGGCTTTTTTAAATACGAAACTTGGAATTATTCCATGTTTGCATTGATGTAAGCTACAGCTTGTGCCAAAGTAGCAATTTTTTCGGCTTCTTCATCAGGAATTTCGCAATCAAACTCTTCTTCTAGCGCCATTACTAATTCAACGGTGTCTAGGGAATCCGCACCTAAATCGTCGATAAAAGAGGCATCAGATGTAACCTGTGCTTCTTCGACACCTAACTGTTCAACAACGATTTTTTTAACGCGATCTTCAATACTGCTCATGGACTGTCTCCAACTCTATTTATTGTGATTAAAAATTTTCGGTTATTTTGCACCTAGTGCACCTTTTTTTCAAGCTTTATTTAACGCAGTGCATCCGCTGAGTTAAACCATTACCATCCCACCGTTGACGTTAATCGTTTGTCCGGTAATGTAAGCACCGCCATCAGAAGCGAGAAAAGTGACCGCTTTCGCAATGTCTTCAGGCGCACCCAAGCGGGATAAAGGAATTTGCTGAGTTAATGCCACTCGCTGTTCATCAGGCAGGTTACGCGTCATATCCGTATCGATAAAACCCGGTGCCACAGTGTTCACTGTAATACCGCGTGAACCGACTTCGCGCGCCAACGATTTTGCAAAACCAATAATACCCGCTTTAGCGGCGGCATAATTCGTTTGACCGGCATTACCCATCACACCCACTACCGACGCGATATTAATAATACGCCCCTGTTTGGCTTTCATCATCCCACGCACACAGGCTTTGGACATGCGATACACAGAACTTAAATTGGTTTGAATAATATCATCCCACTCATCATCTTTCATTCGCATTAACAAATTGTCACGTGTGATCCCTGCATTATTGACCAAAATAGTCGGCGCACCAAACTCAGCGGTCATTGCGCTCATCACACTGGCAATTTGCTCAGGGTCTATGACATTCAGCGCCATGCCTTTACCCTTTCCACCGGCCGCCGCGATATAATCAGTAATCGCCTGCGCACCTGACTCAGATGTCGCCGTTCCGATAACAACAGCGCCATTTGCCACTAAATCTAACGCAATGGCTTTACCTATTCCTCGGCTTGCGCCGGTGACTAAAGCGATTTTACCTGTTAACATGCTTAATCCTCTATACTCAGACTACTTAACGAAGCCAGGTCAAAAATGGGTTCAATCGCCATCCGACGATCAATCCGACGATTGAGTCCGGTAAGCACCTTACCCGGACCCAGTTCATACGATTTCTCTACACCCTGTGATTTCATCGCCTCAATGGTTTTTACCCATTGTACCGGACGATAAAGCTGTGCAACTAATGCCGCTTTAATTTGCTCGGGTTCATTATAAGCTTCAACACTGACGTTATGCAGTACAGGGACGGAGGGCTTAGCAAAGATCATCGAAGATAAGGTTTGCGCTAACTGGTCCGCGGCAGGCTTCATCAATGCACAGTGCGAAGGCACACTCACCGCCAAGGGCACCACTTTCTTGGCCCCCTTTTCCTCAGCCAGCTTCATGGCTCTATCTACAGCCGCCTTATTGCCTGCAATCACGACTTGACCAGGGGTATTAAAGTTCACCGCCTCAACCACTTGATCACCGCAAGAAGCATGACATAACTCAACCACTTGTTCGTCGTCTAAACCTAATACCGCCGCCATCGCGCCTTCACCTGCAGGTACGGCCTGCTGCATTAAACGTCCACGCTCCGCCACCAAGGCAATACCTTGCTCCAGTGTGATCACGCCCGCTGCAACTAATGCCGTATATTCACCCAATGAATGACCCGCCATCAGACTTGGGACAAGGCTTGGTTGAATCTGCTGCAGTACACGATAAACCGCTATTCCTGAAGCCAACATCGCCGGCTGCGTAATATGCGTTTGATTTAATTTGGCTTCAGGGCCTTGCTGAACCACTTGCCATAAATCATAACCTAGCACGTCAGAAGCTTGACGAAACACCTGGGTTACAAGGGTTTGTTCCTGCGCTAGATCGGCTAACATGCCGATAGACTGTGACCCCTGACCGGGAAAAATAAATGCCGTTTTCATCTAAAATCCTTTAATACTTAAGCAGAGCGGAACCCCAGGTAAAGCCGCCACCAAATGCCTCCATCAATATGGTTTGACCAGGCTGAATACGTCCATCACGAATCGCTTCATCCAGTGCCATCGGCACCGACGCACTCGAGGTATTCGCATGCTTATTCACCGTGACAACCACTTGCTTATCACTTAAACCTAGCTTTTTTGCCGTCGCCGTAATAATACGCAAATTTGCTTGATGAGGCACCAACCAGTCTATCTGGTCTTTTGTCATGTTATTTGCATCGAGCGTTTCATTGGCAATCCGGCTTAATGTATTTACCGCTACTTTAAACACCTCATTGCCTTTCATCGCCATGGTTTTCTCGGCTATATCATCGGATTGCGGTAATTTAGAGGGGCCAGAAGGCACATGCAACAAATCCTCGTATTGGCCATCGGCATGAATATGTGTAGACAAGATACCCGGTTGATTTGACGCTTCAAATAACACCGCCCCCGCGCCATCACCAAAGAGTATGCAGGTAGTACGATCTTGCCAATTCGTTATGCGTGACAGGGTTTCCGCGCCAACAACCAACACCCGCTTGGCCATACCTGTTTTAATAAACTGGTCGGCCACACTCACCGCATAAACAAACCCTGTACAAACGGCTTGAATATCAAACGCGGGACAACCGCGAATACCGAGCCTTTGCTGTAATAGACAAGCGGTACTCGGAAATACCTTATCGGGTGTCGTAGTAGCAAACACAATCATATCAATCGTTGCTGGATCAATACCCGCCATTTCGATGGCTTTAAGACTGGCTTGCTCAGCTAAATCACAGGTAGTTTGGCCTTCAGCGGCTATGTGGCGCTGTTCAATACCCGTGCGCTCACGAATCCATTGATCACTGGTATCGACCAGGGTCTCTAAATCATGATTGGTAAGAATTTTTTCAGGCAAGTAACGTCCCGTACCGATAATACGACTATATATTTTTTCTGACATTAGGCCTGCTCTTCCTTGTGCATCCATTCTCCTTGCGAAGCGAGCAGTTCTGATACCTTCGATTCAATACGCGCAGGTACATTATTAATAACAGCTAATCGTGCTTGCTTTATCGCATGAAAAAAAGCAAAGCTGTCTGCACCACCGTGACTTTTAATCACAATTTTTTGCAAACCTAAGAATGAAGCGCCGTTATAGCGTCGAGGATCTACTTTTTCTTTAAAGGCTTTCAATACCGGCATTGCAATCAACGCGATTAGCTTTGTCAGCACATTACGACTAAAGGCCTGTTTCAGATAAAATGAGATCATTTTCGCCACACCTTCAGAAGCTTTAAGGGCAATATTGCCATCAAATCCATCGCAAGCGACAACATCTACTTTACCTTGATAAATATCGTCACCTTCCACATACCCCTGATAATTAACGGAGGTTTGCCGCAATATTTGCTGTGCGAGCTTAATGCGATCATGCCCCTTCATCTCTTCTTCACCGATATTGAGCAAACCCACTGAGGGGTTAGGGTTATTATCCAATGAACTGGCCAACACCGATCCCATAATCGCAAACTGGGCAAGGCTTTCACCATCCGCACCGACATTCGCGCCAAGATCAAGCATATAAACATGCCCCTTAACCGTTGGCATAGACGTACAAATAGCGGGACGATAAATACCGGGCAGCGTTTTAAGCACAAACTTTGCCGTCGCCATTAATGCACCGGTATTACCTGCACTGACACAGGCTTGGGCTTCATTTTGTTTGACCAGATTTAATGCCAATCGCATCGAGGACTGTTTTTTATTGCGCAATGCGTTAGAAGGGGATTCATCCATCTCTACGACCTGTTCAGCGTGATGAATGCTGAGGCGTTCTGACGAAAACTGGGCATCACTAAGGGCTTGGTGGAGGCGGGTTTCATCACCAACAAGAATAATATGTAAGTCATTAAAACGTTTAAGCGCTTCAATCACCGCGGGAACAGTGACCGAAACACCTTGGTCACCGCCCATTGCATCGATAGACAGTGTAATTTTCAAAGTAAATTAAGCCTTGTCTTGAACGACTTTTTTACCCTTGTAATAGCCGTCTGCCGTAATGTGGTGACGACGGTGAAGCTCACCTGTTGTCGCGTCTGTAGTGATTGCAGCGGTCGTTAAACCATCGTGTGAACGACGCATGCCACGTTTTGAAGGTGATTTTTTGTTCTGTTGAACGGCCATGTGATTTCTCCTAAATAAATACGCAAAATAATAAAACTTAAATAAAACCCTAAATCAGGTTCGTAACTGCTGTAACTTGGCAAACGGATTTGGTTTTTCTACGGCATCCTCAACAGAAGATGGCGCCAACTCACCAGCCTGCCAAGTCAAAAACTCTTCATCTTTTCTCGGTATCATCGGTATTGCCAGTAGCAACTCATCCTCTACCAATTCATACGTCGAAATATTACCCTCAGGTAATTCATAAAACTCCACCCCATCGTCCAAGTCATCGGATAATGCCAAGCTGCTTAGATACACGCCCGTTACTGTTGAATCAACAGGGTAAACAAAGGGCGCTAAAGTTCGCTGACACTCAAGACACAGCGGCGTCTTGACTGATAACTCAAATAGAGGGGTTTTAAGTTTAGGATGACGCCTAAAGACTAAATCCACCTCAACCCACTCTTCAGCTGAAACAAGCTGCTTTCTTAAGCGCTTTAAATCAGACTGCTTGACACGCCCACGAAAGCGCCTATTATGTTCTGCACAGTGTACAGGATCGATTAATTCTGGAATTTTTTCAAACATAGCCGCGAATAATACCCTTAGAAATGATTGGTGTCAAAATTTTACATGTTTTTAACTCGGATATTTCATAAATTTATATGGGATCGTACAAGACATCGGTTTTTCAGTGTTTTTAATAATCAAAGAGGCGTCACTTAGCCACTCGACTAAAAAAGTGTTATAAAATCAATAGGCAAGTAAACCCGCGTCAAACGTATCAAACATTCAATTAAAGCAAAATAAAACAAAAAAGAGGCCCAGCATGTCACCCGATCTACCGAGGATTCTTCTCGCATCCAGCTCAATCTATCGCCAGCAACTGTTAGGCAAACTTGGCCTACCCTTTCACTGCCAGTCGCCCAAAGTCGACGAATCCAAACAACCGCAAGAAACCATTGAGCAAATGGTTGCCCGATTATCACTAAACAAAGCACAAGCGGTTGCCAGCGCACACCCTGACGCGATTGTAATCGCTTCGGACCAAACGGCTTGCACAAAAAACCAAGCGCTTGGCAAGGCAGGTAACTATCAAACCGCTTTTGAACAACTTAAAGCACAATCAGGTCAATGCATTGACTTCTATACCGGCCTGGTTGTTTACAACCCATCAACACAAAATTATCTGCGCGCCATGGATCATACACAGGTGTACTTTCGCTCACTGTCCGACACACAAATCCACAACTACCTGATGGCCGAAAAGCCCTACGATTGTGCGGGCAGCTTCAAGTCCGAAGGACTCGGTATCTGCTTATTTGATCGCATTGCAACACAAGACCCGAATGCGCTCATCGGCTTACCCTTGATTCAACTGGTTAATCTTTTCAAACAAATGGGGATTAGTCTGCCAATAACCAGGCCTGCAGCGCGCTAAGGTGGTCAAAACTCGCTAAGGGATCAAAGGCCATCAATCGCTCAAGTTCATGTACGCCATGACTCAGCGCTAATCGCGGCATCGCAATCGTTTGCGCCATTTGCATATCAAAAGTGGTATCCCCTACCATTACCGCCTGGTCTGCCGTTAAGCTAAAATGCGCTAAAATTTGCTTGAGCATCAACGGATCAGGCTTTGAGGCCGACTCAACAGGTGTGCGCGTAATATCAAAAAACGCACCAAAGCCGGACTTATCCAATACCTCATTTAATCCTTTACGGCTTTTGCCCGTTGCCACAGCCAGCAAATAACCCGCCTCTTTCAACGAAGACAGCAATTCTTTTGCACCTTCGTAAGCCTCCATTTCAACCTCAGACTCATACAAAAAGTGCTGCGTATAGGCTTTAGCCATTTGCGCCACCTGACTAGGCTTGGCTTGAGGGTACAACTGGCTAATCGCCCTATCCAAGCTTAGACCGATAATTTGTTTTGATTGATGCCGATCGAGCACGGGCAAACCACACTGTTTGGCTGCAATTTGAATGGACCTGACAATACGGGCTTCAGAATTCATCAGCGTGCCATCCCAATCAAAAATAACCGCCTTAAAATTATTTGCCATCTTTCTGCTCCAGTTTACTAATGAGTTGTTTAAAATCTTTGAATAAAGGCGCTTCGATTTCAATCTTACGCTGTGTACTAGGGTGTTCAAATACCAAACGCTGCGCATGCAGCGCAAGTGAAGCCATACCCAAGGCTTTAAACCGTTTATTTACCTCATCAATGCCGTATTTATCATCACCGACCACAGGACAGCCCTGCGCTTTGGCATGCACACGAATTTGATGCGTGCGCCCTGTGATAAGTTTGACCTCCATCAATGCGGCCTGGTCAAACTGTTGCTGCAAGAAAAAGTAACTTAAACAGGCCTTACCATCCGGCGAGACCTCAACCATGCGTTCACCTGACCCTAGCGTGGTTCTTAACAAAGGCAAGTCAACCTTCTGTTTATTTTTAGGCCAATGCCCTGCCAGCAGTGTAAGATAGCGCTTCTCAATCTGATTTTGTCGAATTTGTTCATGCAAACAGCGTAACACCGACATTTTTTTTGCCAGAATAATCGCACCCGACGTATCACGATCCAAACGATGTACCAACTCAACCCGTTTAGCATCCTGCCGCAAATTACGCACGAGCTCTACAAGTCCCCAACTGACGCCACTACCGCCATGCACCGCCATGCCCGAAGGTTTATTCACCACCATCAAATCGGCATCTTCATACAGAATCAAGTCTTCAATACGCGCCATCTGGGTTTTCGGTGGCACAACTTTCTCACCCGCCTCCACCATGGAAACAGGTGGCACACGGACAATATCGCCCAATTCTAAACGGCGACTAGGCTGGGCCCGCCCTTTATTAACGCGCACCTCACCCTTTCGAATAATTCTATAAATCAGCATCTTAGGTACTTTACGCAAGTGCTTTAACAAAAAATTATCCAAGCGCTGCCCTACTTCTTCTGAACCCACTTCTAACAGCTTTACATTTGACATCGTTATTCACCTTGTTTTTCCTTTGCGCATTCTAGGAGCCTGCTGGACTTAAGTCAATCGACGGCCAAAAACAAGAGATAGCAACCCATCCCATCACAAACATCACGACCATTAAGTTAACGCGGACACTTCATTAAGTTCACGCCCCCTCGCTTGTCTAATTAATGCCTTAATGGGCGTGATCACAAGCGCTCAATTTAACCCTATCGCGTTGGCTGTTCGATAAATTGTTAAATATCCAGGCCCACAGATTGCGCCAAACGCAATCCAATGCTATATTGCGCAGGTTGATTAAAATAAAGATGAATAATCTATCAGCAAACTGATTTTTAAAGTGATTAACACATAAACCTATTTTTTAATAACTGGCTAACAGCCCGAAAAATAACAAAAAATAAACGAAACCTCAGCCACTAATTCCGTTTAACGCCGCCCCTTCATTCAGGTCATAAGACGTAAAGTAAAACAGACTTTAGCGACTGAGCGCGATCAGAGCAACGAAAACCATAACAAGCAACCATTAAAGGCGGGCTAATATTATGTCCGCACCGACTTTAATAACAGGACTAAGAGCTTAAACAGCACAAAAGTTTAGGCTCGAAAAAAAAGTTAACGAGTACAAACGAACATGCAGCACCGCTAACTTAAACCGGTACATAAAGGTTTTTAATTAGCACTCGTTTGTTGAGCGTCTTAACAAGATGTCAGGTTTTCCTCTTTCTCCCTTCTTCGCCCATCGTGCTATTTTGTTATTACCCGCTGAAGCCCTTAACCCAACAAAGAGAACAGCATGAAAAGAATGCTTATCAACGCGACCCAAGCCGAAGAGCTTAGAGTCGCACTGGTCGACGGCCAAACACTGTATGACCTCGATATAGAAACACCGCAACAAAAAAAGAAAAAAGCCAACATTTACAAAGGCATCGTGACTCGTATCGAGCCTAGCCTAGAAGCCGCATTTGTTGATTATGGTGCGGATCGCCACGGTTTCTTACCCTTTAAGGAAGTCGCTGAAGAATACTACCCCAACGGTCAACCTGACAACAGCCTATCGATTAACCAAGTGTTAAAAGAAGGCCAAGAAATTATTATCCAAGTTCAAAAAGAAGAAAGAGGTAATAAAGGCGCGGCGCTCACGACCCAAATCACCTTGGCAGGCCCTTATGTGGTGATGATGCCGAACAACCCCAAAGCGGGAGGCATTTCACGCCGCATTGATGGCGATGACCGTAGTAGCCTTCGCGATACCTTAAAAAGTATCGACATACCCGACAGCATGGGCTTAATTGTTCGTACAGCAGGGGTGGACAAAAGCCAGGAAGAATTACAGTGGGGCATCAACTACCTGATCCAGCTCTGGGATGCGATTAAGCAAGCCGCAACAGAGAAGGCCGCGCCTTTTTTAATTCATCAAGAATCGGATATTGTTACGCTGGCGATTCGCGATTATTTGCGTCAAGATATTGGTGAAATACTGATTGATGACATGGACACCTTTTATCGTGCACGTGACTTTATTCAACAAGTCATGCCCCAACAGGTCAACAAGGTGAAACCCTATCAGGATAAAATCCCACTTTTCACCCGTTTCCAAATTGAGTCACAAATTGAGTCCGCCTATCAACGTGAAGTCGTGCTACCCTCTGGCGGCGTGATTGTCATTGATATTACCGAAGCCTTAACTGCTATCGACATTAACTCTAGCCGCTCTACCAAGGGTGGTGACATCGAAGAAACGGCATTCCACACCAACATGGAAGCCGCTACCGAAATAGCAAGACAATTACGCCTAAGAGACTTAGGTGGCCTGGTCGTTATCGACTTTATCGACATGCACTCTTCGCGCCATCAGCGTGAAGTCGAAAACCAAATGCGTGATGCCGTGAAGTCGGATCGTGCCCGTGTACAAATCGGCAAAATTTCACGCTTTGGCTTGCTTGAAATGTCACGCCAGCGCTTGCGTCCCTCGATTGAAGAGTCAAGCCAAATTGTCTGCCCACGCTGTAAAGGCGTCGGCGTCATTCGTGGCGTTGAGTCCCTCGCCCTTTCACTGCTTCGTCTACTTGAAGAAGAAGCGATGAAAGAAGGTACACGTCGCATTACGGTACAGCTACCTGTCGACGTCGCTACCTTCTTACTGAATGAAAAACGTGCGCAAATCATCAAAACCGAAGACCGCTACCATCTGCATATTTTAATCGTACCCAATGAACACCTCGAAACACCCCAATACATTATTGAGCGCTCTCGCGTGGGTGAGCAGGATACGATTGAAACCAGCTACCAAGTGAAGACAGTGATTGAAAAAGAGCTACCTAGCTATGATGCGCCCAAGCAAAATAAAGAGGAACCGGCTCTCAAGAACACCTTACCCGCTACGCCACCGCCGCCTACAGCAACAACAGCGACACCCACAGTAAGCGAGCCAGGTTTGTTAGTTAAACTATGGAACTGGTTATTCAAGCAGCCCGACACGCAAACGGGTGCAGAAAAAGACAAAAAAACAACTGAAGAGTCCGATCGAAACAGTCGTCGTGGCAACAATCGCCGTCGTGGTAATGGCCGTCGCCGTAACAACGAAGAGGGGCAAGACAACACAGATACAGCGAGAACGGAGGCAAAAAAGCCCGAGCGCGCACCGCGCACCGAAGCACGCAACGACAACCGTAGTGAAACGCGCACTGAACGCACTGAGCACAACCGTGGGCCGCGAAAAGAGGCCGCGAAAGCCAAACCGGACACACAACGCGCACCCACAACAGCGGTGGAAAGTAAATCGGCACAACAACAAGAAGATAACAAACCGCATAAACCGGTGAACACTCAATCCACCACTGAGCAAGGCAGTGGCACAGATCGCGAGCCACGTCGTCGGAGAAGTCGCTACAATAGCCGTAGCGCACTCAATCGTCGTCGCGCGCCACGCGATGCGGAATCGATGAGTATCGCTGGCATCGCAGCAGAACCTGAGCACAACGAGGCTGCGGCTCCAGCGCCAGCGCCAGCTCCAGCGCCAGCGCCAGCTCCAGCGCCAGCGCCAGCTCCAGCGCCAGCGCCAGCTCCAGCTCCAGCTCCAGCTCCAGCTCCAGCTCCAGCTCCAGCTCCAGCTCCAGCTCCAGCTCCAGCTCCAGCTCCAGCTCCAGCTCCAGCTCCAGCTCCAGCTGACCAGCCTAGCGCACCACAGGAACCACGCAATAACTAATTTGCGCTGTTTTCTTAAAAAACCGACTTTATGTCGGTTTTTTTATTCCACCAACAAAACCTTGATACTGCGCAACCAACCCATCAAAACTTCTCAATAGCGACGTATAATCACTCGAATTATCGGCCTGATGCAACAAGTAAAAAATGGCCTCAAGCGTTGATAAACTATCTAATCGGCCTGACTGTCGAATGGAATAGTTAGATGTAAATTCGCCATTCAAAATGACACGAGGTAAACCTTGTAAAACCGGGTTTGCCATTAATAACTTATAGGTTTTTCGCCAAGTGCCATCCAGCACCAACACCCTTGGTTTAAAGTCCTCAACTGAAGCTTGACACAACAATGAAGACGCTTCCACCACACCCCCTTGCTCGCCATCTTGCGGCGGGTAGAGTAAATAAGTGTCACCCTGCGATAACCAGCGCACCAAATCTGGCATCGCCTCTATTTGTTCACCGATAAACAAGCGACTACCTGCAAGGCACCGATGCGCTAACCACGCGGTTCCTTTAGGGTGCCCAACTTCAGTGGGATGTTGTAAAATAGCCAGCTCAAAAGGGGGACTAACCTCGCACACCAAATGGCAAATACAGGTTTTTACAGGACGCTGACAGACCGGACAAATTGGACGTTTTACACTTGAAATGGGATAGGGCATGGTTTCTTTCACTGAATTTGAATCTACAGACAAGTATTTACTTAAACACTTTACAAGCCAAAACAAGCTCCCCCAACCCCAGCAAGCAGAAAGAGTATTTCTGGCAAAAGACCAACAAAAGATTATCGGCATCGCTAGAATTGTGCTGTTTGACAACCAGGCCTGGTTGCGTGGATTATATATTGAACCTACTGAACGACACAAAGGCTATGGCGCTCAACTAGTGAAATACCTACTTGAAAAACTTAATCAAAACTGCGTCGGGTTTATCCAACCCGATTTACAGAGTTTCTACCAAAAACTGGGCTTTAAAAAGCGAACAGCCGAGCAACTGGATGCTCAGCTAAATGAGAAATATACACAATATCTAAAAACAAAACCCCGTCTGCGCATTTGGTGCCACCAACGCTAGACAGGCTCCTAGTCCGGACGCAATCCATTAAACATTGAATCTGAAGTGCATCACATCACCATCTTGCACTATATATTCTTTACCTTCTAAACGCAACTTACCGACTTCTTTCGCGCCCTGCTCACCATTGTACTTTACATAGTCTTCATAGGCGGTAACTTCCGCGCGGATAAAGCCTTTTTCGAAATCAGTATGGATCACGCCTGCGGCCTGGGGTGCTGTAGCACCGACCTTAACTGTCCAAGCGCGCACTTCCTGTACGCCCGCTGTAAAATAGGTTTGCAGCCCAAGCAAACTATAGCCTGCACGGATCACGCGATTCAAACCAGGCTCTTCTAAACCCATACCCTGCAAGAAGTCCAGCTTATCTTCATCGTCCAACTCGGCAATTTCAGATTCAATCGCCGCACACACCGGCACCACCACGGCCCCCTGCTCTTGAGCCAACTTCTCAACGGCATCCAGCAAAGGATTATTTTCAAAACCATCTTCGTTGACATTGGCGATGTACATCATTGGCTTAATCGTGAGCAAATGAAGATCATATAGCTCAGCCTTTTCTTCAGGTGTTAATTCCACATTGCGCACCAGCTTGCCATCCGCAATTTCAGCCAATACCTTTTGCAGCACCGCTAAACGCGCCACCGCTTCTTTGTTACCACTTTTAGCGACCTTCTGCACCTTCTGAATCGCTTTATCAATTGACTCCATATCAGCTAACACCAACTCCGTATTAATCACCTCAATGTCATCTAACGGCGATATTTTGCCAGACACATGAACAATGTCATCATTTTCAAAACAACGCACCACCTGAGCAATCGCATCGGTTTCACGAATCGTGGCTAAAAACTTATTGCCTAAGCCTTCACCCTTGGATGCGCCTTCAACCAGGCCTGCTATATCGACAAACTCCATCGTCGCCGACATAATTCGCTGAGGCTTAACAATTTCGGCTAACTTATCTTGACGATAATCAGGAACCGGCACGATACCCACATTCGGTTCAATCGTACAAAAAGGATAGTTCTGTGCTTCGATACCCGCATTGGTTAATGCATTAAACAAGGTGGATTTTCCAACATTAGGCAAACCAACGATGCCACATTTAATTCCCATAACAGATTCCTTTTTGCATATTATTTGAGTGAGCTCGGTCTTTTACTTAACCTGCTTTGTGTGCAGCTGATTCATCGCTTTCGCCCAATCAGCGGCTAAGATGTCGGGCAAAACACGGGTAGCTTGGTAGATAGCCTCGTCAATCAACTCGCGGTCGGTTTTAGAAGGTGCTTTGAGCACATAATTAACCACCTGATGACGATCACCTGGGTGGTCAATACCCAGACGTAAACGATGAAAATTCGGGGTACTTAAGGCCGCGATGGTATCTCTTAACCCATTATGACCGCCATGACCGCCGCCTGTTTTAAGCTTGGCCACCCCAACAGGCAAATCCAACTCATCATGCGCAACCAATACCTGTTCAGGCTGAATACGATAAAACTTAGCCAAAGCAGAAATCGACTGACCAGAGCGATTCATAAAGGTAGCGGGTTTAAGTAACCAGGCCTGGTTGTTGCTGAGCTGAATTTTAGCTACTTCACCAAAAAATTTGGTTTCTGGACGAAATACCGCTTGATGTTGACGCGCTAATTCCTCCACAAACCAAAAACCCGCGTTATGCCGGGTCTGTTCATATTGTTCACCTGGATTTCCCAGACCGACAATCAGTTGAACAGAGGACATAAACGCAGGTTCCTGTTTTAAGCGCTAAAAACTAGCGTCTTACTTTACCGATACCGACCACAGCTTGGTCATAATCTGAGTTACCATGAAGCAATGCCACAACCTGCACGCCCTCCGGTAGTTTTAGATCCGATAAACGTAGATTTTCACCGGCTTCCATCCCTGACACATCAATTTCAATGGCTTTAGGAAGCGCCGCAGCGGTACAACGTACTTCAACTGTTTTCTGGAAGTAGGTCATCATGCCGCCCAATTTAACACCCGGTGCTTTGGCTGCACCCGTAAATTTAATTGGAATGTATTTGGTAATACGTGAATCATCATTCACACGCTGAAGGTCTAAATGCATGACATCTTCGCGAGATGGGTGACGCTGCATGTCTTTAATAACAACACGCTCTTGACTACCGCCCTCAACATCGATCGTTAGAACGGTGTTATAAGCATCAATATTAACAAGCGCTTTTTTTACAAAGTTACCTTCAAACGTTACAGATACAGCATCCTGACCTGCACCGTAAATAATTGCCGGTACTTTACCTGCATGACGAAGGCGGCGGCTCGCACCCTTCCCCTCAGCCACACGGGCTTTTGCTGTCCAAACTTCACTCATAGTGATTACTCCAATTGCGGGATTAAGATTCCCATTAAACAGGCTTTTGTCCGCGACCAGACAAAAGAAAGCGCGGATTATACTGTTTTTACAAGAAAAATACAAACAAAAAAGCCGTTAACCACTAGACCTAGCGATTAACGGCTTTAATATAAAGACAATACGCCGTTTAAACTTCAGGCATCAATGCCGTAACAGACTCTTCGTTGTTTACGCGTCGAATCGTTTCACCCAAAATATTGGCCATAGTGACTTGACGAATCTTGCCACACTCCATCGCCGCAACGGACTGTGGAATGGTGTCAGTAACCACCAACTCCTTGAGAACGGATTTACGAATATTTTCAACAGCCGGGCCTGACAATACCGCATGGGTTACATAGGCTGTCACACTGCTAGCACCATTTTCAATTAATGCCGCGGCCGCCTTACACAGTGTACCCGCCGTATCGACCATGTCATCAACAATAATACAATCACGCCCTTTAACATCACCAATAACGTGCATTACCTGAGAGACATTCGCTTTTGGACGACGCTTATCAATAATAGCTAACTCAGCATTCAGTGCTTTGGCGACCGCACGCGCACGCACCACGCCACCTACATCTGGCGAGACGACCGTGACATTGGTAATATCCAATACCTTTTCCATGTCCTCAACCAGAACAGGGGACGCATAAATATTATCAACGGGGATATCGAAGAAGCCTTGAATCTGGTCAGAGTGCAAATCAACGGTAATCATGCGATCTGCGCCAGCAACGGTAATCATATCGGCCGCTAGACGCGCGGTAATCGGCACACGGGCTGAATGCGGGCGGCGATCTTGGCGTGCAAAACCATAGTAAGGCACCACAGCGGTAATACGTTTAGCTGAAGCACGCTTAAGTGCATCAATCATGACCAGCATTTCCATCAAGTTAACAGCCGGCTCTGGCGTACAGGTGGGTTGCAACACATAGACATCACGACCGCGAACGGATTCGGTAATTTCAACCATAATTTCGCCATCACTAAAACGGCCTACATTGGCTTTGCCCAGGGGTTGATCAAGATACAGGGAGATGTTCTCTGCAAGAGTGACATTTGCATTTCCCGCAAATATCATGACATTTTTCTTGGCCATTAATGGCGGCTCCTGTCGAGGATAAAGAATTTGGGGAATTAAGAGTGAGATGGCTGGGCCGGAAGGATTCGAACCTTCGCATGACGGGATCAAAACCCGCTGCCTTACCGCTTGGCTACGGCCCAATAAATCTCTGTCGTTAAGACAGGTGCGTATTATCCAAGGTTTTCAAAAAAGTTCAAGCCATTTTTACGTTTTTTTTAAAAAAAATGGCTGATGGCTGACTAATTACCCGTTAACTCATTGATTAGGTTCTGTAACAATAGGTTATCCGGAAACAAGGGGGCATAGTCTTGCCACAAGGCTTTAGCCGCTTGCACCTGATTTTGCGCCCACTTGGTTTTAATTAAATGTATTAATACTTCATCATCTTTACGAATCGACCAGGCACGTTGTAAATAGGCCTCCGCTTCAACATAATTGCCTCGCTGATACGCCAACCAACCGCGGCTATCCAAAATATGATAACGATCTGGATCTATCGCAAGTGCACGGTCCAATAAATCTTGGGCCTCATCAAGATTGATATTACGCTCGACATAAAAATATCCCAGTGCATTTAATGCATCAGGTTCATCAGGAAAACGCGCCACCAAGGCTTTAGCGCGTACCTCGTACGCTTCAAAATCCTCCATTTCATAAAGCACCATCACCAAACCGTACATAATTGGCAAATCATCCGGCGCTAAATCTAACGCAAGCTGATAATGCGCCAAGGCTTGATCCCAACGAGAAAACTGACCATAGAATATCGCTTGAGCACGCAACACCTTGACGAGCTCTTCATTATTCGATGGCTGAAGGGTTTGTAAATGCGTTATACCCGCGTCCAAGCCATTCGTGGTGACTTTTATCTGTGCAATCAAAATATTCGCATCTAAATAATAACTTGGGTGCGAGACCTTTTGAAGATAACGCTTTGCCTGTTCAAGATCTTGGTTAGACTGGCTAATCACACCGAGGTAATAGTGACTCACATCACGATAGCCCTCCACACTTGAAAGCGTCAAAAAATAGGTTTGCGCCTGCGCCAGCTCGCCTAACTCTAGCTCAAGCAAGGCCAGCGATAGCAAAGAGGTAAAGGCGCGAGGGTTCGCATCGATAATACGCTGATAACGCTGTTTGGCCGATAAATATAACGCCGCCTTCACCTCTAAACGAGCAAAGCGCTCTTGCATCATCCACTGCGTCGGATTCTGTGCCATGAACTCCGCTAAAAACGCCAATCCTCTTGCGGTCAAATCCTGTTCAATATACAGATTGGCTAGCGCAAAATAGACCTCAAGGGGCGCCGCTAATCGAGTCGCCACATCCTCTAGCGCCTCAAGCGCAAGGAGCGGCTGGTTATAATGATTAGCTGCATAAGCCAATGCAAAACCTGCTGACCAATCCTGAGGATAAAGCTGGCCTAAACGTTGAAAAAAGGCCATCCCTATCTCTGGCTGTGTCGCTTGCACCGCCTGGGCAGAGGCATTTTTTAGATCATCTTCTAAACTTAAATCAGACACCTTTCGATAGGACTGCCAGGCCGAGATGGCCTCCTCGACTTCCCCATGGCGCAGCGCCATTAAATAGCCCACACGCCACGCACTCGCCTGCATGGGATCGAGCGTGCGCCATAGTGCAGCACTTTGCTCTATCCCCTTGGCAAAACCCGCCGACATCGCTAGCTGAAAACTTCTCTCGGCTAAACGCACATCTTGAGTCGCTTGCGCTATGGGAAACAACAAATTGTAAGCACTCATTGGATCGCCACGCTCAGCTAACATTTCACCGAGCATCAATTCAAACATCAACTTGGGCTCAATGTTTTTTACCTCCTCGGCCTGCATACCACTCGGCTGCATCGCGGGCTTAGCGCCAAGCTGCGCACAACCCAACAGGCTTGTGGCTAAGGGCAAAATCAACATAAATTTTATTTTTTTCACTAAACCACCTCGGCTAAATCGCCTTTTTCCTCTAACCAGGCCTTGCGATCTGATGCACGTTTTTTTGCCAGCATCATATCCATAATCGGCATGCTCTGTTCAGGCTCTAACATTAACTGCACTAAGCGCCGAGTTTGTGGCAACATTGTGGTTTCACGCAATTGAAGCGGGTTCATTTCACCCAAACCTTTAAATCGAGTAACCTGCACCTTGCCAGGTAGTTTTTCAGCTTGAATTCGATCTAGCACGCCTTGGCGCTCGGCTTCGTCCAGCGCATAAAACACCTGTTTACCGACATCAATACGATAAAGTGGTGGCATCGCCACATACACATGCCCGTTCTCAACCAGTCGAGGAAAGTGCTTCACAAATAACGCGCAGATTAAGGTCGCAATATGCGCGCCATCCGAATCCGCATCAGCAAGAATACAAACCTTGCCATAACGCAACCCCGATAAATCATCAGAAGCTGGGTCAACGCCAATCGCTACGCTAATGTCGTGAACTTCTTGCGAGGCTAAAATTTGACCCGAATCGACTTCCCAAGTATTCAAAATTTTACCGCGCAACGGCATAATCGCTTGAAAACGCTTATCACGCGCCTGTTTCGCCGAGCCACCAGCCGAATCCCCTTCGACCAAAAACAACTCCGTTAAGCCCAAATCCGTTTCAGTGCAGTCTGCTAATTTTCCTGGCAGTGCGGGGCCGGTGGTGATTTTTTTGCGCGCCACCTGCCGCGATTTTTTATTGCGTGTCTGCGCGTTATTAATCGCCAATTCCGCGATTTTTTCAGCCACTTCGGTATGCTGGTTTAACCAAAGGCTTAGACTATCCTTCACCACCCCCGAAATAAAGGGCACACATTCACGCGAAGACAAGCGCTCTTTGGTCTGGCCTGCAAACTGCGGTTCACGCACCTTCGCTGACAATACAAAAGCCACATTCTGCCAAACATCATCAGGTGAGAGCTTAACCCCGCGCGGAATAAGATTACGAAACTCACAAAACTCACGCACCGCATCGGTCGCGCCCTGGCGCAAACCATTCACATGGGTGCCACCTTGCGGGGTAGGAATCAGATTCACATAACTCTCATTCGGCACCTCACCCGAATCCATCATCCAAGCGAGTGCCCAAGAAACCGCTTCATTGTCTGAGGTTTGCGAACCAACAAAACCCTCCATCGGCAAACGTTCAAGTCCATCCAACGCTTGATTTAAATAGTCACGCAATCCATCTTCATAAAACCAACTTAGCTTTTCACCAGACACTTCATCATGAAAATTAACCGTCAAACCGGGGCACAATACCGCCTTAGCACGCAAAAGGTGTTTTAAACGTGTCAGCGCATACTTAGCACTATCAAAAAACGTGGCTTCAGGCCAAAACTTAAGCCAGGTACCGGTATTTTTTTTGCCTACCTTACCCGTTACAGTTAAAGGACTGGCTAACGCGCCCTGCTCAAACGCAATACTGTGTTGCTGCCCATCACGCTTAATTTGCACTTCCACACGGGTAGACAAGGCATTCACCACCGAAATCCCAACACCGTGCAAACCGCCTGAAAACTGATACGCTTTATTGGAGAACTTACCGCCTGCATGCAAACGGGTCATAATCACCTCAACACCCGACACCCCCTCTTCAGGATGTATATCGACCGGCATTCCACGCCCATTGTCCTCAACACTTAATGAGCCATCGGCATAATGCACCACACTGATTTCATTCGCATGACCTGCAATCGCCTCATCGACACTATTATCAATTACTTCTTGTGCCAAGTGATTGGGGCGTGTGGTATCGGTATACATCCCTGGCCGTTTGCGCACAGGGTCTAAGCCGGTTAGTACTTCAATTTCCGATGAATTATAGGTTTGACTCACAAAAGCTCCTTAATCACAACCAGGCCTGGTTGCGTTCGCTCATTTAAACATTAGCATTATTATTGGTAAATCGGTGTTTAATGTAAAGCCAAACTCCACAATCAACACGAAGATTCATTTTTTAGTTATGATACTATTCACTTACAGTTTTAAAAACGCAAAGGATATACTATGCCAAACCGTGATTACCATACCCACCGCCAAAGTTATGAAATGAGTGCGCTTACTGATGATTTCTTAAGCCACAACCCACTGATTCTTTTTCAAAGCTGGATGGATGATGCCTTTGAAAAAAAGGTTGATGAACCTACCGCGATGACGCTCTGCACAGTTGATGAAGACCAAAAGCCACACGCGCGGATAGTGCTTCTTAAAGCGTTTAATGAACAAGGGTTTATCTTCTATACCCATTATGCCAGCGCTAAAGGAAATCAACTTGAGGCCAATCCGCAGGCCGCCTTAAACTTTTTTTGGCCGCAACTTGAGCGCCAAGTAAGAGTTGAAGGCAGGATTACAAAAATCAGCCCTGAAGCCTCCGACACCTACTTCCAAAGTCGACCGATTGACAGTCAGCTTGGCGCCTACATTTCTCATCAAAGCCAGGCGGTGGCGCACCGAGACGAGCTCGAACAGCGGATGGCTCAGGCTAAACTCGACTTCCAAGGCAAACCGGTACCGCGACCCGCGCACTGGGGCGGCTATGCCTTAAGCGCGAATTATATTGAGTTCTGGCAAGGTCGTCCGAACCGTTTACACGATCGACTAAGCTTTAAAAAAGACCCGGATAACAACCAGGCCTGGTTAAGCCAGCGCCTGTGTCCGTAACATTTTTACTTATACCCCATGCCACTATTTACAATTGAACCCAGCTGGCAAGCGCAACTTAGTGCGGAGCTTGCCAGCCCGTCCACCCAGCAGCTTGAGGCTTTTCTAACAGCGCAGCAACAAGCCGGTAAACCGATTCTACCGAATAGGGACCAATGGTTCGCGGCTCTCAACGCCACGCCCTTTGATCAGGTTAAGGTGGTGATACTCGGTCAAGACCCCTACCCTACACCTGGCCATGCGCATGGCTTAAGTTTTTCAGTGTTACCGGACGTTCACCCGTTACCCAAATCGTTACAAAATATCAACAAAGAGCTACTCGACGATCTAAGTATTGATAATCAGCATACCGGCTACTTAATGCCTTGGGCAGAACAAGGGGTTTTACTGTTAAACGCCGTATTGAGCATTGAGGCTCATCAAGCGAACGCACACCAAAAGCAAGGCTGGGAACCGCTGACGGATGCCATGATTAGCGCACTCAATCAACAGCGTGAACATCTTGTATTTATTTTATGGGGCAACTATGCGCAAAAAAAAGGCGCATTGATTAACCGTGAAAAGCACCATGTCATTTGCAGTGCCCACCCATCACCATTATCAGCCTATCGGGGTTTTTATGGCAGCAAACCCTTTTCCAAAACCAACCAATACCTTAGTGAACATCAATTCACGCCGATTGACTGGCGACTTCCCAAGCCGCTCAGTGCAACAAACCCGATGGCATCACCTCAAATGGATCTGATCTAGGTGCTGCGTCTACCCACCAGCCCGCTTTCTCTATTTGTTGACGCATCAATGACTCAAACTGCCCAAGCTTAGCCTGGCTAAACGGAATTGCAAATACCGGCTGATGTGGCTGGGCGTTAATCATTGCATCAGGTAGACTTAAGCCTGTAAACGCAACCACAAACCCCTCGTCTTTGGGCTGAAGATCAATTTTTGTCGCCAAAAACATCGGTGCAGGAGGCGATGTGTTCGTTGAGCCGTCTTGGCCTTGAGCCGGCGACGACCTGCTCGCAACGGGTGCCAGCGGTTCATCGCTCATCAGATCAGATAACGTATCATTTGGCACCCATTTAACCAATTGTGTAACAAGTGGCACGGCCAAGCGCCGTGTCAGTAACAACTTGACCTGCTGTTGTTTAAGGTGCGCAACAACAATTAATCTATCTTCAAACTCACTGTACTGAATTTGTAATTGCTCCGCTATAGAAAACGTGGTACTGGACATAGACTGGGTATTTCCTTATGGTAAGTGCAATTAAAACGTTCAATCTGCGCGCAAAAAGCTAGCCGTTATTAAAATTTCAACTCGACGATTTAATGCCTTGTTCAGCTCGCTATCATTCGGCGCAACCGGCTGATGCTCACCGTAACCCGACACGGAGAACAAGCCTGCGGGTAAACCGGACACTTCATGCATCAACTGCATAACAACTTGCGCACGCATTGTGCTTAAAAACCAGTTATTGCGCAAAAAAGAGGTCGGCGAAATAGGATCATTATCCGTATGCCCTTCAACAGTGACATCCACCCGCCACGCCAACCCCATCTCAGCAGCCTGCACAAACAAACCTGCCAACGCAGGGTCCTCCTCCACGCTAAACAAGGTTAACTGAGGCAGTTTTTGAGCCATCAAACTCAACTCTTCCGCTAAGCCCTGGCTCACTTGAAAACCGCCGCGCTCAAACGCGCCGGGGTGATTAATAATTAAATGAATGCCACGGCTATCCAAGCGCAGCGACACAAAACGATAATCACGCACCAACATCAAATCTTGCAACTCACTATAGGATACCTGAAGCTGGTCTTGTGTCCACTTTTGCAACTGGGTAATTTCGGCTTTATGCAAGGCTAACATCATAATAAAAAAGGTGATTAATAATGTCACCACGTCCGCAAATGACATCAACCAAGAGGAACGCGCACGCTGTTCAGTCACATTCATCGTTCGACCTCAGGAATAAGCTTTAACACCGGTACCACATAAATCTCAATCCGTCGATTTTCCGGATCATTAGGGTTATCCGTCACCGGATGAAAGCTTCCATAGCCCGCAATCGTAAACATCGAAGCCGGCCAACCTAAGGCCTCTTGCAAATAGTTCATCACTTCATAAGCACGAAAGGTGCTCAATTGGACATTATCACGAAACCGTGCGGTAGGTGCCAGTGGCACAGCATCCGTGTGACCTTCAACCCGAATCATTAATGACACGCCCAACCCATTAGCACGCAAGACAGCCAACATACGCGCATACTGCTGTTCAAAGTTTATTAGATCTGCTTCATCAAGCACTTCAATAATTTCGTTTAAATACGGAAAATAACGCGGCTGAATATCCGGTCTCGCCGATTGAAACAAAGGGGCTTGAGCAAATAACTCCGGATCAAATGAGATCCGCACCCCTTTCGCAAAGGTATTTTCAATCCGCAACCAATCCATACCTTTTTGCTGATGAATCTGGGCTAAGCTGCCATGTAATCCACTTAACACCTTTTGATAGCTACGCTTAGGGGCGACACCCTCGACCTCTGTTAAGGTAATGATTAGCACAAAAAAGGCAAGGAGCGAAGTAAACAAAGACACAAACGTCAGCAACCAGACACGATAGCGCTGCAGCGCGACCATTTTCGCTTGCTCTTGAGAAGACGCATTATCTGGCGCGCTATTCATCGCCAATTAATAGTGTTGCGCCAATTTTTCTTTGGTGCGCTCATTGACAAAAGTTAACAAACTCTCGCGCACCAACAAAGGCGAGTGCATGCGTTTTAAATCAAATGCACCACGAATAATGACTTCATTTTTTAATAACTCCGCTTCTGAAAGCACCTTTAATTTACCCGCAATCGGCACAAACAGCAAATTGGCAAACAACACCCCATAAAAGGTGGTGACCAGCGCCAACCCCATCCCGCTCATTAAGCCTGCAAGCATATCCTCAGAATCCACCATTGCACTACTGCTACTGGCATGCGCCGTCATCATAATGATCAACCCCATCACTGTCCCCATCATGCCAAAAGCCGGTGCATAAGAGGCCATATTATGAAACAACTCTTGGCACTGTTGGTGGCGCTGTTGAATTTGGTTTTGATTATTGCGTAAACTCGCCTGCAACAAAGATTCATCGTTATATATCATCATTTGTGTAATCGCAAAACGCAAAAAGGCATCATCAATATTGGTCAAATGTTTTTCCAGCACCAATACACCATTTTTATGCGTCATATGACTGAGCTCTTCAATCTGCTCAATGGCTTGATTGACATTGGCCGGCTCAGTAATTAAAACCTTAGAGAATCCATGCGCGATACAACTCAATTGGGTTAAAGGATAGTTGATCAGCACCGCGGCTAAGGTACCACCGACCACCACCAACAAGCCTTGCCAATTAAAAAAAGCACCAATCAAACCGCCCGACTGCGAATCAAACATGCTTAGTAACAAAATAATTAGACCAAATAACAAGCCCAATATCGTAGCGGATTTACTCATAAATTGCGTGTATGAACCTCAAAATGAAACGCGTTATGCTTGCTGATACCAATCCTGCACAGCTTGATTAATCTGCTCAACCGTCATATTCTGCGGGTTAAGAGGTGGGCTAACTTTAACCTTAACCACACCGGCCTTTCTCAATAAGCTATTTTTGGGCCAAAAAGCGCCTGCATTGTGTGTCACCAAATAAATCGGTGCCTGCAATTTTAATGCCAAACTCGCCGCACCCTTGTTGATTTTGCCAATCGTACCTGTTGGCACCCGAGTACCTTCCGGATAAATCACAATCCAATCACCGCGCTGCTGCATTCTTTGCGTCCCCTGCTCCAATAATTGGCGCATCGCTTGACGGCCTGCCGCACGATCTATCGCAATCGGACTCAACATCGCCAAGGTCCAGCCAAAAAACGGAATACGCATCAACTCTTTTTTGAGTACATAAGTTTGACGCGGAAAGATCAGCTGCATCGCCATGGTTTCCCAAGCAGACTCATGGTGCGCCATCACCACACTGGGTTTAGTTGGATCAATATGCTCTGCACCCTCCACCTCAAAACGGATACCACAAGTGAACTGTAACCAAGCCAACGTAAAGCGTGTCCAATAGGTTAAAAACTCATAACGTACTTTATACGGTGCTAGCCAAAACAACTGACCGACAACAGAAAAAACCAGTGTCAAGACGGCACGCCCGATTTCAAAACTTATCGAGCGCAGGTACAAACCTATTTTCACACAACCCCCTAAGCGGATAGACGTGAGATATCCGCCACCGCCATAAACAGTTGACGAATTTGATTGAGTAACGCCAAACGATTTTGACGCACCACCAAATCATCCGCCATCACCATCACCTGTTCAAAAAACGCATCTACCGGCTCACGAATCTGCGCCAAACGGGTCAAGGCAAGGGTGTAATTGCGTGCCGCCACCTGCTCACTGACCTCTTCACGTAAATCATCTAATGCCTGCCACAGGTTGGCTTCTGCCTCACCTTCAAACAGCGCGGTGTTGACTTCGGAGGGCAAAGCACCTTCCACTTTACGTAGAATATTCTGAATACGCTTATTGGCTGAACTCAAGCTCTCTGCCTCGGTCAAGCTGGCAAAAACCTTCACTGCCTCAATCCGTTTTGAGAAATCAATCGGATGCGCAGGACGACACACACGCACCGCTTCAAAGGCTTCCGCACTCACACCTTGATCGGCATAATAGGCTTTTAAACGACCAATAATAAAATCATAAATCGAATCGGCTAACGCCTCCGAGAAAACCACCTTATCATGCAGCTTTAAACTCGCCTCGATGAGCCAATGCAAATCCAGGTCCAGTTCTTTCTCAATCATAATCCGAATCAAACCCAAAGCGGCACGACGTAACGCAAACGGATCCTTGTCACCCGTGGGCACTTCACCAATACCATAAATGCCGGTGATCGTATCCAGCTTATCCGCAATGGCCAGCGACTGAGCCAACTCATTGTTTGGTAGCTCATCACCCGCAAAACGCGGCTTATACTGTTGATCTAGCGCGTCGGCCACCAGTAAGTGTTCGTTTTGCGCCAAGGCATAATAACGCCCCATCACCCCTTGCAACTCAGGGAACTCGCCAACCATTAAACTCATTAAATCGCATTTAGATAAACGCGCCGCACGTTCAGCCAACTCTTGACGCACACCCAGCGGCTTGGCAATTTTCACGGCAAGCGTCTCTAAGCGCTCGATTTTATCAAACACAGTCCCAAGCTTTTGCTGGAACACGACGGTTTTTAATTGCGGCAAAAAGTCATCCAACGAACCCTTGCGGTCTTGATTCCAAAAGAATTTGGCATCCGACAAACGTGGACGAATCACGCGCTCATTACCCGATACCACCGACGCGGGATTAGTGCTGGCGATATTACTGACGGTAATAAACTTCGCCAATAATTTCCCATCTTGATCAACCAAATGGAAAAACTTTTGATGCCCTTTCATCGCCGAAATCAAACACTCCGAAGGTACGCTCAAAAAGTCCTCGT
This sequence comes from Thiomicrospira microaerophila, assembly GCF_000934765.1. Taxonomy (GTDB): domain Bacteria; phylum Pseudomonadota; class Gammaproteobacteria; order Thiomicrospirales; family Thiomicrospiraceae; genus Thiomicrospira; species Thiomicrospira microaerophila. The sequence goes on along the minus strand of NZ_JYNN01000004.1, from coordinate 26,436 downwards.
CAAACGAACCCATTACCGCTTGCGGCCATTCGTTGAGTGCCGTGACCTCATCCAGCAAATCCTCATCAATCACGGCCACAGCTTGCTCTTGCGCTGCCAAGGCCAAAACCTGCAGACGAATCAGCTCGCGACGTTCGGCAAAATCAGCCACCACAAAGCCTTGCGCCTTCAACACATCCGCATACTCGGCGGCTTGGTTAATAGTGAGTTCCGCTGGCGCATGAAAGCGATGGCCGCGCGTGACATTGGATGCGGGCTTACCTAGAATTGTTGCAGGTACAACTTCAGAACCCAACAACATCAACACCCAGTGGACGGGACGCACAAACGCCACATCCGAACTACCCCAGCGCATTGGCTTAGGAATCGGCAATTTAGCCAAGGCCGCCTCAACCAGGTCGGGTAACAAATCTTTCGCATTTTGCCCCTGAACAGCCTGCTCAAACGCCATCCAAGTTCCCTTATCGGTTTCCACCTCAATTAAGTCTGCCACCTCAACACCACAGGATCTAGCAAAACCTTGTAATGCCTTGGTTGGATTACCCTGCGCATCAAACCCGGCTTTTTTAGCCGGTCCTTTACGTTCAACCAGCTTGTCCGCCTGCAACAGCTGACAATCTTTCACCCAAACCGCTAAACGCCGAGGGGCGGCATAGGTTTTTAGTTCACCAAAACGCAACGCGGACTGCACCAAACCGGCTTGCAATCCATCCGCCAACGCCTGAACCAAGTTTTTAAGTGCTTTAGGTGGCAACTCTTCAGTACCAATTTCAACTAAAAAATCTGCAACTTGTAAACTCATGCTTGTGCCTCCTGATTTGCTTTTACTAATGGGAAGCCCAAAACCTCTCGTCCTGAATAATAAGCCTCAGCCACCGCACGCGCCATCGTACGCACACGTCCAATAAAGCGTGCGCGCTCGGTCACACTAATGGCGTGACGCGCATCTAACAGGTTAAAACTATGCGACGCACGCAATACCTGCTCATAAGCGGGCAAGGGTAATTTCGCTTCAATCAGTTTTCCAAATGCACGTTCACACTCATCAAACTGCGCAAACAAAAACTCGGTATTGGCATACTCAAAATTATAGGTAGACATCTCCACTTCATTTTGATGAAACACATCGCCATAGGTTACCACACCATCGGGCCCATCAACCCAGACCAAGTCATACACGCTGTTAACGCCCTGCAAATACATCGCAATGCGCTCTAAACCATAGGTTATTTCACCGGTAACAGGGCGACACTCTAAGCCGCCAACCTGTTGAAAATAGGTAAACTGGGTGACTTCCATACCATTAAGCCAAACCTCCCAACCCAAGCCCCAAGCCCCTAGCGTGGGAGATTCCCAATTATCTTCAACAAACCGAATATCATGCTCAAGTGGATCAATACCGAGCATTTTTAGCGAATCTAAATACAGCGCTTGAATATTATCAGGCGAGGGTTTTAGCATCACTTGAAATTGATAGTAATGCTGTAAACGGTTCGGGTTTTCACCATAACGACCGTCCGTTGGGCGGCGACTCGGTTGCACATACGCGGCGCGCCAAGGCTCCGGACCAATGGAGCGCAAAAAGGTGGCAGGGTGGAAGGTGCCTGCGCCCATTTCATTGTCATAAGGCTGCATAACAACACAACCCTGCTGCGCCCAATAGGCTTGTAATAATTGAATTAACCCTTGAAAGGTCTGTACTTCGGCACGTTTTTGATGAGAGATAGACACAAAAAACCCCTTGCGTGTTCAATAACCCGCCTATCTCATAAAATCGCAGGAATTTTATGAGATAGGCGGGTTAAATTTATTAAAATACGAATTTGAGCGATTATACCCCAAAGGAAGACTAATGAACACGCACAGACTTGATGCCAAAGGCTTAAAATGCCCGATGCCGGTTATAAAACTACAAAACCTATCACGCCAAGTTTCAAAAGGTGATTTCATCGAAATCGAATGCACCGATGCGGGCGCGGAAAAAGACATCCAGAGCTGGTGCCGAATTAACCAACATCAATTTATTCAATCCACAGCCCAACCTAACACCGACAACCCGGTTTGGTTAATCTGTATCCAAATTAATCCCCCGAATCCGTGACAAACCAACACAATTTAGCTATGATGATTTTAAAAATTAGCCTAACCTAATTCGCTTATCTGGGCAATTTGTTATAAAATTAAATAAATTAGCTAACCCAACAGGAGTCACCGCATGAAATTATTTCCCTTTCATCGGCCACATTTTTTTAAAAAACCGCTACAGGGCGTCATGGGGGTGCTACTCTCTGCTGGCCTGCTTGTTTCAAACGTGACATATGCAAATGCTGACATGGAGCGCCTGTCACTAAGCCTACCTACTAGCGCAATGAATGTTGCTAAAGAGACAGACTCACCACATAACACAAACACCTTGACTAAACGCCAATTTACCATAGGGCGCAACCAAACATTAAGCCACGCAATTGATGGTGTTAATAACGCACCAGGTATGGCATTTCAAATTGCACGCCTTGAAAATGCAGCCTTTTTTACTCAACTACGTGTCGGTGACACACTTGATATCTGGACGGATGCCGACAACAATCTGCAGCGTATTGACCTGCAAAAAACACGCCTACTCAGTTACCATCTAACGCGTGAAAACGATACCTTTACGATTAGCAGCCAGGAGAAGCCGGTCGAAACCCGCATTCAAATTATTCAGGCGACCATTGATGACTCACTCTATTTATCGGCCAAAGCGGCAGGCTTAAGCTCACGCACCATTATGAATCTTGCCGACATTTTTGCTTGGGAGATTGATTATATTCGAGAACTGCGCACAGGCAACGAGCTCAAACTCATTTACGAGCAACGCTTTTTAAATAACGAATATTTAGAAGATGGCAAAATTATTGCCGCTGAAATGACCGTTGGCCAACGCCCCCGAACCGTTCGCGCCATCCGCTATGAAAACCAAGGAGAGCTGATTGGCTACTTCGATGAAAATGGCGACAACTTACGTAAAGCCTTTATGCGCAACCCGATTAATTACACCCGCATTAGCTCACGCTTTCAAAAAGGGCGTTACCATCCAGTGCTACAAGAGATTCGCGACCACAAGGGTGTTGACTATGCCGCCCCCACCGGCACACCAATTTATGCCGCAGGCGATGGCACGATTAAATTTCGTGGCTGGGGGAATGGCTATGGCAACTACATTATCATTCAGCATGCTGGGCGCTATGAAACCGTCTATGGTCACATGTCGCGTTTTGGCAAATTCCGCCAAGGCCAAACAGTCAAACAAGGCGAAGTCATTGGGTATGTCGGTATGACAGGGTTGGCTACCGGCCCCCACCTACACTATGAATTTCGGATAGACGGCGTACACCATGACCCACTGACGGTTAAATTTCCGAATGCTGAACCGATTCAAGCTGACTTGCGCGATGACTTTCTACAGCATGCCAGCCTCATGGTGGCTCAGTTCGAACGCAATAGCGATGACACCACCAAGCTGGCGATGCGATTTGAGTAACGCTAACAGCTCCACACTTTACATTGGGCTGATGTCCGGAACCAGTGCCGATGCGATTGACGTTGCGCTGGTTAACATTGAAGGCGAAGCCATTCAGCTGATCGACTTCATCACTCAGCCCAATCACTATCAGGCAACCCTGGCGACACTTAACCAGCAGCCAAACATTTCACTGCACCAGCTTGCGGAGTTTCAAGTGCAAATTGCGCAGGATTTTGCGCTAGCGGCCAACAGCATGATGACAAAACATCAACTCGACAGAAAAGATATTCGCGCCATCGGCAGTCATGGACAAACCTTGTTTCATGCGCCTGACATCGGCATGAGCATTCAAGCCGGACACCCTGCCATCATTGCTAAACAAAGCGGCATTACCACCGCCGCCGACTTTCGCATCGATGATATGGCACTCGGTGGCCAAGGCGCGCCGCTTGCGCCCGCATTTCATCAAGCGCTATTGCGGCCAACCAGCCCGACCTTACTGATCAACATCGGTGGCATCGCCAACATTAGCTACCTACAACCCAATAAACCACCCCTAGGTTTTGATAGCGGGCCAGGCAATGGCTTAATGGACGAGCTCTGCCAATCGGCATTTAATCGCCCTTACGATGCCAACGGTGAACTCGCTAAACAAACCCCACCGGATAGCGCCATATTGGAACATCTGCTAACTGAGCGCTACTTTCAGCAAGCACCCCCCAAAAGCACAGGGCGCGAAACCTTCAACCAGGCCTGGTTACAAAAACAGCTTAAAGCCGAGATCACAACCAACATAACACCCCTAACACTCCTATCCACACTTAATCAGCTGACGGTAGATGCGCTGGCTAATGACATTGATAAGCTCGACTGTCCTGATCAAACGGTTTGCTACATCTGCGGCGGGGGAGCTTACAACCTCACCCTGCTAGAACGACTCCAAGCCCGACTACCCCAACTGCGCATTCAAACCACTCAGCAACTAGGTATCGACCCCAATGCGATTGAAGCGATGATGTGTGCATGGTTAGCGCATAATCGTATTCATGAAATTGAAACACCGCTGGCGGCGATTACCGGCGCACAAAAAAACACCGTACTAGGTGGCGTCTGGCTGGCATAAAAAGCAGGCCCTTTCGAGCCTGAAGGAGACCCGACGGGTGCCGAGTCTACGAGGATACTAACTAGGAAAACCAACAAGAAGACAGACGATTCTTGCTAGGGCGAGCCGGCCAAAGCCGGCTCATCGAAACGTGTTACATCAAGCTAAAAGACTTATTAATACCAAGGAGTAACGTGGTCTCTGCTGCACCACTTTCGGTAGCTTCTTTACTGGAACGCAAAATAGAAAAATCAATCGAAGTATCAGTATAAATTTCTGTACTGTATCCTAGCTGAACCCATGTATGATCCGTTCCTTTGCCTAAAAAGTCACTTCCCTTTCCGACAACACCATAAAATCCTTCGTACTCAGCGGCAATACTCACTACAGTATAACTTTCATCTTTATCTGGACCAGCTGAACCTTTCCTGTTTATACCCGAGTCCAACATCAAAGTGACCGGACCAAAACCAGCCCAGAAATTCAACTCATCATAAGGCGTATCAAAGTTACCTTCTAGGTATCTATACAGCGTGAAACCAGCCCCTAACACAAAACCACTTAAATCAACCTCATAACCGCCATATATATCATATTCGATATCGGCATCATCAACCTTGGCAGACCACAAACCTAGATACAATCCAGACTCATGCTCGTAATCCACACCAAACTCTGGAGAAACGCCCGGTGATTGAGGTGCACCTCTAAAGTAATATTGAGACATCATGCCAATATTACCAGTTACCTCTGCCTGTGCCGCTGTAGGCGCTAATACCGCCATTGAAGAACCAGCCATGGCCATAGATAAAGCGAGTGTTTTTAGTTTAAATAATTTTTTCATTTGCGTTTTCCTTTTATGGATTTGAAAAGAATCAAAATTCAAACGAATAAAAGCTATACTCATGCCAATAAAAATAAAAAACCTTAAACTTCAATAGCATAAATAAAAACCATCCTTTCAAACCCATTAAAAGAAAACGAAAAAGAAACAAAAATGGTGCGCTAATGCACCAAAAAAATCAAACATCAAGACCCCCATCTAACCCGCGTGCAACAATAAAATGTTGGCTAGGAGTCTGCGCGCTCATCCAAAACCGCTTGCAACTGCACAGTCTCCTGCTGAAGAAAAACCGCTAATCGCTGCTCAAGGCCTCGAAAATAATCAATATAAACCAAACCTAATGCCGTGATTTGCGTCCCCCCTCCTGCACGCCCTCCTTTTTCACTCACCACCAAGGGTGTTGCTGCAAGCTGATTCATATCCTCAATCAACTTCCAGGCTTTTTTATAGGACATTCCCATTTCCTTCGCCGCCCGATTTATTGAGCCATAACGCTGAATATTCTCTAACAACTTAATTCGCCCAATACCAAGATACCCCTCGCCCTGCGGACTGACCAACCAAAAACGCGCGCGGATCAATGCTGAGTACGCATCACCTGGTAATTTTTTTACAGCCACTGACATAGACACCCCTCCTTTCGTTACGTGACAAATTCATAATTAAGTGTAATAATTAGAGTGCTTTTTACAAAGCCATAGCTAACACCCTTTATCGTACCGTACCCAATACAGGTTGTTTTAATGTCAAGATCGCCATTGCGTTACCCCGATTCGCCGTCTGAATCGGCTATTATAGCTGAACAAGTCTTCAAGGAAATCAAAGCGTTGAAGGTTGCCGCCACGCCGGTTCACTTTACGCTTTTATATGAAAAATCCAGTCAACTTGACCCTGAGTTAGCCGAAAATCTAACGGAACTCATTGAGGCTGAAGAATACAATGATTTAACCGTTTATCCACTCTTTTTGGATTTGCTAAAAAGCATTCTTAACCAACAACTTCCCACCAAAGAGGTTGGCTCGTTGCTATCCGAAGCATTAACGAGCATCAGCAGCTGGTCAGCACAATCTTGTGAACAACAAAAAACACTTGAAAAAAGTATTGATTTTCTTAAAAGCCACCAACAACATCATGATGTTGTTAGCCACACTGAACACAATATCTTACCCGCAATTAAAGAGTTACACCAAGCGACCGGTGAGTTACAGAAAAAGCTCAACGAGTCGGCAGCCGTCATCAAGAAACTTAGTCGTGATTTAGACGATGCCAACCATCTTGCCAAAACAGATTCACTCACAGGTATTGCCAATCGACGTGGCTATAATGAAATCGTGATGAAAAAAATTAAGCAAGCCAAAGCCGAGTCGCAAACCTTTGGCATGCTCCTGTTGGATCTTGACCACTTTAAAAGCGTGAATGATAACTATGGCCACCTTGTCGGAGATAGTGCACTACGCTACATCTCCAAGCTGCTAAAAGCGGAAATCAAGGGGCATGACGAAATAGCACGCTTTGGTGGCGAAGAGTTTGTGATACTACTGCACAATATCAATTACGACAACGCACTGAAATTTGGTGAAAAACTGCGCGCAACTATTGAAAAAAAATCACTGCGAATTAAAGATCATGACAAGCCTTTGCGCTTAACTGCTTCGATTGGAATTGCCATTTACCAAATGGGCGAATCTAGTGATGATGTATTTCAGCGCGCCGACAAAGCCCTGTACATGGCCAAAACGAAACGAAACTGCGTACGCGGCGAGCATCAGCTTTAAAATAAGCACCGAAACCCCGGTAATGCCAAAAGCCAGGGTTTAAAAGGTATATTTTTTTTGAAAAAATTTACACCTTTTAAACAACAATTCCCACAAACTTATCCACAGAAAAAGTGCCGATTGCTCTAGGCTGCCTAATCATTTGTGAGCAAATAGGTGGTTCTCGCTGTTGATAACTCACTTAAAATTTATAGTTGCACTTTTCGACAAAATTCACTATATTTTGATATCCAAAATTTTCCAAGCCACTACATATTGTGGTTCTTAAAATATACACAACCAGACAGTTAGCGATGATTTTTAAAAATTTTGCTATAAAACAACACTAACACAATGAAAAACTACAAAAAAACCAACCCGATTTAACTATCGGTTAAATGATTTATTCACAGCAGCATCCACAACCGTATTAAACAGAGAGCGCAAGCGTAAAATGAGCAACCAAACCACAACATCAAAACCCGGCCTGAATGTAACTAAACGTGACGGTCGTCAAGAACCGATTGATTTAGAAAAAATCCACCGCGTCATCACCTGGGCGTCTGAAGGTTTAGAGGAGGTATCGGTTTCAGAAGTCGAGTTGCGCTCACATATTCAATTTTTTGATGGCATGAAAACTGCCGATATTCATGAAACCATCATCAAGTCTGCGGCGGATTTAATTTCCGAGCACGCCCCCGATTACCAGCATTTGGCTGCACGCCTCGCGATTTTCCATTTGCGTAAAAAAGCCTTTGGCCGCTTTACGCCACCGGCTTTATTTGAACATATCAACAAAATGGTCCGCGCCGGTCGTTATGACGCCCAGTTGCTTGAACAGTTTAGCAAAGCCGATATTGATGAGCTCGATAGCTACATCTGCCATGAACGCGATATGGCGTTCAGCTATGCCGCGGTGAAGCAGCTTGAAGGCAAATATCTAGTACAAAACCGTGTGACACGCGAAATTTATGAAAGCCCGCAGTTTATCTATATGCTGATCCCTATGTGTCTATTTGGTCACTACCCCGCCGATAAACGTATGGACGTGATTAAGCGTTTTTATGATGCGGCCTCCTTATTTAAACTCTCACTACCGACGCCGATCATGTCAGGTGTACGTACACCTACGCGTCAGTTTAGCTCTTGTGTATTGATTGAATGTGGCGACTCGCTAGATTCTATTAACGCCACCTCTTCGTCTATTGTCAAATACGTATCGCAACGTGCTGGGATTGGGGTAAATATTGGTCAAATTCGTGCGATTGGCAGCACGATTCGCGGTGGTGAGGCCTATCACACGGGTATGATTCCGTTTATCAAGCATTTCCAAACAGCGGTGAAGTCTTGTTCACAAGGCGGGGTTCGTGGCGGTGCGGCGACCCTGTTTTACCCACTCTGGCATTTAGAAGTTGAATCCTTGCTGGTATTAAAAAATAACCGTGGGGTAGAAGAAAACCGCGCCCGTCATTTAGATTATGGCGTTCAGGTTAATAAACTCATGTACCAGCGTATGATTGAGGGCGGAAATATTACCCTGTTCAGCCCGTCTGATGTGCCGGGTTTATATGATGCCTTCTTTGCTGATCAAGTGGAATTTGAGCGCTTGTACAAAATCTATGAAGCCGATGCTTCAATTCGTAAAAAACAAGTTAAAGCGATTGATTTGTTTACCCAGCTGGCGCAAGAACGCGCTCAGACTGGGCGTATTTATGTGCAGAACGCCGATCACTGCAACACCCACAGCCCGTTTGACCCGAAAAAAGCACCCATTCACCAGTCCAATCTTTGCTTAGAAATTGCACTGCCCACCAAACCACTGAATTCGGTGGATGACCCAAATGGTGAAATCGCCCTCTGTACCTTATCGGCGTTTAATCTTGGCGCGATTGACCATCTTGATGAGCTAGAGGAGCTATCCGAGTTGATTGTGCGTGCGCTTGATAGTCTGCTTGATTACCAAGACTATCCGATTAAAGCCGCGCAAATATCCAGCCACGGTCGCCGCACCTTAGGGCTCGGCGTAACCAACTTGGCTTATTATTTAGCTAAAAATCATGTGCGCTATTCAGATGGTTCGGCCAATGGTTTAGTGCATAAGACCTTTGAAGCGATTCAATATTATCTGCTTAAAGCCTCTAACCAATTGGCGAAAGAGTTTGGTGCCTGTTCGATGTTTAGCGACACCCTGTATTCAAAAGGGATTCTGCCGATCGATACCTATAAAAAAGACTTGGATGACGTCTGTAACGAACCCTTGCACTACGACTGGGAAACACTTCGCTCGAACATTAAACAAGATGGCTTGCGCAACTCAACCCTGACGGCATTGATGCCCTGCGAAACCTCGTCGCAAATTACCAATTCGACCAACGGAATTGAACCGCCGCGTGGTTTTATTTCAGTCAAAGCCTCAAAAGATGGCATTTTGAAACAAGTCGTGCCTGGCTTTAAAGAGATTAAAGACAACTATGAGTTACTTTGGAAGATTCCAGATAACAAAGGTTATTTACAGCTAGTAGGCATTATGCAGAAGTTTGTTGACCAAGCGATCTCCGCGAATACTAATTATGATCCTGCAAAATTTGAAGCCGAGCGTGTGCCGATTAAACAAGTATTGCAAGATATTTTATATGCCTACAAACTGGGGGTTAAAACGCTTTATTACCACAACACCCGCGATGGCGCCGATGACTCGCAAGAAGACGATAGCTGTGCCGGCGGTGCATGTAAGCTTTGAGAGTTAACCACTGTTAATTTAATCCACAATTGAGAGCACCAGGCCTGGTGCTCTTTTTGTCTAAAAACCGTATAATCACAAGATAACTATTATCATTCATAACTAGGAAGTCCATTATGAGTTGCCAAGAAAAAATGACCTACTCAACCTTCTGTCGAAGCCAAAACGATGCGTTAAAAGAGCCGATGTTTTTTGGCCAAAACGTGAATGTGGCGCGCTATGACCAACAAAAATATCCTATTTTTGAAAAGCTAATCGAAAAACAGTTGAGTTTTTTTTGGCGCCCAGAAGAAATCGATTTATCCAGTGACCGTGGTGAATACGCCGCTTTGCCCGAAAATGAAAAACATATTTTTATCAGCAATCTAAAATACCAAACGCTATTGGATTCGGTACAAGGCCGCTCTCCGAATGTCGCATTACTGCCGCTGGTGTCGATCCCTGAGCTTGAAACCTGGATTGAAACCTGGTCCTTTTCTGAAACCATCCACAGCCGTTCCTACACCCACATTATCCGCAATATCGTGACCGACCCGGGTGTGGTGTTTGACGATATTGTGACCAATGAAGAAATCGTTAAACGCGCCATTTCAGTCACCGAGCACTATGACAAATTAATTCACTTAACCAATAGCATGTATGCCAATGCGGTTGATCTTGAAAAAGACCCGGTTTTCCGTAAAGAAATAAAAACTGCGCTTTATTTAACCTTGGTATCAGTGAATGTATTAGAAGCGATTCGTTTTTATGTGTCGTTTGCTTGCAGCTTTTCGTTTGCTGAACGCTCATTAATGGAAGGCAATGCCAAAATCATCAAGCTGATTGCGCGTGATGAAGCCTTGCATTTGTCCGGCACCCAGCATTTGTTAAACATTATGCGCTCAGGCGAAGACGATCCCGAGTTGGCCGAGATTGCCAAAGAACAAGAACAAACCATTATCAGCATTTTCCGTGATGCCGCTGAGCAAGAAAAACAATGGGCGGCCTATTTATTCAAAGACGGCTCGATGATTGGTCTCAACACCAAAATTTTGCAGGACTATGTCGAGTACATCACTAATGTCCGCCTAAAAGCGCTTAATTATGACACTATTTTTCCATCAAAAAGCAACCCGCTGCCTTGGATGAATAATTGGCTGGTGAGCGATAACGTGCAAGTCGCGCCGCAAGAGTCAGAAATCAGCTCTTATTTAGTCGGACAAGTCGACACCAAAGTTAGTAAAGATGACTTTGGTGGCTTCTCGTTGTAGAACGAAATGAAATGGCTTAGATCGGGTTTTCGCTTGGGTTTTCTAGCGATCGTTTCCAGTTTATTTTTAAGCGCCTGCGCGCAGGAGAAAAGTATGACAGCAGCAACATCTACTGAATCAATTATCTTAGGCATGGGTTGCTTCTGGGGCGCTGAAAAACGCTTATCAGAACTCCCTGGCGTTGTGGATGTTGAAAGCGGTTATGCCAATGGTGAAATCAGTGCCAGCTATGAAGCGATTCTGGCGCATGAGCGCTTACGCCGTGCAGGCAAAACCGATAAGCGCAATCATGTTGAAGTCATCAAGGTCAACTTTGATCCTGAGAAAATAAACCTAGAAGCTATCCTGATTGCTTTTTGGCAAAACCACAACCCCACTCAAGGTGACCGCCAAGGCAATGACATAGGTTTCAATTACCGTAGTGCAATCTACTATACCAGCCCAACCCAAGCTGAACTGGCGATAGCGACCCGTAATCACTATCAAGCGGCCCTCCATCAAGCCGGCTTGGGCGACATCACCACCGAAATCGCGCCACTGACCCACTACACCGCTGCTGAAGACTATCACCAAGACTATCTAGCCAAAAACCCAAATGGCTATTGTGGACTAGGCGGAACGGGTGTGAAATACCCCAGCTTACAACCAGGCCTGGTGGTAAACACGCCCAGGTTAAATCCTGAAACCTTGGACTTTAACCAACAGTTAGTGGTATTTGAATCGGAAAACTGTGGTTTCTGTAAACAGTTTGAAGCCGAGGTCTTACAAAACTGGCAATCTAGCGTGCCGGTAGCACAAAGCTTATCGCCACTTGCACCTGAAGGCTGGCAGCTAGATAAAGCCCTGTTTGCTACCCCGACGATTGTACTATTCAAACAAGGCAAAGAAGTATCTCGCTACACCGGCTATAACGGCGATAGCCAACGCTTTTGGCAATGGCTTGGCTATCAACTACTGACACCTGAACAACAACGTATTGCCTTTGAACAAGGTACTGAACGTGCTTTTACCGGCTCCCATCTGGATGAAAAACGCCCCGGTGTGTTTGTTGACCCGATTACTGGCGCACCGCTATTTCGTACCGACACCAAATTCGAAAGCGGTTCAGGTTGGCCGAGTTTTTTCAACCCCGTTGAGGGCGCTCTCACATTGCACGAAGATCGTTCGCACGGGATGGTAAGAGTCGAAGTACGCTCAGCGAGCTCGGGGATTCATTTAGGCCATGTGTTTGATGATGGCCCACCCCCAACCTATAAGCGTTACTGCATTAATGGCAATGTATTGAAGTTTATTCCGGACTAAGCCGGATATGATCGGTTCAAAACTCAAACCCAGCAACCAGGCCTGGTTGTTATTAACTGGTTTTGTGCTGATGCTTTTTTGCGTTTCAGTACAAGCCAAACCCTTGATGATCGATGATACCGAGTTATCGCTGCAGATCACCTCCAGCATTACACCGGCTAAAGCACGCGTGCTTTGGCTGGTCTCCGAATACGGGGTATTAACCGCTGAAAATCAGCTCGCCAAGCAACTCGCTAACCATGGAATCGAAAGCTGGCAACTCGATCTATTTGAAGCGCTGCTACTTTCACCGACCGCCAGCGCGATCGATGAGATACCGAGCGCACTGCTTGTATCCCTGATTGACCAAGCCCATCAAGACGGCTTACCGCTGTTTATCATTGCGCCCAACAAAGCCGCTCAACTGGCCGCACGGGGGCTGCATCTTTACCAGCAAACACCTAAAGAAAACATCGCGTTGATTCTACTCAACCCTAACCTCTATATTGAAACGCCCTCACCAGGTGAAGCGCCTATTTACTGGCCACAGACTCAAACCCTTAATCTGCCTATTTTTACGCTACAAGCCGAATTATCCCCTTGGCGCTGGCAATTGTCTGAACTAAAAAAGCAACTCAGCAACGCAGGCAGTCCGGTGTTTTTACAGTTATTACCCCAAGTGCGAGACCGCTTTTACTTTCGTCCAGATGCTCTTGCGATAGAACAGGCTGCAACACAAGACCTCGCACCCCAGCTTTTAAAAGCGATGCGTCTGTTAACAGGCTATATGCACGCACCTCGCACCAGCGGCGCCCTCGTTGCATCCAACGCGCCCATGCCAACAAACCTAGCACCCAGCGATCGTTTACAGGTTTACCAAGGACCACAACAACGAAACCTTGATCTTGTTGATCTACAGGGCGGGCGCCATCGCTTAAACGACTATCAGGGTCAGGTTATCTTGCTTAACTTTTGGGCCAGTTGGTGTCCACCTTGTCTGCATGAAATGCCTTCGATGACCCGTTTAAAAACCCAACTGAGCGACCAGCCCTTTGAGATTTTAGCCGTTAACCTTGCCGAACAGCCTGCCGACTTTGCTGATTTTCTGATGCAAAACCCGGTGAACTTCCCGATTCTGCTTGACCCACAAGGCCAAGCGATTCAAGACTGGCGAATCATTGCCTACCCCACCACCTATCTGATCGACAAGCAAGGGCAAATTCGCTATGCCCTTTTTGGCGGCACGGAATGGGATCAACCCCATCACCTTAAAGTCATTCAACAACTGCTGGATCAACAATGAGTTTAAGCCTCACTACCCTTTTAGGACTGAGTTTAGCGCTCATTGTTGTATCCGCCACGCCGGGTCCTGGGGTGATTACCACCGTCACCCGCAGCCTACAAAGTGGGTTTCGTGCCGGTTGTTGGATTACGGCTGGCATTGTGGTAATGGATTTAGTAGTGTTAATCGTGACCTTAAGCGGCTTAAGCTTACTCGCCTACTGGTCACAACCAGGCCTGGTTGCAATGAAACTCTTTGGGGCGGGCTTTTTGCTCTGGTTAGCTTGGAAAAACTGGCATAGACCCGCCTTAGCGCAAAGCGCCACACCCGAACAAGACCGTCGCGACTTCTTTACCGGTATCGCGGTCAGTTTGACCAACCCGGTACTCTTTTATCTCGCGTTTTTACCGGCTTTTATTGACCTCAGCGCCCTAACCCTGCTGGACGCATTCGTGCTGCTGGGCTTAATCAGCTTGATACTGGGTGGCGTATTACTGGCCTATGCCCTCGCCGCCGCCAAGATGCAACGCTTACTATTTAGTCAACAAGGCAAAGGTCAAATCTGGCTCAATCGCATCAGCGCTCTAGTACTAACCTTACTTGCTCTACTGCTATTCGCCAGCTTGGCTTAACTATTACACATTGAGTTCAGCCGCTCCCACTCAAAGCTGGATAGGTTTTTTGCGTTAGGGGCAAAGTGAATACCGATTAGGTAAATCGGTTTTTGCTCGTTAAGGTATTTATCGGCATAGCCTTTGTCTTTTATTTGCTGCAGCGCATGGGTTTTGTCTGTCGCATCGACTTTAAATTCGAGGATGTAAATGGCGTTGGCCATTTTGATGGTTAAATCAATCCGCCCTTTATTGGTCACATCTTCACCGATAATGTTCAGCCCCAAACTTTGTAAATAAACATAGATGACACTGGCATAAAAGCCTTCATAATGCTGAATGTCGTTTTTGGTGAAATGGTTGTAGGGAATGCTGGAAAAGATGCTGGTCAAAGCAAGTTTGAAACTCTCAAGATTCTGTTCTCTTAAAGCGCGACTTAAAGGTTTTGCTTTTAAGCTGTTATCTTCATAGAGCGTGGTGATAATGTACTTGTTTAATGAGGTTTTTACTTCTTTGTTGGGGACAACCAACGTGTAAATAATATCATCGTCTTCGTCTTGGGTTACGTTTCCGATCGTTAAATAGCCGCTTTGATAGAGAATGACTTCTAAATCTAGGTTTTCAATGTCAAAACTATTGAGCAGTTTTTGATCTACCCGCAGGTTGGCTAGATTGGGCAGGAAATACTGGTGTTTTTTAATCAGCTCGATAAGAAAGGTTGGCGTGCCGCTTTCAAACCAGTAGTTGGAATAGGTGTGATCCTTGGCAATAAAACTGAGGATGTCAAACGGGTTGTACATTCGACTGCCTAGGAAGTTGTAACCGTTGTACCACTCTTTGAGCCTATCCATGTCCACACCTTCGAGATAAGGTGCAAAGGTGGTTTCGACATCCTGTTGGCTGTAACCACAGATATCGCCATAGGGTTTATCGAGTGAGATGTCGGTGATGTTGTTCAGTCCGCTAAAAATCGACGTTTTAGTAAACTTGCTCACACCGGTTAAAAACGCAAACCGTAAAAACTCATCACTGCCTTTAATCACGCTGTAAAAATTAACCAAGCCATCACGCAGTTCTTGAGCAAGGGGCGTGTTGGTGATGTTGTCCAGAATCGGTTTGTCGTATTCATCGACCAGCACCACGACTTTTTGGTTGTATTTTTGATTGGCTTTACGGATGAGTTCGCTGAAGCAGCCGGCGACACTGGTTTTTTCTTCGCATTCAATCGCTAGATACTGCTGGTTTTCTTTGAGTGTACGTAAAATGGATTCATCTAACTGCTGACGACTCTCTATCTTGCCTTGCGCAAAACTGATTCGAATCACTGGATAGCGAATATCCCAATTCCATTGATTTTCTATCGCCAAACCGCTAAACAAGGATTTATTGGCTTCAAAGATATTGCGCAGAGTATCCAGAAATAGTGACTTACCAAAGCGTCTGGGGCGGCTTAGAAAAACATACTGATAATTTTCTAACAGTTCTAACGCGATACCCGTCTTATCGACATAGACGTAGTCGCCTTCACGTATTTTGCTAAAGGTTTGGATGCCTATCGGTAGTTTTTTAAGTTTCATCGTTGTGGTGTCCCTCATAGTGCGAATAGTATAACAAACTTAAAACACTTGGCGTCAACAGCAATGTTATAAGCCAGGGCAAACGCATCTAAATAATAAAAAAATCATAACAACAGTCATGATTAACCTCGTTCCCACGCTGTGCGTGGGAATGCAGACCGATTTAACCTATGAAACAGCGCTCAACCCCAAGTCCAAGGCGCTCCCACGTTCAACGTGGGAGCGAGACCTGATTGTAAGTTGTTGTTTTATTATTTACTTTAGATGCGTTTGCCCTGTGTTATAAGCGCCAAGCATATTAACAATAATCTACTGAAGTTGGAACGGGCTTAGGTTAAATATCACTGAATCATAACCTGCAAACGCTCAATGGAGATGTAAACACTAAAATTTTTTGCATCCTGCCGCAAAAGCCGCTAAGCTATATCCTACTAAACTACTTGGTTATTAATCGTCATGCCTTTTATTCAACATTATCACCAATTGCCTGCTGAGTTTTATACCCCAGTGATGCCAGAACCCCTTGCAGATGGAAAACGCTTTGCCCTCAACCACGAGCTAATCACGGCGCATCATATTGATCTTAGCGAGGGTGAAATTCAGGCGATAGGTAGCGGCTTATTGCCGGATTCGTTGCAGCCTTTAGCGCAAAAATACACCGGGCACCAATTTGGTTATTACAACCCAGATTTAGGCGATGGTCGAGGTCTGTTATTAGGCCAGTGGCAAACGCCAAACGATGAAAAGTTTGATTGGCATTTAAAAGGCGCAGGACGCACACCCTATTCACGCCGTGGCGATGGGCGCGCTGTTTTGCGCTCAGTGATACGTGAATACCTCGCCAGTGAAGCCCTGCATGCACTGGGTGTACCGACTACTCGCGCGCTAGCGATTGTCAGCGGAAACGAAACGGTCTGGCGTGAAGGCCCTGAACCACGTGCAATGATGCTCAGAGTCACGCCCAGCCATATCCGCTTTGGGCATTTTGAATGGGCTGCAGAACAAGGCCAACACACCGCCAAAACCCTCGCCGACTTTGTCTTGGCGCAGCACTATCCTGAGCTGCTTAATAAACCTGAGCCCTATGTCGCACTGCTAGAAACCATTTTTCAACGCACCGCTAAGCTAATTGCCCAATGGCAAAGTTTAGGCTTTAATCATGGCGTAATGAACACCGACAATATGTCGATTCTAGGCGAAACCTTTGATTTTGGTCCCTATGCGTTTATGGATGATTGCCAGATAGGCTATATCTGCAACCATAGCGACAGTGCCGGACGCTATGCCTATAACGAACAACCGAATGTTGGACTATGGAACTGCCAAGTATTAGCCGAAGCCTTTGCGCCGTTGATTCCAAGCGAAACCACCCGTCACGCACTGCTGGATGGGTATATCGAAACCTTTAATACCGAATATATCAATCTGATGCGTCGCAAACTTGGACTACAAAACCCACAAACTGACGATAAATTACTGATTGCCGAACTGTTAATTTGCTTGGATAAGCATCGCGTCGATTTCCATGTCTTTATGCGCTCGTTAGCCGATATTTCCCAGCCTCAAAGCTGTTGGCCGCAAGCTGAAGACTACCAGGCCTGGTTCAAAAAATACCAACAACGCTTAGAAAAAGAAAGCCAAACCCCAGCTGAACGCCGAAGCTTAATCCTCAACACCAATCCAGCAAGAGTGCTGCGCAATTACATTGCCCAGCATATTATCGAACAGGCCGAACAGGGAGATCGCCAGATTATTGATGTCTGGCGAAATTGGCTGGCACAACCATTTAAAGAGGAGGATTCGGTTTGGACACAAGCGCCCAAACCGCAAGACAAAGGACGTCGATTAAGCTGCTCGTCTTAACCAAGTTAGGAAGACCGTAACTGTTTGTTAACGGCTTGCGTCTTAAGAAGATTGTGGAGCCAGCGCGAAAAAGTTGGGTGACTCGTCTCTGTGAACTTCACAATATTACGCGGGTCTTGATGACAGAAACACCGCCTGACCGATTTAACGCACAGGTTTAACTGATCCAGCGTTAACAAAGAAATATCAAGATAGCTCAACTTTGTCAACAATACCGCTTCGCCTATCACTTGCAAGGTGGGCTCATCATAGCGTTTTGCCATAGTATTAAACGGGGCTTGGTCCACCTTTCCTTGCGCTACTAGCCTCAGCATATCCTCAATCGACAAGCTATACACCGCTTTAATCGCAAAATCGCGCTGGCTTAATGGTAAGGCGTTAATAAAGTTTTTTTCAATCGGGTAACTGGTTCCAGGCACGGGCTAACCTTTTAAGCTCTTGATATTGAATTTCTTTTCGAATCGCGCGCTGCAAAAAATCGGTAGGATGTTTAAAGTCGATAGCAATTCTATCCACAAAGCGCCCTGTTATCGAATCAATGCGAACAATGCTTCCTTGTAGATTAATGGTACTTTTTACACTTGGCAACCAACAAAACACCTCCACACGCTCATGCACCTTAAACTTTTTTTGTAGATCTATCGCCACACCACCCTCACTCAAATTAATAACCGTGGGCTGCCAATTGTTTGGATTAATTTTGGTGGCGCAATCCAGACAGATATCTTTTAAAATATTGGCATGCAAATCTAGCAACGCTGTCATATGACACACCATTCGAATTAAGGGCACCTTCAAATTGGCATCGGTGCTCAGTGTGTATAAATTTTTTTCACTATCAAATTTTGGCCAGTTATTCGCGTTAGGCACAACCAAATAGCTTGAGGTAGACTGCTGCAAAACTTGAACCAGCATATCCAAGTAATAAAAATATTTTTGATAAATCGCGACTAAAAATCCATGGGTTTTGGGTGAGTCTGCACAAAAACGATTCAATTCATTAGAGTATTCTTTAAATTGACTCACCCGCAGAAGATAAATCGCATCTCTTAACGGATTCATGCCTTCTGATAACTGTTTTACAGCATGCGCAAAAAAGTCTACCGCATCAAAAAACTCACTGACTAGGGTACTGAGCTGAACCTTAAAACGATCAATATGTTCAAGATCTTCAAGTATGCAGGTTTTTAAATGGCCATGCTGTCCCAAAACATGGCGAGAATAATAAACCACATTAGCGCTGTAAATGTCTTTAAACGAATCAAATTCACCGGGCGCAATTAAGACCTTAGTGCGCAAGTCTAAACGATGAAAGCGGCGCCCAATCCCATTCCAAGAGGTATGAATGTCTTGAGCGGTTTGCGCAAAACTAGGTGGCAATTGACGTTGGTTTTGCATGGTCACTTCTCAAAAAAGGTGTTTAGCCTACAATTAATAAAAACGGCGAGCAAGTCTATAGGCAATCCGCGTAAAATTTATGAAAGATTTAAAATAAACATTTTACAATTAAATGCGTAAAATCGCAAAGTGCAATTTTACGCGCGATGCCATCGCGTTTAAAATATTGACGACAGTGCTGTTTTAGTTCAAGCGAGCGAAAGATGAGGTTAAAATAAGCGCATCACTCACGCTTGTCATCCCTTATCGTTTAACGCAAAGCGGATGCCAAAAACCACAACCCAGGATAAATCAGGTAAACCATGTCTTTTCTTTATAGCTTCCTATTTTATTTTTTCAGCCCAGTTATCGGCCTGATTTTACTGCTACGCAGCATCAAAGACAAACGTTACCGTCAACGCTGGTGCGAACGTTTAGGTGTTCTCCCCCAACATTTACGTACCCGCGCCCAGGGTGCGGTGGTCATACACTGTGCATCAGTAGGTGAAGTGGAGGCCGCCAAGCCTTTGATCAATGCCCTCTGCACAACCTATCCTCTCACACCGATTCTAGTAACGTGTACCACCCCGACGGGATCGGAACGAATTCATACCTTGTTTGGTGATCATGTCGCGCACTGCTACTTACCCTTGGATATGCCTGACGCTATTGAGCGCTGGTTAAGCGCCCTTTCACCACGCGCCTTAATCCTACTAGAAACCGAACTCTGGCCCAATTTACTTATCGCTTGTCGTAAAGCAAAGGTGGATACCTTTTTGGTTAATGGACGCCTGTCCAAAAAATCCGCACGCGCCTATCGCCGTTATTATTGGTTTACACGCCTGATACTGAATAATCTTGACGCTATCTTAGTGCAAAACCAAGCCAGTTTACGGCGGTTTAAAAAACTGGGATTTAACAACCAGGCCTGGTCAGTAGGAAACCTCAAATTTGACTTCAAACCACCTGAAACCCCCTTCCCCAGCACACTGTGCGACACCCTTAAAAACAGAACACTATGGGTAGCAGGCAGCACACATCCAGGTGAAGACGAAATACTCATACAAGCATTTAAAAAACTTAGCCCATCACACCCGACACTGACACTGGTCTTAGTACCTCGCCATCCAGAGCGGTTTAATCCGGTTGCACAACAACTGCTTCAAGCCGGCTGTCGATTTCAGCGTTTAAGTCAATCCACCGAAATCGCACCGGATACCCAAGTCATTTTAGGCGATACCATGGGCGACTTGGTACGCTGGTACCAGCAAGCCGACACGGTGTTTATTGGCGGCAGCTTAGTGGCGCGCGGCGGCCACAACCCGCTAGAAGCGATAAGCTTTGGCAAACCGATGATGAGCGGTCGACAGGTGTTTAACTTTGCTGACATCTACCGACAGCTTGACCGGCAACACGCTGTGGCATGGGTTCATCACGCCGACGAGATCGTCGCGCAACTCAATCACTGGTTATTAAACCCCGACCAAGCACAACAAACTGGCGATCGTGCCCAAGCTTTTTTTAATCAACACCATGGCGCAACGCTTAAAACCCTGTCGTGCCTAACACAATATCTTGGCGACACGCTAAGCTGGCAAACCACCGCCCAACAAGCCCATACTCATACTATTGTGGATACACGCTATATCGCTGATGACATCCGAGACCAAGCCTTCAGCCCCGATTACTGGCGAACACAAAATAAGATCATCGGTCACTCAACAGGGCGTAATCAGGTTTGGTTTATTGAACACAATCAGCAGAAAATGGTGCTACGACACTATTATCGTGGCGGCTTCATCGGTAAGGGGTTAAAGGATCAGTTCTTTGGGTCATCGGCCATATCCAGTCGTGCATTTCAAGAGTTTCGCTTATTAAACTGGATGCGTACGCAAGGTTTGCCTGTACCCAGGGCTTGTGGCGCACGTTACCAAGCGAGTGGATTATTTTATCGCGCGGATATTTTGATTGAGTTAATACCGCACAGCCAAGATTTATTTACCCATCTTTGCCAGCAACCCTTAGCAATCGAAACGTGGCAAGCGGTAGGTCGCACGATCGCGCGCTTTCATCAAGCCGGCATTTATCACGCCGACCTAAACTGTCACAATATTTTGCTAGATTCCCTATCAACAATCTGGCTTATTGACTTTGATAAATGCGAAAGGCGACCGCCAGGCCAGTGGCAAAACGCAAACCTAGCACGACTTGAGCGCTCCTTGCATAAAGAACAAGCCGCTAACCCAACATTTTATTTTAGTACCGAGAATTGGCGTTGGCTGCGAGACGCATACGCGCAAGAAGACAAACACCGCTTAAAAAAATAATAAATCAACAAGTTACCCAGCCACCGTTCCCAGGCTACTAACGTATGCGCAGATGATAGGCGAGATTAAAAACACCCAAACGCCGCTTTTGTGCAGCCGATTGTTTGATCAAACGATGCCTAAGCGTTAATTTTTTCGCTGCGCGTGCATTCGATGCACCCATTCAGAATCAATGCCATGCTTACGAAACAAATAATATAAATTTTCACGCCGTACACCTAAGCGTTTAGCCACATTGAGAATACGATAATTCTCTTCTTCCAACACTCGCTTAATTAAGTTCAGCTCAAAACCTTCCTTTGAACCTTTTAGCCCGCTGTCATCGAGTGAAGAGTTTAATGAAACGGCAAAACAACCTTGCGTTGTTAAATTTTTCTCGGTATCAAAAAATAATAATGCGCGCGAAATAGCTGCGAGTAGTAAATCCATCGACACCGGCTTTTGTAAAAAATCAAACGCCCCTTCCTTAATGGCCTGGGTGGCTGCATCTTGTTTATCATGCCCTGTTAACACAATCACTTTCAACCAAGGCCTCATTGATAAAATTTGACGCATCGAGCCAAGTCCAGCCTCAATTGAATGAGGCTTAGGCGGCAGCCCTAAGTCCTGAACAACGCACTTTATCCCTGATTCTGAATCCAAAATCTCCATCGCCGTGGCGAGATTTTTAGCCTGCAAAGCCTTATACCCTTGCTGACTCAATACAGCAGAAATCATTTTCCTTAAGGCTTGATCATCTTCAATAATTAAAATTTGATTGTCTTGCACCATAGTCTATATCTGCTACTCTCACTTATTTTCAAACAAAAACAGTAACCACCGACTGCGCCAACCAATTCAGCATACTAACCTAAGCCAACTCGGCTTTCCAGCCATTTACTCAAAAACAACAAAATACCACCACCAAAAAAACCGTCTTGTATCAGGCTGTCGGACTAAAGCCATCTGCTACAAAAAAGCAGGTTTTGGCCACGATCGGTTTCGTCCGACAGACTCCTCGGCTTTTATACAGGATATTCTGACAAATATTTAATAAATTTGGTCACTTTTCATCGACAGCTTGATTTATAATCTGATTATTAACACTTAGTATCGGTTTATAAATCAGATGAAAAAACGGGTTTTTGATGTCATTATCATTGGCGGCGGCATTTCGGGCTGCGCCTTAACCTATGTCTTAGCTAAATACAGTAAAGTTAAGTCAATAGCACTTCTTGAAAAGTATGGCACGTTGGCGCCACTGAACTCCAATGCACGCAGTAACAGCCAAACCTTGCATTGTGGCGATATTGAAACCAACTATTCACTCGTCAAAGCAGGCCAAGTCAAGCGCCAAGCTAATATGATTGTGCATTATGCCAAGCAGTTTGAAAAAAATGATTTTCTGTATAAATACCCAAAAATGATCTTGGCGGTCGGCGATGAAGAGTGCGAAAAGCTAGAAGCACGCCATCATGCGTTTGCCGAGACCTTTCCCTATATGGAATTGTGGGATGCCGAAAAAATTGCCCAAATTGAACCCGGTGTGGCGTTGATTGATGGCCAACCTCGTCCTGAAAAAATCCTGGCTTCAGGCTGTACCGATGAGTTCTCCGCTGTTAACTATGGCAAGCTCTCCCGCTCGTTTATCGCTGAAGCACGTAAATATCAAACCGAAGTTTCGATCAACCTCGGTACCCAAGCGAAAAAAATTCAAAAATTTGATGACCATTATGAGATTACCTCTGCACAAGGTACATTTATGTCGAGGTTTGTGGTGGTCTCTGCAGGTGGGCATAGTTTATTGCTCGCCAATCAACTCGGTCACGGCTTGAACATGTCGATTTTACCGATGGCCGGCAGCTTTTATTATGTGCCGAACTTGCTAAAAGGTAAGGTTTACACGATTCAAAACGACAAATTACCGTTTGCCGCCCTGCATGGCGACCCAGACCTAGCCGAACCCAATAAAACCCGCCTTGGTCCCACGGCTCTGGTACTCCCTAAACTTGAGCGTTACACCGGGGGCACCTATTGGGAGTTTTGGAAGAGTCTCAAACTGGATCTCAAAGTGATGAAAGTGTTTTGGGATTTAATGAAAGACAGTGATATTCGCAATTATATTTTGCGTAATTTTGCATTTGAAATCCCGGGCATTCGTAAAAAACTATTTTTAAAAGATGCACAAAAAATCATCCCAGGACTGAAAATTGAAGACCTGCAATTTGCTAAAGGCGTCGGCGGATTACGCCCCCAAGTGATTGACAAGGACACCATGCAACTCAAACTCGGCGAAGCCAGCATTGTGCCTGCTGGCGAGAATCTGATCTTTAACATGACACCCTCACCTGGCGCCACCACCTGCTTATACAATGCCTATCGCGATGCGCGAATTGTCTGTGAACGTTTAGGGATTGAGCTCAAACGCGATCAACTAGTCAACGACCTGCTTGAAGGACATGACCTTTTCCAAGATGCCCAACCCTCCGATTGAGGTGACGCTGGTTTTCGGACTGCTTGGCAGTGGTAAAACCAGCTTGATTCTTCACCTTTTATCGCAAAAACCCATTTCAGAACGCTGGGCGCTGCTGATTAATGACTTTGGGGTACTGGGGATCGATGCCCGCACCCTGCAACAAAACGACACTCCATTGTTTGAAGTGCAAGGCGGTTGTATTTGCTGCAGTGCCCAACGCCCCTTAGCCCAAACCCTGCAAACCATCAGCCAAGACCCTAGTATTGAACGCTTAATCATCGAACCCAGCGGCCTTGCTCATCCCGCTCAAATCATCGACACCCTCAAAAAAACAATTACCGACCGCCCGTTCAAATTAACCTCCAGCATTTGCTTAATCGATCTACAGCGCTTTAGTCCTGAAATTTATAAAAAGTCCGCCCTGCTACGTGATTTTATTCAGCTAGCCGATCTAGTCCTACTCACCCGCCGCGACAAAATCACAGCGAATCTACTCGACAGCACACAGCATTTTTTACAATCCAACGTACTCGGCAAACCGCACATTCAAATCGCATCCTTTGGACAGATAGACCTTAGCGTGCTTACACTTAAAGCAACTCGCCCCGCTTTTTTGTTTTTACAAGCTACAGGGCTTAGCCAACAACCAGGCCTGGTTGAGGATTTTAGCAGCGGCTTACCCAAAACGCTTCAAAGCCAGGTTATGCAAGGCACGACCCACGCGGTGAGCTGGATTTGGCAACCCGAACTCCTGTTTAAACGGCCACAACTTAAAGCCTTTTTTGCTGACCCGCCTGCTGGCTTGATTCGCGCCAAAGGCTTGTTAAGAACCGGCAATGAATGGCAGTTAATAAATTGGGTGAATGGCGAACTCTCATTTGATGACCAGGCCTGGCGGCAAGATAATCGGCTGGAAATGTTGTTTGATCAGCCAGTCGATATCAAAAAACTTGAACAAAAACTAGAATCGGTTATCCATGACCGACCATGACTAATCGTGACAAAATCTGAGCAAATGAGTGCCGAATAACCAAAACCTTGATATGATAGCAAGCCATTTAATTTTAACTCCCTAAAGAAAAACACGTTTTTAGGCTACAGAAGGAAATTGCATGACTAAGCACATGCCCGATATCGCATGCCAACCTCACCAAGGCCCGCAAGCCACCCTGAATTGGGTCGGCATGAGCGGCATTGAACTGCCGGTTTTAATCCAATCTAACCATGAAACCATTCGCCTGTCGTCACATACCCAGGCTTACGTAAATTTGACGGATCCAACCAGCAAAGGCATTCACATGTCACGTCTATACCTGCTACTGGATCAAATGGCGACTCAACAAACGCTCACCACCCAACGCGTGCATGAGATCCTAAATCGATTTATTGAATCGCATCAAGGCTTAAGTGACCATGCGTTTGTCGAGTTTCGGTTTGACTATTATGAGCGTCGTAAATCGTTAAAAAGCGATAATGCAGGCTGGAAACATTATCCAGCCACCCTGCGTGGTGAACTCAAACAAGGCCAGTTTAAGTGCGAAGTCAGCATTGAAGTGCCCTATTCATCCACCTGCCCTTGTTCCGCCGCGCTATCTCGTCAATTAATCCAAGACGCGTTTGAAGCCAAGTTTGGCAAGGACCAAAACTTAGATTATGCCCAAGTCATGCAATGGCTAGGCACACCCGAGGGCATTTGTGCAACCCCCCATAGTCAGCGCTCCTATGCACAAATCAAATTACACCTGCAAGAAAATGCTGAACTGGATTTTTCCAATTGGATTAACCTGATTGAAGACACCTTGCAAACACCCGTTCAAGCCGCGGTTAAACGCGAAGACGAACAAGAATTTGCGCGTTTAAATGCCAGCAACCTAATGTTCTGCGAAGATGCCGCCCGCCGTTTACAAGCGGCGCTGATTGAACAGCCCCAAGTGCTGGATTTTTGGTTGCGCGTCAACCACCTAGAAAGCCTGCACCCCCACGACGCCGTTGCGGTCGCCACCAAAGGCATAGAAAACGGCTATATCGATGAGCCAAATTTAATGGGCTTAGTCAACTAACTCGGTGCAAACGCAGACTACTCTCCCGTCATTCCAGCCTTCACCGGAATGACGGGGGGTCCATGGTTGGTTTTAGTCGAGTATACTGAACATTTGTTTTAGGCTGGTCGATTGCAAAAAACACTCAAGCAGTTGGTCGATTTGCGCTTCACTCAGTTGACTAATTCGCGCTTCGTAGTTTAAATGGTCTTCATGAGGATATTTAAGACGTATCATTTTAGATAAAACCTTAGCCTGCCCTCTAAGCTCACCCCTGAGTTCACCCTCAAGCTCGCCCTCTTCCCGCGCTATGCGCTCAAATGATGTTACATATGCCATGTGCTTTTCCTCTTCAATTTGGTCTACTAGGTTTTTTACTTCGATGTCTAGATTATGCGGTAATCGTATCATCCAGTCAACTAGGCGTAA